>JAXHMO010000004.1:0-576134 GCA_034521385.1 Desulfovermiculus sp.
GTGATGCCCTCCATGTCCTTGGTGTCCTTTGCCTGCCTTGTGATCTTTGTGCTTAATTGAGCTGTGGCCTTTGCCGGTGTCATGATGCCCATGTCCTGACATGTCATGGGATGCACGATGATCTTGCTGTTCAGGGGTCCGCTGGTGTTCAGCCAAGGTTTGCTCCTTTTGATGGTGTACTGTCCAGTTGTGAGTTTATTCCCAGCTTGTTTCAGGATCTTCTTGAACTGCCGACAATGCCGAGGTTTCGATATGTGACGAGGAAAAGAATAAAGAAGAGATTCGGGTCCGTCTGTGCCTGGATTATCGATTCATCAAGACCCAGTCAAAAAGCGTCTGTTCATGCTTTCAAGACTCATTTCGAGATGGTGCCCTGGCAGTCCTACTTCCCTGAATGGCACTCGAGACATTTGTTCACAGGACCTGAAGCCTCCCCTGCTTGGGAACGCTGAAGATGGCAACCATGGCAGCTCAGTTCACTGGAGCGATTATGGTAGGCATTAAAGGCTGACCTGACTGCAGTCTTTTGGTCACCCTCGGCCCCGAATATATCGTGGCACCCATCATCGCTGCACTTAAGCGGGGGGCTGGATTCATCCTTCCATTCATGGTGACAGGCCTGGCAGCTGATTGAAAGGTGGATCTCGTGAGGCATCAGCACTGGTGCATAGACCGGGTTCTGCACATGTTCTTGTGAATCATCCATGAGCATGGTTTCAGGCAAATCCATGGCATGCAATCCAGGTAGAATGAGGGTCAAGGCCAAAATCACGCCAGCCAGCGTTTTTGCAGAAGAAAAAAACATGATTGGCATCTTCCTTTCTTTAAAAATTCTCATGAGATGTTCATGAACAAGGCCCCAACAAACTACAATGATCGATCTGGGGCTAAAAACTCATTTGCAAAGAGAGACCGGCCATATGGGCTGTATAATCGTCAACCCCATCGTTATGTTCTCCATTGTAATCATAATAGCCATACGTGAACTTCGCTTTCATGTTGTCGCTGATTGTATGGGAAAGGCTGGTTTGCACTTTTTGCAAACGGTCGTCGTGAAGCAGTGGAAGCCCGTTCTCGGAATTGTTGGTGAAATTGTCTGTCTGGGAGTAGATGTATTCCAGTCTGAGTTCATTGTTTTCGTTGAAAAGATAACTCATTGAGTTAATTGATGTAAAAATGTCTCCGTCATAAGGAATGACCGCATCAATGCCGTTGTCAAAGGCCTTCCCGCGGATGTCCCGGTATGATTGCACCGTAGTCAGGAAAAGATTGGAGATTGGAGTCAAGGTTATGTCCAGGCTGTAAATGTTGGCGTCGTAATTGCCTGATTGAACGGACCGGGGACTGTTGTCAAAGAGTGTGTCAATTTTTGTATCCTCCAGGCGATACTCAAGCGAGGTACGAAGCCAGGTTTTCGGTTGAACGCTGATTCGGGCTTGGAGTTCATTGGTTGTGATATCCTGTTCCCTGATGAAGGCAGAATAACCCGATGGCTCCGTGTCCACCTCATGGTCATAGTCGTTGCTGGTATTTTTTCGCCTGTAATGTGCCGACAAGGTCACTCGTCTAAAGGGGGAAGTGCTGAAGCCGGCCTTGTAAGTCGCGATGCTTCGGTCTGAATCAGTCACTCGTTCAAAAGTCAAACTCCTGTCTTCGAATTCCTGTTCCTTAAGATCAATAGCCTGCTGGATCCATTTCCCTTCAGCAAACAGCGTTGTTCTTGTTAAACCTGTATACTTCACATCCAGTGTCTCTTTGAGTCCATCCAGATCCTTTCGACTTGAAATCCGAGTTCCTGGTTCCTCCAGATTCCCCCCAAAGCCAATTTCAGTCAGGACAGCATCCGTATCTCCTTGAGTGTCGGTTACTTCCCCTTCAACTCCGCCACTCACCTGGATATCCTTGTATGGACCAACCATGGCATTCATGTTGATGATATGGGAGTCCTGCTCCAGATCCAACTGCGAGGCTGACCAGTTCTTGTCAAAAGGATCTGCAAAAGGGGTGGTCATCATCTTGAAATCCCCGTCTCCATCATGATCGGAGTAGAGATACCCCATGGAGGCATACAGCTTTTCACTGATTCTCATTTCAGTGTGCAAGGTGTTGAACAGACTGTTATGACTCCGGGAATCATCGACTTCTACGGTTTTTCGTGTTCCGGCATCCAGGTCCCGTTGTTCCTCGAACCGTGTGTTATCGATCTGGAAATGCTCATAGCGAAAACTATCGTGAAGGGTGACTTTATTGATGGTGTGCTCGACCTCGGCCTTGAAGATATCCACCGTTTCGTCCACCTCTTTGAATGCCGGGAAGATGTTTCTGGTTATCCCGGACTGGGTGACTCCACCCCAACCGGTCAGAGATTTCTCGCCTTTTTTAAATCTGTGCTCGTATCCAAGAAGGATCTTGGGCAGCTCGGGCTGGATCAGTCTGGCTTCCACGAAGATCTTGCCGATATCCAGCTCCAGGTCCCTGCCTAGATCAAAGGAGGAATCAGCAAATGGACTGTAGAAGCCGCCGGTATCATCAAAGTACTTACTGTAGTGGGAAAAGCCGGCCCGAAAAGACGCTTTATTTTCGCTGCGGAGTTCCAGCTCCGCAGCATAGTCTTTATCAGCGATATGGGCATGCCCGCTCCCTTGAAGGGAGATTTGGTCACTCAAAGAGCTTTGCAAGGAAAACTTTTCAACACCTCCTTTCAAGCCATCCTGAGTCCACCAGTCCTCCCGGAATTTGCTCTGGTCACCAGAGACATGAAGAGTTCCGATAGAGGGTGAGATATTCACTTCCAGCTCTTCAGCAAAAGAGAGATTCACCATCATTATCCCGGTCATCACGGAAAAGATGATACAAAGGCTTTTCATGATTTCTCCCCCTTCAATACCTTAAATGAGGGTTGATATTGGAGCCGTGCACAGCCGTGTGGCAACCGGAGCTCCAGCAAACTCCCTCAGCAAGCCTGGATGTGTGCGAGAAATCGCCCATGTTGATTGAACCCCGGGCTGAAGAGATCTGTCCATGACACCGCAGACACAGATTGTTATCCCGCTGGACAAGCATCTTTTCATTAATGGTGCCGTGCGGGTTGTGACACGAGGTGCAGCCCTCCCGCAGTGCTTCGTGTTCAAACACATGAGGAGCAGTCTTTTCCCGGTGACACTGTCTGCAAACAGGGCTGCTTCCGCCTATAAGAGTGCCGGAGGAGGGTAAAAAGATGTCTTTGCTGTGTGGACTGTGGCAATCGGTGCAGCTCATTTTGCCCTCCCGAATGGGATGGCTGTATCGCTGCAGAACCCGGGCCTGGATGTTGTGATGGCATTGGAAACAGGGAGCTGAGGTCTCCCTCGGATCGATGATATTGGCATCGCGCCCACCTCCGACTTCAAGATGCAGGCTGCCGGCTCCGTGACATCCCTCGCAGATCCGATCCAAACCGTTATTATCCATGACCGGAAGTTGATGTCGACTGTGCACGGTGCTCTTGAAGTCCTCGACTGTTTGAGAATGGCACATGGCGCAGGTCTGTTTTCCTACGAAGTCGGCACCACTGACCAACTGCTTTCCAGGGGTGATGTCCATCCTGGAGCTTGTGGCGCAGGAGTAGATCGATACCAAGATGGCCACTAATGCCGGCAAAGCACAGAGCAAAAGAATCGTGCTCCTTTTCATCATAACTTCCTTTTTGACATGATATGCAGATCTTGTTGCTATTTCTGTAAAGGCTTTTCGTCACCTAAAAGCCGCACTTGGCCACAGATAGCTCCCTGCGGATGATCCTGGGTATGAATATTCACAAAGGCATGGTCCTTCTGCATGTGTCCGAGGAGGGCAGACAACGGCTCACCCCGCAAAGGACCGATGAAATCTTTAGCTGTAATGGTACCTTCTGCAAGAACTCCGCTGAACGATCCTGGGATTGGCTTTGGAGGCGGGGATGGGGGATAGAGCCAAACTACAGGAGTATTGATGTCTCCAGGCAAACCGAGGTGAATATGGGCCATGGTAATATTTTCGATATTGTTCACCTCCAGAGTATACTCAAGCATCGTTGCATTGGCCTCCAAACGAAAATATGCATCTGCAGAAGCATTCTGGGCTATCCCGGAAATTCTACAATGAAAATGATGATGAGTATGTTGAGACCAGGATAAGGATACCATTCCTGCACTTATAAGAAACGCCACGATCATGATCAGCCAAAAATGTATTTTTTTATATTTTATAGAGTTCATAGTATGCTCCTTTGAAATACATAAATGTATTAAAAAAAGGAATTTATAATTAATGCTCCATCAAAAGTGGTCGCCAGTCCTTTGTAAGATGACAACGCCAGCAATCTTCTATCATTGGTGAATCATCTTCTGGAAATATCTGATCGTGGTCCTCCTGGATACGTTGCCTTAACTCCTTGAACCGATGCGACTGAGGTGGCTTGTGGCATCTGTTACAGGCTTTCTGATCCTGTGAAGGATGCTGGAAGCCTTTGACCTGCCAGGTACGAAGGCCATGACATTCCCTGCAATCCGGTCCAAACAAACCCGAATGGGGATCAAAATGGCATCTGGTACAGGAAAGCTCTGGGTTGAGCAGGGTATGGTCCATAGCCGAAACTGGACCTTTTCGACCCTGATGTTCTGCATGGCACCTCAAGCAGTGTTCGCCAGCGATGTGAAACCGAATACTCGGAGCCATAGTCTTAACCTCGCTGAAAAAGTGACACTGCTGACAAGAAGAGCTATCCACCCCTTGCCAGGGGTCATGACAGGTGGTGCAGGAAGAGAACTGGGCATGGGGAGAACCCAGATTTCCAGGTTTTGCTGCTTCTTCCCGGAAGAAAAGAAAAACCCCGGCAGTAACTGCTGTGATCAAAATCAGAAAGGTAATCAACTTGTTGATCATAACCAGCGAAGTCCATAATAAATCATGACTGCGATATGACTGCCCAGAAAAGCCAACAGAAAGAAGACCAAAGCAATATGGGCTTTGGACCACTTGGCAAATATGCGCTCAATTGTTGCATAGACCTTAATCGTATGTTCTTTATCTGCTATCAATTCAACAAGTTGCACCAAATCTTTTCTATGGCGCACTGCATTAGGTTCGGCTGTCTCATCGATCGATCTTGTATCAGAACTCTCCAAGGCTTTTTCTCCTTGCACATATCTCTCGAGATCTGCCGCTGAAAAGTCTCTTTTTTTTTCAAAAAAAATCTTTTTTAGTTGGGAAACGTCCTGTTTATGTTCCTTGAGTGTCTTTCTGGTCGTTTTAAAGAGATATATTCCTACAATACCGCTGAGAACCACTAAGACCATACATATAAAAACCAGGTTGCCAATGAAGCTTTTGAATTCCCCTCCAGTGTGAAAGACAACCAGTGACGGTCCGAGCAATCCATACAAAGTGTGTGTGGCTATAGGATTTTTTTTGCCCTTACGGCCCAACACACGTTTTCGAAAAGGATAAATGAGCGTCAGAAGTATGATCACTGTCCCGAGTATCCCAAGGACATGCCCTGCCAAAGTTCCTCCCATTCTTGGCAGCGGTACAATGACCACGACCAACAAGGAGGCGATGAACACAATAGTCAGCCCTGATCTGACTTGCCTTTGATCAATCATTCCTCAAATCTCAATGATCACATCTGTTCTGGGCACCGAGACGCAGGGAAGGATCATATTGTTCTCTTGATCCTCATCTTCCAACCCACTTGTCTCTTCCATGTCCACACTCCCCTTCAAAAGCTTAACCTTGCACGTTCCGCAGAACCCTTGCTCGCAATCACTTTCAATGGGGATATTGTTTTCCTGGGCCAATTCTAACAGGCTACCGTACCTGTCGCTCCATTCAACTTCATACTCTGATTGGCTGAAATAAACCTTAAGAACCATGATTGTTTTCCTCCTTGATGAGTGTTTGCAGGACATCCCTGGTCCGCTTGCTGCGAAGGTAAGAGTTGATAAAGGTCCCGATAAAGAACAGGATCAAGAAGACCATGACAAAAAAATGTGCGTAGGACATTCCAAGCAGACCACGATCTTGTTCTTGATACTTGGGTGAGATTTTCATAGTTTCCTTGAACCATTGAATGTCAGCTGCGTCATCTGCATCCTGGGCCCAAGCATTGTTGTGGAGAGATATTGTCCATTGGCAAGCGCCCTTGCCCTGTGTGCTGACATCACCTCCCAGACTAAAGGCTATAAGTAATGAAGTCAGAATGAGCACCACATGAATCCTGATCATGAAAGCTCTCCTTCAATTGTTGCTGGCTTTTTGTCTGCTTATAAAAAAGAAAATAGCATGATTTAGCAACTTAAACATATAAAATTCAAATAGATATCTTAAAAGCAGAGGGATATAAAATACCTCCTTAAACAGTATACAATATGGTCCTTTTAGCAAAAGGAATTCCAAAAAGCAAGCCTTGGCATCGGGGATTTATCAGTGAGATTAGGAAGCATGTGTTTGGAGCTAAAGTCACTGAAACTCTTGAAGATCACCCCCATTAAAGTTTTTCAGTTTTCATGAGCTTGAAGGACGAATCGCAAAAAAGCGACTAAGGAAAGGGTGACCGCGGTAGTGGCCAACCCAAAATATAATATTTCCAATGGATTCTCCCATACAGTCAATTGCTTTAAAAACTGCAAAGCAAATATGACAATGATCACACTTATGACTTTTTCTTCAAGGTCGTTAAGAGTCGTCACTTTGAACTGAGCACAAAGTTGAATCGGGGTTACGAAAAGGTTGTAGAGACCGACTCCGATTATATAAAAAATGACACCTTTAAGCATTGTATTTATTATTTCTAAAAGTTCTATAAAGAAGCTAATGGATACAATCTTGTCATGCGAGAATTGAACCCAGATATGTTTGATAGTCAAGATGGAATGAAGTGTGCCCATGACGAATAAAGTTATTGACACAATGAGGACCGTCAACACAGCCAAAATAACAAAATATCGGCTGTTTTCGACCAAGAAAGTTATTGATTTTATAAATTTATTTTGGTCGATTCCGATTGGACAAGTTTCCTGTTTTTCCTCAGGCTGACTCATTTACAAAACCATCCTGTTTTGGTGGATTCACCGCCGACGGCCAAAAAACAATACTATCCGCCAGAAAGTAAATGATTACGGAACGATCTCATAAAGAATCCCCAAGAGCAAGCCCTGGTATCGGTGATTTATCAGTGAGATCTTGAAACAGGTCTTGACCCGGATTGATCATCTTCAGTAGCATTGCATTCTATACACCGGTCGCTGGCTTGGCCGTCCAGGATCGCCAGGCTCCAGCCTGGCTCTTCTCTTCTTTATCGTTCCCACGCTCTGCGTGGGAATACCACTGGACGCTCCGGCGTCCACAAAGAGACCGCAGGAGCGGTCAAGAAAAGCTCCCACGCAGAGCGTGGGAACGATAATGACGAATGGTATCTCGGGCCTCCTCGTAGGGGCAACCCTGAGTGGTTGCCCTCTTGTTCAGTTTCATCTATGGTCAAACTGGGCGCTTGCGGTCAGAGGCTGGGCCAACATCAGACTGTCCGGTCCAATGACTTGAACCCCTGTATAAAATATATACAACCACACAGACTCTTTGTTTAAAAACTATACGTAAAAAGTATGTTTTTAAGATAAAAAACCATGTTTTTTTGAGAAAAAGGATGTCATTACAGGACACTACAAAATGAAGGCCTTTTGGCACATCGATTGCTTCGAGGAGTGCAAGCCCAGGCAACTCCATCTTTGTATATTTTAAGCATAGAGAAAAGACATGACACAGCTTTTTGATACCTTCAGCACTTTTTTCTGCCCCAGCATTCAATCCCACGGCCCGGGAGGTGGTTTTTTCGGCCAATGGCCCCACATGATGCCTTTTGGCGGTTTCTTTTTCTGGATCCTGATCATCCTGGCGGTGATCATCCTTATTGTTGTGCTCTCGAAAATCCGAAGCTCAGAAACTGCCGGATATTCTCCAGGCCGGGAAACCCCGCTGGATATCCTCAAGAAGCGCTATGCCCGAGGCGAATTGACCAAGGAAGAATTCGATCGGATGAAGCAGGACCTTCAATAAGAGAGGTCTTCAGTTTACTGGGGGGAAACCTATGGACCGCAGATCTTTCATTCAAATTTTGGCCGCCTTGGGCGCGACCACGTCATCAGGCTTCATTTGGCCACGCCAGGTCATAGCTGCACAGCCGGACCTGGAGGTTGACCTCAGGGTGGTCCAGGACAGGGTACCTCTCTTTTCCGGGCCTTTAACCAATGTCTGGCGATTTAAAGGACAGGTGCTTCATGGAGACCACCGGCAGCTACAGAATTCGGAAAACAGCTGGTTGGGGCCGACTTTTCGAGTCCAAAAAGGTCAGAGAATCCGGATCAGGTTCAAGAACTTCATTCCCCAGGAATCCATCGTCCACTGGCACGGCCTGCACGTTGCCCCGAAAGACGACGGACATCCCAGACTGGCTGTGCCTCCAGGAGGGGAGTATGTGTATGATTTCCAGGTCGACAACCGGGCTGGCACATACTGGTATCATCCGCACCCCCACGGTCTTACCGGCAACCAAGTCTACGGCGGAATGGCAGGGCTTTTTCTGATCTCCGACCGTAAAGAACAGGCCCTTGGACTTCCATCAGGTGAAGACGATCTGCCCCTGGTCCTTCAGGATCGGACATTCGGATCAGACAACCAGCTCGTGTACCTTCGCTCCCCTATGGAGCGGATGAACGGATTCCTCGGCGACAGGATAATGGTCAACGGTCAAGCGGAATCCACTTTTAACGTGAAGGGGAAGCCCTACAGGTTGCGCATCCTCAACGGATCAAACTCCAGGATCTTCCGCCTGGCCTGGAGCAACGGCAAAAACCTGCAGATTCTCGGCACAGACGGCGGACTGCTGGAAAAGCCTCTGAATGTTCCGGACATCATGCTCGGCCCGGCTGAAAGGGTCGATCTCTGGGCGGACTTTGGGGGCATGCCGGAAGGTTCGATTGTCTCACTGCAGAGCCTGCCCTTCAATCCGGGTGGCGGGCGTATGGGCATGATGCGAAGGGGAGCGCGTCTGCCAAATGGATCCCACTCCCAGCTGGTCCGGTTTCAGGTCAGTGAAGCCGGCAAGGGCGAGACGCCCCCTCCTGAACGGCTCACGAGCCTTGAACGGCTTGATCCATCTCAAGCGGTAAATCGCCAGCATCCAAAGCGATTCTTTCTGGATATGAGGCACAGGCAACCGACCATCAACGGGCGGACGTTTGATATGTCCGAGGTGGCACCTGACGAGATGGTCCGTCTGGGGGAAACCGAAATCTGGGAATTCATCAATACCGGATCCATGATGTCCATGCCCCATCCCATGCACATTCATGGGCTTTCATTCCAGGTCCTCGGTCGGTCCGGCGGCCCCGGGTACCGCTTTCTGGACCAGGGCTGGAAGGATTCCGTCCTGGTCATGCCCGGGGAAAGAGTGGCTGTGATCATGCGCTTTACCGATCACAAGGGACTCTATCTGTATCACTGCCACAATCTGGAGCATGAAGACCTGGGAATGATGCGCAACTATCTGGTCCGGTCCTGATGATCATCAATCATTTTGGTAAGTACATCTGTCACATCAAACCCCAAGGAGGTATTGGAAATGAAAAGAAAACTCTTTATTGCAGCAGCGGCATTGGTATTGATCGTGTCCGGCAGTGTGGTCCTGGCCCAGCAACAGGGCTATGGCCAGGGCCCTGGCCCTCAAGGTCAGGGCTGGTTCTGTCCCTGGTGCGGGCAGAGTGATACCCAGGGCCGAGGCATGGGGCCCGGGATGATGCGCGGACAGCAAGGCATGATGCGCGGACAGCAAGGCATGATGCGCGGACAGCAAGGCATGATGCGTGGACAGCAAGGCATGATGCATGGACAGCAGGGAATGATGCGAGGGCAAGGCATGATGCATGGGCAAGGGATGCAAAGAGGCCAGGGAATGATGCGCGGCGGACAACAAGGTATGATGCACGGTCCTTGGCAAGGTCAACAAGGGATGCAGCAAGGATGGGGACGAGGACAATACGGCCCCCAAGGCGGGCAACAGCAGCAGCCGGCCGAGCCTTTACAAGCAGATCAGGCCAAGCAGCTTGCGGAAAATTATGTGGCTGGAAATCCCAACCTGAAGGTGGGTGAGGTCACTGACAATGAAGAGCAAGGCGCTTTTGCAGCCACTATTGTGACCCAGGACGGCTCCTTGGTGGAAAAGTTGCTCATCGATAAAGAGACCGGCTGGATGAAGAGGCAGTATTGATCAAAGTGATGGAAAAAGGCTAACAAAAGGCCGTGTCCATTGGGCACGGCCTTTTGATTATGTAGGTGAATGGGGTGGAATTTGTCACCCAACCAAATGTAGGAGAGAGTCAGGGCTGCGGCGGGCATGGCGCTCATGTATCCGGAGGCAATGCTTGGACGGACCTGGCGCAGACCGTGAAACCAGACCATGGTGCCGATGGCCAATGGCCCCATGCCCCAGACCAGCAAACCGATCCATGCATTCATGCTCGGCGTGGCAAAGTTGAAGTAAGCTGCTTGATATAAACCCGGCCCGGCAAAGATGAGCGTGGCGACCCAGACGATGAGGGGTAAAACAATGCTGGGACGAAGGTCCTGCATAACCCGTTTGCCCAGTAATGAGTATAGAGTCTGACTGGCCACCGCTGCGAAAACCAGGGAGCTGCCCAGCACCAGCTCCCAGCCCGAGGACTGGATGGATTTGCCCGAGACGTTGATGATCAACACCCCAGCCACTGCCAAGGTTACAGCTAGAATCTTTCGCCAGCCCATGCGATCGTGCATGAACAACACCGCTGCTACGGCCATGGCCGCAGGGCTCAGGCTCATGACCACTGAGCCGACCACGCCGTTTACCCGTTGCATGCCCGTGAGTAAAAAGATGGTGAATGCCACGATACCTACCCCGCCGATGATGGTGATTTCGAGCCAGTCGCGTTTGGATATTTGAGGCAGCCGGTGGCGGTGAAGCAACAGCAAAGGAGTCAAGGCCAGGGAGGCGACAAGGAGACGCAAAAGCGGCCCCAGGAACATGGGAAATGTTTCAGCCACCACCTTGGCCGAGGGTGTTCCCGTGCCGAACAAAGCCATGCCAATGAATAACTGAGCGTATACGATCAACTGTCGCCTGACCTTGCTGTCTCTCATGTATCCTCCATGCTGGATTTGAATAAGTAGTAAATCTCAAAGAAGTACTCTAGTCAGGACCTACCAAAGACTTTCAATCCATGAGTATTGCATCTTTCTGGAACAAGTCGCTGGCATAGAGTCAATGCCAAAGCCAATGGTTTGAGGCATGCCTGGCATGACAACAGAGACAATCATCTCGAACCAGCGTCCCAGGAGCATAAGGTCAATCAGGGTGGCCAGCTCCCAGAAAAAGACCTTGCCGGCCAGGCCGAAAACGACCACGCTACTGTAGGCATAGGCCGTAGTAATGGCCACAGCGATCAGGGTCATCATCCCGGGGTGCTTCTCTCCCAGCTCGTCAAAGAGGCCCTTGAGAAACGGCCAGCCGCCGTAAACAAAGACGAAAGAAGCCAAAGCCCACAGGACATACATATCACCGGGAAAGCCAAAGGCCTGTTTGAAGCCCAGAAAGGCCTGAATCATGGGCGACAGGATCAGAATGGGTATGGTCGCTGCTATGGATATCCAGAACCGCTTTTTGAAATCAGCCACCATGTGGGCGTGGTGATCCCCGCCGCGATGCCCTCCATGTCCTTGCATTCTATAGGATTCAGCGGCAGGCAAAAAAAGAAGCAAAGCTCGTATGAAACAAGACTCAACCAAGGTCGCTGGCTTGGTCAGTTTCATCTCTGATCAAACTGGGCGCTTGCGGCCAGAGGCTGGGCCGACATCAGACTGTCCGGTCCAATGACTTGAACCCCTGTATAAAATATATACAACCACACAGGCTCTTTGTTTGAAAACTATACGTAAAAAGTATGTTTTTAAGGTAAAAAACCATGTTTTTTTGAGAAAAAGGAAGTCATTACAGGTATGGTATCCAAAGTCTCGCTTCCCTTCCTTTGAGACTTAAGATTATAATCTGTCATTCCTTCGAGGACTCAGGACAGGCTCTGAGTGAGTCTGCGAACAAAAAAGCTGGCCGGTTTCATGGTCTGCATTGCCGTCATTGGGCCATATAGGAGAGCCGAAGGATTTTGTCCACCTGACCTATGTGAGCGTCTATTGCCATTTTGATGGTGGTATCCAAGGTGCTCATGGTCTTCATTAAAATTTATAATGGATACATTGATATAATTGATTGGTCAATGTGATCCTTGGGTTTTTCATTATAAGCAGACATTTTTAATGTATACTTAATAATAAAAGATCACTAGATACACTTAGCTATCATTTCATCGAAGGTCATAGACAATTTTGGTATAGTCTGCTAGAGGTAGTGGAGTTTTACCCATGTAGTCACGATAATCTATTTTTAAATTTTGGCAATCCATTATTTTTTTGAGCACCATATAGAACCATTCATCTTGCTGTGACAAAATGGCATTTTTAATAAAATATTGTACGATTGCAGAGCTTTCAAAAAATCTTTGATGGCATGATTGGTTTTCCAAAAAGATCAAAAATGGCAAAAACCTTTCATGACGTTCAGTACTATGGGTTTGAATTTCCCTCTTGAGTCGGCAGATCAGGTCTTCTTTGGTGTACATAGTCTATGAACCTTCCCCAATTTTGAGAAAACTTTTCTGGATTACCAATCCAATAGGAACTGGCTTCTTGATAGAGATCATCTAGTATTTGGATATCTATTTTTGACAAGATATCAGATTCGAACAAATCATCAATATTTTTTCTTTATCAAAAAACATCAGAGATCCCGGTAAATGACTTTTTTGTGCATTAAGAATCATGCACGCTCTATTGGCACAAATATTTTATTTCGTATCTTATTGAGATGAAATGACAACTTCACTTTCAGGCGGCCGACAAGAGTGATCTCTTGTTCATTGAGCTTGTGGCAGAGCTTGTCGGCTGCTTTGCGATACTTGGTGTTATCGATTCCATCTATGATCACGACCAAGGTGTCGCCGATGAGTTTGATAAGACCGGATCTTCGAGTGATCATCCCCAGTATTTGTTTGATGTCCCTGGGATCATCATAGCAGTCCCGAAAGATCTCCACCAACCGTTCCCGGGAATGGAAGGCCAGACACTGCATGAGATCATAGAGCTTTTTCTTTTCCAGATCGCAGCGGTTCATGGGTCTTCCCTTGAGCAGCTCCAGGATTGAGATCTTATCCGGGAGTTGACTGAGCTTATCTTCAAAGCGCTGAAGCTCGGTTTCTTTTTCCGCCTTCTCCTGCTCAAGCTTGGTGAGCTTTTTTTCGATCCGTTTGTCCTGGCGGTTGCCGAGTTTATACTTACGGAGATCGATCTCCTTTTGCAGCTCTTTGATATCGTTTTTGAGGGCTTTGATCCCTTTTCGAATCAGGGCAATGTCTGGATTGTCCACCAAGGGCTGCTCTTCAAGCTCTTTGAGATCATAGCCCGGATGATAATCCAGGTTGAACCAAGCCAGGGACTCCTTAAAGAAGTTTTCGGATTTCCCCCAACGCTGAAGCATATAATAGGCAATCTCGTGGACCGGTTTCTCTGTGTTGTTGGTGTATATCCCCATATACTTGCCTGATTTTTGGAATTTGATGGCCACCAGGCGCACCTGCATGGAACTTGGCTCGTTCCGGCCATCGTTTTTGGCGGTTTGAGTCGTCTCTCGAATGGTTCGAGACGTTTCAGCAATCTCAATTTCTTCTTCTGCAATACACATGGGGATAAAGCCGGGCAATTCAGTCATTGCCTTTTCAGGAAGGTGTTTGGCCCAGGTGACGAAATCAGCCTGCTGATCCAGCTCGTTGAAAAAATGAACCCCATACCCGCCCCGGTCAAAGACCAGGATGGGGCGCTCAATTCCCAGGTCGATGAGCATCTCGGCGCTGCGGGCAATCATGGGCCTGAAATCGATCTCACAGGATTCGGTGAGAAAGAACAAGGGCCTGCCCTGTAAATCGGTGACCGCATAAATCTCATTGCCTTTCAAGGGCATGCGCCGGACTGTATAGTAGCCTTTGGCAATGACGTGCAGGCCGTAGTAGGGCAGGAAGTGCCCGTCTATAAAAAAGACTTCCTTGTCGATTCGATCTTTTTCAAGGAGGTTGCGGGCCACATCTTCTATCAGCTGGGGACTTTTCTCCTGTGAAGCCAGACGGCCAAGGAGTCCTCGCAGGGTCTCTTTTTCCGGTGCACGGGGCTGACCGATCAATATGCCCAGGTCACCAGCATTGGCCAGTTTTAAGGATTCAATCGAGGGAAAGCCCAGATTGATGCTGTGAAAGATCATCCCCAGGGCATCGAGAGCTTGATACCTGCTCCCGAATTGATACGGATAACAGGAGAGAAGTTCCTCAAACCCGATTTCCTGGAGAAAGAGATGGTGCATGAGCTCCCCGGCAAAGGGAAGCCGTTCTCCCTGCTTGAGCTTGGCTATGAGCTCTTCTTCAGCCTTGGTCTTGGCCTCAGGGGATTTTGTTTCGGCTAATTCTTCTTGCTTTTGCTTCAGTTCGGGATCAAGTTTAAAGGGAAGTTTGAGCTGCTGCTGTGGACTGTGCTCTTTTGCTGTCTCCTCGGCAATCTTGGCCATATCCAGGAGTTCTTGTTTGTCGGGCGGTTTAGGTTTTGGAGGTTCATGCTTGATTCGTATCCGGGCCACGGCATTCCTGGAGACCTCCATGCCCAAATCTTTCCCAGCCTGATTGGCGATTTTTTGATCCGACCAGTCCGGATGTTCTTCTTGAAGCTTTCGTATATGTCCCTGGATCTCATTGATATATTTGACAGGTTCTTTTCTGCCCCGATTTTCGAGGAGCACCGCCTCCAGGCCTAAAAGTTCTTTTGTTTTCAAAAGGTCGGCGACGGTATTTCGATGGAAGCCACAGATTTCGCCGGCAATGGTTTTGGTACAGAGTCCAAGTTCAACGAGCTGAATAGCAGCCTGTCTTCTTTCCGCGTTTTCGTCGGCATCAAAACGGGTCACGGGCATGGCGTTTAAGAAGACGGTTATGATATGTCTTCCTTTGTGGTCGTACTCGGAGCCGACGAGAAAGTTTTCGATTTTCCGGCATGTTGGGCTCATGGGAAGAAGATAGCAGAAAAACTTTGGAAAATCAAGACTTATCTTTAGTTATTTTATAAATTATTTTACCAATTATATCAGTATGTTATCAATTTGATGCATCGGTCGTGCACAGTTTTTATTGAGAAGGTTATTGTATAACAATTCTAAGTACTTATAAATATGAATGGGTATTCACCGTGAAGTCTGAACATAGTTAATACCTTCCTTGCCATAAAATATCAACACACGTTTCATCCTTGCTTAAACCGTCAGAGCATAGCAGAAGCCTATCTCCGGCCATGATCTTGAACCTGCCGCTATCTGATTTCAAGTTGCCACACCCAACACACATTGATCAAGTACGTTTCGCATGGGGTGCTGGTCGGCTTCTTCCTGGCTCAGGGTGCCGTCTGCAACCAGGCCATTGTATGGCTCAGGTAATCATTGGAATGGTCATGGCGGTAGAAAGAATTGTTGGTAAGCAAGTTCATCATTGCACAATGAAAAGCATGACGGCACAGGTTAGCTACATCCTGCCATGATTTTTGAATACATTTATTATAAAAGTCAATGGGATAAACGGATATGCATGGGCTCAATCATGCAATATCCAGTTTGTCCAGAATGCCCTTGAGGTAGTCTGCCGACCAGCGAAGCCGGTCAGTCTCTGCTGGCAATGATATACTTAATGCTCTCCCCGGAATTCGGTCCTCCGTTCCCGATTCTGCATGTCCCAGGTCAGCCAGAAACCTGCCGCTAACAACAAGATCCCGCCGTAGATGAGGTTTGGGGATGGGACCTCATTAAATACCAGGTAGCCGAAAGCAGCGGCGACAACCGGCGAAACAATAATATCCACCAGAGAATACACATTGGCTGAGATGTTCTGCAGCACCAACGAGATGAATAGATAGGCTACACCGGTGGAAAAAGCGCCCAAGCACATCACCCATAACATAATGGGAAGTTTGATACCTAAGGCAGGGTAGCTTTGCATCAGAAATACTTCTCCTGGCCCGAAAATAAACAGGGCCGGTGAGAGCAGAAGAGTGGCGACTCCCATGTACCACACCACCATGCTGGGGGATTCATCGCGCCCTTCATGCCGCATGTAGGTGATCATGGCCGCATAGGTCAGTCCGGAGCACAGAGCGATGACATTGCCTAAGTAGGCCGTCCCTTTTAAAGGTTTGGCGATAAAAATGCCGACCAAGGCGATGATGAAAATCAAGATGTGGGTTTTTCGGGCCTTTTCTTTAAGGAAAAACCAGGAGAAAACAAAGACGAAAAGAGGGGCCACACTCCAAAAAATTACCACGTTTGCAATGGGCGCAAGGGTCATGGCCACATTGAACAGGCTGATCTGCATGGCAATGAACAGACCGATAAAGAATAACGGCTTGATGTCATCCTGGTCCATTTCCCAGAAATTGCGCTTGATGAAAGGAACAGTCGCCAGCAAAAACAAAAAAGCAAACCCCACTCGGTAGCAGTTTAAAGTAAAGACCGGTATGGCATCTCCCGACAGCTTTACAAATACTCCGATGGAGGCCTCCGCCAGGGTGATGGACGTCAGGTAGAACAGATTCTTCATTACCGTATTACCCTATAGGAAAATTCTCTGAGCATTTTGCTGGTTGGGATCTCAAGAATGTCACGTCTGAAAATATCTTGGCCTTACAGCTTGTGGTCTTGGACTACTGCGCCATCTGGAGATTTTACTTCGCCCTTGTGCTGCCTGCCCGTTCGTATGGTGACTTGGACGGGACATTGCTCGCAGGGGGTGTCTCTGCCAAGCCATACCTGGTAGCAGTACCGTCCAAGCATGTTCTCAGGATCCTCGCCCACTGATTCTCCTGCTGCTCGATTAGCCCACTGTATCCGCAATTCCAGATCCAAAACAGCCATTAAATCGGTAACGGCATCAAAAAGATCGCTTTGTTGGTAATGGCTCAAGTCAAAATCCATGCAGTCCTCTGTTACCGCGTGCGTGTTGTACGGGTTGGCCATCGTACATTAGAAGAGAAAGCTGGAACAGCCCGGCAATACATCCACGTCGAGCATGTGCACAATCCCGGGAGCAGGCCTGGATCTTACATGTTCTGAGCGGTCAGCACATTTCCACCCGGTTGCGTCCCTTTTCTTTGGCCAGATACATACATTGATCAGCCCGATTGATCAGATCATCCAGGGACTCCTCCCCTTTCTTGTACTGAACCAGGCCAAAACTGACTGTAATCTCAAAGTCCTGGGAAAATACATGTTCAGCTACAGTTTTTCTGATCCTTTCCACCATGACCTGCGCGTTTTGCGCATCAGTATCCGGGGCCAGGATCAGAAATTCTTCCCCTCCCCATCTGCACAGGATATCCACCTCCCGGATGTGAGCACTGACTATTGCAGCCAAGCTCTGCAGGACAAGATCCCCTGCTTCGTGTCCATAAGTATCATTGATATGTTTAAAGTTATCGATATCAAACATGATCAGGGTCAGGCTGGTCTGTAAGCGTTCAATACGCTTACACTCGTAATCCAGACACTCAAGGAACTTCCGTCTGTTGAAACAACCAGTAAGCGCATCAGTTCTGGAAAGCCGTTGCAGTTCTTCCAACGTCCTGGCATTGCGCAAAGACAGTGCTGCCAGATCTCCAAAGGCCATGGCCAGTTCTGCGTCCTGACTGTCAAAACCCCCGGGCTTGTTGGCCAGCCCAATTATGCCCACTGTCTTCTCATCTATCACCAACGGAGCAAACATGATATTGTCCAACCTGACATGACCCTGGGGCATATACTGGATCCAACGGCTATGCATAAAGTCATTTTCGTAAACAACCGCATTTGATCTGTAGGATTCAGCCCGCAGACCTCGAATAGGCATGGGCAGCTCAGGATTCACTTTACAGGGTCGGCCGCCTGATTCCAGAAAGAGCAGTTCGTTTTCCTGTCCATCACTGGATAAAAGGGCTACGTAGCCAGCAGTGGAGCCGATAAGCCCTGAGGCATTGTCAAAGATCTTTCTTGCTGCCGCAGAAAAATCATCAATGGTCAGAATAGTTCTGGAGGCCTCAAGAATGGCCCTAAGCTGGCTTTCTGTGGCCCGGGCTGATTGCAGGGCCTGGTGCAGCCCTGCTTCAGCCTTTTTACGTTCTGTAATATCCCGGCCTACACTCAGGACATAATTCAAGTTCCCGTGTTCATCAAAAAATGCCTTGTTTATCCAGGACAGCCAGAGTTTTTGATCTTCATTGTTTAAAGTATAGTATTCATAGCAATAGTCTGGTTGCTTTACATTCAACTCTTGAATCCATTGCCTGGCCTTTATTTTCTCTTCTTCAGGCAGAAAGTCCATCCATTTGCAGCCTGTAAGCTCAGACCTGGACAAGGCAAAAAACTCAGCATAAGCCTTATTCACAAATAATAGAGTTGTATCCGGGAGCCAGCGGCAGATCAGCTCAGGCTGATTCTCCACTGCCTCCTGGTAGCTGTTGAGCTCTGACAAAACAACTTTGCACCGGGCAAGTTCCTCCTGGAGCTCTTTGATCGTTTGCTCCAGATCAGAGAAGTTCTGCTTTTTCATTGAATTCCCTCGATTCATAACTTTTATTTGCAAAAGAAATTGGTCACAGCGATGTGCACCACCATGATCTATACTCACACCGTCAAGAGTCAGAAGCAAAATAAAGGAATCGGCAATTGCCAAGTAGGTGATCAGCGTTACCAAATGCTCGGCCTATTCAATGGCCTGAAGCATGGCTGGATAGACTTCACCTGCATTGACCGGTGGATCGAAACTCTCCCCACCCATGAGGAGATTGGCCGTCACCCTTGTCTCGAAAGAGGCCCAAACAGGCATCAACCACGTCTGGGTCGTACAGTGTGCCCCGCCCCTGTTCGATCTCCTCCAGAGCAGCCTCAATCCCCAATCCAGGCCGATAAGGCCGATGAGAGGTCATGGCCTCGACCACATCGGCTACAGCCAAGATCTTGGCCTCAAAAAGGATGTCTTCACTCTGGAGTCCCTGGGGGTAGCCTGAGCCGTCAATACGTTCATGGTGCTGAAGTATTATCTCAGCTATGGGCCAGGGAAACGTGATGTCCTTGAGCATATTATAGCCGGCCTGGGAGTGCCCCTTGATCAAGCCAAATTCGAGATGAGTCAGGCGGGTGGGTTTACTCAGGATCTCCGATGGGATCGCGATCTTGCCCAGGTCATGAATCATGCCGGCATAATACAAACCCGTGCGCTGTTCCGGAGGGCAGTCCAGCTCGTGGCTTAGGGCTAAGGCCAACTCGGAGACTCTTTGCTGATGACCGGCGGTATAGGGATCCCTTGACTCCAGGATCTGAGAAATGGCCTGGATGATGCCATGAAATGCCCGCTGTAATTCTGTGGTCCTGGTATTGACCAATTGCCCAAGATCCTCCTGCCTGGCCCGGTTTTCAGCTTCCAGCTGTTGCCTGCGCAGGGCACTGGAGATATTGATGATAATCTCATTGGCCTTAAACGGCTTGATGATGTAGCCAAAGACGCCCATTTCCAGGGCCTGTTCCGCTACCTGGGGGCTATCCTCGCCAGAAACCATGATCACCCCTATATGAGGATATTCCGCCCGGACCCATCGGACCAGCTCCATACCCGACTCTCCGGGCAGATACAGATCACAGAGCAGGAGGTCGAAGCTCTGAGCTGCAATGGCCGTCCTGGCCTCTTCTGCACTGAGGGCGCATACTGTTTGACAGCCGATCTTTTCCACCGTCCGCTCCAGCAAGCGCAATATAGGCGATTCATCGTCCACAATGAGGATCTTCCTGTTTTCCATAACCATCCTTTGATCTGTTCGATTGACTATGTGCTTTTGCCAATCGTCAATCCAACCCCCCTTAATCTTCATCCTGATCCGGATAGAGCAAAGCCTCACATTCCGGGCACAGCCCGTGGGTGAACCGAGCTTCGGTATGTTCGCGCATGTATGATTCGATCTGGTTCCAAATTCCTTGATCGTTCCGGACCTTTTTACAGTGGGCGCAGATGGGGATGAGCCCTCGCAGGGTCTTGACCTCATCCAGGACTTCCTGCAGGCGGTTGCGTTCCTGGATCAAGGCCGCTTCAGCCTCTGTTTTCTGTTCAACTTCCCGTTCCAATTGCTCATTGGTTCTTTGCAGTTCTCCGGTACGCACCTGTACCTGGTCTTCCAAATGGTCCATGCTCTTTTTCAGACGTGAAGACATGGTGTTGAACTGTTCCGCCAAATTGCTAAACTCCCGTATTGCCGGGGGGTTGACCTTGGTTCCCAGCATCCCCGGATCTTCGGTAATCCCTTGGGCCTGCCTTTGCAGTGCGGCCAGAGGGGAATGGACAAGGCGCTTGTGGATAAGGATGAGTATGGCGTAGAGGATCCCCAGCAGAACAAGGAGCATGGCCGAGAGCTGCATGGAGAAGGCATTGGCCTGGGAGTAGGCTTGTTCCAGGGGGATGCGGATGGAGATGGCCGAGATCACCTCCCCTTCTTCCCGCCCAAAGCTGCGCCTTGCCCCGTACTTCTGGACCAGCCCCTCCGGGGCCATCTCCGGCTTACTGTGACAGGTCAGGCAGGTTTGTTCCATGGTCTCGCTTTTGCGCAGAACCTGGAAATAGGAATGCTCGTTCATGGTCCGAATAGCTGTTTTTTCAATCAGATCAGGATCCTTATTCAACTCTCGGATAAATTTCTTTTCAAAGGCATCGGCCTCATTGGCCGGGCTGCGGGCATTGATGGCGCATTCCTTGTAATAATATCCGCTCTCGGAGAGCTCCTGAAAGTAATCGTCAATCTCCCGCACGGCATAGGTGGAGGACATCCAGACCGGATCAAAGGGGACCTCTGACTTCGGTTCCCCGGCCAGCTCAAAAACACTGGGTTTGAGCTGATGGGTGAAGTAGGTGTGGGTGGCCAGGTTGCGATCCAGGATGATTCTGGCCTTGCTTTGGGCCTCCTCCAGGGCTTGCTGGCGCATCGAAAAGTTCACCAGAACAATCAGAATCACTCCGGCCACCAGAAAGATTGCGCTAAGAATAGTCATCAGGAGGGAGCTGAGCTTCATCTGTATCATGCTGTTCCTTTCAAAAAAATATGCATACCTGAATCTTCTAAAGCGAGCTACGCCCGCAACCCAAAGTTCTGAAATGACAATAAGTCACCTCTTGTGTAAAGATAGGTTGTATCCACCAACCAAAATCACAGGAGGTGACTTATGGATAAAATTATTCAAAGGTTTTCAAGCTTAGTCAAGGGCAGCATCTCGGGTTTTGATCGTATCGTTTTCAAAGGCCTTATTCGACCACTGATGTCTGCCAAAGAAGTCATGAAATTTTGTGCTGCGAAAGGCATTCTCAATAAAAACTATAAACAATGGATGACTGATCAGAGTGCTTCCTTGAATCAAGCTGCTGAACAGTATGCCAAAACACATTGCGGACATGGGGTTACCCACATCAATACTTGGAAAATCCGCAAAGAAGAATTAGCTCGTGAAAGACAACGAGAAGAGCATATTGAAAATGGATTGATCGGCGTATGGTCCTGTCTGGAGTCAGCTCATTCCTATCGTGCCCAATTTTGTAGTAACTCCGGATATCCTCAGTTGAAGAGTTATCAAACACGGTGCAAACACCTCTATTTCTACTTTGATGGCTTAATTCTCATTAGTAGTTGCTTTCCTCCGAGAAATTCAGTATACTGCAATTAAAAGGAGAGCACCATGGATAAATCAATTTTCCAAACTTTATTGGCCATGATCGATGATCTGACACCTGAACAGAAAGAAGAAATCAAGAAAGCAATTGATGAAATTGATTCGTTTAAGAAATTAGTGTCTATAATAGATAGTCGCATCTTGTCAGATCTTAAATGTAAACATTGTAAATCAATAAAAGTTAAAAAATGGGGAATACAGTCTGGATTACAAAGATTCATGTGTATGGATTGTAATCGTACATTCAATTCGCTTACAGGTACATCATTGGCCCATCTTCGTAAAAAAGAACAATGGTTAAATATGGCAATCGCTCTCAAGGAATCTATAAGCATCAAAAATACTGCCGAAAGATGCACGGTTGCTATATCCACAGCTTTTCGGTGGCGGCATCGATTCCTTGCACCTATTCAACAAGACAGCGCAAGCAAGCTTGATGGAATTGCCGAAGCTGATGAAACTTACTTTCTTGAGTCTTTCAAAGGTCAACGAAATTTAACCAGACCATCCAGAAAACGTGGTGGAAAGGCCAAATCTCCCGGACTTTCCCGTGAACAGGTTTCCGTTCTTATAGCCCGAGACAGGGTAGGAGCCATAATTGATGCCGTACTTACAGACCAGACAACCGCCTCTATTACGCAAGTTCTCTTCGGTAAAGTCGGGAGCGACAACATCTTGTGTATTGATGGGGGCAATGCACTATGGGGATTTGTTAATGCTCAAAAGATTGAATACAGAATCATTGCACCCAGTAAGCATGTTCATGAACAGAATCCAGTTTTTCATATTCAAAACGTCAATGCCTATCACAGCCGGCTGAAGGAATGGATTAAACGTTTTCACGGTGTAGCAACTAAGTACTTGCCCAACTATTTGGGCTGGAGGCGAATGTTTGAAAGGCCTAACACTGTTCTTTCATCCACGGCGTGGGTCCAGGCGGCAGTCGGTTAGGTTATCTTAGGTTATCAACTGGTAACGATAATTGCGCCATACAGTTCTTGATTATTGGTCGAACCAAGGTAATGATGAATAGTTAATAAAAGGTAATCCAAGAATAACGTGCCATAGGCTTCTCAAGTTCCATAGTGTCAATAACTGAAAAATGCTTAAAGTAGTCTTCCTTAATGTCGTACTGATCAACGCCCCTCAAGTCTGTACCACTCATCTTGAATCTATCAGGATCTCATATCTTGGACTTCCATCATGCCGTGTACTGGCTGGCCACCATCGCGTGTACTGGCTGGGCATTTTGCGTGGAATGTGCACCAATTCGAGAATGCTATAGCAATAAATAAATTAAATTTCATCATTCCTGAAATTCAATTAAATGTCAAGTTCCCCTCATAACTTCAATGGCTAGCGGAAGAAAACTCATTTTAAAAGCAGAACATTTGTTCTCTTATAAGTTATAGGCATATTCAGTTGATCAACTTATAAGAATGGGAGGAGTAGTATGCCCGAGAGTCAGATCGAAGAGCTCAGCCTACGCGACATGCTGGCCAAGGGGCGGGGAGCGTAGGCTCACCGCACAGCGAAACACGCCAGGCTTATAATCCTCCGATGGGAGGAATCTCAAACACCGGCCACCACAAAGCCGATCAAGACAGGCGGTTATTACCGGCTGGCCTTGATTGTGCATCTGTTGGCAATGTCCGCGGCCCGGTCCACCACCAGGATTTCCATGGGATGGATATACCACCCTCCCAGGCTGGAACCTTCCTCAGCCCGCAGGAAGTATGTGGAAGCCGGGTTTGTGCGGATCAGGGAATCCAGGCTCAGGCGAGTGCCCCGGAAATCTCCCCCGGCAGCGGAAAGCCCGGTGCAAGCCATAAAATCTGAATGCGAACCCTCAAAGTTCATTGATCTCTGGCAGGGAACATGATTTCCCAGCCGAAATCCCGCCAGATTCCGAGCACTCGGCCGATTATGCGCACGGTTTCCAGCTCGTCCCCGCGCAAAGTGATGGGCGAGTATTTGGTGTTGGCGCTTATAATGACCAGCTCGTGAGGGCGCTTGTCCAGCTGCTTGATCATAATGGCATCTTCCAGGCCCAAAGCGTAGACCCCGCCGGGATAGATCTCCTGCTTGGACTGGTCGATAAGCACATAGTCTCCTTCGCGGATTCCGGGCTCCATACTGTCCCCGATGACCTGCATCAGGACCATGTCCCTGGGATGGCCCTTTTGGTGCAGCCAGGAGCTGCGAAAGGCTATATGTCCCTGCACATCAGCCTCCACCATATGAGAACCGCCCCCGGCCCCCAGCCTGGCGGTGACCACAGGGACTTCAACGAATCTTTCCAGGCTGCTCCGGCCCTCCCTGAGCCAGTCCGGATCCAAGTCCAAAAGCTCGGAGAGCTTGGCAATCCATCTCTTCGGGACCTTGCCTCGTTGTTTAGCCAGAGTAACGGCTGAGCGGTTTACGTTGAGCATATCAGCCAGCTCAGACTGAGAATTGATTCCCCCAGCCTGCATTATCCTGCGCATAACAGCATCGAAATCTTGAGAAGACATAACCACCTCCTGTTTATGCAATTCTAAACAAACAAAAACAAAAAAGCAACAAGTCCGAGCCGAAGCCCGGTGAGCCAGATGCCTGCGCCCGACTCGACTCCACAAACACCCGCAGCACATCCGGGGAAGATGAGAAACCGCGAACATAACCACCTCCTTGGCTTGATGAGCTTAAAAATTGACGCGAAACCTCCTTATTTGTAGTCTTTTGCAGAGGTTTCTTTCAATTCCACAGGGTGGCCAGAATTCCGGAAGAGAAAGACTTTGCCCATTCGGGATGTAAATCCGCGCTGTGCGCGTGAGCGCTACGCACCAATCTTCGCTTTTTGGATTTTGTTTTTTCCTGGAGGAGGTGGGTGGGAATACTGCATGAACAGGGCCTGGAGCGGAGGAATGCGGAGCCCTCTTAGGCGAAGCACTGGAGCGGAAGGCAGGCACAGGCAGGGCGGGTCAAGGAATTCATCTGGGAGATGGCCGGACGGGAAAAAATGTACTGACAAACAACGAAAGCCCGGAAAGTCTGCACCGGCCGGACACAATCCAAAGTTATATGATGCCGGCCGGTGACAGTCTCGAAGGGCTGTAGCTGCACCTTATTCTCTTTTCTTCCTCGACCTATGATCAGCCACAAGCTAAAGCGGAGCAGGCTGCAGTCTGAGGGCCGCAGCCGCCCGAGTCTGCGGCCTGCGGAGCTGGACAACACCATAACCTGTGGAAAGACCAATTTTATAGAACGTCAAGAAAGTGTCTGTCCCTATCTGCTCCCCGCTATCTGCTCCCCTTGTAGGCCGAATCGTCCGCACATGGATTCACACCTTGTCATGAGAACTGGCCGCTTGCCGATATCTACATCTTCTCACCTGTATAAAAAGTATACAAGACGATTTATGAATCGTATAAAAACTATACTTTTTTAATAGGAAAAGGGCCTGCCCAAGTCTGAATTTCATTCTATAGTTCATTTATTACAACATGTTATCACAGTATCACAGTCTGGCACACTGATTGCTTCATACAAATCAAAACCAATAAAACAACAGGAGGTCTCATCATGAGAAATGCATTGATTGCAATCGGCGTATTTATAGTCAGTGGGTTCATCGTCACTCAAGCCCTGGCCTGGAACGGAAACCAGCACCAAGGCTATGGCCAAATGAATGGTGCCATGCAGGGTAGTGGAGTCCATCAACAAGGTTGGCATCAGGACCAACCCAGACAGAGTCAAGCCATGAGGACCGGTACCATGCACCAACAGGGAAGCCACAATGCGTATCAGGCTCGTGGATTCGGACAGCAAGCCCATGATAGCAATGCCCGAGGTTATGGCAACAGAGGCCACAATCCAGGGTATGCTTACGGTCATGGGGGCAATGGGTATTGCAGGTAACCGAGCTTTGAATCTTATAACCGTGAACCTTGAGCTTTGAACCATATTGATGGGAGGAAACGTGATGAGAAAGACATTCTTGGCAGCAGCAGTAGCATTGGTGGTCATGGTATCAGCAGGCATGGTCCTGGCCCAACAACAAGGGATCAACCCAGGACAAGGATACGGCCAAGGCCAGGGCTGGCACTGCCCCTGGGCCGGCCAAGGCATGGGCCCCGGCATGATGCATGGACAAGGGCAGGGCAAGATGCAGGGCTGGCACGGCAGAGGCATGGGTCCGGGCATGATGCACGGGCAGTGGGGCCGCGGGCAGTACGGCCCAAATGCCGGACCGCAGCAGATGCAGCCCTTGGATAAGTCTACCGCCCGGAATCTGGCCCAAAACTATGCGGCCGGAAATCCGAATCTGAAAATAGGGCAAGTGACTGAACAGGATGGAACCTATGAAGCCACAATCGTGACCCAAGACGGTTCTCTGGTGGAAAAGTTACTAATCGACAAGCAAAGCGGTTGGATGAAGAGAGCCTTCTAAGGTGACACAATGCCTATGACTAATGACCATTGAAATGGTCATTAGTCATAGGCATCTCGTTGTCTCAATGTGGTCTTGCCAGTCCCCGGCCCGCCCCTGACCATATAGGCCGTCTCGGAGCCAGGCCGCCATGGTTGATCTTGTCCAGACCGAAAATATAGGCTTGATAACATTCCGGACACAATGCATGTGTGAACTTTGCTTGCGTATGCTGCGAGATATATTTCTCAACCTTAAGCCAATATCCTTTCGAATCTCTGATTTTCTTGCATTGAGCGCATATGGGAATTAAGCCGCGCAATGTTTGAATTTCTTGAATATAATCTGCTCCCCTTTGGGCCAGGACGTGGGTCGAGGTTATGAGGTGGCCAAGTCCAGACACATTTTTTGAGATCTGGTGGATACCCCGGCACAGGTCCAACTCAGCACTGACAGGATCAATGTCCACCTGTCTCGGAGGGGGATCAATCCTTTGCTCATAGCATCCGGCTTTAAAGATCTGGAAATGACCGTCCCATGGCTGGACAATCGAACCCTGAATATTAATCTTAAATAACCCTCGCGGTGTTAGTCGGAAAAACTAACGCGGAAATCCAGGCTAGCCGAAGGCATTCAAAAAGTTAAAACCAACCTATCCCCATTCTCATCTTTCTCTGTCACTTGACGCTGGTTCTCGGGTCATATTACTCTTCCTTTGTCTGGCAAAAGCCGAGAATTGAGTTTAACCTGACAGAGGCTGGCTGATTGTGACAATCAAGAGTAAACACATTTAGGTGCCTATTATGACTACAGAAAGATCTTCGTGTATTGAACAAATTTACAATGAAATCCAGACAACACCCGATGAGTACCTGCCTGCGTTATTGGAGGTGGTTCGGGGTTTTCGTCATGGTGTCGGGCTTAAAGCTGCTGATGAGAGCTTTTATCGGGGAGTTCAGGATATGAAGGCTGGAAATACTATGCCTATCTCAGAGCTGTGGGAAGGCATTGATGTCTAACGAGGAGATCAATTACACCGCCTGAGTTAAATTCTCTTGATCACCTCCTCAGAGTCATTTCTTGGACTATTCACTTCCAGCCACAAATCAAAGTCCTCTTTCCCGATGATCACCGGCATCCGGTCGTGAAGCTCGGCTACCTCCTCGTTGGCCCGGGTGGTAATAACTGTGCAGGAATCAATCTTTTTCCCCGCTTCCACATCCTGCCAGTGCTCCCAGAGCCCGGCTAAAGCAAAAAAGCCCGCATCCTTGGCCCGGTGGGGCACAAGTCCCCAGCGCAGCTAGGCCGCCTTTTGGATGCCCTCCCTGGTCTGGCCCACAGCCCGGATTTCCTGAGATCGGGGACGATGTTGTACCTGGGGGTGAAGGGCAGGGGCTCCTGGAGCTGAAAGTGGTCAGCTACCTGTTTGGGGGTGGCCCAAAGGCCGAATCGTCCGCTAATCCGATTGGCTATTTTTCTGTACCATAACAAAAAGCTCAGCCGTCGTGTTTACGAGGTCGACTGAAGAGACAGGTTCTCCGAAGAGTCCTTTTGCGGAGTAGTCATCCACTCTGGCAGTGGGGTATTCGTAGCTTCGGCATAAAGTGTTTCCGGGGCAATATCCACTTCTTCATCGCCCCATGTCAGTACCCCGAGTTCTTTATTAATGCTGAAATTTTTGAAAAATTCTATATCCTTAAATTTTTCAAAAACACCCCCTTGGTTTAAATACTTGGAAAAATGCACAATCCCTGTGACGCCGTCTTCAAAGGTCACCTCTATCTTATAGCCGCCTTTATAAACAGCGGAAACTACATCTTTCAGCATGGCATACACCTCCATATTTTAAAGGCTCAAATTTTCTTGGTGCTTGGTTGTTTTTCGCTAATTCCCAGTTTTCCAACAACTCATTCTTGTGCTGAGCGGCCCATTCAATGACAAGACCCAATGCACGGGGTAAAAGGCGCCCTTCAAGGTATACGAAGGGTTTCAATTTCTATGGCTACTTTTTCGGCGTCATACCGGGCATGAAAATGAGGTGGATTGTGATCACCGAAAAACATAGCCACTATTATACCATAAAATCGGCTTATTTCAGGCATTGTCAACTCCAGTCAAATAAAAAAAACGAACGCCGCGCATAACCGGATGGGTATCCGTTCAGGACGCCTTTCCCAGCGGGGTGCTGAAAGCCTTATTCGGCTGTCTGACACTTTTTGTATCAGTACCAATACATGTTTATCACCAATTGTAAGTGAAAAGGGTTGTTCAACGCCTCTCTGGGAAAGCCTCCCTGAACTTTGGAATTAGGGGTGAATACTTGCACAAGAATACGTGCCAAATCCAAGGATAGTCCGGTGATTGCCGAAAAGTGAACAATGCCAGTGATATTCTACTCCTTAATTCGCAGATGATTTCGGTAGCTGTCAATCGGGAGAGAAATCAACACATGCGGTTTGAGCAGTGGAGTCAGTGAACCTCAAAAGGATTGATTAATTTTTGCGGAGGGAAACGCAGATCTGGTTCAGAAAATAGTTCGGCATCTCTATGCTGTTTGACGAGACATGTCCTGGTATGAAAATTCCCAAAGACCGGCATTATCTTTTGCATGCTCGATAGTCATGCTGACGATATTCCCTTGCCCATCAATATCTACATAAATATTTTCGTTTATTTCTTTTGTCTCCTGGACAGCTTTGTCTCTAAATTCTATATGAGCTGTATCCGTATCTGAAAAATATTTAACTCTCATAGCTTACTCCTCTCCTTCCATCGGATTGTACTTCAGTTTTTTCGGGCTCCTCTATAACTCCCTTGATCCAATCCTCCTTGATCTGAGCGCGATCAGGGCTACGCCCGCAACCCAAGAAAGTTGAACCACAAAGGCACGAAGAAGGACACAAAGGAAGAGACGCAAAGGCAAGAAGAAGAGGATTTTCTTTTTTCCCCGGCGGGTTGGACGCCGGGGAAAAGGCCTCCACGCCTGGCGGCGTAAGGCCTATCCCGGAAGGGATTGCAATTTCTTACCTTACCTTCGTGTACTTTGCCTGCCCCGTGAAATTCCGAAGGATAGCGAAGCGCATTTCACTTGGGGTGCCTTCGTGGTTCAAAAAATTTTGTCTTTTATGACAGAGTTCAAGGTATAAGGCCTAACGTGCCAAAATCGAGGATAGTCCCATGATCTTCAAAAGCTGAACAATGCCAGTAAGATTATGTACACTCGTATCAGCCTTAGTTCTCAAAGTCAACTTACATAAAAGGAGGAGCTATGGAATCATCACAATACGTTCAAATTTTTATGGATTTGCAAAAAGACAACTCTCAGTACAAAAAAACAAACAGCCAGATTGGAACCTTGCGGCCAAAACCAACCTCTATGCCATCAGCGGCAACAAAGGATTGGGGAACATCTTGTATTTGATGTGCTCCTTTGTTCTTGCCGCCAATCTCAAAAGTGTATCTGTCCTGAACCAGGAAGTCGCCATGGGTAGCTGCTAGCGATTGGAGACTCCAAGATCCCTGGATCATGAATTAGGGCATTTTGGACCTGATTTACAAAAAGGTTTCCCTAAGGGTCCCTTTATTTATGTTCCCGGATAACGCATAGGCCAAGTTTGAGTTTTCTAAGTAGATTTTATCAGGTTTGGAGAGCTTTTTGTATCCCGCCCGCAGACATAAACCACACTCAAACAAAAGAAATTCCCGAAATGAGAGGCCGTGCAGAGAATACAGGACAACCCGCCGACTCAGATCAACGTCCTGCTCATGAAGCTGCAAGATACTCGATCCGGAGAAAATGATTTGCAGGCCAGGGCAGGAGTCATAGAGAGCCTTGATGTGGCTTGCCCAATTCTCGTATTTGTGGACCTCATCCAAAAAAAGCGTTTCCCCGCCATAAGCAAAAAACTCCCGGCCAAAATCATAGAGGGAGTCTGCCTGAAACTTTGGATGATCAATGGAGATATAGAGCGCTCAGGACAAGATCCACCAGCCCCGTGGATATGGCAGACCTGGGCATGCCGTCGTACTTGGCCGTCTCCGGGTCCTGGGCCAGGACCAGCCCTTCGAAGTTCTTGATCTCCTTGAGGCCTACGGTGCCGTCCGTCCCGGTCCCGGACAGGATCACGGCCGCAGCCCTGGAGTCTCTGTCCGCAGCCAGGGACCGGAAGAAGAAGTCGATGGGCAGGGAGGAGTCCTTGTCCACCGGGCTCAGGAGCTGGATGACTCCGTTGTAGACAGAGACCTCCTTTTTCGGGGGGATGACGTAGATTTGGACAGGACCTTGAACTTCTTGCCGCGCTCCAGACAGACCACAACCTTTTCTCGGATGGCTTTCTGGGGTCCACTGCCGGCTCCTGGGGCGATATTGTACCTGGGAGCGAAGGGCAGGGGCTTCTGGAGCTGAAAGTGTTCAGCAACTCTTGGGGCTTGGCCTAAATTCCGAATCGTCCGCACATGGATTCACACCTTGACATGAGAACTGGCCGCTTGCCGATATCCACATTTTCTCACCTGTATAAAAAGTATACAAGACGAGTTCAGTCAAAGGACCAGGCTTAAACAGGATATAATCAGGAATGCCCAACTTGCCTAGGTCATGCACCTGGGCCAGCAGGTTCAGGTCTGAAATCTGGTGTGCTGCCAGGCCTTTTTTCTGGCCCACACTGTAGCAAACTTCCTCCAATCTATAAGCATGACCGCTGGTGATAAAATCCCGCTCCTCCAGGGCAGCCATCAGGGCCCTCATGGTCTGGGACCGGGAATTTATATTTCTATTAAGCTTATCCCGATACATGAAATCATCCGCCAGCGTATAGACCTGGGGCAAATCCTGGCTGGAGTCTTCAGCACAGGCCAGGCCTGTGGACAGACTCAAAGGAAATTTTTGCTTTTGTTCCAGGTTATGGCTTTCAATCCTTTCCTGAATCCGTCTGATGATCTTTTCGCCAGATCTAACGTCAGTCCTGGGCAACAAAGCAGTAAACTCATCCCCTCCAACCCGGGCCACAATATCCGAGGCCCGAAAAGATTCCTGCAATATCCGGGCACAGGCTTTCAAATACCAGTCACCAAGGTCATGCCCCAGGGTATCATTGACCAGCTTCAGGCCATCCAGATCCATGCAGATAATAGTGATGGGAAAATCTCTGCTGTTTTGCAGCCGCTGTAATTCATTTTCCAGATAAGCCCGGTTGTACAGGCCTGTCATCTGGTCGTGCAGGCTTAAATACTTTAATAGTTTAAAGTATAGTGTTCATGGCAATAGTCTGGCTGCCTTACATTCAACTCTTGAATCCATTGCCTGGCCTTTATTTTCTCGCCTTCAGGCAGAAAGTCCATCCATTTGCAGCCTGTAAGCTCAGACCTGGACAAGGCAAAAAACTCAGCGTAAGCCTTGTTCACAAACAATAGAGTTGTATCCGGGAGCCAGCGACAGATCAGCTCAGGCTGATTCTCCACTGCCTCCTGGTAGCTGTTGAGCTCTGACAAAGCAGCTTTGCACCGGGCAAGCTCCTCATGGAGCTCTTTGATCCTTTGCTCCAGATCAGAGAAGTTCTGCTTTTTCATTGAATTCCCTCGATTCATAACTTTTATTTGCAAAAGAAATTGGTCACAGCGATGTGCACCACCATAATCTATACTCACACCGTCAAGAGTCAGAAGCAAAATAAAGGAATCGGCAATTGTCAAGTAGGTGATCAGCGTTACCAAATGCTCGGCCTATTCAATGGTCTGGAGCATGGCTGGATAGACTTCACCTGCATTGACCGGTGGATCGAAACTATCCCCACCCATGAAAAGATTGGCTGTCAACCTTATCTCGAAAGAGTCGCAAACAGGCATCAACCACGTCTGGGTCGTACAGTTTGCAATCTTGCCCAGGTCATGAATCATGCCAGCATAATACAAACCCGTGCGCTGTTCCGGAGGGCAGTCCAGCTCGTGGCTTAGGGCTAAGGCCAGCTCGGAGACTCTTTGCTGATGACCGGCGGTATAGGGATCCCTTGACTCCGGATCTGAGAAATGGCCTGGATGATGCCATGAAATGCCCGCTGCAGTTCTGTGGTCCTGGTATTGACCAATTGCCCAAGATCCTCCTGCCTGGCCCGGTTTTCAGCTTCCAGCTGTTGCCTGCGCAGGGCACGGCACTGGAGATATTGATGATAATCTCATTGACCTTAAACGGCTTGATGATGTAGCCAAAGACGCCCATTTCCAGGGCCTGTTCCGCTACCTGGGGGCTATCCTCGCCAGAGACCATGATCACCCCTATATGAGGATATTCCGTCCGGCAGGCTGATGGCGGTAAGGACTCGCCGTGCGTCCGCCCAGGGCAGCGTCAGCATCAGGGTCAGCATGACCAGGTGCACCACCATGCCGAACCCGTAAAACTCTCGAAGCGAGATGTCGGCCAGCCGCACCTGCCGGTAATGACGCCAGAGGATGCCCATACCTCCGGTGGTCAGGATAACCCATATGCCTGCCCATACGCCGGTACCGCCTTGCCAAAACCGGTAGGCCGCCCCCATGGCCATGGCGATAACAGTGGGAATCGGGCCGAAGAAGAGTCCGGATGAGGACAATAGCACGGAGCGCGTATCGAAGATAATGCCGGTTTCGAGCCGGAACGAGGCCAGCATGAGACCGATGGTGAGCCCGCCAAGAATCACCCCCGTTAGAACCTGGCGCCGCCATTTGCCGTGCACAGTCTTTCGGCTGGAGAGCAGATCGAAAACGACCATCATCGCCAGCAACAAGGCAGCGTTCTGAACCAGTGTAACCAACATGGGAGTCATTGTTCCGTCCTCTTCAAAGAGGGACGCCGTCAGTAATAAGGAATCGACAAATTCTTCAAAACGTTCCTTCGTCGGTTTCTGGTGCTTGCTACCCCGTATCGTTCATTCTCCGAACTTGGGAAAATATCATATGATAAACAAATTATCATCACACATTCCTGAAAATCAACTAAATATCAAGTTCTAGTATAATTTTAAATCTAATGGAAGAAAACTCATTCAAAAAGCTGGACATTTATGGTCTTATAAGTTACAGATATGAATAACTTGTTCAACTAATAAGAATGGGAGGTGTAGTATGTCAGAGAGTCAGACCGAAGAGTTCAGCCTACGTGACATGCTGGCCAAGGCCGGAATCACTCAAAAGAAGATCGCGGAAAAAGCCAAGGTTTCCCCAGCAGCAGTCTCCCTCATTGTGGCCGGCAAATCCAAGTCCAAACGGATTGAAGACATTATTCGGGAAGAGGTGGAAAAGGCGCTGGCCCAGACGCAGGAGGCGTAGACGCACTGAAAAGCGAAACACGCCAGGCATATAATACCCCGGCAGGGGAACCTCCGGGGTATTGGCGGTACCCTGAGCCAGTCCAAGGACTTCGTATGTAAAGACGGGTAGTACTGTTACTTAAAAAACGAAATATATTTGTTCACTGATCAATCCGGCAAAACGTTTTTGGGGCGCTTTGGCCCAAAAAATATGTCAGATTTGCTGGAGGCAAAGCTGACCAGAGGGACAAAGATGGAAAATACCCATTTTGTCACCTTGGAAAACAGGAAGATTAAGAACATTATGCAATGGATAAAACTTCCGGATGCTTATAACGCTTTTTTGCATGATTTGGCATAAGACGGGATAAGGTAATTGAACAGGAGCGCCCATGAGCACAGGCAGAATGCTGATTCGAATTGGAGGTGAGGCTGGACAGGGTTTGGAGACTGTGGGTGAAATGCTGGCCAGGGCCCTGGTCCGTTCAGGTTACGAGGTGCTGACCACCCAGAGCGCCATGTCCAGGATTCGGGGAGGGCACAATTATTTTTCCATCTTGACCGGAACAGAGAGCCTTGCCGGCCCGGCAGAGGAGGTCGATCTCCTGGTCGCATTCACCCAGGAGACCGTGGACCTGCACAAAAATGCCCTGGCCGAGGGAAGTCTGATTCTGATGGGACAAGACATGGATAATCCGGGAATCGAATCTGTTCTCAGCGTTCCCTATGCTGAGCTTGCAGCAGACAAAATAGTGGCGAATGTGGTCGGCCTGGGAGTGATATCGGCCATAATCGGACTGGAAGAAGAAACGGTTTCCGGTGTTGTGCGGGATGCCCTGGGCCCAAAACACGAAGATATGCTTTCCAAAAACATCAAGGCCCTCAATCAGGGTATCCAGTGGACCTCCCGGCAGTCTTTTGATTTTGAGCCCCTGCCCCAAAGAGATGCATCCCGGTCCAGGCTGGCTATAAACGGCAATGAAGCCATCGCCCTGGGCGCTTTGGCCGCAGGGGTCGATTTTTGTTCATTTTACCCCATGACCCCGGCCACAAGTGTGGCCTTAAATCTCATATCGTACGCAGATGAACACGGGGTGGTCTGCGAACAGGCCGAGGACGAGATCGCGGTTATCAATATGGCCCTGGGGGCTTCGTTTTGCGGAGCACGGAGCCTGGTTCCCACATCCGGCGGAGGATTTGCCCTGATGGGCGAAGGAATCAGCTTGGCCGGGATGACCGAAACTCCTATTGTTGTCGTTCTGGCTCAAAGGCCCGGACCGGCCACAGGCCTGCCCACCCGCACGGAACAGGGGGATCTAGAGCTGGCCCTGGCCAGCGGGCATGGCGAGTTTCCCCGAGCCATCATGGCTCCGGGAAATACGGAAGAGTGTTTTCATTTGACCATCAAGGCCCTGGATTTGGCTGAGCGGTATCAGACCCCGATCATTTTGCTCACCGATCAATATCTGGCCACTTCCATCCGGGCTGTGCAGCGCTTTGATCTCTCCAGTATAAGCCCGCCTCAGGCCCCAGCCGCACAAAGCGATGACCCGGAATCCTATCAACGCTTTGCCTGGAGTGAGAGCGGCATATCGCCCAGACTCATTCCCGGAACCGAAACACATCTGGTGGTGGCTGACAGCGATGAGCATACTCCTGATGGACATATCACCGAAGATGATCAGATCAGGGTGGGTATGGTAGATAAGAGGTTGAAAAAGCTGGAAGGCATGATCCAGGAGATTATTCCCCCGGCCTATGCCGGAGATGATGATCCTGAGCTGCTCCTGATGACCTGGGGCTCAAGTCAGGGCCCTGTCCTGGAGGCTGCGGCCGCCCTCAGGCATCAGGGACAAAGTGTGGCCACTTTGGTCTTTTCCCAGGTCTGGCCTCTGAATCCCGGACACTTCGAGGACTATCTGGACCGAGCTGGAAGGGTGGTCAGCGTGGAGGGCAATGCAACCGGACAGCTGGCCAAGTTGATCAGGCGGGAAACGGGTTTCCAGGTCCAAGGCCAGGTCCTTCGCTATGACGGTTTGCCCATGACCTCGGCGGATATCCTTAGACAGCTTCAATCCTAAAAATTCCACCAGCACGAGGTACATATGGTTTCCATTGAAGATTTCGGTCAGTATGAGACTGCCTGGTGTCCGGGTTGCGGAAATTTTTCCATTTCCACATGCGTGAAGAAAGCCCTGGCCGGCAAGAATATCGCCCCCCATCAGGTCCTGTTTGTCTCCGGAATCGGGCAGGCGGCCAAAGCGCCGCACTACATGAACTGCCATCTGTTCAACGGGTTGCACGGACGATCACTGCCTGTGGCCACGGGTGCCAGACTGGCCAATCCGGACTTGACGGTCATAGCCGAGAGCGGGGACGGATGTATGTATGGGGAAGGAGGCAACCATTTTCTGGCCGCCCTGCGTCGAAACGTCAATCTGACCATGCTGGTCCATGACAACCAGATCTACGGATTGACCAAAGGACAGGCCAGCCCAACCAGCGGAGAAGGGCATGTGACCAAGGCTCAGCCTCACGGCGTGCAGCGGGAGCCGTTCCACCCCTTAAGCGTGGCCATCGCTATGCAGGCCGGATTTGTGGCCCGCGGTTTCACCGGTCTTCAGGATCAGCTGGTGGAGCTTATTCAGGCCGCCATCGATTTTCCCGGTTTCGCCCTGGTGGATATATTGCAGCAGTGCGTGTCCTTTAACCACGTGAACACCTTCAAGTGGTACAAAGAACGCTGTCAGCCATTGGATGAGGCCTATGATCCCGGCGACTGGGAAGCGGCCATGGCCAAGAGCCAGGTATGGGGAGACATCATTCCCACCGGTATCCTGTACAGGAACGATTCCAAAAGAAGCTTTGAACAGAACTTTTCGGCCATTTCCAAAGGCCCGCTCTTTCAGCAGCAGAGAAGCAAGGAGGCTGTTGCCCGGGCTATGGAGAATTTTGCCTAAAAAAAGAGCCCAAAAGGAGTCTCAAGACTCCTTTTGGGCTCTTTTTTTATATGCCGGAACCAGTCGTGCACTGCCGGTCAAATTGTTCAGCAATCCTTTGAGTCTGCCGCCTCCCTGTTTGGTCATATCGATAGAGGCATAGACCTTTGTTCCGTGATTTTTGAATTCCTGAGCTCCTGTCAACCTAATATTCGGAGTGGTTGCTATGGCTGCTTTGTATGCTGATTCCCAATTATGGAACAAGGAATCTGTCTTCAAGGATAGATTTGATGCCGGCAAGTCCCTGGGAGAGTTTATGTCCTCCACGTACGAAGGTATGGCCAGGACGGTCGTCCTGGCCATACCGGCTGGAGGTGTGCCAGTGGGAATTGAGTTGAGCAAAAGGTTGGGTCTTCCTTTTGATTGTCTCATTGTGCGAAAGATTCAGATTCCTGGAAATACTGAAGCTGGATTCGGAGCTGTGACCAGCGGGGGAGATGTTCTGTTAAACCAGGAATTGGTTGATCGCCTGGGGCTGACCCAGGAACAGATTGAGAAACAGATGAGCAAGGTCAGAGAGGAGCTGGCAGCTCGGGAACGTATGTTACGAGGAAGCAGATCGCTGCCTGATCTCTCCGGCATGCATGTCAGTATCACAGACGACGGTTTGGCCTCCGGATTTACCATGCTGGCGGCCATTGATGCCGTCCGGCATCAGGGAGCGCAGAGTGTGGTGGTGGCTGTTCCGACCGCACCCCTTCGTTCCGTGCGTATGGTGGAAAAGAAGGCTGACGCTGTTTACAGCCTGCATGTGCAGCAGGGAGGTCCCTTTGCCGTGGCCAATGCCTATCAGAATTGGTATGATTTGAGCATGGATGAGGTTGCCCAGCTCTTGAAGGAAATGGGCCCGGTGACAGAGCATTGAAACGAAGATCCGGACAAGGCCTGATCCATCTGAAATCACTTCGGGGCAGTGCCCAGGATCTTGAAGACATTGAAAGGAGGCACAGTATGAAACCATGGAATTTGGAAACTTTACGTTTCATTAATAAAAGATTCATTTTTTCTTTTGGTCTACCATTGATTCTCTGCTTGATTCTTGCCGGACCAATCAATGCTCAGCAAAACAATTCCACTCAGGGCAATGCTATACAGTATAAGGTCACGAATCTTCTGGGGCAAACGATCATTAACGAGCAAGAGCAAGAGATCGGTCAGGTGACCGAAGTTCTTGTCAGTACAGGCCAAAAAGAAGTCCAGGTCATCCTCTCTGTAGGTGGCTTTCTCGGACTGGGTGACAAGCTGATTTCTGTCCCCTTATCGGAATTAACACAGAAGCAGGGCAGGCTCATTTGCGATCTATGCAAAAAAGAAATACAAGAAAAACCTGAGATTACTTTTCCAAAAGGTGGGAGAGGACCGAACACCACCTACTAAGCTGGCTTGCCCGTCATGAGCGAACCATGCCTTTAACTGATCCATAAACCGCTTCATTGAGCGATCGACTAAAAATGACCGTATCTTCCCGGCACTGGATCGATTGATCCAGGATCTCAATGACTTTCACAACTGGTCATGGACACATCTTCAACAGCAGGGGAGCATGGAGATTGTTGCCCAGGCTATGGAGGATTTTGCCTAAAAAATCGCACAACAAATGGCCTGCAGTGCAGGCCATTTGTTGTGGGCTTATGGTCCGCCCGGCTTCATGGCCGGAGGGGTGAGAAAAGGATTTGAGTATTGTTTCCCTCTGAGATCAAGTATAAAGGAGCTTTTGTGAGATACCGATTGATGATCTGGGTGGCCTCTCTGGCCTGCGTGATGATCATTGGGGCCTGCGCCACCTCGCCCACCGGACGCAGCCAGCTGCAGCTGTTCTCATCCCAGCAGCTGGCTCGGATGGGCAAAGTGTCCTATGAGAAGATGGGCCGGGAGATGCAGGTGGAGCAGAGTGCTGCGGTTAACAGATATGTGAACTGTGTGGTCCGGGAGGTCACATCAGCCTTGCCCGGATCCGCAGACAATCAAACATGGGAAGTGACCGTCTATGATCAGGACGACACTGTGAACGCCTTTGCTCTGCCTGGAGGGTACATCGGGATCTCCAGCGGACTTCTACAGGTGGCTGAAAACCCTAACCAGCTGGCAGTCGTTGTAGGGCATGAAATCGCTCATGTCATCGCCGACCACCCCAACGCCAGGCTTTCCACCCAATTCGCCACCAAAGCCGGGATGCGGGTCGTTGATGCCTTTCTCCAGGGTAAGTCGGCTGGTGCCGGCAATCAGATTATGGCCCTGCTGGGAGTTGGCAGCCAGGTCGGGGTCCTGCTTCCTTTCAGCCGGTCCCAGGAGCAAGAGGCTGATATTCTCGGTCTTGAGTACATGGCCAGGGCCGGCTTTGACCCCCGCCAGAGTATCGACCTGTGGCAGAACATGGCCCAAACCGAGGGCGGCAAGCCGCCGGAGTTTTTGTCCACCCACCCTTCGGAGCATTCCAGGATACAAGTCCTGGAAGGCCATATGGATCGTGCAATAAGACTGTATCGAAAGGCCAGGCAGCAGGGACGGACCCCTCAATGTCATAAACCGAAGGTCAATTGAGCTTTGAAGCCCCGGAACAGCCTTCGGAAGTGAGAAATGAGTGGAAATGCGCTTGGGAAAAAAGCTATGAAAGATATTTGTCTTTATTTGCTGGCCATACGTTGCAGCTTGACATCCAGACTGATGCATGCGATATCACCGTGTAACCAATAGATTTTATTGCCTCTTTTCCAATTTGCCAACCAATATTTTTTATCAGGAGCAACAGATGCCCGGCTTTGAATTATTCGGTGATGAGGAAAAACAAAGCGTAATGGATGTTCTCAATACCGGCGTGCTGTTCAGATACGGTTTTGACGCCGCCAGAAAAGATATCTGGAAAGCGAAAACATTTGAAAAAGAATTTGCAGATTATGTCCATTCGAAATACTGCCTGCTGGTATCAAGCGGTATGGCCGCGCTCAGCACCGCCCTTGCCGCCTGCGGGGTGGGCTGCGGCGACGAGGTGATTATCCCGCCTTTTACCTTTGTGGCCACCGTTGAAGGAGTCATCACCGCTGGGGCGGTTCCTGTTTTTGGGGAAATAGACGATACCCTGTGCCTTGATCCGGATAAACTGGACCAATGTATTACCAAAAAAACAAAAGCCATTCTTCCAGTTCACATGTGCGGGTCCATGGCCCAGATTGACAGGATCAAACAATTCGCAGATACGCATGGCATCATGTTGATTGAGGATGCCTGCCAGGCCACGGGCGCTCATTTAAACGGCAAGTATGCCGGAACCTGGGGCAATGCCGGGTGCTTTTCGTTTGATTCCGTAAAAACCATCACCTGCGGAGAAGGCGGATGCGTGGTCACCGATGATGAGAAAATTTACAAGCGTGCTGATGCGTTTCATGACCATGGGCATGACCACATCGGAGATGACAGGGGCAAGGAGGGGCATGACATATTAGGCCTGAATTTTCGTATCAGTGAGCTGAATGCGGCCGTCGGCCTGGCCCAACTTTCAAAATTAAACAAAATCCTCGAAATCCAAAAACAAAATCATGCCCAAATTGCATCGGTAATCAATGAATTTTCTGATATTATCCCCAGGAGAGTCCCGGATGCTGCCGGGGATTCCTGTTCATTTATCAACTTTATGTTGCCGGATGAAAACATTGCCCGCAAAATCCCTTCTGCACTTGCCTCGGCCGGGGTGGATGGTTCTTTTTACTGGTATGACAACAACTGGCATTACATCCGCAACTGGCATCACATCAAGCAGATGTGCACCGCCATGCCAGTGCCCCAGATGCACCTTGACAACATGCGGGACTATACCAAGCTGGATTTACCCCAATCGGATGATATTATCAGCAGGACCATTTCCATCCCGATCAAATTGGCATGGACTGAAGCGGAATTGGAGAAAAGATGCGAGAACATGTATAAAGTGCTGAAGGGGATTTTTTAAGCATCATGAAAACGGTTGCCCTGATACCAGCAAGATTCGCATCCACGCGTTTTCCAGGAAAAATGCTGGCCAAGCTGGGGGGAAAAACAGTAATACGAAGTACTTACGACGCGGCGATGAATCTGAATTTATTTGATGCTGTTTACGTGGTAACGGATCATCAGGGCATTTACGACGAAATCGCAGGTTACGGCGGCAATGCACTCATGAGTGTTAAGTCACATGAGACCGGTACCGACAGGATCGCGGAAGCCGCCGAAAATATCTCCGCCGACATTATCCTAAACATCCAGGGCGATGAGCCCTTCATCAAACGCGAGCCGATCCACAAACTCATTGCTGCATTTGAGGATGACCGGGTGGATGTTGCCACCCTTGTGCAAAGACTCTATGCCCAAAAAGAAATCAACGCCCCGGACTTCGTTAAGGTCGTAAAAGATGTAAACGACTTTGTTTTGTATTTTTCCCGCTCGCCCATTCCGTATCACCGCCAGGATGCGGAAAAACCGGATTATTACGAACATATTGGCGTTTACGCGTTCAGAAAAGAAGCTCTGCTGCGGTTCAGCCGGACATCTCCCACCCCCAATGAACGTGCCGAAAAAGTGGAGCCGATAAGGTTTCTGGAACATGGCATGAAGATCAAAGTTCTGACCACCGATTACATGGGCATTGAAATCGATACAGAAGAAGACCTGATCAAGGCAAACAATTTTATTAATCAACTCGGGTAAAGCCATGTTTCGAAATTTTAAGTTCGTCGATAAAGTGGTTTTCGGTCGCGGAAGCTTTCTTCAGGTGGATGAAATTTTAAATCAGCAGAGGACATCCCCATCCCAGGGAATGATTTTTCTCGTGGACCATTTTTTTCAAAACCACGATCTGTTTTTAGACCGAATTCCCCTGCGCGGAAACGACAGGATCATCTTCGCCGATGTCAGCATTGAGCCCACCACTTCTTATGTGGACGAACTGACCCAATCCATTAAAAATCATTCGGAACAGTTACCCGACGGGATCATCGGCATCGGCGGCGGAAGCACCATGGATCTGGCCAAGGCGGTTTCCCTGATGCTAACAAATCCAGGTTCCGCAGCGGATTATCAGGGGTGGGATTTAATACAAAACCCCGGTGTCTATCATGCGGGGATACCAACCCTGTCCGGCACAGGGGCTGAAGTGTCCAGAACCACCGTACTCACCGGCCCCATCAAAAAGCTGGGCATCAATTCGGACCATACTGTTTTCAATCAAGTGGTTTTAGATCCCGACCTGATTACAGATGCGCCTGAGGAACAGAGATTTTATACGGCCATGGATTGTTACATCCATAACACGGAGTCACTCACGGGCACTTTCTTGAATGAGTTCAGTAGATCCTTTGCCGAAAAATCAATCGACTTATGCCGCCAAGTATTTCTTGAGCGCGGCGATCGCGAGGAAAAAGACGACAAATTAATGATGGCCTCCCTTTTCGGCGGATTATCTATCGCCTATTCTCAGGTCGGGGTCTGTCACGCGCTTTCTTATGGACTGTCCTACGTATTGAAGCTACGTCACGGTTTGTGCAACTCAGTGGTTTTTAATCATCTGGATGAGTATTACCCGCAATACGTAGCCGAGTTCCGTGAAATGGTGGATAAAAACAATATCTCGCTTCCACGGAACCTGACCGAAAACCTCAGTGAGGCGCAATTCGACAAGATGGCCGACATCTCCCTTGTATTGGAACCGCTGTGGGAAAACGCCCTGGGGAAGGACTGGAAGAAGATCATGACCAGAAGTAAAATAAAGGAATTATTAAGGAAGATGTAAATTGTAACTCAGTCCGTCAATCTTTATCTGTAGAAACCAAAGTGCCCAGAGGGTAGGTCTGAAGCGCACTTGGCCGAAACACCTTCATGATATCAAGTTAGTATTCCTGTTTGTGCTTTTCTTCAAAATCGATCCTTTCCACTGTCAACCGCCTGCTTACTCTTTTCAAATACCCGTTTTGCGGAGCACGAAGTCTGGTTCCCACCTCCGGCGGGGGCTTTGCACTCATGGGAGAAGGAATCAGCTTGGCCGGTATGACTGAAACCCCGATCGTGGTTGTCCTGTCTGTTCTCAATAAGTTCTGGCAGAGAGATCCTTCGTTCGCAGATTCAGGATGACAAATTATAATCTGTTGTCTTTGTTGTCATTCTGAACGAGTCTTCGAGTGAAGAATCTCTCTTGCAATGAGCTCTGCCAGGACTTATTGAGAAGTTACGTTGTCCTGGCCCAACGGCCTGGACCGGTTGATCATTGGTGGATATCCTTCAGCAGTGCGTGTCCTTTAATCGGGTGAATACCTTCAAATGGTACAAAGAACGGTGTCAGTCTTTGGATAAGGCCTATGATCCCGGCGACTGGGAGGTGGCAAAGGGCCTGGAGTGGGGCGATACCATTCCCACCTGAGTCCTGTACCGAAAAGATTCGAGAAAAACCTTTGAAGAAAGTTTTTCCGCCTGCTCCAAAGGGCCGCTCTTTCAGCAGCGGAGTATGGAGGTTGTTGCCCGGCCTATGGAGGGCTTTTTTAAGATTTTTGAATGAGTTCCATCTCCAAGGTGGGTGAGGGGTTGCGTACCATGCGAATAAAAACTATACTAAATAAGTATGAAAATTAATCAGATTGTGAAGCCTTTTTGGAAGCTTAACCCCTTTTCACTGCGGAGAGGAACTATTTTGGACGCATTCAGCCCCCTCGTATGAAACCTCTGGTAAAACCGTCAAATCAGATTCTACGTTTCATCCTCGATCAAGCTGGGCGTCTGCGGCCAGAGGCGGCGCTGAACGGATACAACATTTTACCAAGAGAAAACCCATGCCTTATCTATCCTTGGCCAGGAATTATTTTCTACCTTTTTTAGTGGTCCTTATCATCGGGCTCGCCGGTCATTGCCCCTCTGGGTATGCCACAGATTCGATATGGGCACCGCCGCAGTTGGAGCAGCTCATAAACGAGGCCCTGGAGAACAATCGCTCCATCCGGAGCAAGGCTGCCCGGACAGAAGCTCTCAAAACGCGCATCCCGGCTGCAGCTGCGCTTCCGGATCCAAAAGTCGGGTTTGCCGTCCAGAGCCTGCCTACAGACAGCTTTGCCTTTGACCAGGAACCCATGACCCAGAAGCAGGTTTTTGTGGAGCAGACCGTGCCCTGGTTGTCCAAGCTGGAACTCAGATCCGACACTGTAGCCGGGAGGGCCGCGGAAAAAAAAGCCGAGTTGGAGGCTGCCCGGTTGGATCTGGCCAGGGAGGTGGCCGAGACCTGGTATGAACTTGGTTATGTGGCCGAAAGCCAGAGAATAAACGAGGAGTTCATTGAACTTATGCGCCGGATCAGGCGGGATGCGGAAAGCCGCTACGCAGTGGGCGGCGGACAGCAGCAGGACATTTTCCAAGCCGAAGTGGAGCTTTCAGGCCTGCAAGATGAGGCCATCAGGCTTGAAAACCTCAGAAAGAGTATACAGCACCGACTCCACGAACTGACCAACCGGGAACGCTACCAGGCCATTGATCCCCCTTCGCATCTGCCTGAGCCGGAGTTTCGCTTTTCCGCCTCGGCCCTGGCCGAAGAGGCCCTGGCCCAAAATCCGATACTCAAAGGCCTGAAGGCGGCCATTAACAGGGCCCGGTCTGAAACCGATTTGGCGGTAAAAGATTATTACCCGGACTTCAATATCCGCCTTAGTTATGGACAACGCGAACATGACTTCAACGGCAGGGATCTGCCGGATTTTATCTCCGCAGCTGTGGCCATAGACATTCCTTTCTGGCACAAAAAAAAGCAGTCCAATGAACTGGTCGCAGCCAAAAACGACCAGCGCTTTGCCCAAAACCGGTACCAGGATCTCAAAACCCGGATTCCATACAAGATCAATTCCTTGATCTCGGAAATAGAAGATACGGGACGGAGATGTCGACTGTATACCCAGGAGCTCATACCCCAGGCCGGACAGTGGGCGCGTTCCGCACTGGATGCATACCAGGTGGGCAAGGTGGAATTCGACACCATGATCAATGCCCGCATTCGGGTCCTGCAATTCAGACAAGAGGCCAGCAGGCTTGTGTACACTGCCTACCAGAAACGGGCGGAACTCGAGGCCCTGATAGGTGGAGATGCCGCCCAAAAATCCCGGGAAAAATCTTTGCATACGCCTGGGGGAGAGACTGATGCAGAACGGTAAGGGGCAATACGCATCCGGACACATTTCGCTTTTGGTGATCATTCTTACCGTATTGCTTACCCTTGTCCTGGCCGGATCTGCTACTTGGTACGCAGGTTTTTTTACCCTGAATGGCCATGCGCATCCGGAGGCCGCAAAAGACGAGGAGGCTATCCAGTATACGTGCAGCATGCATCCCCAGGTGGTCCAGGATGAGCCCGGGAACTGCCCCATCTGCGGTATGGAGCTTGTGCCCAAGGACACGGTGGAAGAAGACGGCACAGAAGAAGGGGAGAGGGAAATCGCGTATTGGCGGGCCCCCATGAATCCGCAAGAAATCTATGACCAACCGGGTAAAAGCGCTATGGGCATGGATCTGGAACCGGTCTACGAAGACGAACTCGTAGGGGGGGTGAATATCTCCATCGATCCGGTCATGGAACAAAACATGGGCATTCGCACAGCATCTGTTGAACAGGGGGCCCTTGAGCACACCATCCGCACCTATGGGCACGTGACCTATGACGAGACCAGGATGGCCCGGGTCAACATCAGATTCAGCGGCTGGATCGAAAGGCTGTACGTGGATTTTACCGGCGCGCGGGTGAAAAAAGGAGAACCTATGTTCGATTTTTACTCCCCGGAACTGATCACCGCCCAGCAGGAACTGCTGGAAGCGCACCGCAATTATCGCCGCCGGCCAGGTGATACCTCCAAAAAGATGCTCGATTCGGTCAAAAGCAGGCTTCGTTTCTATAGTATTGCCGCCTCGGAAATCCAGGAAATCATAGATAAAAATGAGATAAAGCACGCTCTGACCATTCGCTCTCCCTACACCGGAGTGGTCACAGATAAAAACGCCCAGGAAGGCGATTTTGTCAAATCCGGGGTCACTATTTATGAAATCGCGGATCTTTCCAGGGTGTGGGTGGAAGCCCATATTTACGAGTATGAGCTGGCCCGGGTCACAAAGGGGCAAAAAGCGGAGATGACCCTGCCCTATCTGCCTGGGAAAAAATACAGCGGACAGGTGGCCTACATCTATCCCTATCTCCAGCGCAAGACCAGAGACGTTGTTGTTCTGCTGGAATTTGCCAATCCGGATTCTTTTTTAAAGCCGGACATGTACGGCGACGTCCAAATCAGCACAGGCAAGGATAAAACAGGTATCCATGTACCCAGGTCTGCGGTGCTGCGGTCCGGAGAACGGGACATTGTGTTTGTCCGGCGTAAGGCCGGGAAATTCACTCCGCGGGAAGTAAAACTTGGCATGCCCCTGGACAATGACCGAATACAGGTTCTGGAGGGTCTTGCCCCGGGCGAACAGGTGGTTACTTCAGGGCAGTTTATGCTTGATTCCGAATCCAGGCTCAGGGAAGGAACACAGAAGATGAAAAAACGAGAAGACCCTGCGCAAAAAGACCAGGACTCTGCACAAAAAAGCGCGGCCGATGACTTTTTCCAGGATATGGACGACGGACAGGATGATGACGCATTTTTCAAAGATATTGAGTAAAGGATCTTCGGATGATTGAAAAAATCATTGAATGGTCCTTGAAGAACAAATTCATGGTGGTTCTGGCCACTCTTTTTGTCATTACCGGCGGCATCCTGGCCGTCAGGTCCATACCCCTTGATGCCATACCGGACCTTTCCGATGTGCAGGTCATCGTCATGACCGAGTACCCGGGCCAGGGGCCCGAGGTTGTCGAAGACCAGGTCACCTATCCGCTGACCTCCACCATGCTCAGCGTCCCTTATGCCAAGAATGTGCGGGGCTATTCCTTTTTCGGCCTTTCCTTTGTCTATGTCATTTTTGAGGATGGAACTGACCTGTACTGGGCCCGCTCCCGGGTCCTTGAATACCTAAACGGAGCCGCATCCGATCTTCCCGACGGGGTAACTCCGGAGCTGGGGCCGGATGCCTCTGGTGTGGGCTGGGTTTACGAGTATGTGCTCAAGGACGAAACAGGCCACCACAACCTGGCCGAACTCAGAAGCATCCAGGACTGGTTTTTGAGATACGAGCTCATGTCGGTGGAGGGAGTGGCGGAAGTGGCCGGAATTGGAGGCTATGTCAACCAGTACCAGGTGGAGGTAGACCCCAACAAGCTGCTGGCCTATGACCTTCCCCTGTCCAGGGTAAAGCGGGCCATTCAGCGCTCCAACAGCGATGTGGGCGGCCGGCTCATCGAAATGGCTGAAACCGAGTACATGGTCCGGGGCAAGGGATATATTCAGTCCGTTGTGGACATGGAAGAAATCGCAGTCGGAGTGGATGACAAGGGTACCCCAATTTTGCTCCAAAACATTGCCGACATCCACCGGGGGCCGGAACTACGGCGCGGGGTGCTGGAATGGAACGGCGAGGGAGAAACAGCCGGCGGAATCGTGGTCATGCGCTACGGGGAAAACGCTCTGGATACCATCAACAGGGTCAAGGACAAGCTCGCTTCCCTGGAAAAATCGCTCCCCGAGGGCGTGAGTATCGAGATGGGCTATGACCGATCCGGACTTATACAAAAGGCGGTGCATGCGCTGCAGAAAAAGCTGGTCGAGGAAATCACTGTGGTGGCCATCATCTGCGTGCTGTTTCTCCTCCATTTCCGATCCGCCTTTGTGGCCCTTTTTACCCTGCCGGTGGGGGTGCTCATGTCTTTTCTGGTCATGTATCCTTTGGGCATCAATGCCAATATAATGAGCCTGGGCGGCATTGCCATTGCCATCGGAGTCATGGTGGACGCCTCAGTGGTCATGGTGGAAAACGCCCACAAGCATTTAGAGCGCGATCGAGGTAATAAGTCCTTTCACCAGATTATACTCGAGGCCTCACAGGAAGTGGGGCCTGCTCTTTTCTACAGTCTGCTGATTATTACGGTTTCCTTCATCCCGGTCTTTGCCCTGCAGGAGCAGTCCGGCCGCATGTTCAAGCCCCTGGCCTACACCAAGACATTTGCCATGGCTGCGTCCTCGCTTCTGGCAGTAACCATTATCCCGGTGCTGATGACCTTTTTCATCACCGAGCGACCCATTGCCCCACGGACCTCCAAAAAACGAAAACTCCTGATCTGGATAACTGCCACTGCCGGTCCCATACTCCTGGTGTGCGCAGCCGGCATGGTCGGAATAGACCTTCCAAGCTGGGCCCTGATTGCGGCCATTGCCCTTTCTTTGTTTGCCTGTATATGTCTTGTGCCGCAAAGGATTCTGCCGGAACATAAAAATCCCCTCAGCCGCTTATTCATAAGCATCTACAGGCCGATAATCGGCCGGGTCATCACTTGGCGCAAAACCACGATCCTGATTGCCGTCCTGATAATGGCCGCCACATACTTTCCGGCCAAACATCTGGGCAGTGAATTCATGCCCCCTTTAAACGAAGGCGATCTGCTGTACATGCCCACCACCCTGCCGGGGATTTCCGTGACCAAGGCCAAGGAGCTGTTGCAGCAAACCGACAAGATCATCAAGCGGTTTCCGGAAGTCCAAAGCGTGCATGGAAAAATCGGTAGGGCTGATACAGCCACAGATCCGGCCCCGTTGACCATGATTGAGACCACCATAATGCTCAGGCCCAAAGTGGAATACGAGACCGTGCATACAGAGCGCTTTTTTTCCTCCTGGCCCGAATGGCTCAAAGGGCCGTTTACTTTGCTCTGGCCGGAGGAGAAAAAGGGCCAAATCATTCACCAGTGGCGGACAAAGGAGATAGACCGCTTTTTTGCCTCCTGGCCTGGCTGGCTCAAGACGCCGCTGACCTGGATTTGGCCTGAAGAACGTCATATAACCATAGAAGAACTCAGCGATGACTTAAATGAGGCCATCCGCTTTCCCGGCCTGACCGATGCCTGGACCATGCCCATCAAGACCCGCATCGACATGCTGTCTACCGGAATCAAGACCCCTGTGGGCATAAAGCTCATGGGACCCGATCTGGAAATACTCTCGGATCTGGGCAGCCGCATCGAAAGCCTGGTCCGAGAGGTTCCCGGCACGCTTTCCGCGTATTCCGAGCGTACCACCGGCGGTAACTACCTGGACTTTGACATCAAGCGGCACGAGATCGCCCGCTACGGACTGACCGTGGACGATGTGCAAGACGTGATCATGAGCGCGGTGGGGGCAAATATAACCTACACGGTGGAGGGCCTGGAGCGCTATCCCGTGAATTTGCGTTACAAGCGCGAGCTTCGAGATGATATCCAGCGCTTGAAGCGGGTCCTGGTGGCCACGCCCACCGGCGCCCAAGTACCCCTGACACAGCTTGCAGAACTTGAGCTGCGAAAGGGCCCTCCCATGATTAAAAGTGAAAATGCACGGAGGACCGCCTGGATCTACGTGGATATTGCCGACGTGGATCTAGGTACCTATGTTAAGAGGGCGCAGAAGGCATTGGACGAGCAGATCGACATGCCTGCAGGCTATTCCCTGGTCTGGTCCGGTCAGTTCGAGTACATGCAGAAGGCGAGACAAACCCTGAACTTGATCGTGCCGCTGACCATACTTGTGATTTTCGTCCTGCTGTATCTGCACTTCCAAAGCATAGCCGAGGCTGCCGTGGTCATGGCATCTTTGCCCTTTGCCCTGGTGGGTGGGGTCTGGTTGCTTTATCTGCTTGACTACAACCTTTCCGTGGCCGTGGTGGTAGGCTTTATTGCCCTGGCCGGCTTGGCTGCGGAGACCGGAGTGGTCATGCTGGTCTATCTAGACGAAGCCTACAGAAGATGGGCAGGCCGGGGTGAGATGCAGAGTCCGGAGCACTTGCGCGGGGCTATCATTGAAGGGGCTGTGGAGCGCGTTCGTCCCAAGCTGATGACCGTGGCCACCACCTTGATCGGCCTGATGCCCATCATGCTGGGCACCGAGACCGGAGTCCGGGTCATGAAGCGCATTGCCGCACCCATGGTCGGCGGACTTATTTCCTCAACCATTCTGACCCTGATCATTATTCCGGCGGTATATGATATCTGGAAGCGATGGGAGCTGAAACATCAAAAATAACCATAAGGAGTTGTCTTATGAACACGTATTTCCAGCCCATGATTTTGGCCCTGATCTTAACTGTTGGCCTAGTGGTGATGGCAGGGGCCGGGCAGGACAAAGATCCGGGCCGCAGAGGGGAGCTGATCCATACATCCACGGTGGACAGCCATGAACTGGCCTATCACCTCATCGACATGGAAGGAGCGGGAGCGGAAATGGAGGCCAAGGATAGCCTTGGGGGGCAAAAGCCGACCCATCACCTCATGCTGTACGTTACCGACCCCCAGGGCAATGCGGTCAACAAGGCCAGGGCCGGGTTCCTGATCAAGGGTCCGGAGGGTATTGAGCAAAAAACCATGGCCATGGCTATGGCCGATGGATTCGGGGCTGATATCTCCCTGCCCAAGCCTGGAGAATACTCCATAAAGGCCAAATTGGTCAGTGAAAAACAGACCCTCATGGATGGTTTTGTTTATACCACGGATTGATGTGGGGAGAAATCATGCGGAAACAGGATTTGAGGCCCAGGGTCAGGCTATGGATCTCGGAGTTCTGCGGCAACCTGGAGGCAAAAGAGTCCATATCTGGGCGGTTGATGGCGATTTTGATCCCCATAAGATCAGGAGTAATACCTTTGAGATGGAGTGGCCCCCAAAGTCAAACCAGGTCCAGCGCTTTCCGGAAGTGGACCGGGCGGCTTGGTTTACGGTCCCAGAGGCCAAGGAAAAGCTGCACAAAGGACAGGTCGGGTTCATCGACAGACTCTGCCTGCAACTGGGAGTTTCCTCAGATTAAATACCGGGCCGCACTCTCTTACCAACCCATAACCTGCGGTGGAAAGCCCGGTCAAATCACAGTACAGAATTGACCGGGCTTTGCAAGGGCCTGCTCTTTATTCTTCACTTAGCTTGGACTCAAAATCGATCATTTCTTGAGCGGTTTGAATGGCGCTTTCTTCTGTGTCTCCACCTCGTGGAACGTGCTTGATCTCCTTTCCTTCACTGTCAATAATCACGAAGCTGAACGTAGAACCAACATCTGGATGGTTGTCGATGCGAATGGTGTGATTCTTGTAAGTGACTTCTTTACTCATAAGGTCCTCCTTTGGCTGCAGTTTCTTTTGGCCCTATATGGCCTTTAGGCAATAAAAAAAGTATAGGCTAAAATTTTCGAAATCAAAGGGGAGAGAATGGTGATATTTGGGGGAATAAGATTTTGAGATGATATGGCCCTGGGATTTTCTCAAAACCTTTGTCCGGGAGATCATGGACAAAGCTGGAGTTTTTGCATCGAGATGTATTCACCAGCCTTTTTGCCAATATCTTTGATCTTCTCACTCAATACCTGATTTATCACCTTGCATCTTCAGCAGGCCAATGTATAATGATGCTTAATATCGTTAAGTTTTTCCCTTCAAGTGTGCAGTAAGTCATTATGGACAAAGACCAAGGAGCATACATGGGACTGGAGAACACGAAACATGTCTGTCAGCAGGCCGGCATCACCAGGCGTGGATTCATAAAGTCCATGGGGGTGGGAAGCATGGCCTGGTGTCTGGAGCATCAGCTGGCCCACGCCTCGGAAGATGGAGGGCTTTCAGAATCCGAAGTTCCGGCTGGAGCCAGTATCCCCATCGTCTTATACATTAACCAGAGCCGGTATCGAGTCCTGGCCGAAACCCGTTGGACCCTGCTCTTTGTTCTGCGGGAGAAGCTGGGACTGACCGGGTCCAAAGAAGGATGTAGCCGGGGAGAATGCGGGGCGTGTACAGTACTTATGGACGGCATACCCCGTTATGCCTGTATGACCCTGGCTGTGGAAGCCCAGGAGGCAAAAATAGAGACGGTGGAAGGCCTGATGCAGGGTGAAGAACTGGGCTCGGTCCAGGAAGCCTTTCTTCAGGAAGACGCCTTTCAATGCGGGTATTGCACCCCCGGCCAGGTAGTGGCTGCCGAAGGTCTGATTCGCTCCAATCCCGATCCGGATGAGCCGGCCGTAAGATTGGGCATGAGCGGGAACTTATGCCGCTGCGGGGCCTATAGCCATATCAGTAGGGCGGTTAAGAAAGCTGCGAAGAATCGATCCAACTAGTACTTCAACTCAAAAATGTTGTCTCAATTTTTGGCAATTGGTTCTATTCATTTATAAGCTTATTTTTAAGTTCATCAAATTCGAATTTCCGTGTCGTTGAATAGTTGGTCAAATTTAAAAAGAAAATCAATATGAGAAACTGCCACTATATGGGATAGAACTTATAAGACACGGTACTGAGGTCCCCATGCACGATTTCTACTCTGAAAAAAATATCCTGCAAAAAGAGCTGTCATGTCCCGCCGGAACCCAGGATACATCTTTTTGTTCCCCGTGGGAATCCACGCAGGTGGTTGGCCGGCGCAAGCCCAGAGTGGACGGGTACGAGCGGGTCAGCGGATCGGCGGTCTATCCTTCGGATGTGGTTTTGCCCGGCATGATCTATGCCGCTGTTCTGCATTGTCCCCACCCCCATGCCAAGATCAAAAATATCGATATTCAAAAGGCCAAGTCCGTTTCCGGGATCAAAGCTATTTTGAGCAAAGACAGTCCTGAGGCCGATATAAAGTGGCCTTATGCCGACAACTTCCAGGGCCCTCTGTTCGGGACCCATTGCCGATATGAAGGGGAGATCGTGGCTGCTGTGGCTGCCGCCTCCCCGGATGAGGCCCAGGACGCTCTGCGCCGGATCGAAGTGAGCTACGAGGTCCTGCCCTTTGTCTCGGATGAGCGGCAGGCCCTGGACAGTGGTGCACCCAAGGTTCATTCCGGAGGAAACCTGGTTCAGCCGGTGCAGAACTACGAACGTGGAAATATCAGCCAGGGCTTTGCTCAGGCCGAGGTGATCCTGGAACGTTCTTTCCGCACCCAGGCTCTTTTGCATACCCCCCTTGAGCTGCACGGGTGTGTGGCCAAGTGGGATGGGAGCATGCTGACTGTCTGGGAATCAACTCAAGGCGTTTATGCAGTCCAAGACAAGGTGGCCCAAGTCTTGAAAATGCCCAAGTCCAAGGTCCGGGTCATTGGCCATTTCATGGGCGGAGGGTTCGGCTCCAAGCTGGAAACGAGCAAGTATTCCGTCATTGCCGCCCTCTTGGCCCGTAAGACGGCCAAACCGGTCAAGCTGTTCCATACCCGGGAGCAGACCTATCTGGCCATGGGAAACCGCCCGGCCTCGACCATGTCCATAAAAATCGGGGCCGATAGGAAAGGACATCTGACCGCTATTGAATTTCAAGGGCTGGGGGCCAGCGGAGCCTATTCTGCCGGAGGAACGTCCCTTCTGGACTGGCTGGCCAAGGATATGTACCAGTGTCCCAATGTGCGGACCGAGCTGAAAGATGTGTATATCAACGCCGGCCCGGCCAGGCCCTTTCGAGCTCCCGGATATCCTCAGGGCTCGTGGGCTTTGGAACAGATTATGGATGAGCTGGCGGCAGGGCTGGATATGGATCCCATCGAGCTGCGACTGAAGAACTTTGCTTCCACTTCGCAGGGCAGGGAAGGCAATCCGCCCTATACCACCAACGGCCTCAAGGATTGTCTGCACAAAGGAGCCGAGGCCTTTGGCTGGAAACAGGCCCGAAAGAACAAGGCCCAGGCCAAAGGACAGGAACATCTGCGGCGGGGAGTGGGCATGGCTGCCTGCAACTGGTTTGTGGGAGGAGGCTGGCCCCCGTCAACGGTCATACTCAAACTCTTTGCCGATGGAAGCTTGAATCTGAATATGGGAGCCAGTGATATCGGTACAGGAACCAAGACAGCCATGGCTCTGATTGCAGCTGAAGAGCTCCAACTAAATCCGGGACAGATTCAGATTGAAAACGCGGATACCGGAACCACGCAGTACGCTTCTCCCAGCGGCGGAAGCAAGACTGTTCCCACCGAGGGCCCGGCTGTGCGAGAAGCGGCCCTAAATCTCAAGGCCCAACTCCTGGCCATGGCTGAAGATGCTCTGGGGCATCCGGCCGCTGATCTGGAGCTGGTCAAGGACACTGTGCAGGTCAAAGGAGACAGCCAAAACAGGGTCAAGCTTACTGAACTGCCGGGACTTAAAGAGCAGCAGGTGATACTCGGCATCGGGCACAAGGCCCCCAACCCCCAAGACAAGGCCATTACTCCTTTTGGGGCTCAGTTCTGTGAGGTGGAGGTGAATACCAACACCGGCGAGGTGCGCATCCTGCGGTTCGTGGCCGCCCATGAAAGTGGACGGGTGCTGGACCGCCTGACCTTCGACAGCCAGGTTATTGGAGGGGTGACCATGGGGGTGGGGCTCGGCACCACCGAGTTCAGGATCCTGGATGCCAATCATACCGGAAAGCTGTGCAATCGGAACTGGCACGACTACAAGTTGCCGACCATGCTTGACGTACCCTCGGAAATCACATCTGTGGCCATCGATCTCCCGGACAGTGAAGCCAATATTACCGGAGCCAAAGGCCTGGGGGAACCCGTAACCGTACCCACCGCCTCGGCCATAGCCAATGCTGTCTTTAATGCCGTCGGGGTGCGCATGGAAGAATCCCCTATAAATCCCGTCACCTTGCTGGCCAGGTTGAACGGCGGGGGATAGATTTCAGCTCCGACTTTGTTGGTGGCCGCCAGATTAACCGAGGAAGGAACCGGTCCAAAATGGGCAGGGCTAGGGAACAAGCCCGCCCTGCGGAAGAGCCTCGGCCGCCCTTCTCCGAAGGGCAGGCTCTCTTCAAGGAAAATCTTGTTTCATGCGAGATTTTCCGGATTGCTCATGAATAAAAATATACCACGCAGACCGCGGGAGACTCAAACATGATGCCAGCTTTTGCCTATCTAAGACCCCAGTCTTTGACCGCTGCAATCTCTTCCCTGCAGGGGGACGGAGCATATGTTCTGGCCGGAGGGAGCGACCTGCTGGGCTGTCTTCGGGATGAGATATTTACAGCTGACAAGCTTGTCAGTCTGTCCGGGCTGAAGAAAGATCTGTATGGTATTACCCGGACACCTGAAGGAGGGCTGTCCATTGGTGCTTTGACCACCCTGTCCGAAGTTGCCGCTGACCACAGCATTCGGTCCCGCTACCCGGGACTGGCCCAGGCAGCTTCGGAAGTGGCCAGCCCTCAGCTCAGAAACCAGGGAACCATTGGCGGAAATCTGGCCCAGAAGCCGCGTTGCTGGTACTACAGGGGAGATTTCCATTGCTTGCGCAAAGGTGGACAGCGCTGCTTCGCCCTGGGGGGCGAGGATCAGTTCCACTGCATCCTGGGAGGCCAGAACTGTTACATCGTCCATCCTTCGGATACGGCCCCGATGCTGGCTGCATTGAAAGCTCTGGTACACATTTCCGGTCCGGACGGCGAGCGGACCATGCCGGTCAGCCGGCTGCATGTGTCTCCAGCCGAGAACCCTGCCCGGGAAATCTCCTTATCCACCGGGGAGATCATCACCTCCATCCGTCTTCCTCCGGTCAAGGAAACAGTCCGCAGCAGCTACCGCAAAGTCAGGACCAGAAGGGCTTGGGACTTTGCCCTGGCTGGAGTGGCCCAGGTCCTGGATATGGATGGGCCCCGAGTCAACTCGGCCAGCGTGTACTTGTCCGGGTGTGCCCCTATTCCCTGGCGATCTGTGGAAGTGGAAGAGACCATCAGCGGCCAGGAGTTGACTCCGCAGATCATTGACCAGGCCGCGGAAAGAGCGGTGAGCCAAGTCCGGCCTATGAGCAAGAATCATTACAAGATTCAATTAGTGAAGGGTGTAATCCGCGAGGAACTCAGTCTGAAAAATAAGGAATAATCATCATCCCAACCACCCCTGCCCCTCCTTGCTAAGGCTAGTCTTTACCCAGACGTGACACCGTGGGTATGATATCCTCAGAGGGCAACCATACGGCGAAAGACGCCTAGGTTGCCCCTACACGGAGGTACTGGGACGTATGAACGTTTTGTGCATTGACCACATTTGGAATATCATCGGAGTCCTCTGAGTAGGGGCAGGCTTCGCGCATAGCGCGTAATGCCTGCCCTTTGGGACTTTCTCATGCCCGCAATGTCAGGTGTGTGCTATGTCCAGCTTGCCACGGAGGGGAGTTAAGAAGACCGACCTTACATGTTCATTTTTTGATTCTGCTCCCTGGTTTTCGGGTGCAACAATCTCAGATACGAACTAAAATCAAACTGTTAGGAGCCCCATCCTTCGCAAGGGGGAAACCACAGGGGTGGTTGAATAGTGAGCAATACTTTATTACACTATGTATTATGTATAGTGTGTATAAAGCCCCAGCCTCAGGCAAACCCATTCTTTGTTAACTTTTCTCTCCAAGAAGCCGCCAGTTTGATCCAGTATGAAACTAACTACGAGTGCCGGTCAGGTCCTCTTCAGAGTAAAATCTTGTTTTTCTCTGGTTCCCCTCCCTGCGGCCGCTTTGGGCCGGAGGGAGGGGTTAGGGGAGGGTTCTTTTTTGCGACATGTGATATAAGACAAGATACAAGTACAAAAGTGTATGGCCTTTCAAATTTGATAGAACATTATTTTAAGATATTGTCCTTGCAGGGCTGAATCTCTTTGGAGGCGGAACAGCTCGAGCTTCCTCCCTGCACGGACCAGGAAAATCTGCTGATCATCACCATCCTTTTCAAAGTTCGGGACACCGGAGAAGGGAGCACATTCTATGTTCAGCTTCCCTTGAAGACAGATGGAGAAGTAGCCGAAGAAAGGGAGGCCTGCGCGGAGCCGGAAAGTTCGGAGAAGGTCGGCCTACCCGGTACAACCCGACTCGCTGCTCTTCCGTAGGCCGGTCCTCTCCGAGGGCCAGGCCTCTTCGTAACCAGTTTCATCCTCTATAATTGACCCACCTTAAGTCGAATTATAAAGATGTTGTGCCCTTACAGGGCACCTTTTGTGTGTTCTCTTTCTCCCGGGGATGGATGCAATCAATAATTCCCCCAGCCCTGAAAGGGCGTGACTTAAAACTGAACAGAATCAATTGCCAAAAATTGAGACAAAATTTTTGAGAGCCAGTACTAGAAGTTAGCTTATGCGACTCTGGCTATAACGACCGGGATCGCCAGGCTCCAGCCTGGCCAAAGAGGAAAAATGATTATTCGCCCCTACTTACCAAACTGCAAGTTTCATCAGTGATCAGTCCAGCAAATTTCCTTATTTGCCCGCTTTGGGGCAAAAGATATTTCAGATTTGCCGGAGGGAAAGCTGAAAAGGAGCAGCGCATGCACATTGTCTGCTGTCTGAAGCAGGTACCGGATACGGCTGAGGTCAAAATAGATCCGGAAACCAATACCCTGGTCAGAGAGGGAGTAGAGTCAATCATCAATCCGTATGACCTGGTGGCAGTGGAAACGGCGGTTCGGCTCAAGGAGGAGCATGACTGCAGGGTGAGTGCTGTGTGTATGGGGCCTCCCCAGGCAGAGAGTGTTCTGCGCCAGGCCTTGTCCCTGGGGATCGATTCCGGAATTCTCCTTTCCGACCGCGCCTTTGCCGGAGCAGATACCCTGGCTACAAGCTACACCCTGGCCCAGGCTGTCCAAGCCTTGAGCCAGGAATCAGAAGTCGATCTCGTCATTTGCGGTAAGCAGGCCATTGATGGAGACACCGCTCAAACCGGACCAGGCATTGCCACCAGGCTGGGATTTATGCAGTTCACTTACGTGATCGGCGTGGATTTATTTGATCCTGAACGGAAACAGATCAGGATCAGGCGGAAGGTGGAAGGAGGGCAAGAGGTATTGCAGGGTGCGATGCCGGCCCTGCTGACTGTGGAGCTGGAGCTGGCCGAGCCCCGGAGAGCTTCGCTGCCCAATCTGATGGCCTCCTTGAGCCATCCAATTGCGGTTTGGGACAAGGATACCATTGGTGGGGAAGTGGAAAAGCTGGGCATCAAGGGCTCACCGACCTGGGTCAGGCGCATCGGGGCACCGCCGCCCAAAGAAAGCGGACCGCGTTTTGAAGGATGCCGAAGGCAGGGTTCGAGGGGTGCGTACTGACCGGGATCAGGGCGATTTGGAGGCGGATGTGGTTCTTCTGGCCGACGGCATTAATTCGCCCCTGGCCGCTGAGACAGGTTTCCGCCCTGAACCCCCGCCTGACCATGTGGCCCTGGCTGTGAAAGAGATAATTGAACTTTCTGAAGAGACTGTCAGCGAACGCTTCAATGTGCAGCCCGAAGATGGGGTGACCATAGAAATTCTGGGCAGCATCACCCAGGGCATGAACGGGGTGGGGGCCTTATACACCAACAGGAAGAGCCTGTCCCTGGTTGTGGGAGGCAATCTGCAGGATTTCGCAGATCAAAGGCTTAAACCCTATGAGCTCATTGAATCCTTGAAGGCCCATCCAATGGTCGCTCCTCTGATCAAGGACGGGGAGCCCAGGGAGTATATGGCGCATTGGCTGCCGGAAGCGGGATATGACCATGTGCCCAGCCTCTATGGGAATGGCTATTTGATAGCCGGTGATTCGGGTATGCTTTTTAACGCCCTGCACCGGGAAGGATCGAATATGGCCATGGTCTCAGGAAAGCTGGCAGCGGAAACCATTTTGCTGGCCAGAGAGGCGGGTGATTACAGCGCCCAGTCCTTGAGCAGGTATACAGACAGCCTGAGCCAGTCTTTTGTGCTCAAGGACTTGAAAAAGTATTCCCGGTTTCCAGGCTTCTTACACAAGCACAAGGAGATCTTCACCTCCTTGCCCGGTCTGTCCAGCATGGCTGCCCGGGAGATGCTCACTGTGGATGGAGAGCCGAAAAAGAGCAAACAATCCCGGATCTGGAAATCCATAAAGCAAAAGATTTCATTATTCCGCCTGCTGCGGTTGGCATTTGAGGCCTGGAGGAGCGTGAAATGATGGCCCTGGAAGATAAATTGTTTCTGGATCGATTTCAGGTCGATGCCCAGTCTCACTTGAAAATCTTAAATCCCGATGTGTGTGTCCAGGATTGCCGGGATCAGCCCTGTCTGTTCTTTTGCCCGGCCGGAGTTTATACTCTGGAGGATGACGGAACGGTCAATGTGGCCTATGAGGGGTGCCTGGAGTGCGGTTCATGCCGGATCGGGTGCCCACATATGAATATTCAATGGGAGTTTCCCCGGGGCGGGTATGGCATCAGGCATAAGTTTGGATAAAAACTCTCAGGATGAGTATTCAGGTTCTGACTCTTCATCCGCTTGCCGTGGCCAATGCGTATCAACCAAAAAACTCACTCCAGGGAGACTTGTTGTGCCATGAAACCCCACGTAGATACAGAAACCTTGCAAGCCAGATTCCATGGCAAACAAGAATTATTGAAAAAAATCTATCACCAATTCTCGCTCCATGTGGATGCCGTGCTTCCAGAGATGCGAACTGCCTATGAAGCGAGTGATCTGAACAGCTTGACAGAAATGGCCCACACCCTAAAGGGCAATGCTGCCTTGATTGGAGCCAGTCGGGTCAGTGAATTGGCTTTTGACGTCCAAAAAGCAAGCAGTGTTGGGGATGTTCAGCTGCTCACTTCCTCTCTTCCTCAACTCTTTGAGGAGGTGCAGGTCGTCCTGGACGAACTCAAGCATTTTGTATCCGATCCCAACGAGTAAACGTTCTGGGGAACTCAGACCAGTACCATATCTTTGTTCAGCTATAAGCATTTCTTGAGCTCGTCCCTCAAAAGTTGAATGCAGGGGAGAGTCTGCAGGGGTAGCTCATGGAAGTTCACGGCAAATCCAAACAACGGTTCCCAAGATGCGCACCGATTCTTCACTTCCCCGCAAGGTGGTCGATGGGGAATTTGGATTGGAGCTCAGGAGCATCCAGCGTCCGGGGAGACGTTCAATGCGTCGGATAAGGATTGAATTCTCAATGCCAACAACATATATCCGGCCGGAAATGATCTCTCTTTGGGCCTGATCGACAAGCACGTTGTCGCCATTGAGAATAATGGGCTCCATGCTCTCCCCATAGGCCTTGAGCAGCACCAAGCTTTGAGCATTGACCTTGCCTTGCAGCCAGGAAACATGGAATGCATAGGGTCCGCTGCCTGGTTTGCTGTGCACATACACAAATTCTCCTTGCTCAGACAGCCTGGCCTCAACCTGGGGTACGGGATGATACTCCTCCCAGGAGGTGGCATCAGGGTGCACGTCCTGCATTTTTCCACTGAGCCAATCCGGATCCAGGGAAAAATCCCGAGCCAATTTATACACCCATCTTTCCGGAACGCTGTCTCGTTCCTTGGCCTGAGTCACGGCCGAACGATTGACGTCTAAATGCCTGGCCAGTTCGGTCTGGGACTGGATAGGGGTTGCCGCGCACAGACGGTTAAAGAAATCTGCAAACGAAGGCATGGGCTTTCCTTTTCCGGCTATTGACTTTACAATGCAATGCCGTCAGCATTGAAGGCCTTACCTCAATAATCTATATACGCACTTAAAATTCTACAACAGGCACCATCCATGAGCAACGAAGAGTTTGACGTCATTATCGTTGGTGGAGGTCCAGCCGGGCTCTTCGCCGCCTTTTATTTAAGCAAATATTCCGGGTTGCGGATAGTCCTCGTTGACAAAGGATTCATGCCCAAGGACCGTAAATGCCCTATAAACGAAAAACATAAGTGTGCACATTGCCAGCCCTGCAATGTGTTGTGCGGACTGGGGGGAGCAGGACTTTTTTCAGACGGCAAGCTCAACTTCATCCCAAGCTTGGCAAAACCGATCTTCTTCAGTTCATGTCCTGGTCCAAGGCCAATGACCTCATTTACGAAACCGAAACGGTATTCAACTCCTTCGGCATGGACAAAGAGGTGTATCCAACAGATATGGATCGGGCCAAGTTGCTGCGCAAGGAGGCCCGTAAAGAGGGCATAGAGCTGTTAATCATCCGCCAAAAACATCTGGGCAGCGACAATCTGCCCCGGTACATCCAAGCCATGGTCACCTCAATTCAGGACCTGGGTGTGACCATCCGCAGTTCCACCGAGATCTCCAGCCTGATCGTCGATGACCAACGGATTATGGGGGTGATCACCAAAGGCGGAGAAGAGCTGCGGGCCAACTGGGTCATCCTGGCTCCGGGTCGGGGAGGGGCGGAGTGGATGAACGTCCTGGCTGACCGGCACTGTTTGGGCCGCAGCCAAAGAGGAATCGAGGTCGGAGTCCGGGTGGAAGTGCATAGTGACATATTGCAGGACCTGACCGATGTCATTTACGACCCCACATTTTTTATCCAAACCGGCAAGTACGACGACCAAACCAGGACATTTTGCACCAACCCGGGCGGATATGTATCCTTGGAAAATTATCAGCGTTTTGTCTGCGTTAACGGTCATGCCTATGTGGATGCCAAATCGGAGAACTCCAATTTTGCCTTTTTATCCAAGGTGGTTTTGACCGAACCAATTACCGACAATCAGGCCTATGGCGAATCCATAGGCAGATTGGCTTCCCTGATTGGAGGGGGCAGGCCGATTTTGCAGCGATTCGGCGATCTGAAAAGGGGCCGGCGGAGCACGTGGGCCCGAATTGAAAAAGGGTATATCCGGCCTACCCTGAATTCCGTGGTTTGCGGAGATATCGCCATGGCTCTGCCGGAGAGGATCATGACCAATATCGCCGAAGGGATTCACAAATTGAACAAGGTGGTGCCCGGTGTTGCGAACGATGAGACATTACTTTATGCTCCGGAAATAAAGTTCTTTGCCACTCAGATATCCACCGACGCGAGTTTGCAAACCCATATAGCCAACTTGTTTGTGGCTGGAGATGGGGCCGGGGTGGCCGGAAATATCGTCTCGGCAGCAGCTACCGGGCTCATTCCGGCCAAGGCCATTATCCGGCAGCAAAGATAAAGACTCGGTTTACAGGTCATCTGTTTTAAAGGGGAGTAGGAGCTGGAAATCGGAGCCATCGTCGGTTTCGCAGTGCCAGGCGCAGCCAACACATTGAAAACTTTTTAGTTTTCTGTTTACATACCAGCGGCCTTTTTGGGGATGCGGGCAGTTGAAGAAGGTGTAAACCCGGCCCCGGACCTGTCCCCGGAAGCGGGTGTACCCGTGGTTGCGCAAATAGGTTACAAAGTCCATGCCCTGCTCCGTGTGCATCTACCGTCTCGCTTCCTCCACTGTGGATTCCCGTATCACCAGTGGAAGCCCCCTGCATGGATGCCATTTAAGAATATGCCAAACAAAGGAGAAGATGTCATGATCAAAAGCTTGCAATGTTTAGTTTCCGGCAAGGTCCAGGGCGTCAATTTCCGGGCCTGGGTCAAAGGTCAGGCCGAACAATTAGGGGTCAAGGGTTGGGTGCGCAATCTGGATGACGGCCGGGTGGAGGTCTTGGCCCAGGGAGATGAACAGGCTTTGCAGGACGTAAAGGGCAAACTGGCCAATGGCTCGACCATGAGCCGGGTAGACAAGGTGGAAACCAAATGGATCGATTATGATAAAGAGCACACAACCTTTGAATTGCGCTTATGAATGTTCAGCTTTGCCTCCGGCAAATCTGAAATTTTTTGGTCCCAAGCACCCAACCTGTAGCTGCAATTATACCTGTTATTGGCTCCGGCCAGACACTTATTGTCTGGACGAAGCTTTCGTGCTTTATAAATAAAAAATGTGGCTGCCAAAAAATTTTTTTGGCAGCCACATTTTTTATTGCACTAATTGATCCATAATGCGCAATACCTGATGACCTAAAAGGGTGTCCCTGCTGATTTCCCTCTCCACATTGGTTATCCCTTTGAGTACGGTTGAATGACGTCGGTTGAACCTGTTGCCGATGTCTTTCAAGACAGATTGGTGTACTTTCTGGCCATATAATAGGCGGTATTCCGGGCTGAGACAATCGTCCGTTTCCGGCTTTTGGACTGCAAGGCGTTTAGGGACATATTAAAGGCCCGGCAAATACAGTCAATAATATTTTCCATATCCGGGAGCTTAGTGTCTTGGCTGTAGTTCTGCAAGACCTCCCGGATCATGTCCTCGCCCACTGGTTCCTGCAAGAGGCTGGACTTCAGAGAGAGGTTGTGCAGACAGCTTTCCATTTGGCGCACATCGGAACGTATGGAGGTGGCGATTAGGTGGCACAGTGAGTCCGAAAGCTGCAATCCCTTGTTTTGGGCCTTGGTTTGCAAAAGCCGCTTTCGAAAGTCCAGATCCGGTTTTTGGATAGGGGCCAATACCCCGGAGCAGAAATAGGACGTAAGTTGGCTGTCCACTTTACCCAGCTCTTTGGGCAAGAATGAACTGGAAAAAACAACCTTGCTGCCCTGGTCACCCAGATCCTTGATCAAGGACAAGAGTTCTTCCTGCATCTTGGCTTTGCCTTGAAAGAAATGCACGTCCTCCAATAAGAGCACATCTACATTGTGCCTAAGTCTGGCCTTGAAAGCATCTACCTCCCGTTCCTTAATGGCCTTGACCATCTGGTTGGCAAAATGTTCGGCCGGCAGATAGCACACGTTAAAGTCATTTGGGCCTTTGGTCTGACCCAAATGGTGTCCAATGGAGTGCAATAAATGGGTTTTTCCCAGCCCAGGAGAAGAACAAAGAAACACGCTGCTGGCCGGGAAGTCCTTGGTGCATAGGCCGGAACACGCGGCATATGCCAATTGATTGCAAGAGCCAACCACAAAGTTATCGAACTTATACCGCCAGCGGTATGGTGAAGGCCGCCTGGTATTGCTTCCCGGCAGAGGTACTTGGTTTTGCTTGGCCCCTGGCTGGATGAGCTGTGCCTGGGCAGGAGAGTTGTTGGATCCGTTTATAGTCAACTGCGGAGTAAAACCCAGGGTATGGGCCGCAGCTTGCACAATACTGTCCTGCAATCTGTCCCTGACCCAGGAAGCAACGAATTCATTCGGGGCAAAAAGGTGAAGGGTAGAATCCTGGATTTCAGCCTGCAGTGGTTTGATCCAGACCTGAAAAATTCCAGGTTTGAGTGATTTTTCCAGATTTGATTGAATTTGCTGCCATGTATTGCTCATAGGATCGGCAGCCTAGTGCGAGGGCTGGATTTTGACAATCTAGGATATGGCGGGTTTCTACCCGTCAGGCCTTTTATAAAATCATGCTGTCAATAAACTGATATCATTTGAAAAAGTCTTGACGCTCCCTTTGCGCGCAGCCTTGTGATCATTTCGTAAAAATTCAGTTTGCATGCGGGCATGAGGTCTTTTTGCGTCTGATTATCGACAGGTGTTCATACATTATGTACAGGCAATATCTTCTTAGAGAACAAATTTTTCTATTTTACTTCAAATTGCTGTATATCCCAGGTTATAAGATAGTTTTGATTTGGGGGGAGAGCAAAAAACATATTTCACCCTATCGTATTGACATGAATTAAAACATTTGCAATTGTCTATTTGTTTTCAAACTTATGCCTCGATGAGTCCCCCCTTTTGGCAGGTGCCTTGGATAACTCGTAATTATATATATGTCGTGCCCAACGCTTAGGGAAAGCGCAAATCCTTTTTCCAGGCCAATTATTAACAAAGGAGTGAGACGAGATGGCGTATGATGCAAGCAAAATGCAAGACTGGCAGATCTCTGAGGCAGCGGAAGAAAACATGCCCGCACCTGAACAATGGAGGGAAAAGCTCGGGTTGCAAAGGGATGAACTGAACATCATGGGTCGGCTGTCCAAGCTCGACTTTCTGAACATCATGAACCGCATGCAGGACAAGCCGGACGGAAAGTACATTGAAGTGACCGCCATTACCCCCACCCCCTTGGGAGAGGGCAAGAGCACAACGTCCGTGGGCCTTATGGAAGGCCTGGGCAAACGGGGGAAAAACGTTGGGGGCGCCTTGCGCCAGCCATCCGGTGGCCCGACCATGAATATCAAGGGATCGGCCGCTGGAGGCGGAAACGCCATTCTCATTCCCATGACTGAGTTTTCTTTGGGCCTTACCGGGGACATCAACGACATAATGAATGCCCATAACATGGCTATGGTGGCCCTCACGGCCCGCATGCAGCATGAGCGGAACTACAGCCCGGAAAAAATCGAAAAGCTCTCCGGAATACCCGCTTTGAACATCGATCCTAAGCGGGTGGAAATGAACTGGATCATGGACTTTTGCGCCCAGTCCCTGCGCAAGATGGTCATTGGTCTGGGTGGACGTATGGACGGCTTTACCATGGAATCCGGCTTCAATATCGCTGTGAGTTCCGAATGCATGGCTATCCTGTCCATCGCCAAGGACCTGACCGATTTGAGGCAGCGACTGAACGAAATCACCGTGGCCTTTGACAAAAACGGAAAACCGGTCACTACGGGAGATTTGAAGGTGGGCGGAGCCATGACAGCTTGGATGCGGCAGACCATCAACCCCACCTTGATGTGCACAGCCGAGTATCAACCCTGCATGGTCCACGCTGGCCCGTTTGCCAATATCGCCGTGGGCCAGTCCTCCATCATCGCCGACCGGATCGGCCTGAAGATGTTTGACTACCACGTGACCGAAAGCGGATTTGCTGCTGACATCGGATTTGAAAAATTCTGGAATGTAAAGTGCCGTAACAGCGGGCTCAATCCACACGTTTCCGTACTTACGGCCACTATCCGGGCCTTGAAGATGCACGGCGGTGGCCCCAAGGTTACCCCTGGTCTGGCTTTGCCCGAGGAATACACCAAGCAGAACCTGGATCTCTTGGACAAGGGCATGGAAAACATGATCCATTTGATTAAGGTTATCCGCAAGTCCGGGATGAACCCGGTGGTCTGCGTCAATGTTTTTCCCACTGATACTGAGGAAGAAATCAACCTGGTCAAGAAGAGAGCCGAAGAAGCTGGAGCCAGGTGTGCCAAGTCCACGCACTTCATGGATGGAGGCGATGGAGCCTTGGAGCTGGCCGATGCAGTCATTGATGCCTGCGAGGAAGAAAATTCCTTTGATTTTCTCTACTCCTTGGACAAGTCCTTACGCGAGCGCGTGGAAATCATTACCAAGGAGGTCTACGGCGGAGACGGCGTTGATTGGTTGCCGGATGCGGAAAATAAACTCAAAGTGATAGAAGCGGATCCCAAATACAAAGATTATTCCACAATGATGGCCAAGACTCACCTCAGCCTGTCCCATGAGCCCACCTGGAAGGGCGTGCCCAAGGGCTGGCGTCTCCCGGTTCGAGATGTCTTCATCTACTCCGGATCCAAATTCCTGGTTCCTGTGGCCGGGGCCATACCCTTCATGCCTGGAACCAGCTCCAATCCTGCCTATACCAAGGTTGATGTTAATCCGGAAACCGGAAAGGTCTCCGGCTTGTTCTAGCAATCTTGCAGACTTGCAAAGTTAAGGACGTGTTTCTCATCCCGCCGGTGTCACACACCGGCGGGATGTTTATTCTTTTTCCTGCCTGCCCATCGCCTGGAGAACAGACTCCAAGGCTGATTCCTGCACCTGTTCCAGTTCTCCCTGCGTATCCACAGCCACATGTGCACAGCCCTCTGAATCCGAAATTGTCTCAAAATCGGCCTTTTGGGCGGCCAGGAGGGAGAGGCGTCCGTTGGAGACATCCGTACCCTGGGCCTGGCGTTTTCGAAGGCGTTTCTGAAGCTCCTGGTCAGAACAGACGCATTCCAGAATTACACAGGGCAGGTCAAGGCCTCGGGCCAGATCACTTGCCATTTCCCTGTATTCCCTACGTCTAAATGATGCGTCCAGGATAACCGAATGTCCCTGGACCAGTAAGGGCCTGGCCTGATCCACAAGGGCCTGATACGTGGCCTGGGTTTTTTCCCGGGTGTACAGCCCCTGTCCATACGCGTCGTTATGCCGGCTTTGGGGGTCAAGCCCATGCAGTCTTTTTCGCAGGACATCGCTGCGCAGGACGTGTGCGTCCAACTTTCGGCTCAGATATCCGGCGAGTTCGCTTTTGCCCGTACCCATCAGACCGCAGAGGATGATTAAGGTGGGTGGGTGCAGCTTGAGAGCATAGAACCAGGCCAGATCCAGGAACCGGGTGGCCATGTTCAGGGCTTCCCGGCGTTCCTGGGAAGTAAATTCCTGCTCAGTGCTTTCAATGCCTAAAACCTTCCCCCGGGTCAGGGCATAGTAGGCTTTGTACAGATCGATCACGGCCAAGGCTTCCCGGTCCCCTGAGGATTGCACATAGGCCTGAAGGAGGGTGGCAGCCTGAGACCAATATCCGTTATATTCCATATCCATAAGCAAAAAGGCCAGATCGGCGGCTGTATCGATAAACCGAAATCGTTCATTAAACTCTATGCAGTCAAAGGCTATGAGCTGTCCTTGAAACCGGCAGATGTGTTCCATACGCAAGTCGCCGTGGCATTCACGGGTTTTTCCCTGTTCATGCCGGGAAACAAACAGTTCGCGTGTACGGTCCAGAGTGCTCAGCATGATTCGCCGCATGAGCTTGTGCCGTTTGGTGGAAATGGATTTCTCTCGAAGCATCTGGGTCTGATCAAAGTTTTCTTCGAGGTTGCCTCTGATCAGGTGCAAGGATCCCATTTCGCTGTCTCCAGGGACCAACCGGGCCCGGGCGTGAAAGTCGGCTAACAGGCCGGACAGTTCGAAGAGCAGATTGTCATCCACCCACCCTTGCCGGAGGAGGGCAGGGAACATAGAATCTTCGGACAGCCTGCGCATGTGGACCACATAATCGATAATGTCTGCACCCGAGTCTTGGCCTAAAAAGAAACGACCTTTGGGGTCTCGACTGACCGGCTTGACTCCGAGATAGACGGAGGGAGCCAGGCGAGAGTTCAGCCTGACCTCCTCGTGGCAGTAAAAATATCTTTTCTCCAAGGTGGAGAAGTCCAAGAAACCGAGGTTGATCGGTTTCTTCAGCTTGTAGACATGATCCTCGGTCAAAAAGAGGCAGGAAATATGGGTTTGAATAAATTGAACAGGCGAATGGGCATTATAAAAATTTGTTTCCCGCATGGCTTGAATTAATTCAGTCTGAGGCATGCATATCACCTCGCTTAATGATGACGGCGAAATATAATGGGCAATTCCTTACTGCAATCACAATACACCTATTCGTGTCTGACCTTGGCTGTGCGCATCTGGAGTAAGACCCTGCGTTATTCCCGGATCGGATACGATCGGCTTGAGCAGGGCAGCCGAAAAGGGCCGGTTATCTATGCCCTGTGGCACGATGAACTCTTTCCCCTCTGTTACCTGCACCGCAACCAGGGCGTAGTGGCTGTGGTCAGCTCCAGCAAGGACGGGGAGATGCTGGCCCAGGTCCTGTCCAGGCTCGGTTTTCAGCTGGCCCGGGGCTCGAGCAGCCGAAACGGGATGCAGGCTGTCCGCCAAGTTCTGCAGACAATGAACCGAACCGGAGCCAATGCAGTCTTCACCGTAGACGGGCCGCGAGGTCCGCGCCATGAGGTCAAGGAAGGTGCCGTGTATTTGGCGGCCAAGTCCGGATTGCCCCTGGTCCCGGTTCGAGTGCATATGCATCCGGTCAAGCGTTTTCACAAGGCCTGGGATAAATTTCAACTGCCGCTGCCAGGAGCCCGGTGCACTGTCTATTATGGTCTACCCTACACCCTGGCCCGGGAAAAAATCAATTCTCATCGCTTGCAATGTGAACGGGACCGGCTGCAGGGGGCCATGCAGACACTGAAAAAAAATTTCAAAAAACCATTCATGAACCGAAATAAGGACTGAACTCCCCGTGTTTATATACATAATCAAGTTGCCGTTTATAAACAATTGGCATGAAACTTAGGGCGGCGAGGCAGAGATCATTTGTTTAGCAATGCTAAATGTTTTCTATTACTGAACATGAAGTATGAACAGTACCTGCAAACGGCACATGGGTGCCGGGTAGGGAGCAGGGAGATCTGCCCAACCCTGGGGATCGAATCCTGGGGATCTAACCATTTAAAATAAATTTCAATACAGATTACTTCAAGTCAAGCTTGAGCTTTTCGGGCCAGGCTTCCAGGGCGCACGAGTGCCGTGTCTCATAGTTCCTGTCCCATGTGGTAGCAATTTGATATGTTGATTTTCTTTTTAAGCTCGATCCACCATTCAACGACACGGGGTGAAGAGAGCAGAAGCTGGACAATACATGTGCTGGATACAAAGAGATGAAGGTACGACCTTAATGTAAAAGTTTACATAATATACATTCTGAGACAATTATATGGGCAAGCTGGAGGAGTGCTTGAAGGTCATCTCGGCATCGTGGCTTCGAAGGCTTTGCTGTTTTGTAATCGCTAGCGACAGATTGTGATTCCAAAGCTTTGCCACCCGGATCGCCAGGTGCCACCCTGGCCATTCTGGGATCGCCGGACGCCTGCCTGGCTCTTTCAAGACTGTCGCTGTAGGCTAGAAGATTTTTGTTCGGATTCAACCTCCATTTTTTGGAGATATGGCTGTTGAACTCAATCATTTTATTGGGTTGTGGGTACAGCCCGCTTTGGACAAGGTTTCCAGGGTCATGTGTGCCCGCAGGCTTTCCCCTGTCTTCTTGAGTTACTTAAGGAGCAGGCCGATAGGACAATGGGCTGGCACATGCGGACACAGAACCAATATGAATTACAGCCTTGGGCTGTAGAGTGACAGCAGGTTTCATCTGAGGACGTCTGGGGACGCAGGCAAGCGAAGCTATTACCGGGGCTCGACAAGATAAGAACTTGCCAATTCATGCTAAACATGCTTTGATCTAACGGGTCGCCTTCCGCGACCCGTTCTCTGTGGCTTGTTAATGTAGAGCAACGGATCCGCATTGCATTCAGGCTGGCTTGCAAAGGGAATATCAGCGTGGATTGCACTCTGAAGTGAAAAGAAGTTTCATATCTCAGTTCCCTTCCAAGACCTCCACTTCTGCGGGAGGATCGAAAGTAAAGAGACAGGGATCCATATCCACATCGAGCTGAATATGGTCAAAGGTGAGCTGGTTGGTGTTCCCGAAAAAATCCTCCAACAAGACTTGACGAATGAGATGGGTCTGAGCTTCCACCCAGATATGGGCCATAACCAGGCTCGGTTCCGGATTTTTGGGCACCAATTGAATCTTGGTCCAATCGGAATGATTGGAATCGGCTCCCAGGTTTTTGATCCGGAAATCATCCTCTAAGTTGACCTGACCGCTTATGAACTTGAGCATGGTTTTGGAGTCAAACCGGCCTTGCAATGAATATTTATAGGCCACTTTTTCTTCTGGAAAGAAATCCCAAACCATATCTCCTGTACTGACCAAAAGCTCTTCTTCAGGATGGGTTGTCTGCCAGCGGATTAATTCCGGCTTTTGGTACCAGATGGTCCCCCGTCGTTCCTCGGTTTCACCACTGGCTGCATTTGTCAATGTCTGACGGAATTTTGTCTGAAAGCTCTCCACCTGGGCATATTGTTTTTGAATGGTATCGGCTATCTCCTGGGCCGAGGCTGGAGAAGAATGCCAGAACACGAGCAATGAAACGATGAGAATACATATGGCTATTGCTTGTCGGAACATGTTGCTTCCTTATGTTTTGGAGTGATGCCTATGACATTGGGTAAACGGGCGAAAGAAGACGAGACCTCAGGCCATAAAAAATTTTCCGACCTCCCCTTCCATCCCTTGGACAGCTTGTCGACGTCTACGGCCAGTCCTGCCGTTGGCCCGCCTTCCACAAACATACAGGTCTTTATGTCCAAGGGCAGTCGCAGGAGGACCTGGTTTAAGTCGTGAATGGTAGTTGGGGTCTGACAGAAAATGAACAGTACTTTCCCTTGATGAGTAATCCCCACACTGGCTACGCTGTATTTCTTTTTGCTTTGCTCCCAGACGTTTTCACCACGTAAGCTGATCATTCGAAAATTTTGGACCACAGTAGCATATCTATCCAAGATCTTCCTCCAGTTTGAGTGGTGTTCCCGATCGATGATCTGGATCTCGGGCAGAGATGGGTGTGTGGGATTAAAGACCAGGAAACCCTCATACTTTGGATGCAGGTAACTGTTGTTTACATGGGCATAGTTTCTCATAAATCCGGCACTGGTCCGTTGATCCTTCCAAAACATACTGGCATTGATGGCAGCGTGCAGATTATGAGCCTCCATCCATTGGGGCAGGGTCTTATTCCCTTCCCCATTCTCTGATACTGCCAGGAGATGGAAATCATATTCCCCTGGGTCGATTTTGAGTACCGAAATGAATAGTCTCTCCTCTCCTGCCCGGGCCTTAGGTTTAAACACCTGCAGCAACAATCCGGGATGTATACACCGCCACCCTTCTTCCGCTCGATCCTGGGCCTGGGTTATGCTGCTGACCAATAAAATAGCACCCAGAAGGCAGACTAATGACAGGCCGGTATTTCTCCGTAATAGCATGAGATTCCCGTTCTGATGCGGTCTAATCCAGGCTGACCAGATCGGCCATGGTATAGATCCTTCCCGGTTTTTGGGCCGGTATCCATTTGGCCGCCCGTAAGGCTCCCTGGGCAAAGGTTTCCCTGGATGAGGCCTTATGGGTTATCTCGATGCGCTCTCCGGGGCCAAAAAAATAGACCGTGTGTTCCCCAACCACGTCTCCGCCGCGCAGGGTCTGGACTCCCATTTCCTGGTCCGGTCTTTCTCCAATCATGCCTTCCCGGCAAAGGCGCAAAGATTCATCTTCCGGCCAGTCTTTAGCTCGAGCAACAGCATTGGCCAGTTTCAAGGCTGTCCCGCTGGGGGCGTCCTTTTTCATCCGGTGGTGGATCTCCATAAGTTCCGGGTCATAGGCTGGACCCAAGGCCTGAGTGAGCTTGGGCAAAAGTTCCAGGAGGACGCTGATGCCCACGCTCATATTCGGGGTCCAAAACACAGGGATATGTGCGGCCACGTCTTCAATGAGGATTTCCTGTTCCCTGTTTAAGCCGGTGGTACCGATAACCAGAGAACAGGAATGGTTGCGAGCGATGCGAGCGGTTTCCACAGTGGCCTCCGGTTGGGTAAAATCAATAATCACCCCCGGCCCGACCTGCGTTAAGACATGTTCCAGGTCGAATCCATGCGTGCAATCCATGTCCGGCATGTTGTCCACGCATTCCTGCCGCTCCAACATGGCAGTGAGATTGATTTGCGGATCCTTTTGGCTGAGATAAACCAGCATGGAACCCATTCTCCCGCCGGCACCCATGATGATCACTTGTGTTTGATGCATGCTTCCTCCAAACTAATATTTATCTTTGATTCTTTGCAGGGTATACAATTGTATTTAAAAATCGAATTCTTAGATTCGATTTTTAAGCACTGACCAGCATCTCCCGCAGGCTGGCAATAGTGTCCCTGAGTTCGGCTGCCTGTTCAAATTCCAGCTTTTGGGCCGCCTGGCGCATTTGGCGTTCCAGGGCGGAGATACGCTTGGCCAGGGCCTTGGGATCGTGAGCGTATTGGGCCGGATCTTCTGCAGCCACAGTTTTGGCCTTGTGCTTGGCCTCCTCGCTTACGGCATACAGGGGGTTGGTCCAGCCTTTGGTGATGGTTTGCGGCTGGATGTTGTGCTGAGCATTAAATTCCAGTTGCATCTGCCGCCGTCTCTCTGTTTCCTGCATGGCCGCCCGCATGCTCTTGGTGATCGTATCCGCATACAGGAGCACAGTCCCGTGCACATTTCGAGAGGCCCGGCCGAAGGTCTGGATCAGGGACCGGGTGGAACGCAGAAAACCTTCCTTGTCCGCATCCAAAATAGCTACCAGGGAGACTTCCGGGATGTCCAGTCCCTCCCGCAATAGATTGATACCCACCAGGACGTAAAATTCACCCTGTCGCAGAGACTGGATTATGGATACCCGCTCCAAAGTATCGATGTCCGAATGCAGATAGCGGGTTGGCACTCCCCGGTCTTGCAGGTATTCGGTCAGGTCTTCGGCCAGGCGTTTGGTCAAGGTGGTGACCAGGACCCGTTCATCTTTTTTTTCTCGAGCTTTGCACTCAGTGAGCAGATCATCCATCTGCCCCGTTGTCTGGCGAACGTCGATCTTTGGATCCACCAGGCCGGTGGGGCGGATAATCTGCTCCACCACCACTCCCTGAGATCGCTTTACTTCCCATTCGGCCGGGGTAGCCGAGACATAGACGGTTTGATTCAGACGCTTTAAAAATTCGTCAAAGGATAAAGGCCGGTTATCCAGGGCCGAGGGCAAACGGAAACCATAGTCCACCAGGGTCTGTTTCCTGGACCGGTCCCCGTTGAACATGCCCCCGATTTGGGGTACGCCCACGTGGGATTCGTCGATAAAGAGCAAAAAATCGTCCGGAAAATAGTCCAGAAGGCAAGAAGGCGGCGTCCCCGGAGCCCGTCCGTCCAGGTGACGGGAATAATTTTCGATTCCATTACAATAGCCCAACTCCTCGATCATTTCCATATCGAGCATGGTCCGCTGTCCCAGGCGTTGGGCTTCCACCAGCATGTTTTGGCTTTGAAACCACTGCAGGCGATCTCGCAGCTCTTCTCGGATGTCATCCATGGCCCGTTGCAGATTGTCCCGGTCCGAGACGTAATGGCTGGCCGGAAAGATGAGGATCTTGTCTTGAGGGGCCAGAACCTCACCAGTCAATGGGTCGATCTCGTGAATGGCCTCGATCTCGTCGCCGAAGAACTCGATACGCAGGGCTTGTTCCCGCTTGTAAGCCGGGATGATCTCCAAAACATCCCCGCGTACTCGGAAAGTCCCGCGGTGAAAATCGTAGTCGTTGCGCTCATAGGTGATCTCGATGAGCCGATCCATAAGCTTTTCCAGGCTCATCTGCTGGCCAAGGCCTAAGGGAACAACCATTTTGCGGTAGTATTCCGGAGAACCCAACCCGTAGATGCAGGACACCGAGGCCACGATGATCACATCTTTGCGGGTGAGCAGGGAATAAGTGGCTGCGTGGCGGAGCTTATCGATATTGTCATTCATGGACGAATCTTTTTCAATGTATGTGTCCGAATGGGGCAAATAGGCTTCCGGCTGGTAATAGTCGTAATAGCTGACGAAGTACTCCACCGCATTATGCGGAAAGAGTTGCTTGAATTCGCTGTACAGCTGCGCGGCTAAAGTCTTATTTGGAGCCATGATCAGTGTCGGGCGCTGACAGGTGGCGATGACATGGGCCATGCTGAAGGTTTTGCCCGATCCAGTAACCCCCAGCAGGACTTGATTGGAAACCCTTTGCTGTATATTCTCGCTTAAGGCCTGAATAGCCTGGGGTTGATCCCCTTGGGGTTTGAATTCGCTTTCGATATGAAACATATTCCCGTCTCTGCAATTGTGGTCTTGATCACCTTATTTAACGCAGAAATCCTTCAACGGCAATAAGCTTTTCACCCCCAAACTCCCCACTTGCATTTTGAGCCAAAATTGTATATATATCCATTCTTGCAACGGCAACGGTGGCGAGGTAGCTCAGTCGGTCAGAGCATGCGGCTCATATCCGCAGTGTCGGGGGTTCAAGTCCCTCCCTCGCTACCAACGACATCTCTCCTCCCCTACTGCCCTTGTCAATCCGCATTCACTGATTATATATACATATGTGGGCATAGTCCCACACCAGCTGTTCTTTGATATCAGTTTCATCTCCAAGGGGGCGCAACGGCTTCGACGGAGGCAATGAAGCATGGGCTGCAGGCCGAGGTGCCGCGAGGCCTCGTAAAACACGCGGCAAAATAATAGTTGCCAACGACTACGATTACGCCCTGGCTGCATAGAGCGGCCAGCGCTCTCACGGTTGATGTCTGATAGACTAGTGAGAGCGACGACCTTATCAGGCTCGCTGGTATGTCCGCCTTCCGGCATACCGGTTAAAACTTCAGGGAGGCTCGGTGCAAAAGACCCAGATCAGGGGGGATTTCTGCACTCAATACAATACCTGATCTAAGCCTGTAGACGCTCTTGTGGAGTGTCTTCGGACGCGGGTTCGACTCCCGCCGCCTCCACCATTTATGTGTAGAGATAAAGGCCAGTTACAAAGCTGGCCTTTTTCTTTTTTGGAATTTATCCCACTCCTATCCCACCCTTCCCCGCTCACCACCCATTACCCACAATCCCCCTTGTGGATCACGGACCCGGCATCTGTGAGCCACAAGATTCAAGCAATTCCAGGTCCGTCACTGAAATGTCAAAGTCGACCCCATTTCGGCTGTATCCTCTATCATTACAGTAAAATATAGAAGGGCCAGGGCATCACTCCGGGCCCCGTTCCAGTTTTCTCCATACCCAAACCGGCAAAGCTAGGTTCGGTCTTGGATGCACTTCGCTTGATTCAGTTCCAGTTGATGAATTTGAAACAATCCCCACCAATCTCCCGGACTCGTCAACTATGGGTCCACCCGAAGTTCCGCCCTTGATTTCCTCTTCTGCTTCGATAAACATCTTGCTTGAACCCGGCGTGCAAACCTGGCCCTTCCCTGAGATTATTTTATCCTCATGGCTGAAGACATAGACATTCATCTCCTTGAAAATCTCCGGTTCAAAATCACTGATCAAAACCGGATCCAGGTTTTCGCAAAATTCTTCAAGGCGGTCTACATCATCCGGGAATTCCTGTTCATCCAAAGGCCCAAGAACCGCAACATCGCTTATCGGTTCAACTGCCAAAGGAGCAACACGAAAAGTTTCCCCCTGGATCTCGATTTCTTCAATAAAGTAATCACCCAATGCCATTGAACCGGAAGTCTCAAAATTGACGCAATGTGCAGCGGTCAAAAAAAGATTGCTGCCAACATAAACACCTTGACCTTGCTTCCCACTGGTTTTGATCGTGGCCCGTTTTATGTGCTCGAATCCGTCTTTTTTATTGCTGGTCAACATAGCGACCCCTAAGCATCTTCGATCATATCGCTAAAATGTTCCTCGATCTCCGCAGGTTCCAAATATCTCTCAGCCCACTGCAAAGCCTCTTGCTTGCTCATGGGAATCAAGTCATCGCCACCTGTCCAGCTATTCTGTCCTGCACTCTGGGAAAACCTGGTTTGCGGTCCACCCTCGCCGACAATGAAGAACCGTCCAGACCTTGGGGTCCTATACAGCACAGCTTCCCAATAATTAAAATCAGACCGGCTGTCCGCGCCGCTCCCTAGATTGTCGTATTCCCCAACCTTAATTGCCTTACTCGAATCGTACCTTACGCCATCAATGATCTTTTTCATAAGTCCTCCCGGGACTGGTCACAAATTGCACTTACTGAGTGCATTCTATCCACTTTGGAAGTGCAAAGTCAATGCTCAAATCAAAAAAGTGTAAATTCATAAAAAAAAGCCCGGATATTCAATAAATCCGGGCATGTATAAGAGCCTCAAATTTGCCTTTTCCCGATCACCCCCGACCCATACCCCTCGGGACATTCCAGCAAAGCAAAATACGGCCATTGTGGAGCACTTTTTCTTAAGCTGTGTAGTCAAATGTTATTACATGGCATAAAAAAAGCCCGGCCAATGAAGACCGGGCTTCCCTGAAGGGTAATTGCCTGCGCGACCAGGAGTTCATCCGCAGACTGCGCGGGGGTTATTCGCCACCCTCCGCTATGCGCGCCCCTGTGCCCTCGGGCCTGGCGGGGAGCCTATTCGATTGACGCTCAAAGAGCAGTGGCCGCATTACAGTCTGGCAAGAGAGAACTGGCAAAACTTTCGCAGATCTTTGTCCTTAAGGGAAAACTGGTCACGGCTACCCGCAATGGGAACTCCGAAGGATTTGAACAGCTCCTTCTCGGCTGCCCTCCAGGCCTCCATGAACTGCTGAAGATCTCGGAGACGATCTTCCAGCCCTTCGCGCATCTCGGCCACAGTCTCACTCTGGTTGACAGCCTTTTGCATCCCCTGCTGGAGGTCCTTTCTGAGTTGTTCGATCTGTGCCTTCTCTTTGCTGTCGGCTTCGCCGTTGTTTTCAAGCAAGCCCTGCATGACCCGGATCTCGTTCTCTAGGCTGGCCACCTGGTCCAGTGAAGGCATAGGATCTTCCCCACGGCCAAGAGCTCGTTCAGCTTCGGTCCTTAACTCCCGGACCTGGATCTGTCTCTGCTCGATCTCGCGCTTGAAATTCTGGATTCCTACGCGCTTATTTTGGGCTTCCTGCTCCAAAGCATGGATCTGGTCAAGGATCTCCTGGATCTGGGGTTGCACTTCCTCTAGCAGTTGCCTATCCATTGTCTTCTGTTTGGTCATATATATCATCCCCATAAAATAAGTTTTGGGCTGTCTGTTCCATGATTCCCGGACTCGATTCCGAGGCGGTATTCCACCCCGGTTCCGTAGTCCCGGACATCATCCTCTGTATCCTCGGTGTAGGTCTTTACGGTCCCCGGCTCGACGAACAGACCACGATCCCGGTTGACTTCAGCCCGACGCTGGAGGCTGACCACACTGTCCACCACATCCCGGACAGATATGTTCAGAACCTTGAATCTGTTCGGACAGACCCATTCCGTAAACCGGCCACCCTCATTGGTGGTGGCCTGAGTCATCCGGAACATGCGCTCGGTCTTTGTAATTGCCATCACTGGATGTCCCTGAGGAATCTTTGGTGCAGGGCAGGATCACGCTGGGACAGCTCGCCCATTGCCTTGGACAAGGGGATGGATCGTTCAGCACTTAGCCGCTTGGCCTGGGCCATGAACTCGTGTTCACTTGCTTTCTGACCCGGAGTCTGTGCCGCCGGAGCCGGTTCCCCCGGTTGCTGCCCTTGGAGCCATTGCCGGTGCAGTTCCGGGTGCTCTGTCGCCACTGCGCCGATTGCCTCGGACTTTTTGCAGTTGTGGGCAGATTGGTATTCATCCACCTTTTTCTGAAAGTCACCTCCACATTTTGCCTGGGGTGATGGCTTGGCCTGGATCCGGGCCTGGCTGCTCATCACATTTTGCAGAACCGCCCGCTGTTTATCGGTCAACGGAGCAGGACCGGGGCCCTGAGCTGTGGCTGCCGGTTTTGGCTGTGCCGGAGCCGGGCTGGGTGTAGTAGTAGTGGTGGTGGCTGATTCCTGCTCCCAGGGAGCAGGTCTTCCTGCTGCTTGCAGTTCTTTCAACTTGGACATAGTAATTCCGGGTTTAGCTAACATGATTTTTCTCCTGTGCTGATCTGTTGCTCGATTTCTTCAAGTTTCTGTGCAATCTCCGGTGGGGCCTGCCTGTACCCATTCAAGTAATGAGACAATGAGGACAGGCTTATCCCCAGGGCCTGGGCCACCTGGGCCTGGTGCACACCTTTTGAACGTAGAACTGTTTTCAAGGAATGTTCCTTGAGTCTTGGAATTAGGAGCATGTTTCGCCTCCGTTTTGTTGGAAGCAATAATACAACAAAGATAATAACAACAAACAAAGGATGAGAAGAAAGAGAAGAAAAGTTACAAATCAATGCAATTTTCTCGTTCTGCAATAAACCGTTCAAGGTCTTGCTTACTGACCCGATAACCGTACTTGAGCCCCAAGCGATGGACAGGCAGCTGACCACATTCAAATAATCTGTAAACGGTTGAGACAGAGACTGATAAACGCTTAGCCACAGTTCGTACATCATACAACTTATCCTCAGCCATAGATCACCTCTTCTGCTTTTTTGCTTTTTTCTTCTTTGACCGCCTGTTCCACTTCTCCCGGTTTTTGTCCGATCCCGGCTTTTCAACGAAATGCTGTCCTTGCTTGCCCATGTTATCCTCTCCTACGGTTGAACCATGATGGACGTTCTCGGTTGACTCGTTCGCCAGGAGTCTGGCCACCAAGATATGGGTTGCGCCTGGGCTGGGGCTTGGGCTTGGCCTGCTTCCGTTCGCCAGGGGCTTTCCAGAACCTAACCCCCAGAATGTCCGCCGCTGCCAGAGCATAGACTTCACAGTCCCACAAATCACACCTCTTGTGCTTGGGCTGCCGCCACAGCCCCTTTTCGTCTCGATACTCTGCCGTCATGTGCGCGATATAATCCCCGCTCACTCCCTCATGGAGCCGAAAAGATCCAGGCTCCCCAGGGGGAATGTTTAGCTTCCCGGCCAGAAGATCCTTGTAGTGGTTTGTGTCGATTCGGAAGAGCTGAAGACCGCCGGGGATAGGGTATTGCTTGCCGTCCCGACCCTGAACCTTATCCTGGACAGATACCTTCCAGGGTTGCCCATACAGCCGTTGCTCACCTTTCAGGGGCCGGGTTTTGGGATTGTTCCGGCAAAAAGTGTAAACCTCTTCCGTCCGGTGGCCCTGGCTGTCGATAAGACACTGAGAAACGATGTGCTCATTCCCGGCCTGGTCCTGGAAAGACCCAAAGACCACGTTGGACAGGGTATCCAGATCGGGTGCAAATCCCTCACGGATGAGCCAGCTTTCAAGATCCTGCCCCCAAGCCCGTATAATGAACCAAAAGCCGTTGTCCTGGGTATCCACCCCTGCTGTCAGGGCCAGTACTCCCTGGGCCGGGACCTGGCCGGGTTGTCGGTCATCGGCCAGGTTCAAGATCAGGTCCGGGGGCCTGGTCTGTTGGTGGTCATCTTCCTGCCAGGGTTCAGCCAGGCTGGAATTTATAAAGTTGTGCAGTGGTCCAAGGTTGCCTGTCTTGGCTTCTGCCTGGGCCTGGAGAAACTTGAGGGCCAGATCACCCCACTTGGTAAGCGGGCTGTAAATCTCATTCAGGTGAAATGATCTGTGCTCCCGGGTTGCCTCCAGGTTGTTCACAATCCAATCCCCGGACTGGAGCATGGCCGCCCTGTCTTTCTCTGTGAGCTGGGCCTTGCAGTTTGGACATTCCAGATAGGTTTCAGCCTTAATCCGAGTCTTAGATGTCGTCTCTGGCCACTTGAGTTGTGCCCATTCCAGAGTAAAAGAAGATCCGCACTTTGGGCATGGGAGGTGGAACTGCTCCATCGTTCCCGCCAAATATGATTGCCATATTGGGCCGGCTTCCCATGTCGGGGTACTGGCCAGGACCTGCTTGCTGTTCCGGTAGGATTTCGTCCGCTCTAGGGCCAGACTCAAGGCATCGGCTTCCTTGTCAGAGTCGTCAACCCACTTATCGATCTCGTCCGCGAACAGATAACGAACAGGCCGCATGGCTAGCTGTGCAGGACTGCCCGCCCCCTGAAGGTAGATTGTCATTCGGTTCAGGAGCATTTCCAAGATCCCAAAATCATGTTTCTTGCCGGTCATGTGCCTGGACAGGGCATCGCAGTCCTGGATCAAGGGTTGGAGGCGATTTTTGCTGAAGGACTTGGCCGCGCTTTCACTGCTCTGAACCACAAGAGCCGGGCCGGGGTCCTGGGCGACCACATAGGCCAGGGCCACCAAGAGTACAGTGGTCTTGGCTGACTGTGCGCTCCAGCACAAAGTGATTCGTCTCACAGTAGGATCTGCAAAGGCCTCCAGGGGTTCTCGGACATACGGTGTAAGGCTGGATCTGAACCGCCCTGGGAAGGGAGTGCTTCGGGCGGAAAACTCAAGTTCTGCCTCTGCCCACTGCCACGGATTGAGCAGTGCCGGCGGACTCCATGATGATGACCACCATTTATTGAGTGCTGTCTGACAATCGGCTGAGTGCATGGCGTATTTCCTCGTCAAGCGTTTTCTGGATCTCACTCCAGGGGAGGTTTTCTAGGCTGGGAGCCAGCTTGCCGGGCAGGTCCAGGAGCGTTGACTTGGCCACCTCGATTTGTCTGGACATCCAGACCTTGACCTCATCCGCTGGGAGAAGATCCCGACGCTGTTCAAGGACCTGGAGCAGATTGCCTTCAGCCTTTCGGAGCAGATCCACGGCTTGCCGCCAGGTTTGGAAGTGGACGTTCTGGTCTGGCTGTCCATCGTAGAGAGCCTTGATCCATAGTTGATAGGTTCTCCGTTCTGCTTCCCTGAGCCTGGTCAGTGCCCCCTCAAGCCCGAGCTCATCTTCGCCCGGAATAATAGGTTGTTCGTCGCTTGCCGTTTCGGGTTCAGGGCCGGATTCAGGAGATTTATGTCCCCGGAGGACTGCCGACGCCCGGTTCCTGATCTCGGGGTCCTGCTGAGGATGATGTGGCCATTCCTCCAGGAGCCACCTTGCCAGCTCATACAGGGGCCACCTGGCATGTCTGCCCCTGCCCTGGGCCTTTGGGGCTCCCATCGCCCTGAACTTGGTCAGCTGATGGCCTGTAATTCCGAAGGATTCCAGAATTTCAGCCTTGGATTTGTAGACTTCATTGCTCATTTGTTAACCTTGGTCTGAGGACTGACAGTGATTTTTTGACTTAAAAAATAGGCAAGACCCGCGCCTTGCTTACCCGTGTAGCTGATTAAGTAACTCCCTAGGACCCAAGCCACTGCAATCCCTGAACATTACGCCACCACCTCGGCCAGCGCACGTTCTCTGCTCTTAGCCTGGTATCGGAGGACGGGAACAAGCTCGTCGATGTAGTCCACGACCTTGGCTGTCTTCCCATGCTTGGGTCTGCACACCCGCCCGATTGCCTGAATGATTCTGGCCTTTGCCTTCATTGGCGTGCATAGATAGAGCTGTGCCAGACCGTCCACATCGAATCCCTCAGAGATCAACTGAGCTGTACTGACTAGTGCATCAATGTCGCCGTTTCGGACCTGCTCCACGATCTGTTGGCGTTCAGTCTTCGGGGTCCTGCCGGTCAGGACTTTGTTGTGAACCCCTCGATCTGTGAGAAGTCGAGATAATGTTTCGCAGTGGGCGACGCGATCAGATAGGAGAAGAGCCATTCCGTTCTCAGGTCCGGAGGCATTGGCCACATCGTTGGCGATCATTTCGTTTCGGGATGAATCCAGAGTCAAGGCCTTAAGCATCTCGGAATAGTTGTCCTCGTAGGTGAACATGAATCCTGTGGTCTTGGTGTAGACCTCAGGGGCCACCACATCGCCGGAGGTTTGCAGATCCTTGGTGCTGATCTCATAGACCTTATCTCCCAGGGTCAGGAATATGATCTTCCCAAGTCGATCTTTCCGGTATGGAGTCGCCGTCAATCCGGTCATGTATCGACCGTCAAAACTCTGCACCAGATTGGTGAACGTACTGGCCGGGGCATGATGGGCCTCATCGACGACCAGATGACCGAAGTGCTCTTTCAAGAGCTCGGCATGTTTGTTGGCTGTCTGCACTGTTGCTATCGTGATGGGCTGCAAATCGAATTGCCCGTTCCCGATCAGGCCACAATCAATTCCGAGAAACTGTTTCACCCGATCCATCCACTGAAAGGCCAACTCCAAGGTGTGTACGATGATTAGGCATGGTTGCCCGGTACTGGCGATGAGGTAACAACACACCACAGTCTTCCCCCCTCCAGCCGGAATGCAGATCACCCGGAAATCACGGGACAGAGCTGCAAGTGCTGCCTGCTCCTGGTATCCCCGCAATGCTCCCCGGAACTCCAACTCGATGGACTCCAGAGTTCGCCTCCGGTCCTCGATCTCCGCTTTAATCCCGTTCATGTGCAGCATGTGCAGGCATTGCCGGGTCCAGCCCCTGGGGAAGGAAATGCCGCCCTCAATCTCATCCCAGAGCTGGATCTTGGGCTCCAAGTGCTCAGTCCATCGTCCATACTTCAGGGCCTGGATGTAGGCCGGATTGTCCAGAGTCATTGTTTGCTTAATTCCGTTCAAGATGTCCTCAGCCACGTTGCAAATTTCACATCGGTTGTTTACAGTGATTGTTGCTTGCATTTCAGATTTCCTCTTGAGGGCCGGGAAGGTTGCCGCCTGCTCCCGGCCTTATTTTTTTGCTTCAGCTTTTGCAATTTTATAAACAGCATTATCCCAAGGGAGAGAGTCTTGAGCCTGAAGGATGTCCTGAACTCTGGATTTTAGCTCTTCAGGAATATCAACATCCATGTCGGCAACTTCCTCCAGGTGATCTTGAACCTTCCTTTCCAAAAGAATTTGTTTATATGCCCGGACATACCAGTCCTGCATATCTTCATTGGAAGGAACAATTTTTTCTGCTCCTGCTTCCGTCAATTTCCTGTCCAGGAATTCAACAATTTGTTCAGATGTCATTGCGTTAATCTCAACCCGTTCTCCGCTCCAGTTCCCTGGATAGCCTCCGCTGACAAGAAATTCTGCTTCTTCTATTGTTGCTCCGTTCTTAAAAAGATTATCCTTCGGACTTACATTTGATTCGTAAAAGGCCTTCTCTGTCTCCAGCTCCATTTCTTGTACATCTTCCAGTCGCAACCCCAGGTCAATGACATCCGGTTCAGCCTTAAATTGATACCTGAAACTATCGCTCTTAAGTGTGTGAACAATGGAGAATCCGGCCTTGTCAAAATCTCTGAGCACATAGATGGTGGCTCCTTTGGCAGACAATCTTTCAACAAGCATCCTGGACGCTGTGACAGACATTCCCTTGGTGGACATAATCGCCATGTCGTACCTTTCAGCGAATTTTGCTTGTGCAAGTAGTTCGTTAAACCCTTCCTTTTCAACGAACAGCACCTTATTGAATCTTTTGTCCGGGCCGCTGGTTTCGACTTTAGTGGGGAAGTCAATGGCAAGGGATGAAAAAGACGGACCTGACAACCATGTTGAAATATATCTCCGAACGGCCAGTGTCCCCAATGGGATGCTTTTTTGGGTATGAGGTTCAACAAAGTTTCCCCTGGCATCAAAGACCACATCCCATTCAGCCGTTTCTTTCGGGTGATCTGCTATGTAGCTATTCAACAAAGTCTGCGTGAAGTAAGCCGATTCCTTCCAGGGCTTTGATTTGCCTGTCAATTCTATAATTTGTGGCCGTGCTGCATACATGATTTGCCTTGCATTAGCCGGATATTTTCCATTTCCGCTGGCCTTGAGATATGCTTCTCTCATAACTTGATAGGCAGCTTCTTTAGCGTTCATGTATTGGTGTTTTTGGATCTGACGCAGCCTTTCCCGTTCCCGCTCCTTAACCCGGCCCTCACGGTCCGCTTCCCGCTTCAATTTTGTCCATTGCCTTGCAACCAGAACGATCTTGTTACGCAGTTCAGAACGGACTTCTTCAGGAAGGCTTAGCTGACTTTTGCCCCTGTCGCTAAACTCAAGCTTCGGGCTAATGATGTGAATGAAGAAAAAAACAGGATCTTCACTGTTGACCAGGGCCTTGCTCATTGCGTTTTCAATAGTGGGTGTCGGGACTCTTAAGCCTGCACTCCAGTTTAGTGCAGTTCTCATGTTCCTGCTCCTGCTTTCTGCATGTTCCTGGTTAAACATGGCGAAAGCCACTTCAATGACGTAAGGAATGTTATTCACCTCCATGGTCTTGGATTTGTACTGAAAGTGCTCACAGTATGGGCTGACGAACTTCTCGATGTGTTCTGACCCAACCATCCCCAGGGCCTTGGCCTTGACCGGCTGGCAGTTGTCCTGCATCTCTCGAAGCAAAGATATTATTTCCTGACGATCTAGGCCGTCTCCATTCATTAAATTGCTTAAGTGTCCTCGCTGCATGTCCAGGGCATCAAGGATCTTTTTCTGTTTGACTGTGGAAGCAAGGCCCTTAAATCCACTCATAAACTCCCTGATGGTGACATCCTTTTCATTGCTCAGGTATCCGGCCACAATGTTTTCAAGTTCATTTTCTGAATACCAATGAATTGAAATCGGCATGTCTGGGGTCCATTTATCAATCTTGTCCACAGTCCTGTGACAAACATCTTCATCATTAAGCCTGAACTCGGCATGAGGATTTGCCAGGGAATAGCCCTCAAGAATCATCCTTAAGCCGGACTTGTAAAAATATGACACGCTAACATCTTCCAGATAGCCAGCTATATATTTTGACATTAGCGTTATTTTTGTTCCCTTTTTACAAGAAGGCTGATCCTCAGTTTGAAAGTCAATCGCAGGTATCTGTGCAAGCTTGTCCACCTTTATATGTATGCTGTGCCTTTTGCCATCGGCATCAACCTGGACGCTCCCGTCTTCACCATTCAAAACATAAGGCATTGCCCAGACACATTTCAGAGCATTGCCAAGCTGCCCCCGGCTGGGCGATATGTAGAAGTTCTTGTCGCTGACCCTGATGGTGTAATCCAATGACTTTCGGATAACTTCTTCAGGCAGGCCCGGACCATTATCCTGGACGGAGACAAAAGTTTCGTAGTCTGTTTCAATCTCAATCAAAGGAAGGATTCCGCCCATTTCGCAAGCATCCAATGAATTGTCGATCAGTTCCTTGATTATAGCTATTGGCCAAAGTTCCGGGTCAGATTCGCCCAACTGCATGGACAGCTCTTTTCCTGAAAAGAACTCCAGGGTTCGGCTTGTGGTCAGATGCTCCCTGGTTAATGCTGAAGACATTTCAGATCCTCCCCTCCTCATACGCTTCCCAAAACATTCCCTCCAGCTCCACAGCCTTCTCCCACCTTTCCGGGTTCACCCTTGGGCCATCCAAAAGCGGATTGAACACAAGCCTGGGTCCGGTTTCGATCTTTGCGCCGACCTGCCGGAGAAGATTCTGCAAGTGGCCATGATTGCTTTCTGAAGTTTTGTCTTCACTTTCCCGATTCTTAAGCCGTTCAAGGTAGCTCATGCTGGACCCCCAAAAAAATTTTCACCCCCCGGAGGTAGCCAGTGACAAAACCGACGAAAGGGGGGTTCTGTCACTTTTGTCAGTTCATACCCTTGGGGGTCATATTTTTTTCCTTGTCTTTTGTCACTTTTGTCAGTTCGTACCTTTGGGGGGTCAATTTTTTTTCAATAGGCTTGGGTTGATCCTGATAATGGTTTTTGGCCTTCCGGTTGACTGCTCTTTTTCGTACCGGAGCCAATTCAGATCCTCCAATAAACCTACGGCATCCTTGAGCAGGTCATAGTCATCCAGTCGGGACCAGTTCTTGCGCCGAAGTGCTCTCAGGGTTATTCCGTCCTCCACATCGCCTTCCCTGATTTTCTTGGCCAGGGCTTCAGCTGCCAATGTGTCCCCTCGGGTTACGGCTGAATAAACGCGCCTTGCATGGGCCTCCAGGTACTCCGCCCACGCGGTGGCCTGCTCCATTGCTCCAAGGGGGATCTTTTCTTCAAGGTGGGGATTGTCTGCCAGGGCAATGAGCAGGGCCAGAGAAGGGACAAGGGACCTGTACTTTGAAAAATGGGCCTCAATAGCTGGATGGTCTTCACCTGCCCGAATCTTCAATTCCAGCTTGGTCCGCCACTCGATGAAAAGGTCTTGGGCCTCATCATCAAAACGGAATGAAAAATTTTCAGGGGGCCGGAGGTCTAAACTGTCAAAGGCGACAAAAGCCCGGTTTTTGGCTTGTGTGTCTGGCCATCGGTCAACATCCTTCCAGTCCCTGGATATGTCAGGCCAGACCAGAAGTTGAAAACGCTGGATGAGCCCATCGTCTCCCTCGCCACCTTTGACCGCCTCCATTACATAGGACTGGAGTCTTCCGGGCTGGATTCCGCCCAAGAGGGACAGGCAGCATTGAGGGATATGGACATGACCGCGCCCGATCCTATCCGATGAATAGGAGTCGTTTCCGTTCCAGGCTTCAAGATAAAAGGCCCTGGAGTGCTCCTGACCCTCTTTGTCCAGCATCTTCAAGAGGCCGATCAATTCGTCTCGGTATGCACAGACCCCCTCCGGGTTGTCCTGGAGGATCTCGGCCAGGGCTTCCACAGTTGTATCGTTGACCAGGTATCTTCTGTGTTTTGGTTCTTCTGGGGGCTGATACTTTGCAAGGATCTCTGAGGGGTCTTTGCCCTCCCGATGAGCCTTCTTGATCTCCTTGTCCCGTTCTGTTTTGATTGCTTGAAATATCTGCTTATCTTGTTCGTACTGATCAGACTCCTGCTTGAACTTCTCCTGGGCCTGAACCTCCAGACGCTTCAATGGCCGGATTGCCTCGCTAAGGGCCGGGGTCTTCATGACTCCCGGAGGCCCGACCACTGCACCCCATAGGTTTGGAGTCACCGGCCAGTCATCCTTCCGCTTTGGCTTGACTGAAAACTTGGTCCCGGCCAGCCCGGACAGGGCCACCATTGCCCCCACTGCTAGGTAGTCAAGCGGGCATTGGTATCTCTCCGCCACATCGGTTAGCCAGTCCCTGAAAGATTCGGGCAATAGGAGGGGTTCAAATTCTGGGACAGGAGGAAGTCCATCGGGAAGGGGTTGTGGATCTTGCCATTGAACTTGTGACTGGCTTATGTTTGCCTTCCGGTCCCCATACCCCTGGGCCGCCAGATCCTTGGCAGCTGCCTTGAAGTCGCTGCCATGTTCCAGCATCGCGTACACAGCAAAAATGCTGTATGGCTTTTTGACCTCAAACTCGGTATTTGTTGAAAACACATAGAAGACCTTGCCTTCAGTCAGCGTTGCACTCCATCCCTGGGGCTTCCCGGGCCGTCTGATCCTGGTCCGGATTCCCACGGTGGAGACAATGACCCAGCCGTGCTTTTCCAGGGTAGGGAGGATGTCTCCGCGCTGTGTAAAGTCATCGCCGGGCCGCAATTCATCAGAGCTGAGTTTCTGGCCACCTGTGACCACTTGGGCAGGCTCGAAAAACTGAGTGAAGGCTTCCGAACACCTGATCAGGATGTCTCGTTCGCTGGAGGATATGTCGGGGATCTGCTCAATGTCCCCCTGGGTGAGCTCATAGCCAGGTGTTGGGTAGCAGACGATGAGGCCGCCTTCGCCTCGGGTCTCAATTACACATGGATATATGCACCACTGCCCATCAAGATCCTGTTTGGCCGGATAGGTGTTGCCGTAGTATTCGTGCTTCCCTGGGCCATCCACTGCCACCTTGGCAAAGGCCAGTTCCTGGTTTCCGGGGATCTCCATTTCGGAGCATTTGTAGAATATGTGCCTGCCGCCGGACTGTGATTTTTCTATGGCCAGCTTTTCAAACAGGCCTGGCACTTCGGATTCGACCAGATCCTTATATGCACCCAAAAGCTCATTGAAGACCTTGGGGTCAATCTTCTTGTCAAAATCGATGACCTCAAGGTTGCCACTGCGTTGGCCAGTGATGATGCACACACCATCAAAACCGTTTTTCAAGTTGTTGAACTGATCCAGGGAAATGGGGGCCTTGAACTTGCTCCACTTGATACCGTCTGGACGTTTAGTATTACTTTTTGCCGGGAGACAAAGACATCCGGCATTGATTATGCCCCGGATGATGTCCTTCTGGGGAAACTCGTTGTTGACGTTCTGTGCTGTCTGTGGCATAATTCTTTCACCACTTTTTAGAGATTTGAGCCCGCTCTAGGCTCCCGGTTCCCGCCCCCTGCTCTCCACAGGGGGCTTTTTTTTGCCTGCTTACCGCTTCTGCACCGACCTCTCCGCGAACCATTCGGCCAACTCATTAAGCGGATAGTAGATCCGGTTTCCGGACTTGACCGCCGGTGGTCCGCCACCCCTGGATCTCATTGTGGCCAGATATGAGGCTTGAAGCCGAACGATCCGGGAAGCATCATTCGGAGGGACAAGGCCATCCGGGTATCTGTCCCGGTATGCGTCGATGAGTTTTCGGGCTATCTGTTCTTTGTGCATATTCATGTCTCCGCCAGGGGACCGACGACCATTGACCGCCGATCCCCTCAAGGTTATCCTTGGTTGTTCTCGTAGGCCTGGGTCACAGCATCACCCCGCCAAAGGTCCGCTGTGATCCGGGTCAGTTCCTGCCGCAGATCCGCCACATTGACGGCATACAGCTTGCCATTGCATCTAAACTTGATCATTCCTCCACCTCCATCAAGCCTGCTGGACTCCAGACCTGGACAGCATCGCCGCCCCTGTCCTCGATTTGCATTTCATTCAGGATGGAAAGCAAAGCCTCTGCCTGGTCGATCTGCCAGCTGTGCGTCATCCGCTTGTCCGAATCGTTTGAAAGCAGATCTTTGTAATCAGCCAAGAGGTCCGCTGTGTCTTCGAGCACGTCTTGAAGCCATTCAGCATTTCTTTGAAGCATAACTTCCCCCTATGCATCCTCGATGTCATCCCCGAACCATTGTTCAACCGTCCCTGCATCCAGATACCGTTCTGCCCATTCCAGGGCTTGATCTTTGGACAGAGGCTTGATCCCGCTGCCGCCGCCTCTGGCGTTTGAGCCAACTGGCTGGCTGAACATGGAAGCCGCGCCACCTTCGCCTGCCAAAAAGTAGTTGCCGTTTTTGGTCACATACAGACCGGCCTCCCAGAAGCCAAAATCCGTGACCGAATCCACTCCCTGCCCCAGGTTGTCCGCCTCTCCGATGAGCTGGGCCTTCGCCGTGTCGTACCTTTTGCCATCGATGATTGCTCTCATGGTTCCGCTCCTTCTGGTTTGGGTTGACTTTGTTTGCTTTAATATAGCTTAGTATATTTTGGCTTAGTATACTCTGTCAACCCTTTTTGCTATGTTTTTCAAAAAAGGAGAAACCATGAAAAGCCACGTCAAAAAAGTTATGGAACAAAAGGGGGTTACACTTAGGCGGCTTGAGGAAGATTCTGGACTTTCCCATGTCACCATCTTGAGTGCCAGATCCGACGAAAAGATCCTCAAGTGCCAGCTTGGAACCCTGGCCAAAATGGCCGCCGCCCTGGGAGTCTCGACCAAGGATCTGTATGATGAGGATGGGGAGACCACAGACTGATCCCCTACCGTAGCAACTTCGCCCGGTTTTCCAGCCACTGAACCAATGGTCCTACGGGATAAGCGATCTTTCGCCCGATCTTCATTCGGCCAGGGGGGCCTTCACCAACTGCATCCAGGTTTGCAAGACGACCTGGGGAGAGGGTTCCGCCGGTGAAGTCTTTGATCTTCTCGCGGGCAACTATGGAGCTTGGCCAGCGTTCGGCCAGGTGGGACAAGTCAACTTTTTCTTTGAGCATAAAAAAACCTCCACATGCGTTATCGTGAACACATATGGAGGTTATTGCCTGCAACTGGACACAGGCAACTGGACACAACTGGACAATTATTCTTTTTCGATAATATAACCCATTGTTTTTATTGCCCCTGATATGGACATTTTAAAAGGGGTTGTCCACCATCTGTACATTAGGACCGCTTGAGCTTCTCAAATATCTTTTGAACTTCACTTTGTAGATGAAGCTGATATTCCTCAGATATATCATCCAACTCTTGCTCTCCTTCATGTGCATATCTTTTGAACCTTTTGGCAGCTGCCTCCTTGTAATAGCTATGGCCATTTAGGTCATAATCTCCAGGGAAAAAATGGCTTGCGGCTTGTGCTTGGGTGAAAGGGTATGGTCTGCCCATGTTTTTCTGCATCCTATACAACAAAGCACAAAGCACTTTTTTTCTTTTTTTGTAGCTATAATCTTCTTCTGTCTGACTATGGTGTCCTTCTTCGGCATAGATCGTTTCTTTGCTAATGAGGATGTTCGGTATGTTGTTACTATCCAAGCAATCTATTTGACTTATTCCACGTCCCTTGTCTTTCTTGACAAGATTTATGACTAACCCATTACCTCTCTTTTTTATCCCGTCCTTTGTGAGAAACTCCATGTTTCTATTTTTTATATGTTCTTTGAGCTCAAAGGCTGTTGTCTCCCATCTTTCTAAGACCTCTTGTCCAGTGAAAAAATCAGAATTTTTCGGCATACACAAGCCCCCTCGCTTGCCCCTGGATGAATCACCCGGCCAGGCCATCAGGGGAAATGGTTTTTCGGACAAGATGATCAGTCCTGTCCTAGGCCGGGGAAATTTTGGCTATCCTGTCTTTTTGCGCCTGACCTCTTCCATGTCCACCACCTTCCCGCTGGATCTCTGCCCCAGCTTGTCCACTGCTGCCCGTTTGTGGTCTGGGATCAGGTGGGCATAACGGAGGGTCATGTCTATACCCTTATGGCCAAGCAGTTCTTTAATGGTCAAAAGGTGCTCTCCCTGCATGGCTAACCATGACGCAAATGTATGACGCAAAGTATGAAAGACTACCCTTTGCCGCTGATCTTCAATGCCATCATTCCAGCCAAGATCCTTGACCGTTTTATAAAAGGTGTGACTTAACTTTTTATAACGGTCTCCATCTCTGGACGGAAAAACAAGGACATTCTCCACAACTTGTTCCCGCCGCTGGAGCATTTCCTTGACAGCTGCGGTCATATAGGCCGGTCTTGACTCTTCATTTTTTGTATCCATGACATGAATGACATCATTCTGCCAATCTATTGAATGCCAGCAAATATCAAAACATTCGCCCATCCGTAGGCCAGCGTGAAGCGAAAGCAGGGCCATATCATGCATGTCCTGGCTACGGTTTTGGAGTGCCTCAAGCAGAATATCAGCCTCTTCAAAGCTCAGGAATCGCCGTCTCCGGTTGTCCTGCTTGGGGAACTTCACATTCTGAACAGGGTTCTTTTCCTGGTAAAGACCATTGCGTATAGCATGATTGAAGGTGGCTCGGATTGTTTGCAGGTAGTGGCGGGTGTTGGCGGCTGAAAAGCCCTTATCCAGGCAGGCATTCTTTACTTGCTCAATATGGGCAGACTGAATTTCTTTGATAAGCATGTCTCCGATCATTGGGAGGATAAGGTTGTCAAATCTGCCCTGGTCATGTCTCCAATCACCCTTGTTTCGCTTGCCCCACTTCAAAAATATCTTGGCAATATCCCGGAAAGTCTTTTTATCCTCTTGGATCTGTTCCAGTCGAACACGCTCTTCCTCTTTTGCCTTCATTGCCTCTCTGCGTTTTTCCCCCAGGCTTAACGGACCTTCCCCGCGCCGTTGATTCTCCAGGAGCTCAGCCCGCAGGTTAGAAGCCTTGCGCTCATTCCAGCCATCACTTGCCCACCCTATCCCCTCTTCTTTCAACTTGCCGTCAATCTTGTATCGGATGGAAAAATACTTGTCTGGTTTTTTGTTGTGCAGATTGGTGGCGTGCTCTCTATAACGAACCCCAGGATATGATGACTTGTGCCAAACAGCCATAAAGCTAACCTATCCCACCTTTGTCCCACTTGCTTAAGTCAGGTCTGTTTCAGATTCCCGCCGCCTTTCTGTCCCACTCCTGTCCCACCTTTTTTGATATGTCAAGTGAAATTACGTGAAAATTGCAAAAAATATATTCAATAAAAACAGTAAACAAAAATCACATAGCTTCACATAAATCATGTATAAATGGGAGTTCGACTCCCGCCGCCTCCACCATTTTTTCTTAGAAAAATTAGCAGCTTGGAAAAACAGAAAGTCAAAACCTCAAAACCTATCCAACCATAGTCCAACTTTAAAAAGGCCGGGAGCAATCGCCCCGGCCTTCATTTTTGCCGTTATCTGCTCCCATCAGCCCCTCGATTGTGCCCGTAGTAGAATCTTTTTACATCATCCCCGGACCACTGACCCGCCGGCAGCAACTCCACTTCACTAAGCAAGTTTGCGATCTTGGCCCAGGACATCTTTTTCTTCCTCAGCCGGTTAATACGGGCCACAAGCTCTTGCCTGGGGTCCTGGTCCTGGCCTTCCTTGTCCCTCTTCCATTGCGAGTTGATGAATCCGGTATCTGATAAGAGCCTGCCTGTTGCTCCCCTTGGCCCTCGCGTCCTCGATCCATTCCATGATCCAGGTCTTACGGGTTTCAGACTTTGGACAAATATCCTCCAGGGTCTTCCACCATGCGGCCTCTAGCACAATGCTGTAAACTTGGCCCTCGATGCGGAAACTTCGCCGCTTTGGTGTTAGGTCAATATCTGTGGCGTACATGCTGACCCATAGTCATATATTATTACAGGGAAGTAAAAAGAGGGCCAGGGCATCACCCCGGGCCGGTATGGGCTTGGGCTATTCCCCTTGAGCTTCCTCATATTCCCTAATCAACCGCTGTAAGCACTCCATCATCAGATCCTTGATTGACCGGCCAGTCTCCACAGACAGCCGCTTGATCTGCTTGTGCTCTTCCGGGCTGATCTTCAGGGTCAAAGTTTTCCAATCGGTCATTTGTTTACCTCCGTCATTGTTTGACTGTATATTACTGTTTTACTTTTTTCCTGTCAACACTTCCCAAAAAAACCGAACTTTTTTTCAAGTCCGGCCATTCTGTCTTAATTTCCATATATATCAGCTAGTTTTTAGCGATAACTTCTACCATGAAGCTAGAGCCGGTGGATTTATTTTTTTTACACGGCTAATTTGTTCTCGTCCATAACTGATTCAGATATGGGCTTTTACTTGTGAGTTTTCAGTCATTTTGAGGTAATCTAGAACTGCCCGGGTGTTTTTGTTCAGCTGTCGCATTTTTTGGGCCACACTCTGTACACCTTTGGACTTAATGAGCCCTATGGCAAAACGTCTGAGCCTGGTTATATTTTCCGGCCCAAAGCCGGTTCTTATGCGGCTGCGATCTTCGTCATAGTTCCAATCAAGAATGTAGTGGCAGCTGTTCTCGATGCACCAGTGTCCTCGGTTAACAGACAAAACGTACTTGGCGTCAGCTTGCTCCGGAACTCGGCTGGTAATGCCGTAAGCGATATCTGTAGAAACTTCCCCGGTCTTTTTCTTTACGGACCTTCGTTCGACGACAAAGGCTTGACCCACGTGAGGGAAATCAAGGTATTCATTGAGTTCTGATGTGATCCAGATCTTTCGGGTTGTGATCCGGCCATGTTCAAGACACACCGGTTCAGTGTAATCCGGCTCTTGGCGATTTTGGAAATATCGTTCGATATCCTTGAAAATCCCGGATTGATTTCCTTTGACCGTGAAATGATAATGGGCACCCCGTTGTGCCAGGTACTCAGCAAAGCTACGTTGGGTTAATAAGGCATCGGCCGAAATGTCCTTGTCTTGGATGTCGATGGCATCAAGGAGCAAAGGGGCCGTTTTGATTTCGTTGGTGCGTTTCAATTCCTCCCCGTCCTCAGCAGGGAGGTCGCCTACTTTTTTTGGGTGTAGCACTCCTTGGTCTGATGGCCCACAGCGCCCATGATATGGGCTTGTCGGCCTTTTTCATCAAACGCGTTACACATGGTCTTGCCGTCGATAGCCAGGCTTTGATCCTCTTTTCCATAGGTCTTATTCCAGTTTTGCAGGGCCCGGTCGGTAGCTACAGGATCAACACGGATCAAAACATTGCGAATGACATACTCACTGGGGACAATGTAGCGACCATTTTCTAAGCGACAGCCAAAGCGCTGTCGTGCTGTTTGACTCAGGCTTTGCGCCCAGTCAGCAATAGCACGATATCCAGTCATGCCGCACAAGACAGCCGCGGTAACAATGGCCAGGATATTGGGAAGCCGGTGACGCCGTCCGTGAGTGCGGCGGGGATCTGGAACATCGAGAAAAAACCTGGGCAAAGAGCGAGTCTGTTCAGCGGTGAGCATCATTTTCGGGCCTCCTGTCCGATAGGGTGGTTGGACATGAGCCCGGGACAACAACGTCTGTGCATTGGCCTGCAATGGCTTTAGAAAAACCATCTTTGGGAACTGAGCCTTGGCAGAGTACCCCTGCCTTGTTCTTTGATACCCCTTGGTGCCGCCTGCATAGAGCCAGTTTGCTGCCTTGTAAACCGTTCCTTGAAAGTAGCGAGAATCAACAAAGGTCTCCAGCAACAGGAGAGAGTGACCAAACATCCTCTGCCAATCATGGGGTACTCTCTTTTGGCATAGAGAGGATACGCGAAGCCAGATTGGGTACATGCCACTTGGGCAGAATGAGAAATCGGCTATTGTTGGTGATCAGCTTGAGTCGGGCAAACTGGAGGCGAGAACTCCACCCGATCCAGCGATCCCGAGCCGAACATTTCCAGGCCGGGGCTGAGAAGCTGACCAATGCGATCCACTGATGGTTCCAGGTGGCGACATACCAGAGAGTTTCCCCAATCTTGCCCAGAGCCCCCAAGTAATGATGGGCTTGCATTAACTCCTGGTAGCGGGGCTCTTCGGACGAGCAAACGGGTCTGACAAGAACTTCTTTGAGGTTCAACGTTGTTGCCTCCGGGATAAACTGAAAAACAGACCCGTTTGTACATTTTTTTAGGCCTTTTGTCCAGGGGTGCCAGTAACAATCTGATATTATTTACTGTATGCATGAGGACAAAGTAGCCCTGATTTTTTTTATTCTTTCTCTTGACAAATATTTTTTTTATACATATCCTATTACCTCGCGTCTGGGGTGAGTCGCCAAGCGTCTCAAATTGGGGATATATTCCCCAAAAACCCAGTCGCTTTTTTTTTAATAAAAAGTATATAAAATAAAATATGTACCTCTGTTATATAGACGAATCTGGAACTCCCGACATCCCAGGTAACACATCACATTTCGTACTTGCAGGAATTTCTTTACCTATTTGGCATTGGCGCGATGCAGATAGGGAGATCGCCGGGGCATTAAAACAATTCGGTCTGGAAGGTCAAGAACTTCATACCGCATGGATACTTAGGAACTACCTTGAACAATCGCGAATACAAAATTTTGAAGATATGTCATGGGATGAAAGGCGATCAGCCGTTTTGAGAGAGCGCAATGCAAATCTCTTGCGTCTTCAGCAGTCTCAAAAGAGGAAAACATATCGGCAAACCAAAAAAAATTACCATAATTCAAATGCCTATATCCACCTGACAAAAGAAGAAAGACAATCTCTTGGGCGTAATTATCGTTACTAGTTGATAACCTAAGATAACCTAACCGACTGCCGCCTGGACCCACGCCGTGGATGAAAGAACAGTGTTAGGCCTTTCAAACATTCGCCTCCAGCCCAAATAGTTGGGCAAGTACTTAGTTGCTACACCGTGAAAACGTTTAATCCATTCCTTCAGCCGGCTGTGATAGGCATTGACGTTTTGAATATGAAAAACTGGATTCTGTTCATGAACATGCTTACTGGGTGCAATGATTCTGTATTGAATCTTCTGAGCATTAACAAATCCCCATAGTGCATTGCCCCCATCGATACACAAGATGTTGTCGCTCCCGACTTTACCGAAGAGAACTTGCGTAATAGAGGCGGTTGTCTGGTCTGTAAGCACGGCATCAATTATGGCTCCTACCCTGTCTCGGGCTATAAGAACGGGGACCTGTTCACGGGAAAGTCCGGGAGATTTGGCCTTTCCACCGCGTTTTCTGGATGGTCTGGTTAAATTTCGTTGACCTTTGAAAGACTCAAGAAAGTAAGTTTCATCAGCTTCGGCAATTCCATCAAGCTTGCTTGCGCTGTCTTGTTGAATAGGTGCAAGGAATCGATGCCGCCACCGAAAAGCTGTGGATATAGCAACCGTGCATCTTTCGGCAGTATTTTTGATGCTTATAGATTCCTTGAGAGCAATTGCCATATTTAACCATTGTTCTTTTTTACGAAGATGGGCCAATGATGTACCTGTAAGCGAATTGAATGTACGATTACAATCCATACACATGAATCTTTGCAATCCAGACTGTATTCCCCACTTTTTAACTTTTGTAGATTTGCAATATTTACATTTAAGATCTGCCAAGATGCGACTATCTATTATAGACACTACTTTCTTAAACGAATCAATTTCATCAATTGCCTTCTTGATTTCTTCTTTCTGATCAGGTATCAGATCATCGATCATGGCCAGTAAGGTTTGGAAGATTGATTTATCCATGGTACTCTCCTTTTAATTGCAGTATACTGAATTTCTCGGAGGAAAGCAACTGTTAATGAGAATTAAGCCATCTCTTGTACATATGATTGCTACACTCATTTCCAAGTGGGGGTTTGCGCGATTATTTGCAGAATGTACGGACAAAATTAACTTCGACCCTTATAAACATAGCCAATCAATAGATGAACGGTCATTCGAGCAATTGGTGTCTCGATTTGAGCAATATCTTCAAAAAACAGATAATGTTCAGGGGTTTAAAAGCTACGGTTTGTTGGTGCATGATAACAATGAGACTGTAGCGAGAAAGCATACTCAACTGATGAGAAATTTTTACAAATCAGGTACTCTATGGACAAGAATCGAGCGAATTATTGAAACACCTCTTTTTGTAAACAGTAAACTGACAAGCTTGGTTCAGGTCGCGGACCTTTGTGCATACGCTTTGCGCAGATATCTTGAAAATGATGAATCAGAATTATTTGACCTAATTTATCACAGAGGGGACCAATACAAAGGTAAAACAGTCGGAATTAGACACTTTGCGTCATCGACTTGTGCATGCAAGATATGTGAGAAACATTGATCTTCCCAAAGTTTGCACAACTTTAGAAGACTTCTCCTTCCCCGCTAGTTTGTAACACTCAGCAATCCGCCTGGATTAGACCCTAACCCTTTGCAGAAGCTAGTACCCTGGCTTAAAAGTTATGCGCCTAATATTGGCAAAATAAAAAGCATAAAAACCCATTGACAAATAACCCATATTGGCGGCATAATATGTTCATTAATGCTTATATATGATGCATTGCGTCTAGACAATCTTAGATAAGTGGGTCAAATATGTCTACGGAGACTTTATTCCCAGATTGCCAGAAGCCCCAGTTATCGGCTGAACTCTCAAAAACTCGGGTGGCTCAAGCCCAGCAGTTCCTTGGACCCCGCGTTGTTCAGCGCATCCTGGCTTTCGCTTTGTATTTGCTTGGTGCAAAACGAAGCTCTATTGGCCAGGGCCTGAACATACCTACTGAAACGGTGAAGTCCATGATCAAAACCATCAATAGAGACGGGATCGCAGGCTTAGAAGACAGGCGATGTGCGTCTACAAAGAACCTGGAATCCCCAAAACCAGCACCAGTATCTTGCAGAGAGGAAGATAACTCTCTGGTAATTGATTTCGGTATTCCAGGAAGAGAACTTAAAATTCCCCGCAATGATCCCTTGCTCCTCAAAGCTGTTATTGTCTCCATGGCCAATAATCGCCTCTTGTCCAAGCGGGAAGCAGCTCAGGCCCTTAATGTCACATCCTCATATATGAGCACCCTTACGCGAAGACTCCAGGAAGAAGGCGCGGCATCACTTGGAGATAAGCGGCAAGGACAAAAACATGATTACAGAGTTCCTGCCCCTGTCAAAAGGGAAATCATTCAGCAGTTTGCAGCAGACATTGTCTGTCATGGCCAGACATCAAGCGACAAGATTTCTGCTGAACTTCAAGAACGATGCGGGCTTGAACTCTCGCCACGAACGATACGGCACCACTTGTCCCTGTTGGGCCTTAAGCCGGTCAAACGCTCATTACCTCAGCTGATAAAGGCTGTAAAAAAAACTTCAACAACCTCATCTTGTTGATGAAAAAAGGGCTTCTCTTGGCTCTCCTGAAGAATTTTAAAAGCCATTCCCCCAGCCTTTCCATGGGAGAAAGGCTCCAAAAGCGAGCTGCCATCGTTTCTTTGGACACAGAAAAGGTTGCTCATCGAAGTATTTCCATCTTCACTGCCACTCATCCCAAAACAGTTCGCAGATGGGTGAAAAGATTTCATAATGCAGACCCATTACTTGATATCCAACGCTCTGGCCGGCCACGCCACTATGGGGAAGGATCAAGACTCATGGTTATTGCTGTTTACTGCCAGCAAAAACCACCGCTCCCCGGGGTCTTGAGATGGTCCCTGCGCGACGCTCAGAAATATTTCAAAGAACATCCAGAGATCCTTAATGAATCGATCAGCAAGGCAAGTATTCAGCGAATTCTGAAGGAACATGCCTTGAAGCCGCACCTGAGCAAATATTATCTTCAGATTACTGATCCGGACTTCTTTCCGAAAATGGAGCATATTATCAGCTGTTATTCAAGGCAGTTACCAAATCTCTACTGTTTCGATGAATGTACTGGGATTCAAGCCCTCAAACGCCTAACGCCCACCTTGCCAGTGGGCCCTGATCAGCCCGAGCTTCAAGACTTTGACTATATCCGAAATGGGACCACTGATTTGCTCGCTTTCTTAAATCCAGCAACAGGCAAAGTTTATGGGCAATGTACCGATAATCACAACAGACACACATTATGTCAGGTCTTCACAACCCACGTTCAGATGCACCCCCCTGATGCCACTATTCATTATATTATGGATAACTTGTCTTCGCATTATCACGAAGACTTTTGCCAAACAGTGGCTTACCTCAGTGGTGTGGACTATTTACCTTTAAAGACCGGACCTGAACGTCGCCAATGGCTGCAGTCGGAACACAAAAGGATAGTCGTTCACTTCGTGCCCTTTCATGCCTCCTGGCTGAACATGATTGAAATCTGGTTTGGGATCTTAAAAAGCAAGTGCCTCAAATACGGACAGTTCGTCTCAGTCGGTCACCTGTGTGAAGTCATCATGAGCTTTATTGGAACATGGGATGAATTTTATGCCCACCCCTTCCAATGGTCATACACAGGTGAAGGTCTGCACAGCAAGGCTGTGCGGCGGTTCAACAATCTCCTTTCCTTGGAAACAGAGCAAATGGATGCCAAGTTTCTGAAAAGTCAGCTACTACTTATGACCAACATAGCGAACCAATATATCGAATTCATACCATCACAAGATTGGCATCAGCTTCAAAATCTGGCCGTGGAAAAGCAAGAGTACATCAATCGGATAATAGAAGAAGACCCCGGTCCACAACGACAGAAAAAGGCGAAAGAGGCATACCAACAATTTCAGAACCAAGTATTGGGTAGAGCTTCAGGTGTTGAACAAGCAGCATAGCTTCCAAAACTCAAATTGCCAAAAATTGAGACAGAATTTTTGAGACGCGGTACTAGTCGCCATAAGGGTGAGAGCTAGCCATCCTTGTATACCTGCTCCAGCGATTCTTTCAGCCTTTTTGGCACTTTTTTTTAAGCTGTGTAGTCAAATGTTATTACAAGGCCATAAAGCGTGTGCCTTCGGCAGGCCTGTGTAAGTTCGAGAAAATTTGGCGTCGAGGACATGGGTGCCTGATAAGTTACAGGCAAGGGACAGCGACAAGGTGGGCAATTTTCGGTTGTCACAACTAAGAGAGGCTCCCCCTGCGCTTGATAGCCCAGGGGGAGCAAATGATATCGTTATGAACGAAAGGAACTGAAGAGGCTATTCGTTTGGGAGGTTTTCGCTATAATTCCAGGGCATCCATTTGTGTGGAGCCGCGAGGACGTCTTTTAAGTTCTTCTGGAGTTGCGTGAGGTAATCAAAGGAATTCACTTTGTTTAGCTGACAGGTATGAATGAAGCTCATGAACAGATCGCCGATCCTGGCCCCGTGCAGGGTACGGTAAAACAAAGAATTTTTCCGGTGCTGGATGGCTTTTTTCAGAGCCCGTTCGCAAATATTATTGTCCAGGGGGGCACCTGGTTCTCTCAAGAAAAGGGTCAAGGGCTCCCAGTGGTTTTGCATGTAAACGAGGGCCTTTCCCAGTGCTGAATTGGGTTCTACTTTATTCTCCTCTAGCTGGGCCGAAGCCCAAGACTTGAGTTCGTTCATAACCGGTTCGCTTTCCTGTTGATGCCACAAAAGACGTTCTTGAGCAGACATCCCCTGCTCTTTGGCCATGTCGTCGTTTTTGTAGACAATAGCCAGCTGTTCAATAACATGCCGACACTCATCAGGGAAATTGTCCAGGATATCGACAAACTTTCGCCTGCCATGGGTCAGACAATTGGCCAAGATGGTTTGTAAGGCCTTGGGGATATTGCGGGCCAGGGCATCACACATGTGTATTGGCGGGGGGAGGTTGTGGTCTCTTTTTTTGAGAATCTCCTCCAGATTCTCCCCGCATGCTGTCTGCCGGTGGCAAAGAGAGCAATATGGCGACCCTGAAGCACAGAGACGATTCCGGTGGTGAACATGCCTTTTCTTTCCGGCCCGGCTTCATTGTTCTCTTTGATAAGCTGTTGGATTTTCATGTTGGTGTCATCGTTATGCACGACATCACCCTGAGCCGCTTGGCGGATGAGTTCATCATACACAGGAAAGAACTGTATTCCGGTCTTGTTCGACCAGGCCCCATTGGGTTGAGGCAGGCAGGGGTATGCCCAGGCTTTCCTGGAGTTTTTCCAAGCGATGAAAAGGAAACCCGCTTCCGTACTTTAAGATGGCGATCATGCTCCGGGCAGCTTCGTCGTATTTTTCTTCTCCAATGTCTTCTGGAGTGGCTGCGGTGAAAACCTCGAGACAGCGGTTGCAGCGAAGGGTGTCCATCTCATGGATCGTGGCTGTAAGTGGAGCTGTGGCTGTAATCCGAAGGTAGGTTTTCGGTTCTTTTATGGGGTAAACTTTTCCTAGACCGCAGAGGGGACAGATATCGCCCGGCTTCAGGGATTCGTGAGGGTATGTGCATTTTGCGGCCCCGGTATAGTCGTCTTTCCCATTTCGGCCGTGTCCCTTGGGTGGTTTTTTAGGAGGCTTTGGTGAAGGATCTTGAGTATCCTTGTGGTCATTGTTTTGCTGGCCATCGTCTTTGAAGAGCTTCTTCTTTTTCTCGGTGGACACCCCGAAGATCATGTGCAGGAGCCGCTTGATGGAGGCAGCTTTATCGTCTACAGCCTGATGCAAAAGCTGGACAGTCTGGATCAAGGCTTTAATGATATCCACATCTTCCTCTTCCAGCTCGTTTTTTGATGCGCGCTGTACAAGGGCGTCGATCTTTTCCTGATCCAGGTCAATGGTCTTGAAGGGCTTATTCACGGCTGGCCTCCCGGAGATGATGCCGGAAATCCCTGGTGAGGGGATAGCCCATCACAGCTTTGAGAGAACGGTTTGCTTTGCCTGTCTGGTCGTTTTTGCCCCGGCCTGTGGTCAGTCCGAGATAGAGCCAGTTGGCCGCGAAATAACAGGTTCCTTTGAAGCGCCCTTGATCAACAAAGGTTTCCAGGTAATAGATGGGATGCTTGTAGATGCGCTCCCAGTCCCTGACAAGGATCTTGGCCATTTGGGCCAGGATATGGGAAGCCAGACAAAAGACCTGGACCCAGGGCAGGATGAGGAACCTGCTGTTGTAGGCAATGAGGGAGAGATTTTTTTCCCTGTCTTTTTGGGTCCAGCCGATGAAGTTGTCCCGGACACCGATATGTCTGGGAGCTGAAGACCAGGAAAGACAGGCGATGGGCCGGTTTTTTGCAAAGACCAGGTACTTGAGGTGCTCGCCCACAGGCTGGGTGTAGCCCAGATAATGGTGCTCTTTGAGGAGATTGGAAAACAGGCTCTCAAAAGGTGTTTTGCGCACCTGTCGAAACTCAAGAGGGATGATGTCCTGGAGTGAAGAGGTAAGTGGGGTTTGATCCACCTGAACCGAGACAGGTTCTTTGCGATTATACCCAGGCCTGGCTGATATTTTTTGAGCCGGTGGAAGGATTATGTGCCCCTGTCTGTGCAGGGCCAGCATGAGCCCCCGGCAGACCATGTCCTTTAGTATGGCCGTTTTGCTGGACCCAGTTCCATGCCATGCAGAGCTTTTTGGACAAGGCCCACCGGCTGTCTCCGGGATGCTCAGCAATAAGCTGTCTGATGAATCGGACATCCTCTTCTGTGACGTCCCTGCCCCTGTATCTGAGTACCGTTTGCATGGGAGGGAGTATAGAGGCAAACGGCTGAGAACGCAAGCCCTTAAGCTAGAATTCTGTGAGAATTTTTCTCCATTGAGGGGCAACCTGGGCATTTTGTGGATTGCCGTTCCAGATCAAAAGCTGCAGCTCATGGACTGCCAAAGGACAAACACCGCTCTGGCTTTTATCAGGCCACCACTGGAAGGCCCCTTTGGACAATCGCTTCTGGCATAGCCAGAAGCCCTGTCCGTCATAGGTGATGATCTTGATGGCTGTTTTCTTTTTGTTCCGAAAAACAAAGACGCAGCCTGAAAAAGGATCCGACTGTATCCTCTGCCGGCAGATTTGGGCCAGCCCGTCGATTCCTTTTCTGAAATCTACAGGATCGACAGCGACAAGGATACGGGTTTGAGGAGCAGGGCTACTTTGTCCTCATGCATACAGTAAATAATATCAGATTGTTACTGGCACCCCTGGACAAAAGGCCTAAAAAAATGTACAAACGGGTCTGTTTTTCAGTTTATCCCGGAGGCAACAACGTTGAACCTCAAAGAAGTTCTTGTCAGACCCGTTTGCTCGTCCGAAGAGCCCCGCTACCAGGAGTTGATGCAAGCCCATCATTACTTGGGGGCTCTGGGCAAGATTGGGGAAACTCTCTGGTATGTCGCCACCTGGAACCATCAGTGGATCGCATTGGTCAGCTTCTCAGCCCCGGCCTGGAAATGTTCGGCTCGGGATCGCTGGATCGGGTGGAGTTCTCGCCTCCAGTTTGCCCGACTCAAGCTGATCACCAACAATAGCCGATTTCTCATTCTGCCCAAGTGGCATGTACCCAATCTGGCTTCGCGTATCCTCTCTCTATGCCAAAAGAGAGTACCCCATGATTGGCAGAGGATGTTTGGTCACTCTCTCCTGTTGCTGGAGACCTTTGTTGATTCTCGCTACTTTCAAGGAACGGTTTACAAGGCAGCAAACTGGCTCTATGCAGGCGGCACCAAGGGGTATCAAAGAACAAGGCAGGGGTACTCTGCCAAGGCTCAGTTCCCAAAGATGGTTTTTCTAAAGCCATTGCAGGCCAATGCACAGACGTTGTTGTCCCGGGCTCATGTCCAACCACCCTATCGGACAGGAGGCCCGAAAATGATGCTCACCGCTGAACAGACTCGCTCTTTGCCCAGGTTTTTTCTCGATGTTCCAGATCCCCGCCGCACTCACGGACGGCGTCACCGGCTTCCCAATATCCTGGCCATTGTTACCGCGGCTGTCTTGTGCGGCATGACTGGATATCGTGCTATTGCTGACTGGGCGCAAAGCCTGAGTCAAACAGCACGACAGCGCTTTGGCTGTCGCTTAGAAAATGGTCGCTACATTGTCCCCAGTGAGTATGTCATTCGCAATGTTTTGATCCGTGTTGATCCTGTAGCTACCGACCGGGCCCTGCAAAACTGGAATAAGACCTATGGAAAAGAGGATCAAAGCCTGGCTATCGACGGCAAGACCATGTGTAACGCGTTTGATGAAAAAGGCCGACAAGCCCATATCATGGGCGCTGTGGGCCATCAGACCAAGGAGTGCTACACCCAAAAAAAGTAGGCGACCTCCCTGCTGAGGACGGGGAGGAATTGAAACGCACCAACGAAATCAAAACGGCCCCTTTGCTCCTTGATGCCATCGACATCCAAGACAAGGACATTTCGGCCGATGCCTTATTAACCCAACGTAGCTTTGCTGAGTACCTGGCACAATGGGGTGCCCATTATCATTTCACGGTCAAAGGAAATCAATCCGGGATTTTCAAGGATATCGAACGATATTTCCAAAATCGCCAAGAGCCGGATTACACTGAACCGGTGTGTCTTGAACATGGCCGGATCACAACCCGAAAGATCTGGATCACATCAGAACTCAATGAATACCTTGATTTCCCTCACGTGGGTCAAGCCTTTGTCGTCGAACGAAGGTCCGTAAAGAAAAAGACCGGGGAAGTTTCTACAGATATCGCTTACGGCATTACCAGCCGAGTTCCGGAGCAAGCTGACGCCAAGTACGTTTTGTCTGTTAACCGAGGACACTGGTGCATCGAGAACAGCTGCCACTACATTCTTGATTGGAACTATGACGAAGATCGCAGCCGCATAAGAACCGGCTTTGGGCCGGAAAATATAACCAGGCTCAGACGTTTTGCCATAGGGCTCATTAAGTCCAAAGGTGTACAGAGTGTGGCCCAAAAAATGCGACAGCTGAACAAAAACACCCGGGCAGTTCTAGATTACCTCAAAATGATTGAAAACTCACAAGTAAAAGCCCATATCTGAATCAGTTATGGACGAGAACAAATTAGCCGTGGTTTGAGGAGTGAGCTGAATCATGCCCCTTTGCTCCAGAATGCACAGAGGATGTCGAGGGGATCAGGAAGGCCTGGACCTTTGAGCTGCATTTTGAGCTTTGATCCGTGCCTGTCTTCAGTCTCCAGGTGATATTCGGTGAGGGGCAGAGAAGACGTGAATTCAAACTCAATAAAGGAAGGTCCTGACTGTGAGGGAGCTTGAGCCTGTTCAGCCTGGACCCGCCTTTTGAGATGGCTGTAATTAAGGCGCAAGGTCTTGGCTATGGTGCAGATGGAGTACTTTTTCGCAAGACTGACTGCGCTGGCCCATAAGTCGTTAGGGATTGGAGATCGTTTAAGCCTGGTTTCCCGCCAGTGATCGAACTGTCGCTTGACTTCTTCAAGGCCTGGCCGGATGGCTGGGGCTGATTGCTGGGGCATCGGTTGTCCTCCTATTGGTTTGGCAACCGATAGTACACCAGGCCCTCAAACTTTTCACGCAGGCTTGCCGAAAAGACACCGCCAATACACATGTGTGATGCCCTGGCCCGCAATATCCCCAAGGCCTTACAAACCATCTTGGCCAATTGTCTGACCCATGGCAGGCGAAAGTTTGTCGATATCCTGGACAATTTCCCTGATGAGTGTCGGCATGTTATTGAACAGCTGGCTATTGTCTACAAAAACGACGACATGGCCAAAGAGCAGGGGATGTCTGCTCAAGAACGTCTTTTGTGGCATCAACAGGAAAGCGAACCGGTTATGAACGAACTCAAGTCTTGGGCTTCGGCCCAGCTAGAGGAGAATAAAGTAGAACCCAATTCAGCACTGGGAAAGGCCCTCGTTTACATGCAAAACCACTGGGAGCCCTTGACCCTTTTCTTGAGAGAACCAGGTGCCCCCCTGGACAATAATATTTGCGAACGGGCTCTGAAAAAAGCCATCCAGCACCGGAAAAATTCTTTGTTTTACCGCACCCTGCACGGGGCCAGGATCGGCGATCTGTTCATGAGCTTCATTCATACCTGTCAGCTAAACAAAGTGAATTCCTTTGATTACCTCACGCAACTCCAGAAGAACTTAAAAGACGTCCTCGCGGCTCCACACAAATGGATGCCCTGGAATTATAGCGAAAACCTCCCAAACAAATAATCCCCTTCTCCCCAAGCCACAACTTATTAGCAGCTCCTCCTCCTGGTCCTTGAGCCCAGGGGGAGGGATTCACTGCGTTATGATAACCGAAAATTGACCGGTCCCTGAACTGATCCTCCAAGGAAAGCCCACGCTATCTGCCGGAAAAATTTTTTCTGCTTACGCAGGCCTGCCGAAAGCACACCAAAAGCTAGGCGATCAAGGATGGGAACTGGTTTCAATGTTTCCGATCAAAGCACAACCTATTCAAGCGGGCCTTGATCAATATGTTGCAAAGCCTGGGGAGTTTTTTTGTTCTGATCGGCCAGAAACTGGAAAAGGGCTGTCTGTTCCTGGAGGTCAAAGACGCTGGCCAAGGCAGTATCTTTTCCCAGTTTGGTCAGGGCCGTTACCCGGATATAGCCGTCTATGAGCACATATTGGGAGGTAAGAGATACCGGGGAGATTTGCCCAAACTGATCCAGGGAGCGGATCATGGCTGAGATGGTCTTTGCATCCAGGATCCTGGTATGGGCATACTTTTGATCAATAAGATGGAGGTCGATGTGTGAAGCAGTCATGACCTCCGGTTAGCAAATTAATTGCCCCGGTGGCGATACTGTCCTCTCTTTGCAAACATGGTCGGGACTAGCTATATCTTCCTGGCATATATTAATTTTGACGATTTTCGCGTCCATCTTTGCAAACATGTGGACCACGGAGGCCACCTGCCGCCTGATGCGCATACGTTCTTTGGATTTCTCGCGGTTTCGTTTGGTGTATTCAGGCCGATTCTGGCGGTATTGGTCCCAGTAGCGAGGGTTATTGTTCAACCACTCATTGTTGGCTTGTCTATGGTTTTCACTGTAAGCCGGATCAGAGGCCATCTTCTGTTTTTGCCACAGCCGTCTCCTGGCCTTCTGACATTCTGGCTTTCCACAATATTTCTTCGTGTCCGTAGACCATTAAAAGCATGATCTGGCTGAACCTGCATATACAAACGAACGAGTAAATCTATGTGTCAACTATTTAATTTCGTATATTCCTAGGGACGTTTTTAATTATTTATTCTTTTAATAAGATTATGATGTTGCAGGAGGCCTCCTATCGCTGGACAGGACGAGCTGGACAAAACGAAATTAAATGGTTGACACAAGGCTGGCCTTAGTTTACCATCCTCCTTAGCAAAGTTCTTTGGCTGCAAACACGGAGGAACTTGACTATGGCCGATCCCGAACTCCTGCAGCGTGCCAAATGTCTGCATCAAAGACCTGAACGTGTTCATGACCAGCTCTTCATAGAGCAACCGGAGTTTTTTGATCCCAAAGATATTGTCCAGGTAAAGTACGAACTTCTGCGTCGAGGTGAGGTCGAAGGAAAGGATGTCGCTTCAACCTGTAACGACTTTGGCTTTTCAAGGACCACCTACTATAATGTGCTTCAGGCCTTTTACAAAGGCGGCCTCCCACATTTGATGGGGAAGGCACGGGGGCGACAAAAACCAATTAAGCTGACCGAAGCTGTCCGAGGGTTCTTGATCGCTGAAAAAGCCAGGAACAATAAGATCTCTGCTCGAGAGATGGCCAAGATGCTTAAACAACGGTACCAGGTAGAATTGACCGAACGTATGATCCAATATGTATGGCAACACTACGGCATGGTTAAAAAAAACTGAATCGAGAGGAGACTCGGGCCTTCGAAGAGCACCATAGGCAATCCCATGAGCTTTTTGCTCCGTGTGCTCACCAATCGTTCTTTGAACCCACTTCGACTGCCCAGCAACTGTACGAGACACTTCGCTGGATATGGACAGGGAAAGACGACAGTCCTGGCTTCGTCCGAGTTCATCTCAATGGTCAGGCTACCACCTTGATGGGGCACTTTCGCCATCAGGGGATGACCGGCCTCTTGGGCTTTCATGAATCTCTTGTGGAGAAACGTTCGACCTGTAGGGATACTTCCAAATCTTGGAATACAAAACCCAAAAGCCACGGTTCTCCTATAGCAATATACGGGAGAAACAAAGTCCCCTTGTTTGAGTGTGGGCGCTGCAAAGAGCGGTACTCGGCCAGACGAGGGACAGCACTCTGGGGCAGTCGCTTGTGCGAACACGACTACTTCCAAGTAGTCAAATGTCTGGCCGAAGGAAATGGCATCCGAACAACAAGTCGGATTCTCGATATCGACAAAGACACTGTGCAGCGCTGTGTCGTTGCAGCTGGAAAACATTGCCAGCTTGTTGAGTCTGCACTCATGCATCATCTCCATTTAGAAGAATGTCAGCTCGATGAGATGTGGTCCTTTGTATACAAAAAGCAAGGCCATTTATCCGTTTTTGAACAGCTTCTGGAGGATATGGGTGATATTTGGCACCATGTTGCTTTTGAGCCCCGACTCAAAGTTTTCTTGGCCATAGTTCCAGCCAAACGGACATTGGAAAATATTCGGCTGGTAACCCGGTCAGTCCGGTTAAGAAGTGATGGCCATATGCCGTTATTTACGGGCGACGAGTATGCAGGCAACCTTGATGCACTGCTCTGGGAGTACGGTCAACTGGCAAAGGAGGACCGTCAAGGCTTGGTTGGACGTCCTGGTCACTCCTCATACCTTATCCCCACATCCGGAATTAATTTTGCTGTTGTCAACAAAACTCGCGAAAATGGCAAAGTGTGTTCAGTAAAGTCTGATATTGTCCTTGGATCAAAGAAAAAGATAAAAAAATCCTTACTGAATCTCCTTGCAGCAAAAGCATCAATATAAGCTTTGTTGAAAGAAGCAACCTCCATCAACGTTTGAATAATCGACGGGCTTAGTACCGGACAATTTTTTGTAACTTAAGATGCAGTTATGCTGTGAATATTTTAAAAACTACATTTTATAAATTTTATTCTAATTTTGACATTTCTTGACTCAAAGTTCATAAAAGCTTCGAAATTCATGTTAAATGGACTCATATCGGCCTCTATGAGGCTATTTTGAGCGCTTCAATAAAAAATAATATCATATTTATCTTGATTTATATTCCATAACCTGATAACGATCCCCTAAAACCAAAGGGGGTCGCTATGCATCATATTGAAATTACGAAGAAAGAACTTGGTAAACATCTTGATTGGAATGCAGCCAGGATTCAGTTAGTTGCATTATTCATCACTGCTTTATTTAAAGCACGTTCAGTTTCCATATCAAAAATTGCAATTAAGATGGATGGTAAAGCAAATAAAGAGTCAAGATGCAAAAGAATATCAAATTTCTTTGCAAAATTTACTTTTTCTTATGATGATATAGCCTTATGTATAATGAAAATATGTGGGTTTTATGGCGAAAATGTCGTACTTGCAGTAGATAGAACAAATTGGAAGTTTGGAAAACTAGATATTAATATATTGACATTAGCAATTGCGACTGATGGCCTAGCAATACCAATAATGTGGATATTTTTACCTAAACAGGGAAACTCTAATACAAAAGAACGAATATCATTGATTAATAGATATATAAAAGTATTTGGAAAAGAGAACATAGATTGCTTAGTAGCAGATAGAGAGTTTGTTGGTACCGATTGGTTTATATATTTGACTCGTGTTCTTGGTATTAGTGTAAGAATACGTATAAAAGATTCATATAAAATAAATAAAAAAAGTGGTGATCTTGCTCCAGTTAAAAACTTTTTTATAAATATAGCTATAGGACAAACAAAGATTTTAGAAGGCAAAAGATATTTATGGGGTTTACAACTATTTTTTATTGGTACGAAATCAAAAAATGGTGAGCTTGTAATTGTTGTTACTGAAAGCCGTGTTTATACAGCACTTGAAGACTATGCCAAAAGATGGGGTATTGAAACCATGTTTAAAGCACTAAAGTCTAAAGGATTTGATTTTGAATCAACGCACTTAAACAACTATGAACGCTTGAGTAAAATGACAGCTTTATTAGCAATTGCTTTTGCATGGGCGTATAAAGTCGGCACTATTGAAAATAAGATTAAAAAAATAAAAATAAAAAGCCATGGACGTAAGGCTGTCAGTATTTTTCGTTACGGGTTAGATATACTTGATGATATATTAAGTCATATAGGCACGAAAATTCATGAATTCAAACATGTTGCGAAATTATTGTCATGTACTTAGATCGACGGGTTACTCGCAAGACACTTGGCTTTTCCAAAAAGCTGCCTATGCATCAGGCTCAAATCTGGCTATGTCGCGGTTACTATCATTACGTCCGTCCTCATAGCTCTCTGAAAGTTCGATCTGATGACGGAACGCATTGGATCCAAAGGACACCGGCAATGGCTGCCGCGGTCACAAACCATATCTGGTCGATAAAAGAACTTTTAACTTTCCCCAATTGCTACAACTGAAAACGATATGGGGACACTACGCAATATTTCTGATTGGGATTTTTCTTTCGCAGAGGCAGGGGTTTTGCGCAATGAAGACATAAACGAGCCATATGACCTCCTTGGGCTTACAGAGGTCATACGATTAAGGGCAGGGAAATGAAATGCAGATCGGGAAAGGCAATTAGAGAAGAGTTAGTCACCCATTGAGATCAAAAAGACTCAGTTCGGCTTCGCCTCACTTCGCTTATTTTGATCTCAATGGGCGACCCAATAGAAGAAACGGATGGGTCAGTTTATCTTGGCAAAGGTGGGTCAATTCATTTTAGCGTCGAAGGAGAAGAAAAAAGAGGATGGCCGGAGCCATAAGAAAAAGACGTCCCAAGGGGTAAACCCTTGGAACGAAGAAAGAGTAGTTGATGAGGGTCTCTGTTGCTCCATACAAAAAAGCCGAACTTTTTTCAAGTCCGGCTTATTGCTCAGAATTCATACAACTAAGGGAATGTGATAAAAGCTACCCACTTTATTTTCATTTTCCGCAAGCTTGATGATCAGAGAACACCAAAATATAAATTTAATGTCAATCTATATGTATCTAATTCTTTGTTCCTTCTGTTTCTTCATTATTTTCTTCTCGTTGCTTTAAAAAACGGATGGTTGGCAGCACCATAGAAGGATTAGGCCCTCTGCTTGTAATGGTCAAAATGAAGTCTCTAGCTGCTGAAAAAAGCATAGAGTTCCCCGTAACACCTACATGATCTCGTTTTTCTATATCAGGTATATCATCTCTTGTGGTAAATATGCCCATCAATGTTATTTCACCAAAATAAGAGCACAGCTCTTCTTCGCTGCCAAAAAATATTGTCAACTTACTCAAAAAATTGTTCTTTTCATCTTTTTTTGTCCTTAACTCATTTTCAACCTTGACCTTTGGCTTTGTGATTTCGTCAACATCTGAAGGGCAGTTTGGGTTTGCCTCACATTTTACTTTTAGGATCACATAATCTTCAAGTTCCAGTGGAGGCATATTCCATTCCTTCCTCAGTATAGTCATTATCAGTTAAAAAATTTCTAAACTGCTGCCTTATAGATTTTTGCCGGACAGATGGGAGAAGTGAGAACCACTTAACTTCTCTTTCAATATGATCCACACGAAAACTAAACTGAGCATTCAATGCATCAGTTATTTTAGCAATTGTTTTTAAAGAAATATTGGTGTTAGCACCTAATATCTTGGAAATGTAAGATTTTGAAACATTCATTTTTTCAGCTAGTTGAGTTTTGGTTACATTTTGTGATTCCATTAAGTCATTTACCTGATCTGAAAACTTTTGAATAAAGTCTTCATATATAAATTCATAATTTTCAACTTCTTCCAAAGCCTCACCGAAAATCCCGAAGGTTTCATCTTGATCTTTCATTGCTACATTTCTCCAACAGTATAAGTGCGTTATCGATAACATTTCTTGGTAGGTTGTTTTTCTTTTTTATTTTTGCATCGACAATGCAGAACTCATCTTTAAATTCTCTACCCAATAAACGTATTTGTTTCTTCTTTATTTCACATAACTTACCATCTATGTGTCGAAATTTTTGAATATTATTCCTCGGCAACCCATTTTCACAATAATGCCTGAATGTTATAGCGACTTCTTTTATGCCCTGTGATGTGACGTTTGACTTAAACCACTCCTCAAGCCACTCTAATTTTTCATGATTTTCATGCCAAGAGGTAATTTTAAGTTTATCTCCTTTATAATGAACACGGACAGGCATGAGTTCACCTATTTGTTTACATCAATTTTGTAGTTTGTCAATCAGCAACTTGGTTACTCCTGAGCTTACGATATCTTCACATGTGATTCAAACATTTTTGATCACTGGCCTTTGCCCATTTAAAAAAGCCCGCCCCCCACTTCGGAGACGGGCCACACTTACCTCGATATACCTTACCCAAATAGTGGAATTGGGCCAGCAAGCCGAGATCCTTGATCCGTTCTTCAGAGAGTCCAAGGGCTTGGCCCATATGCTGTACGTATTCCTGAATCCGGCTGGCATGGCCCTCAGGGACATGATCGCGGACCTTCATGGTTTTAGTTAAAGCCTGGACCGTTGCACTGCGGGAACTGGAGTTTTGCTGCATCTTCTGCTTGCACATGGCGTCGTCTTCAGCAATCAAAATGCGCATTATTTGGCCTCATTCAATGGCGGCATTCTGGCCGGAAACCCCACCCAGTTCGATGTTCCGGAGATGAGCCGCTTGGGGGCATGTTTCAAGAAAATCCATGAGTACGAGAGCTTAGAGGCAAATTGACCGTCTACTCTGGAATCTGTCTGGCCTCCTGCAGTGAAAATTGCACGAAGGCTGGATTATCCGGAAAAGCACTCCTCTGTTCGCACTCCGGCAGAACACAAATCGGGCACCAGGGATCGGTACATGGATCGGGGTGGACGATAATCTCCGCTCCTGGCCCCAATTTCTTTTGCAAGACTTTTTCGATCTCTTTAATCGCCTGATGGATTTGATTTAAATCATACCACCTGGGGAAAATGACGTGCAGGTCCACGTGGACATCTGGCCCATAACGTCTGGCCCGCAGGTTATGCACATGGATCCATTCCGGTTGTCGGTGGGTATTGAGGACCTGAACGATTCGTTCCAGGAGCTCCGGTTCAGCCTCGTCCATGAGCCGGCCTGTGGATTCGCGTAGCAGTTTGGATCCCGAATAGAGGATGTTTCCGGCCACCAGACAGGCCACCAGGGGATCCAGCCACAACAGTCCGGTCCAACGAACCAAAATAAGGCCGATAATGACCCCGACGCTAGTGATCACATCGGTAAGCAGATGCTTTCCGTCCGCGGTTAACGCCATGGAATGAAAACGTTTTCCGGTTCGAAGCAGGACATAAGCCAGGGCCAGATTCAAAATCGTGGCTGCAAGCAACAATAGCATTCCCCATCCCAGATGGGCCAGGGGACGGGGGTCAAAAAATCGAGGTACGGCCTGGATGAAAATGGCCCCGGCGGCCAAAACAATGAGCCCTCCTTCGAAACCGGCGGAAAAGTATTCAACCTTTCCATGACCATAGGGGTGGTTGGCATCCGGAGGCTGGGTGCTTAAGTACACGCTGTACAAGGCAAAGCCACTGGCGGCCACATTGATGATGGATTCCAAGGCATCGGACAGGATACCGGCTGAACCGGTGAGCAGATAGGCCCCAAATTTTATAACCATGAGCAGGGTTCCGATCACCACGGCCAGAACCATGACCTGCATTCTCGTCATCCGATCCCCGCTGCTCATTAAGGATTATTATCGTTCCCACGCTCTGCGTGGGAACTCCTCTGGACCCTCCGGCGTCCACAAAGAGACCGCAGGAGCGGTCAAAAAAACTCCCACGCAGAGCGTGGGAGCGATAAAGCCAATGCACCAGTTTGATACTCGATCAAACAACCGTTCACTCACTCCCGGCCACGCTCCGGACCTGTTCAATGGTGGTCAAACCCTGCAAGGCCTTGATCATGCCGTCTTGCTTCAGGGTGAGCATCCCGTCCTCCTTGGCCTGGCCCAGGATATCCTGGGTATGCTTGCGAAATTTGATCAGGTTTTTGATGGCCGGGCTGGAGACCATGAACTCGTGAATTCCCATCCGTCCTTTGTACCCTCCCAGGCAATGCCGGCATCCCTTGGCCCTGGCCAACACCGGGTTCCTGCTGATATCTTCCGGCAAAGACTTGTCCCACTCCGGGCCGAACTCCTCCTTAATCTCCATCATTTGATCAGCGCTTGGCGTGTATACTTCCTTGCACTTGGGGCATAGGGTTTTGACCAGACGTTGGGCCAGGACGCAGAGCAGGGAGTCGGCAAAGTTGAAAGGATCCAGATCCATGTCCAAGAGACGGGTGATGGTTTCCGGTGCGGAATTGGTGTGCAGGGTGGAAAAAACCAGGTGACCGGTCAGGGAGGACTCCACCCCTATATGGGCTGTTTCCTTGTCCCGCATTTCTCCGATCATGATCACATCCGGGTCGGCTCGAAGGAATGAGCGCAAGGCGGAGGCAAAAGTCAGTCCGATCTTGGGATTGACCTGGACCTGACGCAGGCCCTCCTGGGTAATTTCCACCGGATCTTCCACTGCCCATATCTTCTTTTCCGGGGTATTGATGGTGCTAATGGCTGAGTGCAGGGTGGTGGTCTTGCCCGATCCGGTCGGCCCCACGACCAGAATCATGCCGTAAGGCTGAGCAACCAGGCGCTGGATATGTTTGAGATTGTACGCAGTTAATCCCAAGGAATCCAAGGGCATGGGTTTGCCGGAAGCCAGCAAGCGCAGGACCACATCTTCTTGACTGTCCACAGTGGGGATGGTGGCCACCCGGAATTCCACAACTCGGTTGACTTTGGGGAGTTTGACCTTGACTTTTCCGTCTTGGGGCAAACGTCTCTCGGCAATATCCAGCCGAGCCATTATCTTGATCCGGGAGATGATGGGCCGAGCCAGACCGAAGCGCAGCTTGCGAAACTCGTGACAGGTTCCGTCCACTCGGTAACGGACTGCACAGTATTTGGCCACACTGTTGGGTTCCACATGGATATCAGAAGCCTCCCGCTTCCAGGCTTCTATGAGCAAGGCGTTGACCAGACGAACCACTTCGCTGTCTTCGTCCTGAACCATGGTTTCCAATTCCGGGGCTTCGTCCTCATCGGATGTGGCATCCACCTGTTCCTCGAATTGGGTCAGTTCCGTTCCCCCGGACATCTCCTGGAAGAAACGGTCGATAAAGGCCTGGATATCCTGGTGTAAGGCCACCCGAAATTCAATGCGGCTGGTCCCCAAAATGAATTTGATTTCATCCACCTTGCCCAAATCGAATGGATTGTCGATTAAGACCTGGATCTGGGGTCCATTCCGGGCAAAGGGCACCCAGTGATACTTCTTTAAAAAGTCCGGATCCAGGGTGCGTTTTTCAAAGACGTCGAAGGGGGGCTCAATAGTGGGATCAAAAGAGACAAAGGGGACACCGTAGAAGGAAGCAAGGGAATGGCCAAGGTCTTCCTTGCTGATGGAAAAGTGCTCCATCAGGTATTGGTCCGGATCTAGATCTTGAGCACTGCTTTGGCCCAAGGCCTCATCCAATTGGGTTTTGCTGAGCAGACCCCTTTGAAGCAGATAGTCGTAGCGGGTTTTGGCCTGCACTCTGATCTGTGCCAATTCTTGCAAGGTATTGTCCAGGCCGGGGAAATGAGGAACCAGACGTTTGATTTGCCAGAAACTCTGTTTGGCCAGACTGTACTTACCGGTTTTCATGTAAGCTCGGCCCAAGCGGTAATAAAGAGCGGCTGCTTCCTTGGACTGATAGGCATGGAGGGAAATGGAGGTCAGGATGTCGATGATTTCGACCCATTGTTCGTTTTTTTCATAGCATCCGACAAGGTACTTCAGGGTATGAAAATCGGTCTCCCCTTGTTCATACAGGGAGAACAAAATATGCTTGGCCTGTTCATAATTCCCGTTGCGGTATAATGTTTGGGCTTTGGAAAACATTTTTTTCCCTCTGAGGCACCCGGGAGCAAGGCTGAGTCCTGTTTTCTTGTCCCTGCTCCCTGCCGTAACTCCTTGCCTATTTTTGCAGCCAAGGCATCATGGCTCGCAATTTTTCTCCAACCTGTTCAATACCATGTTCTCGTTCCACTCTACGCATGGCCCTGAATGCCGGCAATCCGGCCTTGTTTTCCAATATCCATTCCTTGGCAAAAGAACCGTTCTGGATATCGGCCAAGATATTCTTCATCTCCTCTTTGACCTGGTGGTTGATCACCCGTTTTCCGCTCACATAGTCTCCGAATTCAGCTGTATCGCTGATAGAATGGCGCATCTTCTGGAATCCGCCTTCGTAAAAGAGATCGACTATGAGCTTCATTTCATGCAGACATTCAAAGTAGGCGATCTCCGGCTGATATCCGGCCTGAACCAGGGTGTCGTACCCGGCCTTGATCAGGGCAGTCACTCCTCCGCACAGGACTGCCTGTTCTCCGAACAGATCGGTCTCGGTTTCTTCCCGGAAAGAGGTTTCAATGACTCCGGCCCTGGTGGCCCCAATGCCCTGGGCATAGGCCAGGGCAGTTTGTAAGGCCTGGCCGCTGGCGTTTTGGTGTATGGCCACCAGGCTGGGCACCCCCCCACCCTCGACGTACTCCCGGCGGACCAGGTGCCCTGGACCCTTGGGAGCGATCATGACCACATCTACATTCTGAGGAGGAACGATCTGTTCAAAATGAATATTGAACCCATGACTGAACAGGAGGACTTTGTTGGTGGTCAGATGGGGCAAGATATCCTGCTCATAGACGGCGGGTTGATGCTGGTCCGGGACCAGGATCTGGATCAGGTCGGCCTGCTTGGCTGCCTCGCCGGCACTGACCGGATCGAATCCATGCTCCTTGGCCAGCTCAAAATTCTTCCCCCCCGGCCGCTGGCCCACAACCACATTGACTCCGGAGTCGCGGAGGTTCTGAGCATGGGCATGACCCTGGCTCCCGTATCCGATAATGGCCACGGTTTTATCGGCCAACAGCTTTAAGTCCGCATCCTGTTCATAAAAGACCTGCATTGTTTCCTCCTTATGCTTCAGGTTTCAGCGCCGCTTCTGACTGCAAACGCCCGGTTTGATCGAGAATGAAACGTGTAATTTAGTAATTATATAGAGGTGTCAGGTGCTTGCCGGATTGATCATGCGCTTAATCCGTCTGCATGCTCCGGCGCATGGTCACGCTGCCGGTGCGGGCTATTTCTTTGATCCCAAACCTGGTCAACAACTGAATCAAGGCACTGATTTTCCCTCGATCCCCCGTGGCCTCCAGAGTAAGTTCGGACGGACTGACATCCACCACCTTGCACCGAAAAATATCCACGATGCGCAAGACTTCCGCCCGGTATTGATCCATGGCATTGACTTTGATCAAAACCATCTCCCGATCCACGCATTTGATCTCGTTCATGTCCACGACTTTGATCACGGAGATGAGTTTTCGCAACTGCTTGATGATCTGCTCAATGATTTGATCTTCACCGACAGTGACAATGGTCATCAAAGAAACGCCCTGCTCCAGGGTCGGAGCCACATTCAAAGACTCGATATTGAAACCTCGTCCACTAAACAACCCGGCCACCCTGGAAAGGACGCCGGGTTCATTTTCCACCAACACGGAAAGGGTATGCCGCATGCCTCGCTCCTCGTCTTTGGATAACATGCTTGATCGATTTTTCGGTTCTCTCAGCAACCAACAGGTCTCTAACTAAACCAAAAGCATCTCGCCCAGTCCTGCTCCAGCCGGGACCATGGGATAGACGTTTTCCTCCTTTTCCACAATCACCTCGACAATAGTCGTTTTTTTCGAGGCCAAGGCTTGGCGCAAGACCGGCTCCAGATCCTGCTCCTTTTCCACCCGGAAGCCTTCGGCCCCGTAGGCCTGGGCCAAGAGGACAAAATCCGGATTATGGTGCATGCATGTGGAACAGTAATTCCGGTCGTAAAAGAGCTCCTGCCACTGCCGGACCATACCCAAGTATCCATTATTTAAAATGATGATCTTGATGGGCAGTTCATAACTCACTGCAGTGGCCAGCTCTTGGCTGTTCATTTGGATGGAACCGTCCCCGGCTATATCGATGACCAATGCCTCCGGAAAAGCGACCTGGACTCCTATGGCCGCTGGAAACCCATAACCCATAGTCCCCAGGCCGCCGGAGGAAATCCAGGTCCGGGGCCGGTGGTAGCGAAAGAACTGCGCGGCCCACATCTGGTTTTGGCCAACTTCGGTGGTGATAATGGCCTCCCCCTGGGTGATTTCGTAGAGTTTTTCAACCACCAGTTGGGGTTTGATTGTGTCCCCACCACCTTGAGGACAACACAAAGGCTGGGTCTGATTCCAGGCAGCAAGCTTATCCCGCCAGGATTGATATCGCTGAATCAACTCCTCCCCTTCCAGGACCTTTTCCAGTTCGGTGCGCAAGGCCTGCAAGGCCAATCGGCAGTCGGCCACAATGGGGACATCCACGGAGACGTTCTTGCGAATGGAGGTGGGATCGATATCTATATGGATAAGCTTGGCCTCTGGGGCAAAGCTCTCCAGCTTTCCGGTCACCCGGTCATCGAAGCGGACACCCACTGAAATAAGCAGATCGGTGTTATTGATGCCCATATTGGCCACATAGGTCCCGTGCATGCCCAGCATGCCCAGCCACAAAGGATCGTTGCCCGGGAAGGCCCCCAGGCCCATCATGGAGGTGGTCACCGGGATCTGCAAGGTCCTGGCCAGCCAGGTTAATTCACTATGGGCATTGGCGGCAATGACCCCTCCCCCGGCGAAGATCAAAGGGCGCCTGGCCTTCTTGATCAGAGATACTGCCTTGCGCACTTGTCTGAGATTAGGCTCATAATGCGGGTTGTAACTGCGCATGGCTATTCGTTCCGGGTATTCGAATTGGCAGGAGTCGGCCATCACGTCTTTGGGCAAATCCACGAGAACAGGCCCCGGGCGTCCGGATCTGGCCAGATAAAAGGCCTCTTTGATGGTTTTGGCCAAGTCTTTGATGTCCTTGACCAAGTAATTGTGCTTGGTACACGGCCGGGTGATGCCCACGATATCCACTTCCTGAAAGGCGTCATTGCCGATGAGTTTGGTGGGCACCTGACCGGTGAAGACCACTACGGGGACGGAATCCAGATAGGCAGTGGCGATCCCGGTAACTGTATTCGTGGCTCCGGGACCGGAAGTAACCAGAGCAACTCCCACCCGCCCAGTGGCTCGTGCGTATCCGTCTGCTGCATGCACAGCCCCCTGCTCATGCCGGACCAAAATATGGCGCAGAGGGTAATTGGGAATCTGATGGTAGATATCCAGAACAGCGCCCCCCGGAAAGCCGAAAATTGTATCTACGCCCTCCTTGATCATGGATTCCATGAGGATCTGCGATCCTTTAAGCTTCATGCCCGGCCTCCTGCCGCCTGTACTTTTCCAGGATATTTTGAATCTTGGTTTTTCCAGCCAATTTCATCTTTTTCAGTCTCTTGACGTCAGCCTCCTCGGCAGCAGTCAAATACAATTTGCCCTCATAGACATTCAATTGTTTTTCATAATCCAAATGCTTTTGCCAAAGCTGACGCAAATCTTGGTCTACATCTCCATACTTGGCAATGAGCTCCAACTCGTATTGCTCCATGTCCAAACCTCCTCAGCATAGGTCTTTTGAATAAATACATCAGGATGTTAGGCAAGCTTTTTCTCTCAGTCCCATTATTTTTCTTATGGGCACAGAACTTTTCGCACTGAATGCATATCCGGCTGACCATCCATCTGTATTTGAAATATCTTCTTTCGACTATTCTGTCCACTTGTAAGCCTGATTTGACGTGGCTTAAGGTCCAGAACGCAGGCCAAAAAAGAGACCAGTTCCCGATTGGCCTTGTTGTCCACTGGCGGGGCCTTGAGCCTGATTTTGATGCATCCCTGATACAGGCCGGCCAGTTCGGTTTTTTTGGCCCCTGGCTGAGCCCAGATCCTGATTTGACACCCCCGGGGAAGGGGGTGAATGCACTGGTCGTTCCCTTGCATTATTTACCTAAGGATAGACATTCTTTGCTTCTGTTCCAAAGGGTCTCCCCTCAATTTTCTTTGTGACAAGAGATCGTCCTTCAGTCAATTCCTTGCTATATGGTCATGGCCAGTTGGGAAATGGACTGAACCAAAAAGACCTTCAAAAATTGGATCAAGAGTAAGATCACTATAGGAGAGAGATCCAGCCCGCCGACAAAAGTAAACGGCAACCAACGCCGGACCAGGTGAAAGGCCGGTTCGGTCAGGGAACGGATAAAACGCACAATGGGATTGTAGGGATCCGGGTTCACCCATGAAAGGATAGCCGAAATAATGATCACCCAGAAGTACAAGGTCAAAGCAATATTCAAGACCACGGCCACGGCCTGCAACAAATTGGCTAAAATGAACATTCGTCCTCCTTAACTTTACAAGATCACTTCCTGGCAATTGGGCTGTTGCCAGCGAAAATTTTGATACAGGCTCCAATAATCGCTGATGTGTCGGTCGGCTTCCAGTTCAGGGTTGGCATAGGCCCAGAAGGTGACCCCGGCTGCTTCGGCCGTGTATTGATCGATAGCTGAATCGCCTATGAAGGCAATATCCTGCGGGCCCATGTCCCAGGCCTGCAGAACCCAGTACACACTTTCGGGGTGGGGTTTGGGCCAGGTGACATCCGAGGCACTGACCAGGGGATGGAAGTACTGATTTAAATCAAAGCGTTCCAAAACCAGGGGTAAGGTTGAGGTTCGGTTGGTATTTACGGCACAGCGGATTCCCGCCCCCTGCAGGAGGTTTAAAAACTGCAAGAGGCCGGATTGAGGTCGGACCCAATCCATGACCTGGTGGTAGCTTATTTCCCGGGCCACGGCTATGGCCTCGGACAACCGCGGTCGGGAAACAATCCGGGCCAAGGACTCTTGTACGGTGTGCATATGCACGTAGGCAATATCCTGTTCATTCATCCCGGGCAGGTCCATTTTCTCTAAAATAAGCGAATAAAATCGAATGTTTGCTTCCTGGGAATCAATAAGCACCCCATCGCAATCGAAAATGATCCCTTGCACCCAACTGACATCCTGCCACATAGAATGTTTACCTGTAAGGTTAAAATTCAGACCAGCTTCTAACCGCTTCGAACTGTCTCTAAACAACGAGCTTAAGCCACCTCGACAGTCAATAGTTTTTCGCTAATTTACTGTCTTTATTAACGATATTTGGCAAACAGAAGACCCTGACCTCCTGATCCATTCCCGGCAGAAGGCCTTCCGAGCCGGATGCGTCCAAGAGTTCGGTGCCCGTGCAGGCGGTTGTGAGCATGACCGATGCATCCGATCCGGTGTCCAAAAGCAGATCGTGATGATCTGCAGGTCGGGTCGGTTCCAACCCCAGCCCGTTTTCCTCCCATTGCTCAATTATCTCTGTATCTCGAACAACCAGGGCATCCTGAGGGCCAAGAAAAAGCAGAAACCAGGGCAAGAGCTTGGTCCAGGGCACGAGTTGGAGGGTCGTATTGGGCATGTTTCCATTCACCAAGGGATCAAAAGATCTGTCTTCCACCCCCAAGACATGGTCCATGGCCTGTTGATAGGAATGCAAGCTCTCGTTCAGGCCGTGAAGCTCAATGGCCTGTTCCTCTATAATCCAGGCCATAATCAGGTTCATTTGTCCCTGCATCCTTTTATCCCGGTCCAGGCTTTTGTGCTCGGTCTCCTGCCTGAGATGAGCATGGAAATCGTCTCGAATGGCCAGTCCGGTTTGATCATAAAACGGAATCTGCCCGGTCCCGGGGCCTACCAGATCGGCCAATTCTTTCGGTTTCCGAAATTGATTGGCAAAATCCACGACCTGTCTGGCGTACTGCACACACTCTTGTTCGTTCAGGGGCAGGGCCTGAGGTCGAAACCACGGGTGGGTGTCCGCAACCGTGGGCATACCCGGGGACAAGAAATGAACCCAAGCAGGACACGGGGCCGGGACCAAAGAGGGGTGCATGCGGGGAAAGAATATACCGCTCATAAGAAAAGCTCACCCTTTGTCCTGGTCTTTGTGATTGATGAAAAGGATGTTGTATAAAAGGTCTGGTCTTTTTTGGCAATCATTTTTTATTGCGTATGGAGGACAAAGAGCGTACAAATACACCGTGCACTGGGCAACAAAGTTGTTGGGCCTTATATCCAAGGTAAGGAGGCGATATGTTTGGAATCGGCATACCGGAATTGATTATCATCCTGGCCATTGTCCTGGTTATTTTCGGAGCCAATAAGCTGCCTGAAATCGGGTCGGGCATGGGCCGGGCCATCCGCAATTTTAAGAAGGCCACGGATGAACCGGAAGAGATTGATATATCCTCATCCAAATCCAAGTCTTCGTCCGAGGAAGACAATTCCCAGTCCTCATAATCCGATGCGCCTGCAAAAAAGTATTGTGGGCGCTCAAGCCGGACCGGGTCCTTAATCTGCTTCGCTCTCCCCTTCCTGGAGCTTCCAGTCCAAGCCTCGTGATTGAGTATACCTATCCAGTCTTTCTTCCAGCGTGTCCCTCTTTGGAGTAAGGATCTGCCACCGTCCATGCAGGCCTTGCGAGTCTCCGGTTATCTGGAGCAGAGAAACCCGGTCAACCATTTGGGTCCAACTCTGTATGCGCTTGGAAAATCCGGATATTGCACTTATAGTGCTCCATCCGTGGATGCGTATGTCCAGGGATTGGACAAAAGGCAAAATGTTCTCTGGGTGGGAAAAAAAATTGGACCATAGGGTGACCCATAGATCGTCCAAATTCTTTTGGCTCGCTGTCCAGGTCTGGTCTTGGCTTTTCAACCTTCCGTTCCAGCTGCCCTCAGAAGTCGACTGCACTCTGAGCTCTGGAAACTGAACATTATCCCGGGTGCATCCGGAAAGGGTTTCCAGTTCGGTTATCCTGCCGCGTCCCCGGTCGTCCTCCGAAAGCAACTTGAGTCTATAGGCCAAGGAGTCCTTTATGGTATAATAGACTCCTAGATCTTTGAGCAGGGAGGTCAGGGCCTTTGTATTCACTTGAACTTGCCACATCCGCTCCTGGGGATTGGTGCCGGCCAATTGGGAATAGCTGAGAATGTACTTTTCATGTCTGGCCTGCATAAATTCGGCTAGGAGCTCTTTTCTGGTTTGATCCAGACGATCGGGCAGGATGGCTTGGGATTCGCGGATCACGGCCAAAAGCATGGCCTGCTCCCTTTCACTGCCCATGGACCCGAACTCGGCTTGAGCATCAATAGCCACTATCTGCTCCCCGGCCCACGTAGGCAGCGCAACCAACGCCAGGGCAGCCAAACACACTGCGAACACCAGGGCTCGTCCTCTCCTGAAGGGTGACATAAAAACGTCCAAGTATGGCATATACGTTCCAATCATTTCAAATCATTAGTAACCTGAGATTGCTCAAATTCGTAACACTCAAGTGTCAATCCAAAGGATATTCCACCACCTGCTCTCCTCCTTCTTGCTGCAAGACAATTATAATCCGGCCTTGCCTGAACACCTCCCAATTCTCGGAGAACCGGGGCAAAATGTCCTTGGCCTGGACCACGAAATCGGTTCGGGAATGGGCATGCCGACTGCGGGCCCGCACTTCCAGGGGATATTTTCCGGCTCTGGAGTCGGCCCGGGCCTGGTGCATGGATGATTTGTAAACAACCATGCCCTGATCTTCACCGATTTGCCTGGAGACAAGGGAAGGGCCGTACACAAGCTTGCCTTGCCGGTCAAACAAACGGCAGACCAAAGCTGGCTTCCCCCCCAGCCCTCTGGCGTCTACGATGAGGCTGGTAAAGGTCCGACTGGCGGCATCTTGGGACCTGTTTTCAGGAGGGGCGGCCAGGTCAGTTTCCTCATACCACAGCTGAGAGGGTATGCACAGGGCTGCTCCCCGACCGGAGAGGGAAAATCTGGCCCGATAGGCCGGTATTTCTTTGGTTCGGTCCGACGATGTTTGCCTGGAGGATCCAGTGGGGGGCTCAGGGGCAATGTCTTGAATGGAGGATGTTTGAACCAATTCCCGCAATTCTTCGGATCGTTCCGGTCGGCTTTGCAGGACATCTTTGACTGTTTGGTCGCCGTCCACCCGGACCCGGAGCAGACCCTGCCATAGGGCCTTTCTGGCCCGCAGCTTGGCCTGCCGCGTTTGGATCTGGGATGCGTCCTGAGCAATGTCCATCTCGGGTTGGGGGGTATCCGCTTGTCCAGATGCGGTTAATGTTCTGGTCTGCCAATCCATGCGGGCCGCCCCCAGGTCTTCGATGAGGGCTGAACCGGCCCAGGCTGGACTAAAACAAAGAATCAAAGCCATGGCCCAACCGACCCCGGTTCCGATCAATGGTTTGCGTGTGCGCATATGTTCCGTCCTTGACAACGTGTACTCCGCTTTTTGTGTATGAGTATTCTGGCGTCTATTGTTCCAGCCAGGACTGAACCGTATCAGTCATCGAGGCGGTTTGTCCCGGTTTGAACCATATAATCCCGGGTTCTTTTTTGAACCAGGTCAGTTGCCGTTTGGCATAGGCCCGGGTATTTTTCAGCCACTCTTGTTGGGCTTGGGTTGCAGTCCAGCGTCCCAGGAGAACCTGAAGAAGTTCCCAGCAGCCTATACCGGACCAGCCCGGAGCGCTCTCATCAGGACATCGCTGCCAGGCCCGGGCCGCCTCCTGCAAAGCCCCTTTGGCCCACATCCGTTCAATCCGTTCTTTCAGTATCGGAGTCAAAGAATCAAGGTCGGACCACAGGCCAAAGCTCAAGGTATTATATCGAGGCTGATCGCAGGGATACATGCGGATCCACCAAGACAAGGGTCGATGGGTTGCTGCATGTACCTCCAAGGCCCGGGTAATGCGTTGCCTGTCCCGGGGATGCAATCGGGCTGCGGTCTCCGGATCCACTTCCTGCAATCTGCGATGCAACCCCTCTGGACCCTGTTCCCGACATTGGGTCTGAATACGTTCATGGATCTGGGGAGGGATATCTGGAATTGGGGCCAGTCCATAGACCAGGGCCCGGAAATACAAGCCGGTACCTCCCACCAGTATGGGCAGCTTGCCTCTGGTCTGTACATCCAGGATGATCTCTTGGGCCAGACTGACGAATCGGCCGGCATCTATGGCCTGGTCAGGGGGCAGAAAACCGTATAAATGGTGCGGACACCGAGCTCTATGTTCATCAGATGGCTGGGCGGTTATGCAGGGAAAATCGGCATAGACCTGACGGGAATCGCAATTGACGATCTCGGCCTCCACTTTCTGCACTATCTGCACAGCCAAAGAACTCTTTCCGGTGCCGGTGGGGCCGACCAGGCAAAGGATCGCAGAACTCTGGGCACAGACCATCTGAGCTAATCCATTCCTAACTTCTGGCGCAAGCGGAGCCAAACCAACTCCGGAACCAAGCCCTGCACATCTCCACCCAGACCTGCCGTTTCCTTAATGATGGATGAACTGGTGAACAGCCACTTGTAATCGGTCATCATGAACAAGGTATGCACGTCACGTTTCAATCGGCGATTCATCAGGGCCATCTGAAATTCGTTTTCAAAATCGGATATTGCCCTGAGTCCGCGGAGCACGACCTGGGCCCCCCGGTTGTCCACGTATTCAACCAAGAGCCCGGCGAACGGCTCCACCACCACTTTGGGCGAATTGGTAAACACATCTTCGGCCATGCTCACTCTCTCTTCCAGGGAAAACAAAGGCTTTTTGGGGGTATCCTGGGCAATGGCCAGAATAATGGTGTCAAATACATCCAAACCGCGGCGGACTATGCTCACATGCCCGTTGGTCAAGGGGTCGAAGGTTCCCGGGTAGACTGCAGTCTTGGGTTTGGTGCTGTCCATATCACAATCCTTGTTTGTCCATAGGTCCGATTCACTATTTGATCAAAGTCCGGCACATCATCAACGTCTATACTCGCCTCCACTTCGGCAGCCACACAGGCTGAGGCAGTCAGCCAGTTACCGCTGAGCAATCCTTTCAGGGTTGGGAGCAAAAGACCTTGCCCATATGGAGGGTCGACAAAAACGAGATCGAAAGGCTCCTTGGGTGGGTGTCCAAGATACCGGTCCACCTTTTTGGTCACCAGTGCCCACTGCTCACCCGGGACCTGCAAACTGGTCAAGGTTTCCCCCAAAGCTCGAATCGCTTTGGGGGAATTTTCGACAAAAATGACCTCTCCTGCTCCCCGGCTCAAGGCTTCCAACCCCAGGCTTCCGCTGCCGGCAAAGAGATCCATGACTCGGATCCCTTCCCACTCTACTCCCCTGGATTCCAGCATGGAAAAAAGGGCTTGCCGGACCTTGTCCATAGCCGGACGATAGCCCGGACCAGAGACGGTCGTGATTTTGCGACCCTTGTACCGGCCGGCAGCGATACGCAGACTCATGGATCAAGTTCCTGCTGAGAGTCACCTTGGATCTGGATGCCTTCCGACTCTACGCGCATAGAAACAAAAGAGGGACCGAATTCATCCCTTGTGGCCCGATGGAGGATGTGGGCATACACTGCGTCTATGCCCTTTGGTTGGGGCATGACCTGGATGTCGGTTTGGACACAAATCCCTTCCACATGAAAAGACTCCAGTTCATCTTGGGCAAAGGCTTCCGAGCTGAGGATGTTGGACAGAACGTATCTTATACGTTGTACAACTCCCCTGGTTCCCTTGTGATCTGAATGGGGCAAAAGGGCGACGTACCTCCCCTGTTCGATCCGAAACAGGTCGTCATAGGTGCGAACCAGGCTCTGAATCCGACGTATAATAATGTCTTCTACGACCTGGGTCGCGCTTTGGCCGTAATCCAAGGCCAGCAAGGGCCAGCCCTGGACTTTGATGACCACCAGGCCGATGCTGTCCGATTGTCGTCCACTCCTGTTCAGCTCCTTGCTCAAAAAGGTATAGAAATCCTGTCCAGTCAATACCCCCTCAGGGATAAGGGATGTCAGTCTTTTGCCCCCCAGGTGATCGTCGGTTCGGAGATTTCGTTTAACTCGCCAAATAATTTCAGCATTCAGACAGGGCTCTATCAGGTAATCGTCCATACCCGGATCTAGGGCTGCCAAGTGTTCGCGGTCTCGGTCGTATCCAATAAGCAGAATGGCTGAAAGTAGAGTTTGCCGCCTTTGCTGCCTGTGTCGTAAGAGGGCGCAAAATTCCATCCCGTCGATATCCTGCCCTTCCACAGTGGCCATAACCAAAGGAAAATCGTGCTCGTCACAAAGGGCTAAGCCCGACAAGTGCCGGGTCAGCCAGGTGACTTGGATGTCCTCAGAGCTTAATAGCTCTTGTATACGTCGACCATGCTCAAAATCAGGGTCTAAGAGGAGCACGCTCGGGCTTTCCCCTTCAATTCTGTCCATATTTCCTTCCACCTCGCGGAGTTAAAAATATGCTCTGCATCAGGTGACTTTGAGGCGCTCCTCAAGATCGGTATCCAAGGGGACCTGTATGGATTCCAGAATCTCCCTGACCTTGACCTGACCGGGTCTCCCACCTTTGATCGGACTGACATGTTTGGCCAAGGCGCAAATGATCTCGGCCTTGGTGGATCCGGAAAAGTGGCTGCGCAAGGCTGCGATCCCGGCTGCTTCTTGGCGGGTTGTTTCCGGGACCTCACTGGTTGGTCCGGGACGTCGAACCACCACGTGGGCCCCGGGTCCGTGGGCGGCATGAAACCATAGATCATGGGCTCGGGCAACCCGGGTTAAGAGACGGTGGTTCCCTTGACTGTTCTTGCCCCGCAAAATGGAGAAGCCGTCGCTACTTGTATACATAAGTATATCGGTGAATCCAGAGGGAGGTTTCGCATCTCCCCTGCCCTTGTTGGAGGATGCATTGGGCATTTCTGGTCCTATTTCTTCCTGGAGATAGGGTTCTTTTCCAGCCTCCAGATTGGCCAAAGACGTTTGTGTTTCCCGGCGTCGTCTGGCCACATGCTCCAGGCCCCGTCGTCCTTTTCTGGCCTGTTTAAACAAACGTTCCATGTTTCCGCGGACGCTTACCCGCGGGTCCAAACTCTGGGTCCTGTATCGGCCTTCATGGTCGTAAAGTCCTATATGACTCATATGGGCCTCGGAATCCAGTTGATAGAGGTTGGCCTTGATCACTTCGGCCTGTTCCTGGCGGGCAACCATTTCCTTAAGCCGCTCTTCATCCTCTGCGATCTTGGCCAATTGTCTGGTCAGTCTTTTCCTTTCTCGACGAAGATGCGTCCCGGTTTCGGATTGGGCGGTTTCCAAGCCTTGGAACACGGAAAAACCAAAGTCCTCTGCCGCCGGAAGCGGCTGGGTATAGGAAACAACCTGGCTGAATCGATTGTGAAGGTGGTCGGGGATAGCCCAAGGGACAAGCCAATCCTGCTCTCTATTGGACTTGGTCTTGGCCCAATTCACGACCCTGGGGCTGGATGCCAATTGGAGATCGTGCAAAAGCTCGCGGCCGGTGTTTGGGTCCATAACGGACAGGGTATGGCGTAAAGGGGGTGAGATTTGGGGGAACTGATGAAAGATCCGGGGATTGTCCGTGATTTGCTCCCAGCTTGGCCACTCCGGTTCTTGCCCAAAGCCACTTTCCAGCTCATCCACCAGGGACATCCCGGCTTGAAGATCCAGAATCAACCATTGGCTAGGGCTTCGATCCAGGCAGAGGGCCAATCGCCTGGATGGCCAATCGGCCCTGCTTTCCACAATCCTCCGGCCCTGTACCCGTTTCCTCCACCAGCCCAAAACAGCCGGAGGTTGGGATGGATTGCTCGGTTTATGGGCGGAAAGAAACAGGGCATGGTGTCTTTTGCCCCAGATGCACATCAGATGGGACTTGGAACCGAGCTTTATTGTCCAAGCACCGGCACGAGGGACGTATATCTTTTCAACTCGTCTTCCTGCCAGGTGAAATCTTTGATCTTGGACCAGGAATCGAAAGAAATTGGCCTCCATGGCTGTTTCTCGGGCTCAGAACATTACTTCTGGCCCAGCCTCTCTTCGTCTTCCTGCATGCTTTTGCAGTCAATACAAAGAGTTGTTACCGGTCGGGCCTTGAGCCTGGGGATACTGATCTCTTCACCGCATTCCTCGCAAATTCCGTAAGTACCATCCTCGATCCGCTCCAAGGCGGCCTGAACTTTGCTGATCAGCTTGCGGTCTCTGTCCCGGAGGCGTAAGGTAAAGTATTGATCAGACTCCTGAGAAGCCCGATCGGCAGGATCGGCATAGACCTGGGCTGAACCGGACATGTCATTCAAAGTGTTTTGGCCTTTTTCTTGAATCTCATCCAGTGTCTTTTCCAAAATGTTCCGAAAGTGTTGAAGATCGCTCTGCTCCATGACTATTCCTCCTTAACCTCGTCTCTCTGGGAGCGATGTCTGTGCTGGTTAGCACACCTCCTTTAGCCTATGAAGGAGATAAAAGTAAAGGGGGAGAGGAAATCTTTTCCAACTTGACAAGTAAGTCCCTTTTCCCTTACAAAATACTTCGTTCGCAACGAGCGGGAGTAACTCAGTGGTAGAGTGCAACCTTGCCAAGGTTGAAGTCGCGGGTTCAAATCCCGTCTCCCGCTCCAGATCAGGCGGCATAGCCAAGTGGTAAGGCAGAGGTCTGCAAAACCTCCATTCTCCGGTTCGAATCCGGATGCCGCCTCCATACTCGAGCGGGAATAACTCAGTGGTAGAGTGCAACCTTGCCAAGGTTGAAGTCGCGGGTTCAAATCCCGTTTCCCGCTCCAACATTGTATCTCAAGCCAAACCTCAGTTTGGCTTTTTTTTATCTCCATGGACCACAAAGGAAATCAACTCCCTTTCCCCCCCCAAGCCAACCTGGATGAACTCTTAAGCTTGGCCAGGTCCCGCTACCCTGTTCACTTTGAAGATCTCAGTGTCGGGGATCTCACGCTCCAGATCCTGCAGATCCAGGATATGGAGGCCTACATTGAGACCTTGGCCTCTGCGGCCCACAACGGTCAAGGCCTGAATCTGCCCTTTTGGGCCAAGATCTGGCCCACTTCCATCTTGCTCAGCCATGTACTGGCCTCCTCGTACACGGTCAATGATTTGGATGTCTTGGAAATCGGGGCAGGGGTTGGAGTATGTGGCTTGGTGGCCGCCCTTCGGGGAGCCCGGGTGACCATAACCGATTATAACCCAGACGCCTTGCTCTTTGCCCGAATCAATGTCCTGAAAAATTCTTTGCAGGACCGGGTACAGCTCGCAGCCTCCGATTTTACCGTGGATCGCTTAAGTCGACGTTTTCAGCGCATCATCGGGTCTGAAATCCTGTACCGGGAAAGAAGCTATGCTCCGTTAGTGGGTTTTTTAGAAGATCACTTGGCACCCGGAGGCGAAATCCTTTTGGGCAAAAGCCATATCTTCAAGGCCACCCAATTTTACGAGTTGATCCACGATGGATTCGATGTCCAGGAGAGAAACCTGGGCTACAAGGAATTAAGTCCTCAATCCGGTCAACCGGAGAGGCATGTGTGCACCATTTTGCGTCTTATTTCCAAGCCCGGTTCGAATAATAAACATCCGATACCAAATGATTGAGCTTTCTTCCTGCTGCAAGGGATATACCCGAGATCTGGACAAGGCCGTTTCCCCGGAACAAACGGTCGGACATGTCCACGCCACATTGGAGAAAAACGGACACAGCCTCCTGGAAAGGACCACAAGGATAGATACCGGGCGGCTGGGCATTCCGGTCTATTTGTCCGTCTGTGGGCCCAAGGCCCGGGAGGTCATGCCCACCCGCAAACAGATGGGCAAGGGAGCCTCCCCGGCTCAAGCCGAGGCCTCGGCTTTGATGGAATTTATTGAGCGCTATAGTCTGTTCTCCTTTCTGACCCGCAATGGACAACCGGGTGCAGGCCAGATATTGACCTGGTCACAAGCCCAAGAAAAGTTCGGCCCAGCCTTGATCCCGATCCAGGAGATCATAGACTCTGTGCATGAAGACATCCCGGAAAGGGTTGCCTTCCAAGTTCTGGACCTCGTTCCCTGGTTTTTTTGTCCGGCCTATGCCCTCCACTCCGGCCGGGAGGTCTTTCTCCCTCTGGATTGGTTCCAAACCATCAATGAGTTTAACGGGGCTTCAGCCGGCAACACAGCGGTTGAATCCATGCTCCAGGGCTTGTGCGAACTGGTCGAACGGCATGTCTGCGCCCGGATTGACCTGGAGCATCCGGTCTTACCAACAATAGATCCGGCTTCCATGACCGATCCGGTTTTGCACGAGCTTTACGCGGCCTTTACCCGTAACAACATTCAGGTCTGGCTCAAGGATTTCAGTCTGCAGTACCAAGTGCCCACTGTGGGGGCCCTGGCCTATGATCCGGCCACTTTTCCGGAGGCAAGCGAAATCGTGTTCACCGCCGGCACGGCGACATCACCGGAAAAGGCGGCTATCCGCGCCCTGACCGAAGTGGCGCAATTGGCCGGTGACTTCGAATCCGGCAGCTGTTACGAACCATCCGGCCTGTCCAAGCCCACCCGGCTAAAGGATTGCCATTGGCTGCACAAAGGCCCATCAGTTCGCCTGTCTTCTCTTCCGGACATCAGCGATCGGGATATGGCTTTGGAAGTGGCCCGCCTGACTGAGGTGCTTCAACAGCACGATTTCTCTGCCTACAGCGTGGATACGACCCATCCTGAGTTGAATATCCCTGCCCACTACACGATCATTCCGGGGTTCGATTTTCGGGAACGCAGTTCCCATCCCAGTTTGGGTCTTTTCGTCGGCCGCCTTCTGACTGAGAAGGGTTCGCCAGAAAAGGCCAGGCGGGGGTTGCAGGTCCTGGAATCCATCTACCCCCAGGCCCATTTTCACCCTTTCTTCCATGGGTTGCTGGCTTTGGGCCAAGGCCGGGTGCATGAGGCTTTGCAGGCCTTTGCCCGGGCTGAACCTGTGCAACCCACGGCCCAGGATCAAGCCTTTGCCGCCTTTTATCAGGCCTACTGCTTAAGCCAGGAAGGGGCATGGGAGCAGATGGTGTCCGTCTTGGACCGAGCCATTGAATTAGCTCCCGATGTCCAGGCTTTTTATAATTTGCGGGGGGTCGCCTTTTTTAAAGGTCAAAGTTACGAGCAGGCCATTCAAGACTTCCAGACCGTTTTGGGCCTGGATCCCGGTGCAGCCATGGACTTGGTCAATCTGGGAATCTGCTTGAAAAGGTTGGGCAAAACCCAGGAGGCCATATCCTATCTGCAAGCCGGTTTGGAACTCGACCCTGGACAGGAATCCGCCCGAAAAGAACTTGAGGAACTCCTGGCCAGGCACTGATTGAAAGTGTTCAGGTTTCAGTATAACCAACTGAGATCACATAACATTCAATCAGTTGCTTGTCTGATGTCTGAACAAGAATATCTGAACTAAGGACATTTGCCCGATCAGTATCGTATCCGCATGAATCGGGCCTCTTAAAGCTGAACACTGAACACTGATCCCGCCAAAGGCGGGACTGAACACTCCAGGCACCTTATACCTGAGAACAAAATCACCTTGGAGCCCTTGAGGGCCGCCCTTGACAAGCTTGGGTGCAACCTTTTACAAAGTATACTTTATGCGGCAACATGCTTCCTGCTTCCCCTTGACGGGGGGGGCAATTTCAATTACCCATTTCCAAGCATGTTTCAAAAACATGGCCGCATTGGACATGTTTTTGAGTCCTGGTTAATCGCACGCATTGCTTAATAAACTGTTGGTCAAGGAGGTTGACACATGGCAACTGTCGAGTTCAAAGGCAAAACATTCGAAATCGATGAAGACGGCTTCTTGCAGAGCTTTGATGACTGGAGCCCGGAATGGGTGGATTATGTCAAAGAATCTGAAGGAATCAAGGAACTCACCGACGAACACCGCAAGGTCATCGAGTTCTTGCAAGACTATTACAAGAAAAACGGCATTGCTCCCATGGTACGCATTCTGTCCAAGGTTACCGGCTTCAAATTGAAGAAAATCTACGAGCTGTTTCCTTCCGGACCTGGCAAGGGAGCCTGCAAAATGGCTGGACTGCCCAAGCCCACTGGCTGTGTCTAAACAGACCCATTCTATTTTTTGGGGCTCAGGGCGGCAGCTGAATTGTCGCCCTGAGCTCGTTTATGTCCAGACCCAGCAGTAGGTTAATTCATGGATATCAGCTCTGCATTGACCCGGCTCAAACAGGAACCCGGCTTTCAAGAACAAGTGGGTATGGTCCTGATCCACAACGGGGTTGTCCGTGGACATTCCCGCAACAGCCAGGAGAAAGTAGACAGCCTGAAGGTCACTCCTGATCAGGACAAAATAGAGTCATTGCGCCGGGAATACGAGTCTCGCCCCGGGATATTTCGCATCATCATCCAGGCCAATCAGGGAGAGTTTTCTCCCGGCCAGGACTTGTTGTTTATTATAGTGGCCGGAGATATTCGAGAAAATGTGCATCCAGTTCTGGGCGAACTCTTGAATCGGATAAAATCCGAAGCCATGCATAAGGTGGAGGCCTGACTTTGGCAGTGGCCATCGTCCGGTCACTTTTCCATAGGTAACCTTTGATAGGTAATCCCTGCCCGGGCCATCATCGCCAAAATCCGCTCTGCCTCTTCAGTCTTGCCTCTTTTCAGGCAGCCCTGGACATACCGCCTCCCCTTCAGCCGAAGCTGGAGTTCTGTCCACCGCCGATTTTCGGGGGTGAGATCCGCTTCGGTCAACAGCTTGCACAAACTCATGATCCGATACATATCCAGGCCAATGATCTTGCCCGAGAGCTGATCCGGATGCCCGGCATAGCGAGTGACCAGATATTCCGGGATAAGTCCTACCGGATAACGCAAGGAGCAGCGCAGCCACAGGTCGTAGTCCTCACAGGCAACAAGACGGGTATCGAATGGGCCGATCTCCTCCCAGCACTTTCGGCTCATAAGCACACAGGAAGGGCTGACCAGACAGAGCTCCAGAGAAGGAATGAAGATCCAGCCGCTGCGCTTTGTGTGCCGAACCCCCGGGTTGACCCGCCGGCCGTTTCTGATCCACTTTTCTTCCGTTTGGCTGATCGCCCAACCCCCGGCATGGGTGAAGGCCAGCTGAATTTCCAGTTTCCAGGCCTCCCAGGAATCGTCGGAATCCAAAAGGGCGATGTATTGTCCATGAGCCTTGCGGATACCGGAATTTCTGGCCCCGGCCACTCCCTGGTGTCCTTGGCGCACATACCGGACCCGGGGATCCTGTACACGAGCCATGAACTCGGAAGTTTCGTCTTCAGACCCATCGTCCACCACGATGAGCTCCAGATGGGAATGGGTCTGGCTCAAGACAGAATGTACTGCCCTGGGCAGGACAGGGGCCCGGTTGTGGGTGGGAATAATCACTGATATGAGGATGGCAGACAAAGGTTTCATGAATAAACAAGACCGTGGGGCCCTTAAAACTTACCTTGGAAGTGACGATAAACAATGAATGAGATATCGGTCTCACTCAACGACCTGGCCCAAGCAGTCTGCCGGTTCATTCTGTCATCTTTTGAATTTACCGATGATGTGGCCCACTTTGCCCATTGCACATTGGGCCTGGACTCGGTGGAGGCCATCAGGTCCGCCCTCATTGATCCCACCCCCAGTTGTGAGCCGGAGCGGGAATGCCTCATTGATCTCCTCCTCTCGCCTTCAATGGACCAGAGGTTGGAATTGGAGTCTTGTTTGCAAAACATGGATGGGAGTCCGTTTTCCGATACCCAGCTGGTTCAGGCCCTTCTCCAACAGTGTCCGCAGGCCCACATCGCCTTTCCGGATGGCCAGACTATAGGCCTTGATGTGGACCAAGATATGATGAAAGGAATCCTCGGCCGCTTGCGCCTCCAGCAGACCTTGGCCCCGGAGCTGAAACAGGCCTTGGTCCAGTATGTTCCTCCCTCCTGGCATCCATGGCTTCGGGTCCGCATGCGCCTGGCCGCAACACCCCTGACTGCAAACAGGGCCGCGTTTTTGGGCGCAGTCCTCAAACATGTCCAGGTTTCCTCTTTGTTTTTTTCTGAGTATTTCCACTTTGCCCTGGCTTTTGTCCAGGAATGTTCAGAGACAGAGGATATGTTCCGGGCTTTGGCGGCCAAAAAGGAACACCTGGAACACAGCCTGGAGAGGGCCGATTTTTTGGAAAAGAGACGTTCCGGGCAGGCTATGGAAATCCTGCTCATGCAAAGGCTGCCCATGTTGAGCATAGATACGGCCACAGCCCAAAAGGAGATCCGGATCATCGACGATCTTTGCCTGGCACTGTATGGGCATATTCCGGCCGGATTCGAACAGGCCTGCCAACAGACCCAAGTACGGCATCCTTCTTAACCTCTTGACTATCCCGGAAAAAAACTATATCTGCTTCAAGAATGATCTTGAAAAGTAGGTCCCAAAACACAGGACAATGCGATGAACAATCCCAGTTGGCCCAGTTGTCATCCCCAGGCCCGGAAAACGGAAAATACGCTCTCTGCTTTCAACTCCCAGGAGTCCAAACCTTTGGCCTTATCCGGGGCCACGATTATAACCGGTACTGGACAGGTCATCGACAATGGGCTGATCGTTATTAAAGACCAAAAGATCCTGGCTGTGGATGAGGTGGACCAAGTGGTCGTCCCTTCCGAGGCTGAACACATCGACATCACCGGCAAAACCGTGATGCCCGGGCTGATCGACGCCCATGTCCACCTGGACATGCATGGCATGCCGGATACCTACCACGAAAGTCTGGTGGAAGACAAATTGCGTACTATTCGGGCCTGCATAGAGATGGCCAACACGGTTCGCGCTGGGATAACCACCGTACGCAATGCCGGTTCAGCCAATTATATCGATATCGCCGTCAAGAAGGCTGTAGAGGAGGGTTTGGTCACCGGCCCCCGTATTCTGGCCAGTGGAAAGATCATCTGCATGATGACCGCGGGCAGCGAGTATTTTCAGGGTTTATACCGAGAAGCCGATGGAGTGGACGAGAATCGTCGAGCGGCCCGGGAGCAACTCAAAGAAGGTGCCGACCTCCTCAAGGTCATGGCTACCGGGGCGATTATGAACCCCGGGGGAACTCCGGGCGCTCCCCACCTGAACGTGGAGGAAATCCAGGCCGTGGTGGAAGAGGGGGAAAAGACCGGCAAGTATACCGCCGCCCATGCCCACGGAGCGGAAGGGATCAAAAACGCTATCAAGGCCGGGGTGCGGACCATAGAACATGGTACCCTAGCTGATGACGAGGCCTTGAAGATGATGGCCGATCAGGGTGTGTTTTTGACCTCCACCCTCTGTTCGAACTTTTGGATGCTCAATGGCTCGGCCAACAACGGTGTCCCCCAATTCATGTTCCAAAAGGCGGAGGAAGTATCCAAGATACGAGTGGATAATCTGCACCGGGCCTTGCGGGCCGGGGTCCGGGTGGCCATGGGCACAGACGCCGGAACTCCATACAACTACCACGGTCGAAACGCCATGGAGCTTATTCAGTATGTGGACAAAGGGATCATGGATCCCATGCAGGCCATAGAGGCATCGACCAGGGTGGCTGCCGACGCTGTAGGCCTCTTGACCGAGACTGGGACTTTGGAACCAGGGAAAATGGCCGATCTGCTCATATTAAGGGCCGATCCCCTTGGGGACATGCATTGCCTCATGGAGCTGGAGAGCATTCATTGCGTGCTCAAGGCAGGACAGGTTGTGCACGGCAAGGTGGATACCAGTCAATGGAGCGAGGGGTTATCCCTGGGATTGAATTAACATTTTGGCTGTGCCTCCGGCAACGGCCTCCAGTGGCCTTACTCAAATATAAGGAGGAGTGAACGTATGGCGAAGAAAAAAGTGCTTTTTCTTTGCGATGCAAGCGATGGAGATATAGTAGATAGGAGCTTTGCCTCTAAGGACGACTATGACGTGAGCGTGGAAGCCACGGAAAAGATTCTGGATTACGGAGTAAAGGCCTATTTGGAGCACACCATCGAGCTGATCAATGAATACCCGGATATGTATGACGGAGTGGTGGGAACCCACGATTCCTCAGCTGTATTTGCGGCTATTATCTGCTCCGAGACCGGCAAGACCTTCGCCTCCTTAGAGAGTATCATCAACTGTCAGAACAAGTATATCTCCAGACTCAAACAGCAGGAAGTCTTACCCGAGGCTGTTCCGGAATTCTGCCTGGCCCTGGAATATCTGCAAGATCCTTCTCGGCTTAACTCCCCGTTTTTCATCAAGCCGGTTCGGGCAAACATATCTTTCGGGACCCATCTGATTGAAACCCCGGAAGAACTTGAGTACTATATCGGGCTGGAAACAAAAGATATCTCCGAACATAATCAATATTATCTGGATGCCCTGTCCCTGCATCCGCATCTGTCCACGGGATTAAACATCGCCACCTGCAACAATTTTCTGTGCGAAGGGCTGATCACCGGAGAACAGGTCACTGTGGACGGCTTCGTATGTAACGGCCGGGTGACTGTGTTTGGCATAACCAAGGCCGTATTCTATCCCGGAACCAACAGCTTCAGCCATCATGAATTCCCCTACTCCTTTTCACCAATCCTGGATGAGAAGATCAAAACCGGCCTTCGTCAGCTCATCCCAGCCCTGGGAATCGACAACAGCTTTTTTAACGTGGAACTTCGGGCAGATCCGGAGAAGGAGTCTTACGGCATCTTAGAGGTCAACAGCCGAATCGCCTTTCAGTTTGCCAAGACCATCGAGCTGGTCACTGGTTTTGATCCTCTGCACCTGTTGTGCGATGTGGCCTGCAACGAACAGCCGGAGCTGTCCACCACCGAACAAAGGACATATCCCCTGTGCCTTAATTTCGAGCTGCATTCCTTTTCGGATAAAGAAATCGTCAAGACCCCAACCCAAAGCGGGTATGAAGCAATCCGTCTCCTGTATCCGGATGTGCATATCCGCAATCTGGTCTATGAACGGTCCAAACTCTCTGACTACAAGCACAATCCGGAAAGCTTCCGCTATTGTATGCTGGATATTCCTGGTAACAGTCGGGAGGAGATCCTGGCCGCCTTTGATCACATCACGTCTTTGCTCGGATATGAGTTTGAAGACGTATAATTTCTGAGCTCAGCCAGAGGCTGAGCTCAGAAATTATTTCGTGGGATCTATTCTTCCTAAACTCCAAAATCTGAGCCTAGTTCACTTAACTCCTTCCAGACCGGTTCAGGCACCAGATAACGGATACACTTGCCCTGAGCCAATTTCTCCCGGATCAAGGAACTGCTGATCTCCAAGATGGGGGTTTGCATCTGTCGTACCCGGCAGTGACCGGGCAGGACCCAGGAACCTTCTCCCTCCCTGTCGGATTCCGGCCAGGTGTCTCGGATAAATTGGGCTAATACATGATCATCGCCTTCCTCTCTGGCCACGATTATGAAGTGGGTCAAGTGGATGAGGCGCTGCCACTGATGCCATTTGGGGAGCTGGACAAAGTCCGGGCAGCCGATGAGGAAAAAAGGCTCATGTTCAGGATGCAATCGGCGATACATGTTCAGGGTATCCACGGTATAGGAAGGCCCTCTCCTCTGTCCTTCCATGGGGTTTAGACCCAGGCCAGGCATATGGGCGATAGCAGCCTCAATAAGCCGACTGCGAAAGGCGAAGCTGGATACCGCACGTTCTTCCTTGTGCGGGGGGATAAAGGCTGGGACCAACTCCACTCGGTCCACTCCGCCCTGCTCCAAAGCCTCCACAGCGAGTCGCAGGTGCCCGTTGTGCACCGGATTGAAACTCCCCCCTAAAAGCCCGACTTTCATATTTCTATCCCGGATGATTTCAGTGATTAATCCCTCACTTGGCCCTGGCCTAGGAGCACGAATTTGGTGCTGGTCAGTTCTTTGACCCCCATGGGACCGTAGGCGTGTAATTTGGAGGTGGAGATCCCGATTTCCGCTCCCAGACCCAGCTGGCCGCCGTCGTTGAACCGGGTAGAGGCGTTGACCGCCACCAGGGAGGCGTCTACTTGCTGCACAAAGCGCATGGCTCGGTCGTGCCTGGTGGTCAAAATGGCCTCGGTGTGCCCCGATCCATAGGCGGCGATATGCTCCTGAGCCTGGTCCTGATCCTGGACCACCCGCACGGCCAGGGTCAGATCCAGGAATTCATATCCAAAATCCGTAGGCAGGGCCGGCTGGGCCTTATCCCCGAGATATTTGAGCCCTTCCGGGTCGGCCTTAAACTTCACCCCCGATGATCCCAGGCTGGAGGCCACCCGGGGGAGGAGGTCCCCGGCCATATCTTTGTGCACCAAGAGACATTCCAGGGCATTGCAGACTCCAGGCCGCTGCACCTTGGCATTGTGGATGATGGACACCGCTTGGTCCAGATCGGCGGTCTCGTCCACATAGATATGGCAGACCCCTTTGTAATGCTTGAGGACCGGCATGGCCGCCTTCTGGGTTACGGCCCGAATCAGGCCTTCCCCGCCCCTGGGGATAACGACGTCGATATACTCGTCCAAGCCCAGCAAGACATCCACCGCTTCCCGGTTTGTGGTCGGCACCACCTGAGCTGCACGGCCCGGCAGGCCGGACTCCTCCAAGGCCTTGGAGATGAGTCCGCCCAGGGCCTGGTTGGAGGCAAAGGCCTCGGAACCTCCGCGCAGGATGCATCCGTTTCCGGCCTTAAGGCACAAAATGGCTGCCTCCACGGTCACGTTGGGTCTGGACTCATAGATCATGGCCACTACTCCCAGGGGAATACGCATCCGGCCCACCAGCATCCCATTGGGTCGCTTGGACATATGTTCCACGTTGCCTACCGGGTCCTCGAGTTGGGCCACTTCCCGGCAGGCCTGGGCCATGCCTTGCATGGTCTTGGCCTCCAGGCGCAGACGATCGAGCATAGCTCCGCTGAGACCCATTTCCTGAGCTTTGGCCAGATCCTGGGCGTTGGCTTCCAGGACGTGATCCTGTTCCCTGTCCAAAAGCTCGGCCAGACGCTGCAAGGCCGCATCTTTGACCCGGCTGGACTGGCCCCCCAGGACTGTGGCGGCCTGTTTGACTTCCCGGGCCATGTTCCGAATCTGGTCCTGATCGCTCATAGCCTATCTCCTTCGGTTCGTGCTCGTATGAAAATGAAGCTGGCTACGCCCGCAACCCAATTGGTTCCAGGTTCACCGTTCCCGGTTAAGAAAAAGAAAAGAGCTTATCGAAGAACGATCCAAAACATTTCTGAAGTTCTCCTTCTTCAAGCCGCCGATTTTGCTTAGCTTTGCCCCACTTGCCACCGACACGGAAATTCGAAATTTTAATATCCAATATCGAATTTCGATATTGGAATTTTCAAGCTGACCATTGAAAACGAGAAAATTGCCAAAAATCAAGTTCAGGGCAAAAACACCCTCTCCCCGGGTTGGGGCAGGAAACCGTGCACGTCCGGCATGCCTTCCAGCAAGGCCCGGGCCTGATTCCCTTTGAGTCTGCGTTCATCCCGCTGCATGTGCACCACGGCCAAACGTTCGACCCCGGCTCGTCTGGCTAGGTCCATGACCTCCACCACCGTCCCGTGCCCGTGCACGGCCTGACCCATCTTGAATCCTTCATGGACCACAAGGGTGCAACCCTGAATCAGGCCCAATACATCTTGCCCCGGCCGACCGTCTCCACTGTAATACAGGTTGGCTTGGGGTCCATCCAGGCGAAGCCCCAGATTGGGCCGAGAGTGTTCGGTCCAGGCCGTTTGCCAAGAACAGCCCAGAAATTGGAAAGTCTTTCCTGGTTTCAAGGGCTGAAAGCGCAAGGGATAGGTGAACTTGTCCCAAAAACCGGGATAGGCCAACTGGATGCTCTGGACCGCCGCCTCCTCTATCTCCGAAGATCCGAAGATGGTTAAGGCCTTATCCCGTCCGCTTTCCCACAGCCGGAGCAGGATCAAAGGCAAACTGAAGAAGTGGTCCCCGTGGGAATGGGAAATCCAGATCGCATCCAGATCGTTGGGGGAGTGTATATGGGAAAAGAGGGTATGGGCCACACTGAAACCGCAATCCAAAAGGATGCGGGAATTGTCCACCTGCACCAACAGGGATGTATTGCCCATATCTTGATCACAAGCCTCGCCCACACCCAGAAAAACAACCTGCATAAAGCTTACCCTTTGACCTTTGATTCCATTCTGATTACAAGTTTCTGGTTCGTTGTTTTCGCACCTGCCTTCAAGTCGGCAACAAACCCATGAAGGAGTCACCAATGACCAAGCCCCGTCAAAGCCAGTCAGCCGAAAATACGGCCTCTCAGATAACCCAACCCCCGGCAGCAGGCTGGGTTAAGGTCGTCACCGACCACTGGAGGAGCATCAGCCTGGTCGTGGCCGGGATAATCCTCATCGCCGCCCTGTTCAGCGGATATTCCTACTATAAAGACCAAACCTTGCGCAATGCACAGCAAAGGGTGGACCACATCATGTCCAACCAAGAGGGTCAAGCCAGAATTACGGCCCTGGAAGATTTTCTGCCCCAAGCCCCTAAAGAGATGAGCACCGCTTTGCACCTGCAGTTGGCCAGACTGAGTCTGCAGGAAGAGGACTTCGACCGGGCCGTGGCTCATTGGGAGCACATCCAAGAAAATACCCAGGACCGGGATATGCAGACTGTGGCCGCCATGGGCCGGGCAACGGCTTTGGCCGGCCTAAACAAACCCGCCGAGGCCTTGGAACTTCTCCAAGAGACCGCCTCCCAGGCTCCGGAGCGCTACCAGCGCGCTATTACCTTGAAGATAGCCGCCACTGCCGAACAGGCCCAAGAATGGGAGCAGGCTTTGAAGGCCTATCAGGATGTTGCCGATATGGCCGCACTCGATGCTCAGCCGGATGAATTCATCCAGCACAAGATACGTCTTTTGGAAAAGAAGGTGAATGCGAACCGCTCGTAATCCCAACCAAGGTGAACAAACGATGTCCCTTTCTCTGTTAACTGTCGAACCCGGATCCACTCACCTCTTGCTGGGCAACGAGGCTATTGCCCGCGGGGCCCTGGAAGCCGGTGTCGGATGCGTCACCTGCTATCCAGGCACCCCGTCCTCGGAAGTGCCGGATACCTTCTATAGCCTGTCCCAGGAAGGAAGCTTCTATTTCGAATACTCAGTCAATGAAAAGGTGGCCCTGGAAGTGGGCGGCGGAGCCGCTCTGGGAGGGGTGCTTACTTTAGTGACCATGAAGCATGTGGGCGTTAATGTGGCCGCCGATCCCTTGATGACCCTGGCTTATATCGGCACCCCGGGCGGCCTGGTCCTTTTGAGCGCCGACGATCCCGGATGCCATTCCAGCCAGAATGAACAGGACAACCGCTACTACGCCCGTCTGGCCGGACTGCCCTGCTTTGAACCGTCAACAGCCCAAGAAGCCAAAGACATGACCAGGGACGCCCTGACCCTGTCCGCCAAATGGGGACAGCCGGTTTTGGTGCGGACTACCACCCGGGTCAATCATTTGCGCGGACCGGTCACCTTCGGCCTTTTGCCCCCGGCTCAAAACACAGGGACCTTTGTCAAGGACCCTTTTCGGTTCGTTCCCCTCCCGGCCATCGCCCGCAAACGCCATCCAGCCCTTTTGCAGTCTCTGGCCTCCATTCGAGCAGAGATCGAACAGTCCATCTGGACCAAGGAATATGGCCAGGGGACCCAAGGCATCATTGCTACCGGCATGGCCAGGGCCTATCTGCACGATGCCCTCAGCGATCTTGGCCTGTCCCAGGCTTTTCAGGTCCTGGAACTGGGGATCTCTTACCCCTTTCCGGAGGATGTGGTCCAAAATTTTGTGCGCAAGGTGGACTCAGTGTTGGTTTTAGAAGAGCTGGAGCCCTTGGTGGAAGAGCAGGTGAACATTCTCTGCCACCGGCACAGGCTTTCCACTTTGGTTCAGGGCAAGGATGATCATTTGACCCGGATTGGGGAATACTCCACTGCCGCCATTCGACAGGCCATCTTGCGTTTCCAAGGTCATGCCGCGGAGGAAGTGGATCTGTGTTCCAGCCGGGAAGGCCTGCCTGGCCGGCCCCCGAATCTGTGTCCGGGCTGCTCCCATCGGTCCATGTATTACGCTGTTCGCCGGATCTTTGGGGACAGTGCCGTCTATTCCTCGGATATCGGATGTTACACCCTGGGTTTTTTGCCTCCCTTGCGCTCGGCCGACTTTTTGCTGTGCATGGGGTCCTCGGTATCCGGGGGGACAGGTATGGCCCTGGCCACGGGCCAACCGGTGGTAGCCTATATCGGAGATTCCACCTTTTTCCACTCCGGGGTGACCGGACTGATCAATGCGGTGCACAACCGACACAATCTGTTGCTGGTTATTTTGGACAATGAAACCACGGCCATGACCGGACATCAGCCCCATCCCGGAGTTCAGAACACCCGTCTTGGCCCGAATCCCTGCCGGGTGGATATCGAGCAGGTGGTCCGGGGGTGTGGGGTGCAGGAAGTGAGCACTATCCGACCTTCCAATCTGAAAAAGACCTTGCAGACCCTCCAGGCGTATAAGGATATGGATGGGGTTCGGGTGATCATTGCCAAAGAGCCGTGTGTCCTCTTTGCCCGCCGGACCTTGGGCCGGCAAAACCCCCAGACTGCCTATGTGACCGAACAGACCCAGGACGTCCGGCGTTGTCTGGAGGAACTGGCCTGTCCGGCCTTTTATGTCCAGGACCACGAGATCAGGATCGATGAAAACCAATGCAGCGGCTGTATGCTCTGCGTACAGATTGCCCCGGCCATTCAAGCCAGGAAGAGGAGTTGAGGGTATGAGAGCGCGGCTTTTTTTGGCTGGAGTCGGCGGACAGGGCACCTTAACGGCCACCAATCTGCTTGGACTTTTGGCTTTGGATCAGGGTGTCCAGGTCTGTGCCGGGGAGATCCACGGCATGGCTCAACGGGGAGGGATCGTGGAGTCCGCCCTTCTGTTGGGGGGATATCAAAGCCCCAGGATCGATCCCGGAGAAGCCGATGTCCTGTTGGGATTCGAGCCCTTGGAGACCTTGCGGGCCCTGCCTTATTTGCGCCCAGGAGGGGCTTTAATCAGTAATACTGAACCGACCATGCCCATTGGGGTCAGTATCGGTCAGGAGACCTACCCGGATCTGCAGGAAGTGAAATCCCGCAGCCAGGAATGCGCAGGGCGGGCCGGGTTTGTGCCATGCAAGAGCCTGGCCGCCAAGGCGGGAACTGTCCAAAGCGCCAATCTGGTCCTCCTGGGCGCCCTATGTGCGACCGGGATAGAACCCTTTAGCCTCAAGGCCCTGCATCAGGCCATTCAGGATCATCTCCCCGGCAAAATCGTGGATATCAACCTGCGGGCCTCCCAGTTTGGGTTCGATGCCGCCCGGGAACAGTGGGGAGTGGGGAGTAGGGACTAGGGAGTAAGCAGTAAGCAGTAGGGAGTAAGCAGTGGTTGGTAGGCGGGGAGTAGGGTTCTGGTTTGCCAGTTTGATCAATGATGAAACGTACGGTTTAGTGGTACAACCCACGCCTCCGATTCGCGGCCAAAAGTTTCATTCTCGATCAAACCGACAAACCCCTTTTTTGCGCGCTTTGGCCCAAAAATATGTCAGACTTGCCAGAGGCAAGGCTGACTTCTGTCTTCTCACCTCCCCTGCCTGACCTGATGGGCAAAGGCCTCCAGCCGGTTCTGGATATTGGTTTCGGTCTGGCCGTCATAGGCCAGGGAAAGCATGGGGATGGAAGCCTTGTTGCGCAGCCTGGGCATGATGGCATCCACCACCCCGCCGGGCATGCAGGTAAAGGGCATAACATTGATCAGTCCCTGCACGTTCTTGTCCAGGTAATCCACGCTCTTGCCGATGCTCAGCACGGCCTCTCCCTCGAACTCGGATGAGAGATAGGGGCTGGCCGAAGCCAGCAACTCCCTGGTCTCTGGTTCGGGCAAGGAGCGCAACCACCCGTTGCCGGCCTGCAAAAGGGAACGTTCCATACGTCCCTGGACCAGGGATTCCACCTCCAGTTTCAACCAGACCTTGAACTGGTGGTTGCGTCTGGCATGCCTTTTTCCGGTGTGATTCACGTAATGGATCCATTCCCCTATGGTCGGGAGCCAGGCTTCCAAGCCCAAATCTTCCAAACGCTGAACAAGATATTCGTTGGCAAAGGGATTGGAGCGTACGTAAATCTCCCCCACAATCCCCACCACTGGTTTGAACCCTTTCTGCCGCCGAGGCAAGGCAGCAAACTCATCCCCCGCATGACGCAGAATCGGCCGCAGATCGGCATTATCGGCAACTGCCCGGCTGATGACTTGTAACCACTTGGCGTACACGCCTTGGCATTCCTTTGGGTCCTGGGCATAGGGCCGGGTTTCCAACAGGAGCTTGATGAGCAGGTCCACGGCCACCACCCCTTTCCAGGCCAGCTTGGTAAAGTCTTTGCTGACCATGCCCAGTTCCTGGTACAGGGTACTGCCTTGATTGGGAGAAAAGACCGGGACCTCTCCCATCCCCACCTGATCCAGAATCAGACGATGCAGTTGGTGGTAGAGGCCGAAACGGCATGGGCCGCCGGCCGCGGGCATGAAAAAAGCGGACCGGTAGGGATCGAAATCTTCGGTCTGAACCGCCTTGAGGATGTCCCCGGTAGTCAGGACAGCGGGCAGGCATTCTTTGCCTTTGGTGTACTTACGACCCAGGCGCAGACTTTCTTCATCCGAGGCCGGAAGCAGCCTGGCCTCCACTCCGTTGGCTCGAAAAGCGGCGACAAAGGCATGCAGATGATCGGTCATGGGCGGTATGTACAGGACCCGTTCGGGATGAAATCCCTTGACAACCGGTACAAAGGGGGATTGGAAGGTGTTCTCCCGCTGGGTGTCTACCGTGCTGTCCAGGAAGGCCTCCAGCCGGGTGAGCACCCCGGCGTCCGCGGTATGTTCGTCGATCTCCAGCTCCAGATAGGGTCGATCCCCCAGTTGACGTTCGAAAAAGTGGAGGATAAAGGCATCCGGCCCGCAAGAGAAGTTTGTGACAAAGACGGGGATCAGGCCGGGATATTCGGCCAACAGGCGGCCTGCGGCCAGGATCCTCTTCCCGTAGGCCCAATACATGTGCCCCAATTCCTCTGCCTGTTCAGCCTCTTCCAGGGGCAGGCTGTCCAGGGGCAAGGTGGGCATGCCCAGCTTGCGCAACTTCCCGGAGACGTTCATATTCATTCCCAGGTCCAGGGCGTTGTACGGACGTCCGATAAGCAAAACTGCCCGCTCCCCGGCCTGAACCCGATCCAGGACTTCCCGACCTGCTTCTTTGACAGCGGTTGAAAACTCCTGTTGGGCCTCCCAGGCCGCATCCAAGGCCCGGCGCATTTCCCGCCAGGAGAGATCCATGCCTCGGGCCAGTTCCTTCCACTGCCGCACATCCCCGCTTGGTCCGCCTCCCATGCGCAAAACCGGGGAGATAAGGTTGATTCCTTTATCCTGCAGGGAAAAGGCGGAGCGAATGACCCAGGGCAGGGACTGGACATAGGGGCAGATGGTGCCGGTATGGGCGGATCCGAACCAGGCGGGCAACTCCCGAATCTGGGGCAGAAATATGGAATGAACCCCCTTGGAGATCAGATCCTGGACATGTCCATGAGCCGCCTTCATGGGCAGACAAGCCTCGCTGGCCATGCGCTCCGAACCAATGCTTATCTGTCTGCGGGTGGTGGCATCGCTGGTTATGACCTCGAATCCCAGATTGGAAAACAGGGTACTGAAAAAGGGCAGCCACTCTTGGAAAAAGAGGCATTTGGGGAGCCCGATGCGTCGAGAATTGGATCCCGAGGTTTTGGAAGCATCGGCATATACGGAGAGCAATTTATCTCGCTTATGAACCACATCCAAGGTCTTCTCCTCTTGGCTGGAATGGACCTGATCGTAGCGTTCACAGCGGTGGCCGAAGTACAGAGGACGGGACATGTCCTGGAAGCTGACCTTTTGCACCTCACAGGCATTGGCGCAGCCTGAGCAGACGAAATATTTGGTTTGGGCCTGCCGCTTGGAGAGGTCGAAGCCCAGAAAGGTGCTTGGGCCATAATGCTGGCGTAGGGCCAAGAATGCGGCTCCGATGGCTCCAGTGACCTCATTGTGCTCCGGGACGATGATTTCTCGACCCAGGACTTGGGAAAATGCGGCCGTAATTCCTTGATTCAAAGCCGTTCCGCCCTGAAAGAAGACCTTGCGACCGATGGGTCGCTGTTCGATAACTTTATTTAGGTAATTGGCTACAATGGCGTGGCAGAGTCCTGCGGCCAGATCCTCCTTCTCCACGCCCTGTTGCTGATAATGAACAAGATCGGATTGCATGAATACAGTGCATCGTTCGCCCATTTTGACCGGAGCAGGCGCGGACAGGGACAGGTCGCCGAAATCCTGCACTGAAATCCCCAGACGATGGGACTGCTCTTCCAGGAATGAGCCCGTGCCTGCGGCACAGACCTTGTTCATGGCAAAGTCTACGATAACTCCGTTTTCTAGACGGATGTACTTGGAATCCTGGCCGCCGATCTCGAATATGGTGTCCACATCCGGGGCCAGCCAGGTCGCAGCGGCTGCCTGGGCGCTGATCTCGTTGCGGATCACGTCTCCTCCCACATAGGCGGAACACAAAGCCCGGCCGGAACCGGTGCTGCCCACGGCCTGTACATGGATGTTGGCCGGGATCTGGCCTTTGAGCTCTTTGAGTCCTGTGGCCACTGCTTGCAGCGGTCGTCCGGAGGTGGACAGATACGTCTTGGCCACCACCACCAGCTGCCCCGACTGGGCGGCCTGGGCGTCGAGCAAGACCATCTTGGTGGTTACCGATCCCACATCAATGCCCAGGATCACTGCCAGGGCCTGGGTTGTATCTGAAGCCCAGGTGTGGTTTTCTTCAGAGCTTGAATCCCGTCTTTGAGGCTCTAAGGGGACCAGAGGCGGCAGGCGGCGGGTATCGGACGTCTGCCTCTGCAAGGCTTCTTTGAGTGCATTAAGTTCTGGAAATCCCGCGTTTTGGGCGCTTTCCATTCCCTGCAAGGCCGCACCCACAGCCCCCATAACTTTATAGTGTTCCGGAACAATCAGCTCTTGAGGGCTCTTCACCAAAAGTTCCAGGATGGCCCGGCGAACTCCTAGATTGGCGGCTACTCCGCCCTGAAAGACCAAGGGAGGTACGATTTCCTTGCCTTTGGCGATGTTTGTTTTTAAGTTGCGGACAATGGCAAAACACAACCCGGCGATGATTTCATCGTCCTGGACCCCGTTTTGTTGCAAATGAATCATGTCCGATTTGGCAAAGACGGTGCACCTTCCGGCAATAGTCGGGACGTTGGCCGCTTGTTCTGCCAGACGGGAAAATGTATGAATGTCGTAACCCAGCCTGGCCGCTTGCTGTTCCAGGAAAGCGCCGGTTCCTGCGGCACACACGGTGTTCAAGGCGAAATCCCGAATGGCCAGGCGGCCTTCTCCTGCGGGTCGGACGACAATGAGCTTGGCGTCCTCTCCGCCAATATCGATGACCGTCCTGGCCTGAGGGAAAAACCTTTCCACTCCCTTGGCATGACAGATGATCTCATTGACGAAGTCCGCCCCCAAAAGGGAAGCTATGCGCTTGCCCCCGGTCCCGGTACAGGTCAGGCCGGCAATCCTTTGCAGGGGAAACTCTTTTTGCAGATCCTGGAGGATTTCCAGGGCCATGGATAAAGGGCGGCCCCTGGTCGGTCGATACGTGGAAAAGCATATACTGCCTTGGTCATCAAGGGCCACGGCCTTGGCTGTCCCCGATCCAACGTCCAAACCTATATGGATGTGTGTGTGCATTCGTTCGGTCTCACCTTGTTTTTGGGGCATCAGATGACAATCAGACCAGAATGTTTATTATTTTTTTCTCAGGGCAGACTACAATGATTTTTTTTTAATGTCCAAGCAGGCCTTGAGTCGGATCATGCGTTAAGCAAGGATTGGAATTTCAGCCTTTTTCAATCGTGAAAACCAACAGGAGGAGATGATTATGGATAGAAAACCGGTGGTGGCCGGGCAGTTTTATCCCGGCTCCAAACAGGAATGGGAAGGCAAGGTCCGGGAGTATTTATTGTCGGAAACCAGGGGAGACACGATCCAAGCCAAGCTGGTCATGCTCCCCCATGCCGGACATATATTTTCCGGACATGTGGCCGGAGCCACTCTGGCCAAGGTGAATTTGCCATCTTCAGTATTGCTGCTCGGGCCAAATCATACCGGTCAAGGAGAGGCCGTTGCCGTCTGGCCGGACGGAAACTGGCTGCTGCCCGACGCACATCTGGAGGTGGACGCCGACCTGGCCAGGGCTATCATCGAATCAGACCCGACTTTGGCCGCAGACGACCAGGCCCACCGTTCAGAGCACTCCTTGGAAGTCTTGTTGCCCTTTTTGTGGGCCAGGGATCCGCAGACCAAGATTGTACCCGTGTGTATTTCCCTGCCGGACAAGGACAAGCTGGATCGCCTGGCCGAGAATATCGCCCACGTCCTGAAGGCTTGGCATTCAGATGTCGGCCTGGTGGTCAGCTCGGATATGAGCCATTTTCTGCCCGAGGACGAGGCCAAGGCCCAGGACGATATGGCCTTGCAGGCCATTTTGGACCTTGATCCGGACAAGCTCCTGGAGGTCGTGGCCCGGCACCGAATCAGCATGTGCGGTATACTGCCCATGTTTGTGGGACTTAAAATCGCCTCGGCCCTGGGGGCCAAACAAGCTGAACTGGTCCGCTACGCCACCTCCGGGGACGTCATCGGAGACAGATCACACGTGGTCGGTTATGCCGGAGTGATTGTCAGCTAGTCAGCTTTGCCTCTGGCAAATCTGACATATTTTGTGCGCCAAAGCTCGCACAAAAAAACGGTTTGGAGGAAAGTCATACTATCTGGCAAACAGGGCCAGATACTCCTGATTGCCCTTGGGCCCGCGGACCCTGGAGGGGATGTGTCCGTGACAGACCAGTCCCAGATCCTGAGCAAAAGCGACTACCCCAGAGACGGCCTCCTCTTCCAACTCCGGGGAGCGGACCACCCCCTTGACCGTGGAACCTCTTGGGAGTTCAAACTGGGGCTTGATCAAGGCGCAGACCAGCGCCCCGGGCCGCATCCAGGCCAGACAGGGGGGCAAGATTCTGGTCAGGGATATAAATGAGCAGTCCACGACCACCAGGTCCACGAGCTCAGGAATCAATTCCGGTCCGGCGTGACGCACGTTGATCCGTTCCATAACCACCACCCGGGGGTCGTTGCGCAAACGCCAATGCAGTTGGCCGTACCCGACATCTACGGCATAGACCCGAGTGACTCCGGCTTGGAGCAGACAATCGGTAAAACCTCCGGTGGAAGCCCCCACGTCCAGGGCCACCAGGCCCTGGACCCGGAGCTGAAAGTGATCCATTGCGGTGGCCAGCTTCTCTCCTCCCCGGCTGACGAAGCGTTCATGGGCCTGGATGTGCAACCGGACGTTTCCAGGGAGCATTGTGCCCGGTTTTTCTATTCTGTGGGCAGTACCCGAGGCATCCACCATGTGCACCTGACCGGCCATAATCAGCCGCTTGCCCTGTTCCCGGCTGGAAGTCAGGCCTTGATGAACCAAGAGCTGATCGACCCGAAATTTCGGTTCATTCATGCTTGATCGAGTTATCCTCTTCGTGTTACACGTCACAAGAACAGTGAGAGAACTACAGATCATAAGGAGACCAATCCATGCTCAAAGCCCTTAAGTATATTCTCTATGCCCTGGCCGGAATCATCATCATCCTGGTCCTGGTTATCGGTGGAGTGGTCATGTTTGTCGATCCCAATGACTACCGGGACCGCATTGAACAAGCAGCCAGCGAGCAATTGGGCCGTTCGTTACAGATCAATGGTCCCATAGAGCTCTCCTTCTATCCCTGGATCGGATTGGAGGTTCAGGATATCACCTTGGCCAATGCCCAAGGCTTTGCTCCGGAACATATGCTCTCAGTGCACAAAGCCGGTCTGAAAGTCAAACTCCTGCCCCTGATCAGCCGCGAGGTACAGGTTGGGACCCTGCTTTTGCAAGAGGCTACATTCAATCTGGCCAAGGACGGTCAAGGTAAGACCAACTGGCAGGATCTGGCCGCACAATCCGCCTCGGAAAAAACCACGCCGGAATCCGAGACCGGGCAGGAGCCCTCAGGCTCCCCGACTGGAATGGCCGCCTTGAGTATTCAGGAAATTCAGATCCAAGACACCCATCTGAACTGGGTGGACAAACAGGCCGGAACCCAACTCGCCGTCCGGGACGTGAATATGGATATGGGCCCGGTGAGCCTGGACAAACCCATCCCCTTCAGTCTGCGGTGCAGGATCGAGGAGGAACAGACCGGGACCCAGTCCGAGCTGACCATTACCGGACAGACCCAGGTGGATGTCCAGAACAAGCGCTTCCAGGTCGATGATTTGGACATCAAGAACCTGATCTCCGGAGAGAATATCCCGGGCGGGGAGGCGGAAGTCCATGTTCAGACCTCAATGAGTCTGAATCTGGATACCGGAGCCATGGATATGCCCCAATTCTCCTTGTCCGCCTATGATCTGCGGATCACGGCCCAAGCCCAGGGAGAATCCCTGTTCAGTTCCCCTTCTTTCACCGGACGAATCGGTGTGCAGCCCTTTAACCCCCAAGACCTCATGGCCAGGCTTGATCTGCCCCGGATGGAGACAGCCGATCCCCAGGCCTTGACTTCTGTACAGGCCCAAACCAAATTTGCTGGCACCCCTTCCCGGATCGAGCTCTCGTCTTTAAACGCGACCCTGGACGACACAACCATCCAAGGGCAGGCATCCGCGGACCTGACCAAGGCGGTTCCGGCCTCCAGTTTTGACCTGCATATGGATGAGATAGATGTTGACCGCTACCTCCCTCCGGCCCAAAAAGAGACCAAGCCCAAAACTGAACCCCAAAAGCAAGATCAGGACACGGCCGAGGCACCCGAGGAGGAAGAACCCTCCACAGCCGCTCTACCCCTGGCCCCCTTGCGCCAGTTGACCATGGACGGCCGGATCCGGATCAACACCATGAAGATCAAGGGCATGCGCATGGAGGATATTACTCTGACGGTAAAGGCCAAAGACGGCCAAGTGGATATTTCTCCCTTGCAGAGCCGGCTTTACGGCGGCACCCTGCACTCAACTGCTTCCTTGGATGTCCGGGGAAAGACGCCTAAGATGAACTCGCAAGCCAAACTGGATACCGTGCGTATCCAGTCTCTGCTCCAAGACATGACCGGCAAAGATCTGCTCTCTGGTCTGGGGTCCGTTCAGACCACCTTCTCCACTCAGGGGCTTGATGCCCGATCCATGCTCAAGGCCTTGGACGGCAACCTGAAGCTTGATCTCCAGGATGGGTCTTTTCAGGGAGCTGACCTTCTGCATCGCATCCGCTCCACCTATCTGACCCTGAAGGGGAAGGCCCCGGACGAGTCCGGGACAGAGGAGACCAAATTCTCCTCCTTGACTTTTGGGGCGGACATCGTCCAAGGCATAGTCCAAAAGAGCGATTTGAAGCTCGTTTCCTCATTGTTCAGCGTCCAGGGATCCGGACGGATTGATCTTTTGCAACGCAGTCTGGATTATTTGCTCCAGGTCAATTTCGACAAGGACCTCACCGGGCAGTACCCTGAACTCTCCGATTTGGAGGGCAAGGAGATCCCTCTCGACGTCAAAGGGTCATTGGCCGATCCCCGTCTGGGGTTGAACCAGGAGACTCTGATCAAGATACTCGGCCAGGACAAGATCTCCGAGGAGGTGGACAAAGGCATGCAAAACCTGCAAGAAAAGTTGGGTCTGTCTGGATCAGATGGAAAGGAATCCTCGGACACCGGCCAAAAGGCCAAGGAGGCCTTAAAAAGCCTGTTCGGAGACGGGAAGTCCGATTGACGAAGCCAGGCTCGTGACCAAGAAAGAGGGCCAGCCCTTGAGGGCAAGGGCGGCCTGCGAGAGCCGCGGCTCTTTCCTGGCAGTATCCAGTTTTATTCTGTGAATTTTGATAATCAGTCTTTTAAACCAAGGAGTGCAACCCATGAGCGTTCGGATCGGGATCAACGGTTTTGGCCGTATTGGCCGCTATGCTACCCGGCTTTTGGCGGATGACAACGAACTGGACCTGGTGGCTGTGAATGCCCGGGCGGATAATAACGCCCTGGCCCACTTATTGAAATACGATTCTGTGCACGGAACTTTTCAGGGTTCAGTTCACGCCGATGATCAAGGGTTTTCGGTAAACGGCAAGCAGATCACGGTGACCAGGAAAGGGTCTGGGGAGTGGATTTGGGGTGATATGGATGTAGACCTGGTCCTGGAGACCACGGGCAAGTTTAAGGATCGTAAGTCCTGCAGTCCGCATTTGGAGTGCGGCTGCCAAAAGGTCCTGATCAGCGCTCCGAGCAAGGACTGCGACATCTCCATTGTCCCGGGGGTCAACGACCAGGACTTGCAACCGGAACATAGAATAATCTCCAATGCCTCCTGCACCACCAACTGCCTGGCTCCGGCAGTCAAGGTTTTGCATGAAAGTTTTGGTCTTCTGCGGGGGAGCATGACCACAGTCCACTCCTATACTATGACCCAGCGCATCCTGGACGGTTCACACAAGGACTTGCGGCGGGCCCGGGCTGCAGCCATGTCCATGATTCCCACCTCCACCGGAGCAGCCCAGGCTGTGGCCGACGTCATTCCGGAGCTGAAAGGCAGGCTGGACGGGATGGCCATTCGGGTCCCTACCCCCAACGTCTCCTTGGTGGATTTAAGCGCCGATCTGGGGCGAAAGGTTACAGCCCAAGAGGTCAATGCGGCCATGAAGGCGGCATCCCAGGGAGAACTCAAAGACATCCTTGGCTACAGCGAAGAACCTTTGGTCTCTGTGGACTACGTGGGCTCCATATACGGTGGGGTGGTAGACGCTTTGACCACCACGGTTACCGACGGAACCTTGGTCAAGCTTATTGTCTGGTACGACAACGAGGCCGGATTCACCCACCAGCTCCTGCGCCTGACCAAGAAAGCGGCCCAAATGTTGTAGGAGTGTTCAGTGTTCAGCCCAGCCTCTGACGGCGGCCGCCAGCTTGATCATGTATGAAACTGAAGAGGGCAGGCCCTCGGAGAGGGCCGCCCTACACAAAAGACCACGGGCTGGGTTGCTTGGTAGGCCGCCCTTCTCCGAAGGGCTGGCCATCTTCAGGGTAAATCTTCTTCGAAGTGCTTCGCAATTTGACGGGGCAAACCTGAAACCTGACACCTGAAACCTCTGATAAAACCGTCAAATCAGATTCTACGTTTCATCCTCGATCAAACTGGTGGCTTCTTACGAATAACAAATAACGAATAACGAGCCCGCCAGAGGCGGCGCTGAACACCGAACACCGAACACATATTATGCCCGACTTCGTCCATCTCCATTGCCACACGGAATATAGCCTCCTGGATGGGGCGATCAAGGTCCGCGACCTGTGCGCCCAGGCCGTGGACTTCGGTCTGCCGGCAGCGGCCATCACCGATCACGGCAATCTGTTCGGGGCCATTGACTTCTACACCACAGCCAAATCTTACGGGATCAAGCCTATTGTGGGCTGTGAGGTCTATGTGGCCCCGACCCATCGGACCCGCAAGGATGCCCGTTCGGCCAGCGAAGCCGGCTATCACTTAGTCCTTCTGGCCCAGAACCGGGATGGATACCACAACCTGATCAAGCTGGTTTCCCAGGCCAATCTGGATGGCTTTTACTACAAGCCCCGAGTGGACAAGGAACTTTTGGCCCAGTGGAACCAGGGTCTGATCGCCCTGTCCGCATGCCTGAAGGGTGAAATCCCGGCCCAACTTATGCAAGGGAAGGGTTTGGAGGAGGTCAAAGAAACCGTTGCCCAATACACCAATTTCTTCCCCGGTCGCTTCTATCTGGAACTCCAGGCCAACGGGATCCCGGAACAGGAGGAACTCAACGCCAAGCTCTTGGATCTGGCTCAAGTCTGCGACCTGCCTGTGGTGGCCACCAACGATTGCCACTACTTACGACCCGACGATGTTCAGGCCCACGACATCCTGCTCTGTATCCAGACCAACGCCTGCGTCCAGGACAGCAAGCGCATGCGGTTTCAAACCGATAAATTGTATTATCGCTCCCCGGAGGAAATGGCCAGGGAATTCGCCCACTGCCCCCAGGCCCTGGAAAACACCTGCCTTATTGCCGATAAGTGCGACCTGGAGATTGAACTCGGCAGACACCATTTCCCGGTCTACACCCCCCCGAAAGGCAGGACCCTGGAGGAAGAATTCTCCCGTCTGTGCCGGGAGGGCCTCCAGAACCGGCTGGAGAACTTGCCCTATGTTCGGGACCCCAAACCTTATTGGGACCGCATGCAGGAAGAGACGGAAATCATCTGCAGCAAGGGGTTTGCCGGGTATTTTCTCATCGTTCAGGACTTTATTAATTGGGCCAAGTCCCGGGGGATTCCGGTGGGTCCGGGTCGGGGATCGGCGGCCGGGAGTTTGGCCGCTTATTCGTTGCGCATTACCAACCTGGACCCCATCCGCTACAACCTCTTGTTTGAGCGCTTTTTAAATGTGGAGCGAGAGAGCCTGCCGGATATCGATGTCGATTTTTGCTACAATCGCCGGGAGGAGGTGATCAAGTACGTCACGGACAAGTTCGGCAAGGACTCCGTGGCCCAGATCACCACCTTCGGAACCATGAAGGCCAAGGCCGTGGTCCGGGACGTCGGTCGGGCCTTAGGCATGAGCTTTGCTGAAACGGACAAGATCGCCAAGCTGATCCCCGATGAATTGAACATGACCATCGACAAGGCCTTGGAGCAAGAACAAGAACTCAAGGCCAAGGCGGAAAACGACGAACGGATCGCCAAGCTCATAGACGTTTCCAGGCGACTGGAAGGCCTGGCCCGACATGCTTCCACCCATGCGGCCGGAATCGTTATCTCTGATCGACCCATGCAGGAGTACCTGCCCTTATATGTGGGCAAAAAAGGGGAAGTGGTCACCCAATACGACATGAAAAAGGTGGAAAAGGTAGGTCTGATCAAGTTCGACTTTCTGGGCTTAAAGACCCTGACCGTGCTCAGCGACACCCTGGACCTGGCCAGGGAGCGGCATGAGGACCTGCCGGACCTGGAGGCCCTGCCCCTGGACGATAAGGACACCTTTTCCCTGTTGTGCAAAGGTCAGACCGACGGCGTCTTCCAACTGGAAAGCTCGGGCATGCGCCGGGTACTCACTGATCTGCAACCCAACTGCTTTGAAGACATCATCGCCCTTCTGGCCCTTTACCGGCCTGGTCCCCTGGAAAGCGGCATGGTCACTGATTTTATCCGTCGCAAACACGGAGAGATCGAGGTGGAATACCCCCATCCCAGGCTGGAACCCATTCTCAAAGAGACTTATGGGGTCATCCTGTACCAGGAACAGGTCATGCGCATCGCCTCCGAGCTGGCCAATTATTCCCTGGGGGACGGGGACATCCTGCGCCGGGCCATGGGCAAAAAAGATCCAGCAGTCATGGCCAAGCAACGGGACAAATTCCTGGCCGGGGCCCAGGCCAACGATCTCCCTCAGGATACGGCCAACTACATCTTCAATTTGATTGAAAAGTTCGCCGGGTATGGATTCAATAAGTCCCACAGTGCGGCCTACGCCCTGATTTCCTATCAGACGGCCTACCTGAAGGCCCATTATCCCAGGGAATTTATGGCTGCCCTGATCACCTCAGAAGTGAGCAACACGGACAAGGTTATCAGCCATATCCATGCCTGCCGAGAGATGGGGATCTTGGTCCTGGGGCCGGACATCAACAAGAGTATACGCCCCTTCAGCGTGACCGACCAGGGCATTCTCTTCGGTCTATCCGGGATCAAGAACGTGGGTGACTCGGCCATTGATGCCTTGGTCCAGGAACGGGAGAAAAACGGGCCTTTTAAAAATCTCCTGGATCTCTGTCAGCGGGTCAATCTGCGCAAAGTAAGCAAGCGGGTCCTGGAGAGCCTGATCAAAAGTGGGGCCATGGATTGCTTAGGATGCAGCCGGGCTGCTTTGATGGCCGCCCTGGATCGGGTGGTGGCCAAGGCCCAAAAAGCACATAAGGACAAAACCCACGGCCAACTCTCTCTGCTCAGCATCGTTCCTTCCTCAGCCCAGACTGCGGCCGAAGGCCAAAACGGCATAGGTATAACCATCCCAGACTCGGACATCATCCAATGGTCGGAAGAGGAGCGGCTGCGTTTTGAAAAAGAAAACCTGGGGTTTTTCTTAAGCGGCCATCCCCTCCTTGAATACCGGGATCATTTGCAGCTTTTGGGGGTGACCGGACTCAAGGACTGCGCTGATTTGCCCAGGGATGCGGAAGTGAAGACGGCTGTCCTGGTTACCTCCAGCAAGGAGATTACCACCCGAAAAGGGAATCGGATGGCCTTCTGTCAGGTGGAAGACTTAACTGGAACCGGAGAGATGACCCTGTTTCCGGAAATATATGCCCAGGTCAAGGCTCATTTGGATGTGGATCAGCCCCTGTACTGCACAGCCACTCTCACCCAGGATAGGGATAAGTCCGGATCCGAAGACGGGCCCAGGCAAGTCAAGCTCCTGGCCCAATCCATCAGTCTGTTGCAGGACATCGAGCTTCCGGAAGACGAACCCTATCAGGTCCACATCCCGGGTGATCGGGTCACCTCCGGGGACTGGCAACAGCTCCATGACATCCTGCGTCGGCATCCGGGCAAAAATCCGGTCCATCTGGTCATGAAGTTTTCCCATGGGCATTGCCGTTTACAACTGGGACCCAACTTTTGTATCTTGCCTGGGTCGGGTTTAGAGCGAGAAATCAGCACCTGGAAACACAACCTGAACCAACGAGGAGTCCATGTCCGAGAACAGTCCCCGTCCCCTGTACAAGTTACGAATCACTGACGATTTCAGTTCATCCCATCAACTGCGCCACTATCAGGGCAAGTGTGAAGAACTCCATGGTCATAACTTCCAGGTCCGAGTGGAGGTGGAAGGTGCCCGCCTGGAACCAGATACCGGGATCCTTTTGGATTTTAAGGAATTAAAACAAAAGCTCAACTCCGTGCTCCAGACCCTGGACCACCGGCACCTCAACGAATTAGAACCGTTTATCCAGGAAAATCCTTCGTCTGAAAACCTGGCCAAATATATCTACACCCAACTCAAATCCATGCTTGGCCAATATCCGGTTCAGCTCACAGAAGTGAGTGTGGCTGAAAAAGAAAGTTCCGAAGCCGTGTACAGCGAAATTTAGTAAATTATGCGCGTCGTCTTGCAGCGGGTCAAAGAAGCCCGGCTCTTGGCCCAGGGAGAGGAAAAGGCCTCCATCGGCCGCGGGATGGTTCTCTTGGTATGAAACAAGATTTACCTTTCATTTTGGACTGCAAACAGCATGCAAAATAGCGAATTCAAGATCCTGATCATAGACGATTCCCTCATATGGCGGGAAAGCCTGAATACCATCTTTCAAGGGCAGAACTTTCAGTTGCGCATGGCTAAAGATGGGGATCGGGCCTTGCAAGATTACCAGCAGTTCAGACCTGACTTACTCATTTTGGATTTGAATTTGCCGGCCTGCGATGGCAAGGATATCATTCGGTTTATTCGCAACCAAGCCAAAGACAACGATCTGTATATAATCTCCTTGACCTCCATGGCTGATGTTGAAACCAAGACTCAGGCCCTCAACCTGGGGGCCAATGACTTTCTGGTCAAGGCCTTTGATCAAGAGGAACTCAAGGCCAGGATCAATGTGGCCAAACGCCAAATCCGATTGAACAAGCAGCTTCGGGCCGCCTTTGAGCGCATTGCTCGGGAATTTGACACCGTCGCTTCCCTGCAGGAAAAGCTCATTCCCAAGACCTGTTATTATACTCAGAATGTGGCCATTCAGAGCGCTTATTATCCCTCAGGCCGGGCCAGTGGCGACTATTACGATTTTTTTAATGTCCAAAACGGTGTTCTCCGGGTGCTCATCGCCGACGTCTCCGGACACGGGGCCAGGGCTGCATTTTTAATGGGCATTGTCCGGGCTCTGGCCCGGACCACTGAAATCCATTATCTGGATCTGGCCCAGACCTTCAAACTCATCAATACCCAACTCATTGATATTTTGGGCCAGGAGATGGATTTTGTGACCATGTTTGCGGCGGACATCGATCATATAAACAAAGTGATGACCTATATCAGTGCCGGACATTGTCCCGGTTTGATCGTCAGTCAAAATAAACACACCAACCTCTTGGAACCGACCAACACCATATTGGGTTTTTTTGAGCTGGACTTTCAGCCGGTGAGCCTGAACATCTCCGACAATTGCGGTCTCTTCCTGTTCACCGACGGGTATTATGAATGGAAGGTCTCTCCAAATAAGCGGTACGGCTTAAGCAATTTTTTGAGCCTGGCTTCCGATCTCCTGTGCAGGCCACATTTCAACATGGAAAAGCTCGAAGCCCAGATGGTTCAAGGCCTGGAGGGAAGACCGTCTTTTCCCGACGATCGCAGCGCGCTTTGGATTCACTGGAAACACAATGACATATAAAGTGTTCCGCTCTTCGGCCACTCCTGAACAGGTATGCGCTCTGACCAGAGTTGTTGCCGATTTCCTCAAGGATTGGATTCAGGATGCGGAATTGATCTATGATTTGCGGCTGGTGCTCAGCGAGGCGTGCACAAATGTCTTGCTCCACGGCTATGGACCGGATACAATGGGTGACCTGGAAGTGCATATTTACATCGAGCCCTTGAAGAGGATATGCATGGAACTGCGGGACAAAGGCGCCCCATTTTCCGGCCCTGAGCATTCCTTATGTTCCGGACCGCACGATGAAAGGGGGCGGGGTCTGTATATTATGTCTCGGCTCGTGGACTCTTTTTCCTATAAACATGAGCAGGGGCAAAATACCCTGCGCATTGAACGCTACATTGAGGAGCGAGCATGGAAGGGATAATCGTAGAAAAAAAGGGACAAACCTGTATTATTCGCTATTCAGGTGAATTGACCCTTGAAGTCATAGACAATTTTAAGGACGAGATCGAGGGCTATTTGAATGCGCCCGATTGTACGGCTCTGGTCATGGATCTGTCCCAAACCGTATTCCTGGACAGCTCAGGGATTGGTTTTTTAGTTCATATCAACAATCGGAAGACATCCAAGAATAAGGAATTCTATCTCCTTGCTCCCTCACCCCAAGTGCGCAAGACATTGAGTTTGGTCAAGCTCATCGACTTTTTCAACATCCTGGAGTCTGAAACCGAGATCCCTGGAAATGATTTTTGATTTCCGGGGCCATATCCTCCACGGACAAGGGAAAGGGGCCAGGCAGCTGCTCCAACTCGTACCCCTTCAGCTCTTCCAGAATTCTTTGCTTAGAAGCGCAACCACTGTAGAGATTTCCCATCTTCCTCCAATCTTCCCAGGAGCATGCAAAAGGTGAAAATCCATTTGGCCACGATCGGGAGCTGACCGAAGTTGTCCCGTTGGTCCCACCTGGCCGATTCCCGGTCCGATATTGCTGATGCAAGCAAGGACCGCACCGATACCGGTCAACAAATCCACGCCTCAAGCGGCAACGATAAATCCGTCCCCACCCACAGCCTGTTTGAGTTCAGCCATGTACGTCCCGGCCCAAGAGATGTTCACGGTTGTATTTTCTATTGAGAATATCTTGAGTTTCGCTTATCATGGGATGCAGTCAATGCAAGGCCTTGATTCGAAACTTAAGAGGGAGGGATTGTTGTAATGATTCATCTTATTTAAATATTTTGTTTTTTGAAGTTGTATAATTTGAATTTCGTGCTTGTTTCGGATTTCGTGTTTCAAATGTATCTGGAAAGAGATATTTGACCAAAGGGTACTTCAAATTTTAACCTACTGTAAAGAGCTCTGATGAACTCATAGCAACTGCATAAAGGAGATGTCCATATGCGGGACTTAGCTAAAAAACTGGCCTTGGTTGGTCTGGGTAGCGCCGTCGTATCCACCTCCAAGGTCCGAGAAACCATGCAGAGCCTTGTCCATCAAGGCAAACTGAGCACTGAAGAGGCCGAACGATTTACCCAGGATATGTGTAAAACCGGAGAACAGGAAATGCAGGACATCCGCAACCAGATCACTGAAGCCTTGGAACGGATGACCAAGGGCATGCACCTGGCCCAGGCCGAAGATGTTGAGAACTTGCGCCTTCGGGTGGATAGCCTGGAAAAGCGGCTCAACCTGTTGGAAGACCGGTTGAGCGCAGGGACAGACAAAACTCCGCCCAGTCCTCCGGAAGGAGAATCTCCGGAACCTATCGGGAAATAAGAAAGGACGGTCCCTTGGATCTGCACACCCTGTCCAGACTGAACCGGTTTAAGGAAATCTCATTCACCTTGATCAAGTACGGCTTTGGGGATCTTTTGTCCCGGCTGGACCTGCCGGACAAGATTATATTTACCAAACCGTCTAAAAAGAGTGCTCGTTCCCAGGAAAGCACCTGGAAACGCATCCGCTATGTCCTGACCGAGCTGGGGCCCACGTTTGTCAAGTTCGGCCAACTCCTCAGCCTGCGCACAGACCTCTTGCCTCCGGAACTGGCCAATGAACTGAGCCGGTTGCAGGATGAGGTGCAGCCGGAAACCTGGGAAGCGATTTCCGTCCAGATTGAAAAGAACCTGGAACTCCCTGTAGCCGAGGTCTTTGCCTATATCGAGCCTCAGCCCCTGGCCGCGGCCTCATTGGCCCAGGTCCATCGGGCCCAGCTGGCCGGAGACAAGACGGTTGTGGCTGTAAAGGTCCAGCGCCCGGGGATTGAGCAGGTCATCCGCAACGACCTGGATATCATGGCTGGACTGGCCCGCCAGCTCCATGAGCGGGTGGAGACTATGGCCCTCTACGATCTCCCTGGACTGGTACGTGAGCTGCGTCGGCTGCTTCTGCGGGAGCTGGATTTTGAGCGCGAGGCCAGAAACATCCGTCTGGCCCAAGCCAATTTCCAAGGCCATTCCTATATTCGCTTTCCCAAGGTCTTTTCCGAGTACAGCACCCGGAAAGTGCTCATCATGGAGCTGGTTCAAGGCACCAAACTGCGCCATGTCACCGCCCTCCCTGAAGAACAGCGGCTCCTGTTGGCCCAAAACGGACTTCGGGCCTCCTTGAAGCAGATCCTGGAAGATGGCTTTTTCCACGCCGATCCCCACCCCGGGAACATCTTTGTCATGGAGGACGGGACCTTTACCATGCTGGATTGGGGTATGGTCGGCCGTCTGACCCCGGAAACCAGGCTTAAGCTCATCACCCTCCTGGAAGGAATAGTGGACCGGGACAGTGAGACCGTGCTGGATATCCTCCTCCATTTTTCCGAGCATGAGCAAGGGGTGGACCTGGACGAGCTACACCGGGACATTATGGACCTTCTGGACGATTACTACTCGCTCCCTCTGGCCGAGGTGAACATCGGCCAGCTTCTGTCCTCCATCACCACTCTCCTGCATCAATACAAGATCCGCATCAAGTCGGATCTGGCCATCATGATCAAGGCCATGGTTACCAGTGAAGGTTCGGCCCGGCTCTTGTATCCTCAACTGGACGTGGTGGCCGAAGCAAGGCCCTTTGTTCGCCGCATCGCCCTGGGCAAGTACTCGCCCCGCTTCTTGCAGCGGCAGCTGCGAAAAGGGTTTGCCAATGTCATGCAAATGCAGAAGGACCTTCCCCGCCAACTCAGCCATATTATTGGCAAACTGGAAAATGATCAGCTGTCCATTGGGTTTGAGCACAAGAACCTGGACGGTATGCGCCTGACCCTGGATCGGATAGCCAATCGCCTGACTTTGGGCATTATCACCGGATGTATGATCATCGGCTCCTCCATGATCATCACCACTGGAGTTCGTCCTTTTATCTTCGGCTATCCAGCCCTGGGGCTGGTCGGGTATCTGCTTGCAGCCTGCGTGGGGATTTGGTTGGTCATTGACATATTGCGACGCAAAAAGCTGTGACCAAAGAATTTCCTAAAAAAAATGAAAATGTTGGGAGTTGATAATGAATCGGGAACACGCTTTGGACATACTTCATTCCCATTTACAGGACACCAGCCTCGTTCATCACAGCCTGGAGACCGAGGCGGTCATGCGCGGCCTGGCCGCTCGCCTGGGGGCTGATCCGGACATGTGGGGCCTGGCCGGTCTCCTGCATGATCTGGATTTTGAACAGACCAGGAACACACCCACTGAACACGGCCTCATCTCGGCCCGAGAACTCCAGGGTCAGCTCCCGGAGGAAGCGGTACTGGCCGTGGCTGCGCATAACTGTGAGATGAATGGGACAACCGCCCAGAGCACCTTTGATTTTGCCCTGCGCTGCGCAGAGACCGTGACCGGGCTGATTTCGGCCAATGCCCTGGTCCGGCCGGAAGGCATGGAAGGCATGAAGCCCAAGAGCCTGAAAAAGAAAATGAAGGATAAGAGTTTCGCCGCCAATGTAGATCGGGAACGGATCAAGGAGTGCGAGAAGATCGGGCTGGAACTGGGCGAATTTCTGCAAATTGCCATTGTGGCCATGCAGGATATTGCAGCTGATGTGGGACTGGAGAAGTCTCCAAGCGCCCAATAAATGTGCTCTACGACTAAAGGATCCGCCCTAGTGCCTTGGCACATATCACGTGTCGCCAGGGCTTTTTGGTTCTACTCTTTATTGTCAATTATTTCAGGTAATTCAATCTGTATCTGGATGACAGGGAAACCTGAACACTCCAGGCACCTTATACCTGAGAACAAAATCACCTTGCACGTGTCGCAATTCGGATTGACATCCAAGGAGCCAAAGGTGTACAGACAGCTTTTGCACATCAAGTGCAGCATACAGGGGGTGTAGCTCAGCTGGGAGAGCGCAGCGTTCGCAACGCTGAGGTCGTGGGTTCGACCCCCATCACCTCCATAAAAAATGACGCCGTTTGGCGTCATTTTTTATTTATGAATTGTCCAAAGCAGACTATGCCTGCAACCCAATAAAAAGATAAAGATCAATAGCACTACAGAGACAGATTGTGATCCCAAAGCTTTGTCCCACGGACCGCCAGGTGCCACCCTGGCCATTCTGGGATCGCCAGGCGCCTGCCTGGCTCTTTCAAGGTTTGTTCATGCCAGAACTGTCGCTGTAGTGCTAGGCCAAGGGAAATATAAAATCAGTGGGCCTTGTGCTTCCTATTCTGCCGCCTGTTGCTGATCCAGGTCACAAGGGCCCCACCGCATCCGATCAGGGCCAGAATGCCCATCATGACTGTAAACGCGTCCATCATTGGGTTTTATGGTCCCTGTGCTTTTTGTTTGACCGCCAGGTCAGGAAAGTTCCGACCCCAGCCACTATGGTCAAAAAAAGCATGATCCATCCAAATGTGTCCATATCATTTCCTCCCTTCCAATACATAACCCCAAGAAAAAAACAGACAGGTAGCAGTCACACCGAAGATGATAGGCAAGACGGCCGCACCAGGTTCCCACAGGGGCTTGATTACAGATAAAAGAGCAATGCCCTTGCTCAAATCATACATGTATTTTGCCGTGCTGTCTCGTTGCTGATCATTCATACTCATGATCCTTTTCCTTTCGCCTGGTCGATATTCACCACCTTGGCCGGTTCTTCCTCTTCCTGGCTCCCTCCCTGCAAACGCACTCTGGCACGTGCGCTGGCCTTCTTCATGGTGTCCGGGAGATACTGTGCATATCGCTTGGTCATAGCAGGAGACTTGTGGGTCAGGAGCTCCCCGATCATGTCCAAGCCAAATTCACCACTGTTGGCCAAAGTCACAGCAAAGTGGTGGCGTAGGCCGTGAAAGATCCTGAAACCATCCAGGCCGGCTTTCTCCCGTATCCGGTATGCAGATTTGCATTCGGTTCGTTGCTGTCCTTTCTTGCCAGGGAAGACATATTCCGAATCTGGATGTCGGACACCCCTATGGGCAATCTGCTCCTCGATAATCTCAGCCGCGACAGGGTTTAGAGGGATGGAGACGGTCTTGCCGCCCTTGGGTGAGCGTAGGGTGATGAGACCTTGCCGGAAGTCAAAGTCCCGATCCTGGAGGCGAAAAATCTCGCATCTGCGCATTCCGGTGAAGAGGGCAAGTATATCATCCGGGCCGGTTCCCGAAAGGGCCAGACCTCCAATACCTCAAGAAGACGCTGGAGCTGCTCCGGTTCCAGATATTCCACCTTCTGATTGTCCAGTTTGGGGAGCTGGACCTTAAACTTGAGGGGATCACACATGCCGGTCCTGGCTCCGAAATTGGAAATTCTCCGCACAAGCTCGAGTGCACCCCAGATGGTGGCCGGAGCCAGGTCGGACATATTCTTTTTGATCCGCTCCATATCCAGGGGGGCAATGTCTTTGACCAACCTATCCCCCAGGACAGGCTTTACATGCTTGTTGTACCTGAGTTGGTCAAAGTGGCCCGATCTCTTGTCCCCGCCCCGATGCTTGAAATACTCCACAGAGACTTCATCCAGGGTTCTTTTTCGCCTTCTCTTCCCTGATCTCCTTGTGGGTCTGCACCTCCTGGCCATGCCTGGCCTTTTGGACCCGCTCAGAGAGCAGTTCAGAGGCCACCTAGGGAGTGTATCCTTCCGATTTCCAGCCAATCTTTTCCCATTTCAGCTTGCCGTCAACCTTGAAGCATATATGATAGCAGACATCATTCCGCCCAAGGTGCTTATTTGCCCCTCGTAATAATAAACTCCCGGCCATTTCCTTTGGTGCACACGCTTATATTTTGTGGCCATCTCCAGACCTCAGCGTTGGCGATTTTTGAAACGCTGTGCTTACCTTCTCCTAACCTATTCCTAACCTGCTGCATAAAAACAGTCAAATTTCATTAAAAATGATCAAACCTCCGCATTTACTTACCTGCCAAATTATTCAATCATTATAGAATCATACTATACTGCATTTTACTTGATTATACTAAGTTAAAAGGCCACCTCTTAGCGTTCGCAACGCTGAGGTCGTGGGTTCGACCCCCATCACCTCCATAAAAAATGACGCCGTTTGGCGTCATTTTTTATATATGAATTGTCCAAAGCAGACTATGCCTGCAACCCAATAAAAAGATAAAGATCAATAGCACTACAGCGACAGATTGTGATCCCAAAGCTTTGCCCCACGGACCGCCAGGTGCCATCCTGGCCATTCTGGGATCGCCAGGCGCCTGCCTGGCTCTTTCAAGGTTTGTTCATGCCAGAACTGTCGCTGTAGTGTTATGTACTTTCACATGAAGTGAATTCAGTTAAGGAAAGTGGGCAATTAAAAAAGCTTGACATCCCGAAGCTCAAAATTTATATATTTTTTTCAACGGGACGTAGCGCAGTCTGGGAGCGCACCTGAATGGGGTTCAGGGGGCCGGGCGTTCAAATCGCCCCGTCCCGACCATTATTTCAAGGGGTTACGCATGCCACGTAACCCCTTCTTTCGTGTTTTGGCCTCCAATATACCTCTCAGATACCAATCAGCTTCCTTTTCCATTCTGTTCATAATGTTCAGTCAATCGTTGTTGCATAAGTAATTTGTGCTGGGCAGTCAGATGAGAATACCGATCTGTCATACTGATATCAGAATGTCCAATCATTTCTTTGGCATCTTTAAGTTGTGCACCTGAAAGAATGAGGTTGGAACAAAATGTGTGGCGGAGATCGTGAAACCTAAAGTCATTGATTCCAGCATCGGCAATTGCCTTTGCGAAGCTTCTGCTGAACTTTTTAATGGGCACGCCGTCGACCTGTATAAAAACATAATCATTAGGCCTCAACCCTTCCAGGCCACACTTCTTACGCATTTTTTCCAGGTGATCTCGCCAGGTCAATAATTCCTTCTTCGCCCTGGGCATGAGAAACTCTGTCCGCTCATGCTGATTTTTTGTCCGAAAGAACCTGATCAACCCGGCCTGATGATAATTAAAATCAATATCAGACCATTTAAGGGAGAGGCATTCTTGCGTTGAGGCCCCATGTTCGGCTCCGAGGCAAATTAAAGCTGGGAGATAGTACTTGGCCCTGCCTTCCTTTGCGGCCTGGATAAGTTCATCAAGCTCATGGGGCATTAAGAACCGATTGCGCTTATGCATTTTTTCACTCAGATACTTAATGTTTTCAGCTGGGTTATTTTTCAATCCGCCTAGCTCAACCCCCTTTTTCAAAATCTGTTTAAGGATAAAGAGAGTTCTGTTTGAGGCTACATTGCTATAGGTCCTCGCCCGCTCTAGCCTGTATTCCTTAACTTTACTCTCTGTAATCTCACAGAGAAGCATCCTCCCAAATTCCTTTTCCAACAGTTTGGCGGCCATCACATAGTCGCCATGAGTTCTATGGCGAAGCTCTCCAACGGATAACCGAATGTCCCACTCCTCAATTAGCTTGGATACGGCTTCGGAAAACCTGTATGGACTGAATTTTTTCCGAGGCTCCGGCATACTGCCGTTATCTAGCAGTGTCCTCAGATTATTTCGGGAATGCTCTGCATCCCTCTTTTTGGAATATGACTTATAATGCTTTTTGCGACCTGTTATAGGGTCTCTGTATTGTACAGCGTAGGAAACCCCACTTTTATTCCTTTTCTTTTGTATAACGACCGTGGCCATTGTTGTTACTCCTATATGGAATAACAACTCTCCATTTCTCCGTCGCTTCTCCTCGTACACACTCTTTTGTTGTCAAAGAACGCCCAAACGTCTGCAGCCCTGAAAAGGCGACGACTCCCGATTTTATAACTTACTATTTCGCCAGACATTGCATAGCGGGTAACCGTTGAACGGTGCACCCTCAAAAGCTTAGCGACTTCTGCCACTGTCATGATGTCCTTGGTATCCCAAGTCTCATCAGGAACCAATTTTTTAATATTCGAATTTTGAGCATCCGTAAACATTTTGACCTCCCAAAATGAAACTACTTTTTAAAAAAACAATACATTAAAATAGATGAAACTGATAGACAAAAAATCACTTTAAACTCAAACTCTCTTCCAAAAATCCCCAGCCTCTATCTCAATATCTTTGAGACCACTTTGCCGGACCATTAGCCGGGCCTTTTCGATTTCATCATGACTCGGTCGCCGATCCAGTTCAGGATGCGAACCCAGCTTGACCGTTGGAACATACTGGTCCATGACTGAAATAAAGAGCTGGTCCTTGTGTTTGAACTGTGCCAGAAGCTCGATAGAGCTGGCTATGCAACAGTCCACATGGCCAGGAATAATCAATAGGCGAACAATCACCCTGGAGTGAGGATCTTTGAGAATCGCAGTCATTCCCTCCTCTGCCCGTTGCATATATCCCCTCACTCCGCTCAATTCCTGAGCACAGGGCTCACAGTGGCGCAAGTCCATCAGCCAGACATCAACCACTGGAGACGCAAGCTCATAGAACTCTTGGGTTCCATAGAGGTGGCAGTTAAAGACAATAGGCAAGCTCACACATTCTGGTGCTTTGGTCAGCAGCTCAATGACAGACGCCAGGTTTTCAGTGGGGTTGGTGAACTCCAAAGTATTGATCGGTATATCCTGCTGATATCTTGTCATATCTGCTATGATCATTTGCCAGAATCCATCGGCATCAATCGTTGATTGGCCTTCAAAATGGTGAACGATTCTATCCGCTATACAGTAAACACAGTTCAGGCCGCACCCCCCAAGATTGGCAACGATCGCCGCATTGATGGGACTTTCTTCGGCAATATGCACAAAAGGCCTGCTTATGAAACCTTTGCTGCCCAGTCCGCATTTCCCTTGCAACCTAAACCGATTCAGACCACATTCCCAGCCGCAGAGACGACAGACGCTGTAGGCTTTGAAGGCAGCTGCCGCGAGCACTTCTATTTTGGAGGCTACTGTCATACCATCGGCGGATTTTTCATTTCTGTTGTCCTTGCGCACGATTGAAAGCGCTTCCTCTTTTTTTAACTCAAAGATTGAACCGGGCAACGAAACCCTCTCCTTTCTCAATTTCCGGAGCTTAGGCACAAAATTCGAAGGAGACCGGACACTTTCAATCAAGTAGTTCGGATCACCTGAGCGAAAAAACGGTAAGGCATAGGGAGTGGGATCATGCCAGATAATGCCATTGTCTTGAAACATATAGACCTCATCCATGCCACACCTCCGCGTATTCCGGTTGAGGGGTTGTCAGGGTTATCTTGATGGCCCCGGCAGGGAGAGACTTGATTTCTTTGGGCTCTAACCCGGTTATTTGATTAATAACTCCCAGGACCTCCTTCACCTTGATATCTGAGGACTCTGCTGAAATTGCTGGTGTCGATGGTAGTAAAGCTTGATTTTCCTTTTGTTGGATAATCTCATTTTGTTGCCAATTTGCCGGAGGCAAGTCCAAGGGAAGCGCATCTGGTATAAGGTTTATTCCAGAAAAAAGTTCACTTATGGGGTCAATGAGCATCTGTGTCTGTGTGGGAATATCATTTAATATTGGCATATCCAAAATCTGGATATCTGGAATAAGGGCATCCTCCCTGTCAGCACCTCCAAACCGCATATAGGCAGCAACTTGGGGGTCGTCATAAATGAAAGAATTGCGAATTCGAACTGCCGAGGCCTTGATGAAATCAATAAATGCTTTTTTTTGAACAACTTGTGCCCTACTCATGATGCACCTCCCTTTTAAGTTGAAACATAAATTCGTTGACGCCTGCTTCCTGAAAATAGAGACTCCAAAATCTTCTCAAAGAACTATAATACTCAACGCCTTTTCCTCCAGGTGAGACTCCAGCGCAGACTACCCGAGCTCCATCAAGATCGGGAATCAGACCAAATTCTCTGACAAGCTGCATCAATGCCTTTACGTTAATATCTTTTTTATTTTCCAAGTTCATTTGGCCGGTTGCTTGACGCATATCTGAGAAAATGACAATAGTTTGCTTATTGGTAGTTCCAAGATTGGCAAGTAAATAAAGAGCTCCTATGATGTCTGTTGCTTTTGCAGTGGGTTTCAGGCTCTGGCACATTTGCTTCCACTTTTTAATCAATTGGATCTTCGATCTGTTGATCTTTTCTTTGAAGTATCCGGATGTGTTGGGCATTTTCTCTTCCAAAAGAATATATGGCCGACTAAATGAGTTCTCTGTGATCCCAATGACCACAACGGACTCCCCCGCTTTTAGTCCCAGGAAATAGTTGGCAATTCCCTGACAATTTTTTTTAAAGTCGCTCACATTTGTGTTGTAATCCTTGGTTGTGACTGAGGTTGAAAAGTCGAGAAGGATTTTGTGATCAGCTGAATATGCAAATTGGGCAAAAAGGAGAAAAATAACCGTTGACAGGAAAAAGATAACCCAAGGATTTCTGATAAGATTCTCCATAATTGCTCCTATCTTTTCTATTGAGAACCTTTTGGTCTCGGTGTTATTAACATCCTGTTCCCCTGTTGCTTGGAAATGTTTTTCCTGAAAATAGGCTGTTTGGAACTGGGCCAACCAAGACTGCACTTTGGTCATCGTACTTTCCATTTGCTTTTGGATTTCCAGCTCTTTCCTCTCCAATGATTCCAATTTTCGATATTTTGCTCTATACATCCCTCCAGATGAAAGTCTGCTTGTACTCTCATAAAAAGCGCATCCACCAACAAGGGCTGATATTAACCCCAGAAGAACTTGAAAACCAAAAAATGGCATTGTGGTCTTTTTATAAAACTCATTGCCCATCTCAGCTTCTTTTTCCAAAGAGTCAATGCTTGCCGGTCTCTCTGCTGAACTATAAGATGACTCAGCGAAAAATAAATCTTTACGAATGAGCCCTAATGTGCCGATAAGAACAAATATCATGATGATAGCAAGAGTGCTAATTTGAAAAAAAATCTTCTTCTGGGACTCTTCATTATTGTCTTTTAACTGAATACTGTATTGTATATAACTGGCAACTCCTTTAAATATAATTAGCGTTGTGAGAACAGAAATTATGCTTAATTCAATCGCTGATAACATAAGGAAGGGACCAATTGTCCATGATATAAAGGTGTATTCACCAGCAAGACATATGAGAAGCAAACCAAGAACATAGTAACCTCTTCTCATCGATGCTTTTATAGCTTCCTTTGAAGGAACCCCTTCTTGCACGAGTTCTCTTAAGAGTTCGAATTTTTTCTTATGATTTTCTGAATATTCGTACTCCAGTCTCTTCTTAGCGGCCTCGCAAGTTGAGCGCAGTGAAGCAAGAAGTTCATTTTTCAGCTTCTCCCCTTGTTCAGGAGGCATCTTGGCTGCCAAACGGCCAGCAGTTTTGGGATCAGTTGTCATAGAACCTCCGGCTCAGGATAATTACCTTTTGAACCTGTTGATTGCCCAGCCTACGAAACCAAATATCAGTAATAGTTGGACGAACGAGCCAAAACCTCTGCTGTCATGTGGATTTAAGGTTGCTCGGTCGAAGAGATGTAAAATATGATTCGCGAGACTGCTTAGAATCTCACTTCCTTCCTGAATGACAACTGAAGCCAAGATCAGGGCGATGATCGCTAAAAAAGCGTAAAGGATGAGCATTAAGAAGTTCATACCTATCTCCGCTTCTGGAGTATCCATATGAGCCCGGCCAGCAGACATCCCGAAAACAGTAACTTGAGTAACGCTTCAAATCCTGACTTCCTCGGGTTGATACTTGGCTCTCCGATTACCTGAAAAAAGCCTTGCCCTGTTCCGCTTGCGACTTGACTCAAAAGCTGAATCACAGCCCAGCCGCTCCATACGACCAAAATTCCGATTATCGCGATTGCAATCCACTTATAAATAATTTTACTTTCTGCGCGTAACTCTCCAGTGAATTCCTTCTCTTCAGGTCGTGGACCTGGGAACATTGGTGGAGTCATGGCTTATTCCATCCTCTTATTTGGTTTAAATCCTCGAGTTCTGACGCACTATTGTGTGGATCTGATCCCCTCTGATACAGTTCTTCCCACTCCCGCAGGGACTCTAGGTCGGACCAAGGATGACGTGTTGGATCTTCGAGCCTTTCTTCCAGACCACCTTGTGCATTTCGTTCGGCAATAAACTCATCGACCACCCGATCAAGTTCGCTCCGTTCGCTCAGGTCATCGATTTTTTCGTAGTGCTCGTTCAGTGGATCCGTATAACCGTCGAACAGATCATAAAACTCTTGACTCTCATAATTTGTTCTAATCATGTCTCGCTCCTTTTTTCTCGCATATTGTTCTATATCAACTCGACAATCAAGGCATTAAGGACAGCAAATGGGTTGATATTCATACCCATCTGGGTTGTGAAAGTACGACAAAATGGCAACACCTAGTTCTTTCTAGGTCAGTAATCTTCTCCAATTAACCATTTGTTCAAGCATACGCCTTCTCTTTTGTTCCAAAGTTGATAATTATAACAAAGTTGACCATCAGGGTTTCAATCTCCGGCTCTTCTATTGGTTTGCCCATTGAGATCCAAGTTAGGTTCATTTCTCCAAAAACCTGTACATGGTGGTTACGGTGACCCTCGCTCGCTGATCTTCGTTAAGTTCGCTTCCGTTAATGATGGCCTCGGCCCGGTCTTGATCAGATTTCATTTCGCAGACGATACATATGAGATCTACTTCCTTATTGAAATTTTCAAAGCATTTCAAAATATTGGGCAAAATGTTTTGAGCGGTTACCGTCAATGTCACCTCAAAGGCGATTCTCTGTCCTGCATGGCCATAGACCCCATTGTTGTCGATGATATAGATATCGATGCGTCCTCCCAAAGCTTGACTAGGCTGATATTCCAGAAAAACCTTGCCTCCTTGCCCAGCCCACCAATCGGCAATCCTTTGGGCATAAAGTTTATGCCCAAAATAGTCAGGATGAATTCGTCGATTCATGGGAATTTTAAGCTGCTCTTGAGCTTGATTGGTCAGGACCGGAAAGTCGTATTTTCCTCTTTTGGGCTCATGCCTGTATTGCTTAAGAACGATAAAATTTTCCTCGATTAAGTAAGGAATGATTATGTCATTTAATGACGGAATCTGAAGCCGTTTACTTATTGTGGATAATGGTTCAAAAACTCCAGTTTGGTAATTTGCAACCAACCTGTGCAGGAACTCTTTGATGCCTGCACTCGGAGCCGGAATTTCTGCTATTGTCTGATATTCATTCTTGATCTGACGATTCCGAAACTCTTCATGTTTTGCTTGAATATACGGCCGCATCATTTCTTCGACTTCTTCCTCAGTGATTGATTCAATTTGCAGATCTCCGGGAATTTGGACCAGGTAAGGCCGATCGAATCTCCTATCCCGGAAGATTCCAACACCAAACGAGGGCAGCTTGAACATAAAGGAAATCTGCTCATCAGTGAGGTTCTGATACTTCTTAAGAGATTCCAGCCCCTCACCTGCAATCGGGAAAGACAATAGAAAAGAAGAGTTTTCAGCCAGCCAGGTTGCTACAGCCTGAATCTCCTGAATAAGCGCTGCGAGCCCGAGCCCATCGGCACGATGAGTGGTTATGTACCTCTCTATTAAACGATCGGGGTTATGATCCAGGCTTTTGGTTCGCTTTGGAAAAATAGCCCTGCATTCATCGATAACATTCAAGGTTCGAAGCCGATTGGGTACGAGCGGAAACTTTTGATTATAGCGCTGCGAACTCATCAGGAGATCAGTTATAAAGGTTGCATAAACATACTCGTTGGTCTCATCCATGACATTAAGTATGATGTCTTCCTTGGTGAAAAAATCTTCAATTCGAAACCCGGTCCTGACATTTAGCTGGGGAATCTTGCTGAATTCATGCAAGCGTAAGGCGACCTTGTCGGCTGCGTTTTTTGACTCATAGCCTTTTTGTCCCAAACTTTTCAGGGCTGGACCGATCAAGCTTACCAGTTCTTTGAAAGTGAACAGTCCATACTTTTCATAGGCAATCTGAATAGCTTCGTTCAAAATGGGCTGGGTGAGCGTCATCAGGTAATTGGTGGAGGCAAAGATAGATGCAATACTGTTGAACTTTGCTACTGGGTCTTCCCAGGATTCCACCTCGAACATGTTTCGATAGAAATGCTTGTAAGGGATAACCTTAATATGAGGAAAGTCTTTTATCAGAAAATCAGCGTCATGCTTGGCCACTTGAATAATCACCACGTTATAGCCCCTCACCTCCAGAGGTATGGAAAAGATTTGTTTGAGCATGCGCAACATGGGATAACTTTTTCCGGAACCAGACTCCCCTGTGACTAAAAATCCTCGAAGAAAATCTCCTGGATTGAACCCGACACAATCTCCGTACTCATTAACTATCCCCAAGGAGATGAGACCTGATATTTCAGCCAACTCTTCTTCATTAGGAAACGGCCTCAAAGGATTTTCCTGGACCCGCTTATGTGCCTCCTGCAGTATCTTTGGATATTTTAAAAGATAACGCTGTAAGGGCCCTGGGTAATGTTTCTCTTGAGCTATCTTCAAAAATTTATGAAGGAGTGGATCATGCCGCTTGTTGGCCAGACCTGACTTAATGAGGACATCGATAACCTGATGCCAATCATCAAGTGTTTTTAATGGACTGATGGGAGCATAAATCATTAGAACTCCTCAGGGTTCCACAAAAGCCGCCAGAGGCACTTATAGGATTCCGCATATTCTTTACGCTGCCGGTTAAACTCAAAACATTCAGAGCACAGAACATTGCCCTTTTCTGTGATTCCTCCATCAACACTTAAATAAACCAAGCGATTCTCATGATTTTCAAATGGATTGAGACAAATGCCTTGGCTATCATCAGGAACATCCTTGCCAGTCCAGCTCTTTGCCGTGAAATCGGATACCGGCCGCCATCTCCCATCAGCTGCCAGCTTGGTATTTTTCACTCTTTTCTCGTACTGGTCTTCCTCCCCCACTATGCGGCAGGATTCGACCTCAACCTCATCGTCCCCTTTTTTGATGTACTCGACCGTGTCAAATTGACTTTGAAAATCTTCGTTAAAGCCTTGAAAACTTTTTTTCATAACTACCTCTTCATTTGTTTTGGTTGACCAGAACAATAGGTGATGTAACATTACACTGTCTGTTGCAAACAAACCCGTTTTCTTTGATGAAACGGCAGGTATGGGGCCTAGTCGTATTCATGACGTGCTGAATTTTTGCGTCGGTCTCAGTGCGACTATAATTGGGATAGCCTTCGGAGACTTGGTGGCAAAGCTCATATCCCCCTGGCCTTAAAGCAGAGACGTTGCTCAGAAGGGCCATCCATAGAGGTTCTTTGACCTCGGCTGGATGCTCGTAAGCCCAGCGCAAAAAATCGCAGACTATGATTCTGTCGATGTCAGTATCGGTATTCTTCATCGTCTTTTGACCTCCAACATCTAGCTCCAATTCCCATTCTTGAATGATGTGGTCGAGCTGGTGGGCTGAAATTTTCGTTATGTTGGCTAAGACTTCATATTGGTCCATATAAGGTTCTTTAAGTTGCTTTCCAGGGTCCAGAAAAATTGTGTTGCCCTGCTTGGCGGCCTTGCCGTGGAAAGGCAAGGCGATGAGGTTTCCAAAGCCCCTTTGTGTTACAGAACTCTGGTTTGGAAACAGTTTGTCAAAAGAGCTTAGGTGCACCTCTTTCCCAATAATGACTGCTTCCTTAAGTAAAGCAAACATCACTGCTCTCGCCTTAGCAGCCGGCACAGGCTCCTGAAAGAACAAGTAAGCATGATATCCTTGGCCGGATTTGGATTTGCAAATGTAGCTGGACAGATCCTGGTAAGCGCAGACAGCAGCAAATTCTTGGATATCCCTGAACGGCTCAGACAGCCCATCATGGTTGTCAAAATCGGCTGCTATAAAGTGGCACGTATTATCAGGAAGCAAAGGGTAGACGCCAAGGAGCGTGGCTCCACGCAGGTGAAGAAATACCAGGTAATCAGAAAGGGGAATGTAGTCTGGATTTGGGCACGTCCGGCAGGGCTTCTCACAATTTCTGGTCCACTCCAGGTAACAGAGCGGTGAATATCCACTTCGTTTTTTATCCTTGGAGCACCAGAATTTTGGAACAATGTCTTCTCGACCCTTGAAATTTGATCGTAAATAAGCTATATTTTTTGACATCAGATGTGTAGACATACATTACCCCCTGTAAAGTTTGAAAGAATTTGACAGAACTTGCATTAACCACAGAAACTCCAGCCACATACAGGGCAAAACCAGCAACCCCCTTCAGGCCTGAGGGCTGAAGAGCATTCCGGACAGAGAAGTTGACTTGAGTTCTGTTTTACTATGGAACTTCGTTCCTCAGGCATATTTTTCTGAACTCTCTTGCCTACGTTTCTTTGAGGGCCTCCATGACCTTCCTTTTTATACGGTATAAACATAAGATAGCTCCATAATGGTTAAATAATCAGAAGACATGCTCTGTTTAGCTCCTTAAACCAAAATTAACTTTAGAAACCATATCCAATAGAGACTGAATCCCATGCATCATGGTTCTTCACGTGAATGGTCTAATAAATATTGAGAAATTGGGAGTTGTGGCGCTTGGCCAAAAGGCGCAAATTTGAATCCTGAAGGAGTGCAAAACAAATCAGAAGGAAACTATGGCTGGAGTCAAGGTCATCAGCGGAATACATAAAGTCTTAGACATCGTTTCGATATAATTGAATAAAATGAGTTTTAGCAAACGGCATGACACCGGGATGCTGGTGCTTGGTCAGTACCCGCAAAAAACTCCCACGAGGAAGAAGCGACTATTCCGAAAAAGCTGATGTCCAGAGCCTATTGTCTTGTTCCAGGGAATGATCTCCTGAAATGAGTCAATGGCGCGGAACCTTCGATCCGCGCCATTATTTATCTGCACTGGCAATTTACAGGGTTTTGAGCGCTTGCAAAAACTGCTTAAGTTGTTAATTAAATTATTCCCTCTCGGGCTGCTATGACCGCTGCCTGCAAGAATGTTTTTGCGTCCAAGTTTTTGATTATTTTCTTCTTTCGCGTTTTGACAGCCCCCTCACTAAGGTAAATCTTGTCGCAAACTTGTTTCATCAAATCTCCTTCAGAATACAACTTGAGGATATCGACATCCGTTTCATCTATTTTTCTTGTGTACATAAAAACAATCTTGTCTTGTTCTTTTTTATCTAACTTTTTGCTCATAGCCATGCTCCTTTTGTTTGGGTGACCTTCGGAAGAGCCTTACCGAATCGGTCCAATCAATCTACTTGGCGCAAGGAAAAACCAATATTTCCTTCTCTAAACCCAGGTCAGAAGAAGTGTACAAATTATTTTTAAAGCTTTGAACCCTTATCAGCTGAAAAAACGGACACTTAGGACATGTCGGACAATCCGGACAGATTGGACTACCTGTAAGCTGATTAACTTTATACTTTAATGATTGCTCCTGTTGACGGCTGGATTGAATTCAATTGATTTTAATTGGATTCTATGTGGTGGGTCGAAAAAATGATGTTGATAAATGCTTATCTAATCTATAGAACAAAACAGAAAACGCAGATGCACAAAATAAAGTTTTCTGTATAAATGTTTTTGGAGATATGAATGAAGCGTTTTAGATTAAAAGTTTATAGAGAAATATTTGATGCTATTAAGTCTGATCCTACAAGATATGAAACGATTAAAAATTATGCAGATGATATTAACCCTATTTTAAATAGAATAGCTTCAGAATACTTATCTATTAAATGTTGTACTACTTTTTTTTTAGGACTTATTTGCAATATAAGTGAAGATAAAGCATTTGAAAAATATAACAATCTATTTCCAGGTGATATGACTCAGAAAGATAGTCTAAGAAGAGCAATGGATCGAGCAAAAAAGGGATTAGCAGAAAAAATATTGGCTGATGATGAGTTTAATTCAATAAAAGATGAGATATATAAAATTCATGGTTGGAATTATGATAAATGAATATGAATTACATTTTGATATTAGTGAAATATTAGCAAATATATTTCTCAGAGAAGTTAACAAATATAATTATGCAGATGCTATCAAACTAATAATTACCTTTATATTTTTATATGAAGATGAATATGATGAAAAAATAAAAGATTTTACTTATTTACTCCAAGACAAGATAAAATATACAGATAAATCTTATTTTGTTAGTGAAATCATAAACCTGCTTGACAAAGAAAATCATGGAACTTCGATTAGGGCTTTAAAGTTAAAGATAGTTGATATTTATATAATGGAACGTAAGCGGCTAGAAGAAGGAGTAAAATTGATAGAAAAAGAGCTGGAGAGATACCCAAATGACGAGGAACTAATAAATAAATTACTTCACCTCATTGAACTAATTCCGCTTGAATTTTACTTAAACAACAATAAACAGGGTCTTGTAATTGAAAATAATAATTTTGTTGGTTTTATAGCTGAAGAAGGTGAAATCTCAATAAGAATGGGTAAGTTGGATTTTTGGGATCGACACATCACTAAATCCGAATTTTGTGTTCCCCAATATGAACATGATAACTATTTGAAGTCCCGAAAGATTAGCGAGCCAATAATAATAGGCGAAACACCATTTCTAACAATTCAAGTTAAAAAAGGGCTTCAGGCTGGAAAACTTATAATTAAATATAAGAAGGTTTAATATGTTTTATAGAAGGGATAGTATTCAGAGTTCGTGGCATTTACCATTTAATTCTCACATACGGTCGTGTGTTTCAAATTCGAATTATAGAATCCTGAATGGAGAACGGGAAAAAGAATTTGGACTTTGCTGGGATTTCACGCCAATTATTTTTGTTAACGATAATTATGAAACATTTGCTTCTAATAGTTCAAGTGTTTCTAGTGATGATTTTTTTTATTCTTCAAAAATAAATATAAGATTCCATGAATTTACACACTATTTTTCTTTATCTGGAACATCTCTTGGCTCTTTATATCATATTTTATATGCCGCAAAACTTGATCATATAAAATATGTATTACAAATATTGAGAGAGAGTACTTTCAAAAATAAATTGAAACCTCCTTTCGCACATTCAAAGGGATTTATCAACTCTCAATTGAGTCCAGAAATTCATCTTTACTTGATGCAAATAATATTTTTTGACAGAATTAAGACGCTATTTACTAATAGCGGCCCTTTCACAATAAACTATTATTATTCTAGTTTATTTTATTTTTTGTATTACTGGCATGCAAATAAACTAATTCGTTTTGGAAACACCAGACAACGACAATTAATGCTAAGCTTAAACATTGAAGACTTAATACCTGATAGGGTAAATTTTGAATGGTTTCTTAAACCTTATGACTATGGTTATTATAATGATTATAATATATCATTAATATCTGTAAGAGATATTTTGGAAGCCTATGCTGTATGTAATCAACTTTTAATATATGAGTTACTCAGAGCATCGCATGTAATAAGGCCTCAAAATGTCAAAGATTTCGCTAATAATGTTTTAAATGATGAATATCATCATGCATTATCATTTTATAATCGTATTGTTAATGCAGGAAATCGTCTTGAATATCCAGAATTAATAGCAACAGCTATTCCTCTTCTTGAGCTGACTTTAATGACAAATTTTCATCCATATTTATTACCTAAAACAATTCCTGTTGATTGGAGTCATTCTTTCCTTATACCCCAAAGATTCCAAGAGCTATGTTACTATTTCTTTTCAAAAAATATTTCAGTCAAGATTGATGATCTATCCGACAATGAATATATTTTTCAATTATTGGATGGTATATGTAATGATCTGAATTGGCCTAAATACAGTAAACAATTAGACAAGTTGAAAAGCTTCAACAGAACTTTTAACAGTTGGGGGAGAAGTTACTTTGCTGTTAATTCTGATTTCGTGATTGAAATTAAGCGAAAATACGGCATTTTACCAAAACATCAATCTACTTCGCCATATGCTGTTGTTTATAATGATTTCATTGATGATCAATTCGAAAATATGTATTTAGATAAAGAAAATATTGATTCAAATATAAAAAATAAAATGTATGATGCAAAGTGCTTAAGGGATACAGAGCTAAAAGTTTATTTGTTTTTCGAACAATTTTTTTATGCAAATGATTTTGAAGAATTCAAAAATGTTTTAATGAAGCTTAATCAAGATTCTAAAAAGAACAAGGATCAACTTTTCAAGGATTTCTTAGACGAATTTAATCTAGAATCATTTGTAGATCCTCTCTCTTAAATGTTTTATATTAACTTATCATTATAGTCGGAAACATCAAGTACATGACTGAGATTTTCTTTTAAACTCAAATAACCAGCTGATATTATTGACTCAGCAAACCTCCTTCCTTAAATTGAGGCAAAGGAGGTTTTTTTATGCCTACTATATGCAACTGTGCAAAGCTGCATTTGTGCATTGCCGTATTCTTGGTCGCAGGTTGCGCACCAAAAGCGGTCAAGATTGCCAGAGACGAAGCCAAAACAGTTTACGAAATCCAAAAACCCATTACGGTGAGGACATCGCGGGATGATAACCGTCCGGACTGGACCAAACGCACAACCTATGAAGAAGACGGCAACATATACTTTACCGGTGGGTTCTTGAACGGCTCGGACTATGCCGTAACCTTGCGGTGCGCCAATGCTGAAGCTTTGAAAACAGCGGTACAGTCCGTGTCGCAGTTTGTTCGATCAGAATTTACCGAGTATGTCCAGGGGTCAAATATCGGTCCTGGCGGGATAGAAAGGTATGTGGAAGACGGGATCGCCACATTCAGTCACAACGTGCATATCCAGGGCCTTCGACAAAGTCAGCTCTATTATGAGGAGTTCTTCAGCCCGCAGGGCATGCATTCAGGATTTCACGTCTGGGTCAAGTTGGAGATGTCCAAGGCCGATTATCTGAAGGCCAGGACGGATATGCTCCGTCGGCTGCGCGAGATTTTCGCAGAGGAAGGTCAGCCAGAAGCCAAGCACAAGGCTGAGCAGCTCTTGGAGGAGTTAAAAAGCGGGGTGGACAATGTCTAAAGCACTCTTGATCCTTTTCCTGCTCACCCACCTCTCGGCCAATGCCTCTCAGGTACCTCGATTTGTCAGCCAGGTTCCGCCAGAGCATTTCGCTGGCATCTCCGCTCCAGCCGATGATCTGGCCTCAGCCCGAAAATCGGCGGTGGCAGACGTTGTCCGCCAAATTCTGGGCACTATCTCGGCAGAGTATAATCACCACTCTCTTGACCTGATTGCCGGGACTCTCCCGCATGTGAAAAGGCATGTTAAAGACCAGCTGAGACGAGAGTCTTCAGGCATTGTGTTGGACGTGGAACAAAATATTGTCCGATCCGTAAGCATCAAAGACAGGGGCCACTTCGTTTGCTTCATCCTAGTCCACTATCCGGAAACAAAGATCAGGGAGATGCGCCGCCTGAGTCGTGGAGCTAAGGTCTGTGCATGGCTTCTGTCTAAAGATGACGATCAGCTGCAGGTCCAACTCAGAGAAATCAATAACGTTTCGGCCTCGATCTCCACTGCTGAAATGTTCGTGCACAAGAGCTATCGTTTGGCAGATATCTACAATTTCTGTATCTGGAAGGTACCGGAGAATGCCACTGAGCATATGACAATAGGTCTTGATCCGATTCAACTCAAGAATTCTTCCCATATAATTTCCCTGCCTCTGCAAGAGAGAGGGATCAAAGATGTCCTGCTTGGAGCTTCGACGAGTGGAAAGATTCGACTCAAAGGCGTTGACCAGAGCGGTCATCCTCTGCAAGTCACGGTTCGCTTTTAGCTTGAATCTCAAAGGCACTGGCCATGAACTGACTGTCTCCACCTTGAAAGGAGACGTTCACAGAGAAATTGCCCTCAGATGGAAGTGGCGGTCCCTGAGTACAGGCATAGCTGGAGGTCGGTATGTATATGACGTATTTTCCAGGCGGGATTCTGAAGGAGAAGCTCCCGTTTTTGACCTTTGCCTCCAATTTCAAGCCGCAATTTTTGATCGCCCACATGGCCTGATGATATGCGATGGAGCCAGTTGACTTCAAATAAACTGAGGTATTGGGCCGTGTTTCCGCCAGCACCTGTCCGCTAAGATTGTAAACTGGTATCCCTGCTCCTAAGGAGATAAGGCCACAGGGGTTGTCTGCCGCCATGTCCCTGAACACCGAAGCCATTCGGTCATAATCAAGTGATCTATCCGGAACGGCTTCTTGAACCGGCTCGCAGGCCACAACAAGCAGGACCAATACCATCAAAACCTTGGCAGACATACCTAAGGCAGAAGATTCGCCTCTTTTTATAGCTTTGCATCGAATGAACCGAAAACCTTATAAAGATATCCTGCCAGGAGGCCTCCATGGCCTCCGACATCTTGGACCCTTTCACCCGAATCCAGCCTGGACCCTTCATCGCCAAATACGACGACTGGATCATTTTCACCATCCTGCTCTTTTTCTTCTGGTCGGTGGCCGGAATAGCCCTCAGGAAACGCTTTGGTGAAAGCAGGCACCTGCGGGTCCTGGTCACAACCGTGGCCCTGTTCCTGGCAGTTGGCACCTATTATTCCATCTATCGGGGCTGGCTGCATCTCTCATTGCAGGGACTGGGACTGTTGGGCGCCTTCCTTCTCTTGATTGTTGTCTTTTTCATCCTCTTTGGTCTGATGCGCGGCTACGGCATACACACCCAGACCGCCCTGCCCCTTGGCTTTGCCCTGTTCTACACCTCAATGTGGGCGGTCAGTCCGAACATCGTGAATACAATCATTGATATCCATCCTCTCTTGAACCTGATCCTGGTCATTTTGTTTATCGCCTCCGTTTTCAAGGTGCTCGGTGCCTTTTTCCGCCATACCAAGTCAACCCCGCAGGCTTCGGCCAGAGACCTGCAAACACAATTCAGCGATCCCAATGACATGGAAATTAAGCGAGAAATCCGAGATGATCAGAAAGAGAGGAAAAAATTGAAGAAAACAAGGAAAGTGACCAAACGGGAGCTAAAAACAGTGGAAGAGATTGAGAGGCTGCTTGCCGATATGGCCCAAACGATCCGTGCCAAGGGCAACTCGGTTGACCAGGAAGAAATCCGACAACTCACAACAGACTTAAATGCAATAAGCAAAAACGAAGGGCTGTTGAGTCAGGGCTCAGAGCTCCTGAAACACCATGTCCAGGCCTACCAGACGCATCACAGGAAAGATATCAATGAGCTGCAAAACCGACTGGCCAAGACCCCATCGGAGAAAAAGAAAAAGGCCATCAAGGATGAGATCCTTTATCAAAAGACCATGCTCAAGTCCTTGGATTTCATGAACCAGTATGAGGCCAAGCTCAAGGAATTCGTGCAGGTCTTCAACAGCCTCCTGTCAAAGGCCATGCAGTGCCTGAAAAGCAGGTATCCGGCCGACGCTCTCTCCCATCTCGAACATGCCATGAAAGACCTCGCTCAGATGAAGACGTTGATTGCCCGGCAGAAAGGCTTTGAAAAGTACCTCCAGAAACTCGATAAGAAGTTGATCAAAGATTTGAAGGCTGAAAGGTCCTGAACCTTTTCTCCCACTTTTCCCGCCAGAGATTACCCTGAGTGAGTGGCTTATCAACCAAGAACCCTCTGTACTCTGTGATCCTATAAACAATCTCGACTGTGCATTGCTGCAAATGCACATCACCGGCAATCCGGTGCCCTTCCTCTTTGGCCCGCCAAATGTCTGTCTGGGTCAGGTTCCTGTATAACAAAAACGACCTTTCCATTTTACTGAAGGTACAAGCTCCTGTAGTCTGTCATTCGGCTGCTTCCGGTATATTGGAAATTCGGGGACAGTGGCTTGGAGACATAATTGAGTTGGTAGGCCGTCCTAAGCGGTGACTGGCCCTGATTGATGCGCAGCCCTATAGAGCTGTCAGGTTCGATGAGCTTGTCAAGACTTTGATCACACCCCCGGTATGGCTCATACAACCCAAAGAGGTTGGTGAATCTTGGACGAACTGAATTCGTCTGAAACTCCACTGAATATCGCTTTCCGTACTCGTCCTCCACGGTCAATCCCAGATTATTGTTCTGGAGCCGGTACTTGTCTATGATTTTGCCCTGAAGATCACGTTCGGACCGATATTTGTTTATGGCCATAACTTCAAATATAGCCACGAACTATATAAAATTTTTGATTTTTTATCATGATATTTCAGACCAAGGGGACTTTAAGCCCCCTTGGTTGTGCATCACTCAATCCGAATCTTTCTCCTCGGCTGATTGAACACCTCGCCCATAGTCTCCTCTATCGAAGCCATGTTCTGTCTGATCTGTTCCCGCAGGTTTTGATTGTTTCTGATCTCCTCAGCCGACCTGCCCGAAAGCACCCGCTGGGCCTGATCAACCAGCTCTGATAGAGCTTCGTCCTGAAAGATGTTTCGATCCCTGAAAGTCTCGAAGTACTCATAAAAACTTTGGACGGTGGAGTTCTTGAAAACCTTAGGCTTCCCGTCCGGTCCGGTAGTGAACCTGTCCGAGATGCGCTCAACCATCTGGGCAAACTCTTCACGCAGGGCTTCGATGGCCATGCCCCTGGCCTCCTCCATGGTCTGGATGAACTTTTCTTTCTCCCGTTCATAGACTTCAGGGGCCAGGATCCGAGTATTGCCGTTTGGCACATCCAGAATGACGAAGCGCCATGCAAAGCTGAACGGTTTTTCAATGTCCAGGGGATAGTCCACTTCATTAAACAACTCACCCAGATACAGCCTGGCCTTTTCCCGAAGCCAGGCATAATCCTGCTGGAAAGCGTTTACCTTTCCCCAAAACTCAGAGCGATATTGGCTCAGGGTCTCATCCACCCGCTCGATGAGATCCCTGGGTACAAAGACCATGCCCGGAATGGGAAAGGGCAGGCTGATAGAGGCCAGCCAGCTGCGGGCCGTGTTGGTTACTTTGCAGATGGGTTTGAGGCTCTCCGGATCCACCAGCTTCTTGGTGGCACTCACCCAGTCGGTATTCCCGTTTTCAACCATTTTTGCGATCTGATCCTTACTTAGCTTCTTGACCCCGCCCCACTTGGAGACGGAGAGCTGAATCAAGCAGCCCTGTTCAAAGATATTCATAACTCCTCCTTGAAAGCCCCGGGAATATCCCAGGGCTTGGATTATGTTAGCCGCAGAGAGGCAGATATTTTTTGACCCTGACCTTCTCCTGTTCAAAATAGGCTGGGGTCAGCTGCTGATGAATCTCGGTGCCCAGAATCTCTTTCAAGAACTCAGACTCCTGCAGGCAGGCCTTGCCCTTAAAACCCCGGGTCTGGACCTGCACTTCACCTTTGTCGTTTATATCGATGATGATCTCTTTCATCTCGTTCCTCCTAAAGCCGGACATGCAGCCGGATGCCGGTTTGGGTTGTCTTCTCTATGATCCGATAACCTTTTCGCCTGGCCTCACGACGGGTGCGCTCCACAGCATAGCGCTGCTTGAGCAGACCACCCTCCTGCCCGACTGCCCGGGTCAAATCCTGGTCCCAGAAATCGGCCTGGAGCTCATAGCCCTTGTCTTTGCCCACCACACCGATTTCATAGCGGGCCATCGGCACTTTGATGGCATGGGCGCAATGGCCCTGTCCGTAATACCAGGTAAAGGTCTGCTGGTTGTCCTTAAAGTCAAGCCCCAGGTGCTGGCAGGCCGCTTTCAGGGCCTGAATGTCATTGACTTCAAGCTCAATCTTACTGATATGGCTCATGAGATCCTCCGAACTTTTTGGGTGGCTTCCTCCGCAGCATTGGCCCGCCTGGCCCGGGTCCTGGCCCAGTCCCGCAGCGCTTGGATCTGCTCCTTCATGGTCTTAGATAAGGGCACGATTGTGGCAGCAGCCTCATCAAGCCCGTCAAAGAGGCTGTCCTTGGCCAGCTGCTCCAGTTCCGCCCCGGTCCAGCCTTGAAATTGCTCCGCCTGGTCCGCCGGAATGGACGATCCATACCGCTTGTTCATGATTGTGATGATGTCAGACCGTTCTGCCGCATTTGGCAGATCCACGAAGAACAGGGCATCAAAACGTCCGGCCCGCAAAAACTCCGGCGGCAGGCCTGATATGTCGTTGGCTGTGGCCATGACCAAGACCGGGGCCTCGGTCTCCTGGAGCCAGGTCAAAAAGGTGCCGAACATGCCGGCTGTGGTCCCACTGTCGTTTTGGCTGTTCATCCCGGAAAAGCTCTTGTCGATTTCGTCCAGCCAGACCACAGCCTGGCCAAAGGCATCGATGGTGGCGCAGGCCTGACGCATCCGCTTTTCAGACTCGCCCACAAGGGATGCTTTCAAGGCGGAGATGTCCAGCCGGATCAAGGGCCAGCCAAGGATGGAGGCCGCGGCCTTGCAGGAGAGGCTCTTGCCGGTGCCAGGGATGCCCACGAGAAGCAAGGCCTTGGGCCGGGGCAGGTGATCTGAGATGTAGGCCATCTTGCGGTTTTCCAGATACTGTTTAAGCTTATCCAGCCCGCCGACGTGCTGGATGTCCACCGGCGGCCAGAACTCCATGAGCCCGGTCCGTCTGATCATCATCTTCTACTGGGCGGTGATGATTTCAGGATCAAAGCATTGGCGCTCTACCAGGCTCAGGGCAAAGGCGGTCTCGGCCTCGAACTCGGTCAACCCTTTGGCCGCCTCTACTGCCTCGGGGTTGACCTCCACCGCAACAGATTGCCCGAGCTCTTTCATTATCGCTTCCAGGTCCCTGGTTCCCGGCAGGGCAAAGTCCAGGGTGGTCACATACTTTTCGATTTCCGGAGGCAGATCGACCTGGGGTCCGACCATGACCAGACAGGTCCCCTGGCTCTTGTAAATCTGAAGATAGTTCTGCAAGGCCTGGATGACCTCCACTGAGCCCAGGAAATGGTGCATGTTCTGCGTCTTTAAAATTGTGTCCGCTTTCCCCGCCAGCCAATTCATGGCCTGGATGGGATCGAGAACATCCTCGACGACCTGCCTGGTATCGGTGATGCCGCGGAGACAGTCCCAGGCATACGATTGCCAGCCTTCGGCCTTAAGGGCCTGCGTGGCTCTGTCTGCTTCCTGGGTGATGACGTAAAGCAGAGGATACCCAGCTCGCATGTAACTGCTGATGTCCATAGATTCCTCCTTGTCGGATACAAAAAAAGCGCCGGACGGCGCTGGATTGAACGATCACTTAATGAACGGCGTGAAATGATGCAAAGAGAGCTGGTCTCAGACAGCCACCAGCTCGGCCTCCTGGCTCGCCTTTTCCTGCAACCCTGCAAAGGACTGAAACTCTGCTGCCAGCTGTTGCCCCTGTTCGATGGCCTCACGCAAGACTTTCTTGAACTGGACCACGCCGTTTTTGGCCTGCATGATCTCATGCCCCCAAGCCGCCAAGTAGTCGAACGTATAGGACGATGTGTCCGCGCCAAGGTGACTGGCCGCAATGAAAGCAGCTGTCTCGGCCTGAATTTCTTGAGCTTCTCTGGACAACTCCGTATTCTGAACATGACCCATTTTGCAGTGGGCCATCTCATGGAGGAGGGTTTTGATGGTCTGTCTGGGCTGCATGCCCTGTTTGATCATGATACGTTTGCCGTCGGTTGAGCCCTTCTGCTCTCCGATCACCGTCTCGGTTGATACTTCATACGATATCCTGGCCCAGGCCATGAGCTGTTCTGCCAGGGCTGCCTGACCGCCGCTGAGTTCCCGGCAAAAATCGTTCTGCGAGCGCTTGTCAAAGAACTTCTTGACCCGCTGCCGCCCTGATTCGTTCACATCCAAGGGCAATTCATCTACCTGGGAGTAATCAAACACATAGCGAACCGAAAAGCCCAAGAGTTGTGGTTCCTGTGTCTCCTCCTGTTCCTTCTTGTTGGCGATGACCGGGCTGAAGATAGGAATACCCCGGCTGTTGCGTCTGACCTGGAAACCCAGGTGCTGCCAGGTCTTGTAGCCGGCCACGGCCTGAGCTCCGAACAGGGCCAGGACCAGACGGTTGTTCAGAGAATAGGGTTGCTCCTGCAAAACCTCCTTCCTGAAGGCGTGCAAGAGATCCGGGGCCAGGAGAAATTCTTTAAACCGGTTGCTCTGGATCACGTCCTGGACTTTGGTCGTGATCATCTCTGTGTATTCGGGTATAGATATCTTTTTCATGGTCCACCTCCTTGGGGAGAATCTCACTATCACGATTCTCCCCAATTACTTAACATACCCATGCTCCAGAAACGAAAAATGACCGTTCCTGGCCACGATGATATGGTCTAATACGCGGATACCAATGTGCTTGGCGGCCTGGTGGATGACTTCAGTTAGCTCAATATCCTGTCTGGAAGGCGTAGGATCGCCGCCTGGATGATTGTGGCCAAGGACAATGCCCGAGCAGTTGCAGACCAGGGCGAACTTAAAGACTTCACGGACAAAGACCGGACTTTGATCCACCGTCCCTTTACTGATCTCATGACGCTTAATGAGATTGTTCTTGTTGTCGAGACTCAGAGACAGAAAATACTCCACTGGCTTGTCCCTGTACCTCAAAAACTGCACCACAGCCTCCTCAGGTTGTGAGATGTTTACCTGAGCCGGCTCCATGGCATAGAGTTCCTGCAGAAGCGCTTTTTTGCGGTTCTGCACATCTGTGCATTTGTACATAAATCCTCCATTAGTCCTGGAGGCTGAAGGTCACCCCGCACTTCAGGCAGACTGCCCGGACCCTGACCGCAGCCCGGATATTGGTGCACCCACAGGACCATTTTCTGAGATTGCTCTCCCCCTTGACCGAATATTCTTCAAGGTTGATCCGCCCTTGGGCTTTGAGGCAGGGCTCCATATCCTGAAAACCAACTCCATGCTTTCTGAGCAGATCAATGAAGACACTTTCGGGTTCTAAGCCCATGGCCTGGCCCTTGGCATTGCATTGAATCCCAAGCCTGGCCATTTCCTTCCGGAAACCGATACTGTGGTACCAGTAGGGGCTCTGGCCGTTTTCCAGGCCATGAGCCCACTGCTGGGCGTGCACCATCTGATGGAGCACGCTGATGAGCAGCTCATACAGGGGCCGCTCCAGGCGTTTGCGGTTGATGATCAGGAGGCTTCGGGCCTGTTCCGGCAGAAAACGGCCCAGAGTGGTGATGCGCAGCTTGTGGACAACCACCTGTGGCTCGGGAATAGGTGGGTGGAAAAGCTTTTGATTGAAGATCTTGGCCCAAGTGTTTAATGCACTTTGCAGCTGTCTCGGGTTGCGTGGGACATGCTCGGGTTTGTCAACACGAATGGTCTCGTTCTGGTACATACCAATACTCCTCTCTGTTTAGAGAATAAAAAAAGCCCTCCAGGGAAATCCCGGAGGGCTTGACCAAAGATGTTTTTGGTTCGAGCTATTGCGTCCGTACCCGGCAATTCAGAAGACTGAGCTGCCAGGGGTCCAGGTCGCTGTTGGCCGAGAAGCCGTTATTCAGCCAGAGACCGCCATTGAAGAGCTCTGGATGATGCTCCTTGTCAAAGCTTACGAACAAGCCACAGATAAAGCACCAGAGCTGATGGCCGGCTTCGGGATAGGCTTCAACTGCGACAATCCGGTCCCAATCCGGCAAAACCGTCTTGTAGATTGCCTCCAAGGCCTGCACCTGGTGTGATGATGTTTCAAATATTTGTCTCAGGTGGGCCTTGAAATCCTTGTTTGATTGGATGCCAAGCGCGGCCAAACTTTCTTTGCAGCGCAGCTGCAACTCCTGTCCTGTCATGCCTGGTATGTTCCACATTACGTTCACCTCCAATGAGCCTCTCACTGCTGAGAGGCTGGTTGTGAGTTGTAAAAAAGGCCGGCCCAGTTCACTGAGTCGGCCTGTTCCTGTTTTCAGCAGCAGGTACTCCAGCCGCAGACCGGGCAATACCTGCACCTGCCGTTCATCCAGAGCTTTGTCCCGCAGTCAGGGCAGGTTATAAAATTCAAGTGCCCTCCCCTATGATAGTCTTCAATCCGCTGACACTGCTCATCGAGCCATTTCTTGTACCGGAAAAATTCTTTGCTGTTTTCGGGGTGCATCTCGTTTGTGAACTTCATCATCCGGATCACCACCATGATGGCAGCGAACCTGAGGCTGGGGTTAACGGTGGGGATTCGACCAAAGCTTTGGTTGAATCTCTTCTTGGCCTTGGCAATTTCACACTCATAGAATGCAGACATGCAAACCTCCTTTATAAAGGGTTGAATAAAAGTCCTTGGACTGGAAAAACCACAAAAAAAGCCCGTTCCTCATAGGAACAGGCTTACTTACGTTACGGGCTCTCCTTTCACTTGTACGTTATCTGCCCAGTTGCGTTGCTTCTGTCACTTTTGGTTGTCAGCAACGGCTTAAAGTGAGCGGGCGCTCCTGTCGCTGTTTGTCATCAGCACCCTGGTCTCACCTCAAGGGTGTGAGTGGGAAACGATCTGCTCGGGCTCCAGCTTAAGGAACTCCTTGGTGAGCATGATCCGTATCAAGGGATGTGACTGGCCAATCTTTGTAATTTTTTGCTTTGCCTGCATGGTGGTGGCCAGCATGAAACGGGCTGAAACTTGAGATTTCTCGAGTTTTACCAGGTTTGCCTTTATATCCGACTTGCCGGTCTCGATTTCAATGGCCAGGCTGTTGGTGGTATCGACAATATCGATGTCCTGAACCTCTTGCACCGGCTGAAACTCATGTTTTCTCAAGAACTGGACCACTCTATCGATCCAGTACTCATGCTCCAATCCGCCCTTGGATTTCTTGACCGGAACCTGGATACCAAGCTCTCTTGCCATAGTCTTGCCATAATCCGTCAACTCAAAGAGCTTTTTCTGATCAAGGATCCGGGTCTGGATAAGACCTTTGTCTGAGAGGGAGGTGTGCAGCTTGGACATGACCGAGGAATGAACCCCCAGTTTTTTGGTCCGCAGATCCACCCCATCCAGAGGCCGCTCAATGATGTTGGTCAACAGCACCCTCTCCAAAGGGGGGAAGCTTTCTTTTTCCGGGGGAGCCTGTTTTGGGCTGTGAAGCTTGGATAAAGCCCAATCCGGGGCTGCGGCCTCTGTGAAAGGTTCCATCTGTATCTGAAGCTCCCGGTCCTGCATCTGGGCCGGAACTTGAGTATGAGGCACCCGCACCAAAAAGCAGTCGGCACTGCGCTGCTTGACGTTGGCGATGGCCTGGCCGGTTTCCAGCATCCCAAAATACTTGGCCTTAAAGGGATGAATGTTCACGGCCTTGGCTATAGCGGTGATGTCCTGAGAGGTGGCCAGGGCAAAAGAGATCTTGGTGTTCATATTGGCGAAAATCGCATTGGCAATTTCTGAGGGCGTCTGGTCGATGCCTACAAGCCCAAGACCGTATTTTCGGCACTGGCGAAACAACAAACTGATCAGGTTATCTTCCCGGGACTTGAGAGTGATGTTGTGGAACTCTTCAAAGATGAGACACTGAGACAGCTTTTCAGCCTCGATGCCCTGGTACTGCAGCCAGTGAAACAGCCAATTCAGGATACAATGAATCACAAACTTGCGGTCGCGGGGGGACTGGATGCCCCCAAGCTCCAGGACAATGTTTTTGTTCAAGAGTTTATCCATTGAGACAGGTTTGCCGCTGAACAGGGAGTTAAGCGCGCCAGTAGACCAGAACCGAATGATCCTCTGCACGGTCTCCTGCCAGAGGCCTTTTCGGCCCGAGAGCTTGCCCCGGCCTTTCATGTCTTTTTGGATTTCACGAAGGACCACCTCTTTCAAATCCTCAAGGCTTGGTTCCTCAACCTCGTCATAGGTCATGCCCATATAGTGCAAGAACATGGTGTCGCTACCGGCTCCTGAGAGATAGTCCTCGGCAATAAGCACGATCACGCTCTTGATATATTCTTCCCGGCTGATGCCCGGGGGCAGGTCCAGGATGTTCAGACGCAGGGGATGAACATCACTGCCCAGGGTGAAGACCTCCACATCGGAAAATTCAGCTACCAGATTGCGATAGGATTTCTCCCAGTCAAAAATCAGGAAGGGGATCTTTTTTTGGTGGAGTTTACGGATCAGGTTGATGGCCAAAGTGGTCTTCCCGCTGCCGGTGGCTCCGAAGATACCCAGATGCCGATTGATATCCTGGAATGTGAGGCCGAAATCACCCATGCTCTGTCCGCGGTATTCCAGGGAGCCCAGACTGATATCGCTTGTTGAACTGAACCCGGGAGGCGGCAGCAAAACCTGATCATCGGCCTCTGTCTTGACGTGCCTGGAGATGAGCAGATCAATGCGGTTTTCGATCTCTTTTTGTTCCCTGAAATCATCGGCAAAGAAATAGAGCTGCCTGAGTCTGCCGGTCTTCTGTCTGCCCAGGACCGGCTGCAGCATCCTCAATTTTTCATCGATCTTCTCCATTTTCCTTGAAGTTGTGGTGGCACCAGCCACAGGCGCAGGGATAGTCTTTGCTGTTACCAGAGACCGTGGCCAAATGAACATCCTCGACCAACTGCTTCATCTCCTGAATCAGGGCATCACCGACCTGAAAAAAGCGAAGACCTTTTTCAAATTTCAAAAAATGCAGGGCCACCCTGGGTCTGGTCTGGTAGACTTCTTCATACAGCAAGGCACTGATGCCCATTTGCCTGCGCAGGTCGTCAGTCACCTCCATGGACTTGGACGTCTTGAAATCCGTGATCAGGTGGGGTCTTTGAAATCTGTCTATCTTGTCCACCCGGGCTAAGAGCCGCTTGGGCCTTGAAAATAGGGTTTTCTCTATCATGGGCTTTGATTTTTCAAAGCCGCCTTCTTGGACAAAGGAATCCAGAAAATTCTTGAGCATCTGCTGGCTCTCGTGCTTGAAAAACTCAATGTCCACAGCTTTGAGATCCAGTTCTTCAAGGTCATAATGCTGGCGCTCCCATTCTTCTTCCAAAAAGACCTTCAGGGCATGAATGATCTCATCAAATCCAAGGTGTGCGCATCGGTTCAGATTGCACTCATAAAATTTTTCAATGGCTCCGTGCACGGCAATTCCCCGGATGAGATGAATAGACGGCTTTTCTTTACGTTTGGCGATTTTCTTCAAATAAAATTTCCGCGGGCACTTCAGGTAGGTGTTGATGGCGGTTGGCGAAAGCCATTTGGGTTTAGTACACGGAACGATAGTCTTCACCTCCAGGGGTATATGCAGGCCCACTGGACTCCATATCCATGTCCAGCATCTGGGCCTTGGTCTTTTGTTTCTTGAAATCAAGCAGGCTCTCTCGCAGGTCTTTGTGGGGAAAGGCCAGGTCTTTGGCCGCATCCTTGATTTCTCGTCTGATTTGATCTCGAATCTGCAGCTCCATCTTGTTCAAATCCGTCCAGGTCTTATCTTTCATGTGATATTCTGAAATCGGCCGTTCCATACGCCATTTGCCGATCTTCAACAGATCTTCATACAGGCTGTTCAGGTTGAAATCCTTGACCCGGTCACGGCCACAAATCTGCTCCAGGATTAAATGGGTCCTGTCCTCGGCCAGCTCCACCTTCTGGCCCATGAAATCGTCCAGGTCATCCCCTTGCGGATTCTGACAGGACTCCAGAAAGGATCTGGCCACGGAGTCCGCCTGAGACAGAGATGATTGGCCCGTACAGACCCTGATGTAGGGTTCAAAGGGCACAACCTTCATACTGGTCCCTTGGCTGTTTGCCTGGTTCCATCCATAGTGGTATGCTTTATTCAGATAATTCATTTTACTCTCAACAAGTGGTAATAGACTCCTTTTTATAAACTTTTCGATTCTCCAGGCGATGCGTTTGAAAGAGTATGAAAAGAGAAGAATTTGAAATCCCGGATTATGGGATCACAGAGACCTGGGACGAACTCAGAGAACAGAGAGATGAGCTGCGCGAAAAAAGAGAGGCCAGGATTGCTGAACTCCAGGACAGGCTTGTCCAGAAAACAGGAATAGATAAAGAGCGTCTTGAATGGGAATTGAGTCTGGAACAAGCCAGATATGCAGAGGAATTGGAAGAGATTGACCAAAAGATGCTCAAGCGAAGCGCCATGGAAACCGGTCAACCCCGTTATACAGAAGAAATCGAAAAAATTCGGGACAATGTCAGTGAGCATCTGGCCAGTAAGCTGGCTCGAAAAGACCAGAAATACCGGGAAAGGCGCAAAGATTATCTGCAGGACAAGATCGACTATGAACAAAAATACAAAGAAACCTATTTCGTAGACCCTCCAAGGGAAAGTGAGCTTGGGGGTATGCACATGGCCACAGAAATCGAATTGGCCAAAGAAGGTATCACCATGGATGATGTCTCCGAGGTGAGCAAAGATTATGATGAAATCCTGGAATCAGGAGATGAGTACTTCAGATCCAAAGACCGCCTGGAAGGCTTGCTGAGTGAGGTCAGCTTTGAAGAGGCCGAGGAGATTTTGGAGAAGGGCAACCAGGAGGGAAAATATACCCGGGAGCAGTACCAAAATTTGAAAGCACATCTTCGCCGGCATTACGAAGAATGAGATCAAAAGTGGCCGGAAAATAGGATAAACATGGCGGTTTCTCTCACTCTTTTATACATATATATCTCTTGATTTTTCTTGATTTCTGTCCATTTCTCTTGATTAATTGATTCTATTCTTCTTTTCTCTTAGTTTTCTCTGAAAAGCTCTCAATTGCGCTCGCTAGCTCTTTTTTTCTTTTTCTTGACTTCAATGGGAGATTACCCTCAGCATACTCCTTTTGAACCACAAACTTAATAAATGATCCTTCATTTCCTCCTCCACTGGAGTCCCATTGGGGAAGCTCAATCTTGTCATCTTCCCAGCGGACTCCCCTTCTTTAGACTGCTTGCCAGGCGCCCTTCCCCCGGCGGCTTAAGCTTTAGCGAAGCCGCAAGGGGCAATCCTTGGCCCTTGCCTTGGCTTCTGATCCTCTTTTTACAGCCTGGGTGTGAACACCCCGGCCAACACTTCTTTATCTCAAACTTCCTCTCGTTTTTTGTTCACAGACTCCACTGTCTTTTTTGCACAAACCACTAGATTCTCATGTTTTCTTGTGAATAACAGCTTCTGCCCTCCTCCACACGTCCCGATCCCTTCAGTGTCCTCCTCTTCCTGGAGATCATAGCATTGCCTGCTTTCTGACCTCCTGACCCCTCTTTTCTCTTGAGTTCTTGCTTATTTTTTTTGCGGCTTAAGCGTCAGCGAAGCCGCAGGCTCGAATCTCTCTTTTGTTCCTGTCCGTAGCCCTGACATTCCTGATTCTTGAGTTTTCTTGAGAATAAGGCCATCACGGACATGTCCTTTGTCTTCAAATTCTTTGCGGCCAAATGTCTCCAACACACCTCTCTCATGATAGACGTAGCTGCAAACATCGCTTTACGTTCATCTTCAGCAAAGGCGTCAATTATAGCTCTTTGTTTTTGCTGTCCTCAGTCCTCCGTCCTCCGTCTTCTGCCCTCTGTCCTCAGTCTTCCGCCCCGCCTGCGCCACCCGGCAGGGGGTTATTACCACAATGTGCGCTAGGAGGGGCAGGGCATAGGAGTGAAGCCTGCCGAAGGTGGCGGAACTGCTTGCCCCCACTCTATATGACCCTAGTCACCCAAGTCCTCCGTCTTCTGTCCTCAGTCCTCAGTCTTCATCAAACTGACCACAGTCTTCCGTTTTCTGTCCTCCGTCCTCCGACCTCCGTCTTCTGTCTTCCGTCCTCTCTTTTCCGCCCCGCCTGCGCCACCCGGCAGGGGTGATTACCACAATGTGCGCTAGGAGGGGCAGGGCATAGGAGTGAAGCCTGCCGAAGGTGGCGGAACTGCTTGCCCCCACTCTATATGACCCTAGTCACCCAAGTCCTCCGTCCTCTGTCCTCTGTCTTCTGTCCTCCGTCCTCTGTCCTCTGTCTTCTGTCCTCCGTCCTCTATCCTCTGTCCTCCGTCCTCTGTCTTCCGCCCCTCCTCCAGTTAGATGTTTTTGGGTGAAACCTGCTGTAGGAGGGCTCTCCATCATAGGTCTGCCGAATGCTTTTTCGATACTTCGGCTTTGCTCCAAAAAGCTGCCTCTCGCAGACCGTGCACAGGGCTTTGTTCTGACGAACCCTGGACTCAAACAGCGTCCTCTTACAGACCAGGCAGAAGGACCTGACCACCTTCCAGCCGTTGGAATACTCTAAAGGAGGCATTCTTGCCTCCTATGGTCGATAGGCGAAATCCCGCCATATCGCCTTGCACTTGCCTATGTGTGCGTTGTACTCCTGGATGCGCTTAAAAACCTTGTCCTTATCCGTCCACTGCGGATACTTGGTGTAGGTCTCAAGCAACTGAAGTGCCTTGTCTCTGAATTCGCGCTCAACCAGCTCCTGATAACGCCTAAAGATATTCCTTTTGCCTTGCTCCTGACTGATGCAGCTGTGCGTCTCTGCCAGGTCCTTGACCCTGTCAAAAATCATCTTCAGCCTCCAGCTGTAGGCCTTAAATGACGATTTTCTTTCGAAGTCCATGGAACCAAAAGGGAATGAGATGGCGTCGTTTGGCTCAATTGGAGTGAATCCAACTGCAACTGGAACCGGAAGGCTCAAGAGGGCCAGATGCTCTCTGCTTATGAACCAGCTGATGAACTCCCAGTAGGCTTCGCGGTCATCTTCATCCATGCCCTCACAGGGGTCAAAATGACTGGCCGAGCTGCGCAGGACTTTCAGGCCTGGCCTTGAGGGCAGTTCCTCTTCATCTATCCATTCATTTACTTGCTGACGTATGCTTTTCATTCTCGACACCTCAGGAGAACGAGTCTTCAGTGCCCGCTCTCTGGTCACCTCTTGTCCAGAGAGAGGGTGTTTTCCGGCTCGGTTTGGCAACGATTAGGCTTATGAGCGAAGCGAGTTGCCATAAGTTTGCCAAACTTGTGGCCGTGAAAAAATTCTGCCTGGGAGAGGTCGCGGTCCCTGAGCGGAGACCGAAATCAGGGCAAAGATTTTTTTCGGGCCACAACCGGTGAATATGCAGAAAGAGAGTCTGAGAGGAAACAAAGGGTTTCCTTTCAGGTTCATCAGCCATCAGTGACCTGCCAAGGGCAAGACTTATAAAGAGGGTTCGCCGATGAGGCGGCCGCTTTATATGTCTTGAACGCTGAAATGGCTGCAAGATATCCGGCCGATAATCTGAGGACAAACATCGGAAAGCTCCGATGCTTCCCAGGAAACACCACGCCTATGAAGGCTTTTGATAGACCAAACAGTATTCGTGCTTGATAGGAATAAGAAACGGACTTCCGGCATACGACCTGCGGTCGCTGGTGCAATTGTGCTGGACCTTGACAATAATGGCCTTGAGCAAACCAACCTCTGAGTTCAGAAGACTCCTGACCAGGGCAAAATAGCGGCCATTTTTGCGCTTATCACCAATCAGGACCGCCAATATCCCGCCAGGCCTGACCACCTGCATGAGCCGCTTCACCGACCGGCACAGTTTTTCCTCAAACTCCTGAAGTGTCTCGCAGTTTGAGAGGTCCTTTGCCCTGTCTGAATATTTGATTATGTCCCAATAAGGCGGGTGGTACCAGACCAAATCAAATTGCTCCTCCGGCAATCTGCTCTCCAGAATGTCCCATCCCTCTCTCAAGTCCCGACCCTGATATTCCACCGCCTTGTCCAGATGTGTATTAATACCCGTGACCACGTCCTTGACCGTGCCTGAACCCTCGGCCGGGTCAAAAACAGAGTTGCACTGAAAACGCAGGATAAGGTCCTTGACCAGGTGCCCGGAACAGTTGCCCCGGTAACGCGGGTCACCCCAGGGGCCCCGGTCTGGGTACGAGACCACACTGCACAGCTCGTTTTCCTGATACAGTCCATAAAAGCCATTGCCGAAGGCTTCAAGGCGCTCCTCCAGGTTCCTGGTTCGGGACAGCTCAGAGAGTCTGGCCCGGACCGTGTGCTGGGGCACCTCAGGCCGAAACTCGGCAATACGTAGATGTATCTCCTTGACGTGACCAGTCCCCTGGCAGGTCACGTATTCCAAAATCAACGTCTTAATCGATGTCACATTTTCACCTCAGAATTTTTTGTACAAAGAAAAAAAATCAGAGATGCTCAACAAACGTATCCAGTTCCTGGGCGTCTCTGAACCGGATGGCGTCCATAAAATCTCTTGTGTTTCGCAGCTCTTGCAAGCGTTTGTCCACAAAGTAATCTTTGCCGTTTACATGCACGATGGGCAACTGTCTGGCCATGTTCATCACCTCCCCAAAAGATTGAGGCCAAATGCCTCAAATCTCCTCCACTGAGACAGGATTTCTGTCCTGCCCCTGTTTGGTCGCGGCTATAAAAGCTACCGTCTCCTCATCTGGTGCCTTGACCCTGGATATCACTGAGATGGTCTTACCCTCATTGTCGCTCATGTCTTCCACCACCACCCGGCAAGGCTTGCCTATCAAGGTGTCAGTCTCAATTCGCGTCCCCACCTTGACATCTGAAGTCAAGGCTTCAAACGCTTCCCAGAGCTTGGACTTGGGGGTCAGTTTCTTGCCGAACACCCGGCCAATCTGCACCGGTTGCTCAGTTTTGCTGTAAAAGACCCTGAAATCCAGGGCCACCCTGGGTCCATATTGACCATCCGGCGCGTCACTGATACTGACCAATTCTGCGTGATGTATCCCTTCCGGGATATGCGCCCGTTCAAATCCACTTTCTTCTGCTTCTATTTCCATTTTCGTGTACCTCCGCCTCAATGGGCTTTTCAATTTCCTCAATCTCCAGGGGAAATTGAATCCTCGACTTCCTCAAACTCAGCCACCTCCTGACCGCAGCCAAGACAGCGATAAATGACCGCCACAGCCTCTGTTAACTGAACCATTCCTTCAAGCTCCAGTAAGCCGTCATGCTCACACACCTGTTCCTCCACTTTCGCCTGATATCTGGGCCCAATTGCTGTTTCCATATCCAGTCACCTCCATAATTTCCTTCGCTTTTTCAGGGAAATTATGGGCCGATTTACAGCCAAACTGGAAGTTCAATGAAGCCCTCTTTCCGGTTAAAACATCGGTTCCTTTTGAAGGTATCGGTGCGTAATTTTCCAGTGGAAATGTTTTTCTTTGTGTGCACGGTCTTCTTTTCTTTATTCTTTCTATATAGAAAATATATATAATATAATGACTTATTTATTTTATTCAAAATCTCCACTGGAAATTCACGCGCACTGAAAAACCGTAAACTATAAATAGACCAACATCACTTGGTGAATTTCAAGTGGAAACCTCTGAAAAAATCGAAAAGCAAATCCAGGACAAATTGAAGCATACGATTATTACGGACAGACGCTTCCTGGATGATGAACAACTGGACCGAAAGGAACAGTTCGAGGTCTTGAAAGAAATCTTTGACATTGATGTCCGGGACAGGGAAATCCGGGAATTGAGCCTGCACTTTGCGCCTATATTCAACCATGGCCATCCCATCCATCTCTCAGTTCTTGGAAAGACAGGCATCGGTAAGACAGTCTCCATCCTCTATTTCTTGAACACCCTTCAAGACCTCAGCCGCAAGGACAAAATACCTTTCCGCTACGTCCACCTGGACCTCTCAATACCAAAGCCCTGTTTCCGGGCCTTAAATGACCTGGCCTGTTATTTGGACGCAGCCAAAAGGTACAAGCGAGGTGTCTCCCTGGATGAGCTCATGTCCAGAATTGAGGAGAAACTGCAATCATATGAGGGCTACTTCCTGGTCTTTGTGGATGAAGTTGACCATATCCGGCGTGACCTGGACAGTTTTCTGAAGTTCCTGGTCAAACGTTTGCCCCAGGCCGTGCCCCTTAAGCTGGTCCTGATTTTCAGCTCAAACAACCTGAACTGGCAGGAAAACATCGACCCGCGCATCACTTCATTTCTGAAACTGAGCGAAGTCCTCTTTGACCCTTACAATGCCTGTGACCTGAAGAAAATCCTGAGGCTGCGCATGGAGAAGGCCATGAAAACGGACATGATTCAGGAAGGGGTGATTGAAAAAATCGCAGCGGTCTGCAGCCGTAACCACGGCGATGCCAGGAAAGCGGTGGAGCTCCTGTATAAATCCGGCCAACTGGCGGAAAAACGCTTAAGCCCGGTCTCTTTGGATATCGTTGACCAAGCCCTGGATGCGGTGGAGAAAGACAAATACGTGGCCATGATAAAGACAGCCCCCCGGCAGCTCCAGGCAGCGCTCTTGGCCATTTTGACCAAAGCTCAGGCCACCCTGCCCATCACTGACTGTTATGAATCCTACAGCAGATTCTGCACCAAAACGAGGATGCGGGTTCTGACTCAACGTGCTTTCTCGGATTTGATTTCCGAGCTGGACATGTACGGCTTTATCCGGGTCCGGATGGTCTCAAACGGCCGCTACGGCAGACGCCGGGAAATCACCCAGAACACTTCGGATGAGCTCACTCAGCGTCTGGTTCAGGTCATCTTGATGGAGTTCGACCTGGAATAGAGCTTTCAGCCTTGTCTGAATGTTTTCTGGTCTTATGAGGCGCACGGTAGGGATCGAATGGCTTGAAGTCGGGATCATCCTCTGACTCCGGAAACATTGAAGGTCAAACTCAAGGTCAATGAGCAGGCATGAAAAACCAAAGCGCGTCAGCGCCCTCTGTGCCGCTCCAGCGGCACCCGCGCCAAAAGATTCTTCTCCGGCGCTGGGAGCCCCGGCTCCACGCTGGTGCTCCGCACGACGGCTCAGAATAGAAAACCCAAAGCACGCCAGTGCCCACAGCGGCTCTGGGGCGCCCAAAGATCTTCCTCTCCTTTGAATTAAAATTCAAAAAACCCTTCCAGAAGGCTTGACGCGCCTTTGTTAATTTGCTATCAACTTACCTCAAGGCATTCACAAACAGGCACCTGTATTCAACATACTGTATTTATGCAATATGCGCAGAACAACCCATGGTGCTCGGGCGTGGTCATGTCAGCCTAAAAATAAGAATTATTCTTAATTTTTTACTTTCTTTTCTCAGCTGTATCTCACTTTTATGAAATTCTTTTATATATTTTACTTTCAATATGGCTCAGCAAAAAGAGGTATCACTTAAACAGCAGAATCCAAATATACCTGCTGAACCAGCTCTATTTGCTGGCTTTTAATTTTTAGATCCGGCCCCCGGTATCAGTCATCAGTCATCGGCACAGCCAAAACGGCTGCAAGTGACTTATGAGAATATCAAGGCTATCGCCAGATGTGCTCAGGTGAAAGGGACTCTGAGATAAAGACTTTGGTCCACCGATGCACACCGATTGACACAGATTGTCATCCAAGAGGATAGTGTTTTTTCCCTTGGGAATAAGCCCCAAGGGAAAAGGTATCAGCCTCCGGCGGGGACAACATAAAAGGGGCACAACATGGCCATATATTCGCAATCGCCTTTTCAGGCAGCAATTGATGCGGTAGAGGCTCTGCCTTTTGAGGACAGGCAAGATCTCCTTGAAATTTTGCGAGCACGAATGGCCGAGGACAGACGGGAACAGATTGCAGCCAATGCTGCTGAAACCTTGGCCGCTGTCAGAGAAAATCGTGCTCGGCTTGGGGACCTGGAAGAGCTCAAAAAAGACCTGCTGGATGACTGATGTATCAGCTTGCATGGTCACAGAGCTTCAAGCGGGCCTTCAAAAAGGCTGCAAAGAATAATTCAGACCTGCAAATAAAGATATTTTCTGTTTTGGATAAACTTTGCCAGGATCCTTTTGATCCAAAATTGAAATCACATAAACTTCGGGGCAGGCTAAGTGGCCTTTGGGCCTGTTATGTAGAATATGATTGCCGTATTGTGTTTGCTTTTCATGAGATGCCAGATCAAGATAGTGATCTCATTGTCCTCATTGATATAGGCAAGCATGATGAAGTTTACTAATCTAATATCAGTGTGCATCGGGGGACGAAAACCTCTTAAGACTCTGGTCCACCGATGCACACCGATTGACACAGATGGGAAGATGAATGCCCCAAGCCAGGAATAAGAACCTGTCTTGTGGCAAGTGCATCCCCGCCAGGGGCTGATGCCTTTATGCTTGCAGGTTCTTATTCCTGCAAGCATAAAAATAAACCATCTGTGTAACTCTGTGTAATCTGCCTGCCCCGTAGCTCAGCTTTGGGATGGTACCGGGGTGGACGAAAAACTCTTCAAAGAATCTGCCATGAACCAAGATGATAGAACATATGCAGTTATAGGCGCCTGCTTCGAAGTCTACAATCAAATGGGATGCGGATTTTTAGAGGCTGTCTATCAAGAATGTCTGAAAATTGAGCTTGGCCTGCGAGAAATCCCCTTTGTTGATCAGCAGGAAATCAAGCTCTACTACAAAGAAAACGAGCTTGAACAGCGATATATCCCAGACTTCCTCTGCTATGATGAAGTCATAGTTGAGCTCAAGGCTCTAACCGAACTGAGCACCGAACATCATGCTCAGCTCCTCAACTACCTCAAAGCATCCAGGCTGCAAACCGGATTGCTGGTAAATTTTGGGCATCATCCAAAACTTGAATACAAACGGATGGTCCTGTAAGGTCTTTTGCCGCAGGCTGACAGCCTTTTCTTTGCGGGTTCTTATTCCCGCAAAGAAAAAAGTCTTTTATCAGTGTCAATCTGTGTAATCTGCCTGCCCCGTAGCTCAGCTTTGGGATGGTACTGGGGTGGACAAAAACCTCTTAAGACTCTGGTCCACAGATGCACACCGATTGACACAGATAGTCAGAGATAAGATATCTTCTTTTTTCCCTTGGGAATAAGCCCCCAAGGGAAAAGGCCTCAGCCTTCGGCGGGGCAACCAGCCGTGCTCTTTGATGGTAGCCGCAGGCTGACATCTTTCCTTGCGGCGCCTTATTGCCGCAAGGAAAAATAATGCCTCTTCATCGGTGTCAATCTGTGTAATCTGTGGACAAAAAAACTCTTCATATGACCCTGAACAAGCAGGACAACCCGGAGCAGCTCTACCCTCCGGACATCCTCCAGGCCGGGGACCCTGAGCGCCCCTGGCGCATCGCCAAAGTCAAGAGCCGGCGAGAGAAGGCCCTGGCCCGCTACCTGGCTGGGGAGGGCATCGGCTATCACCTGCCCATGGTTTACAGGCAGCAGTCAGCCAAGCGGGGCAAACGCTACAGTCTAATCCCGGTCTTCTCCGGGTACCTGTTCTTCAGGGCCAGCGATCATGAGCGCTACCGGGCCATGTGCTCCGATTACATCGCCACCGTCCTGGAGACCGGGGACCAGCTCCGCCTGGCCCGGGAGCTGGCCCAGATCAACCGGGCCCTGTCCCTGGAAACACCGGTCTATCCCTACCACTTCCTGACTGAGGGCCAGATGGTCCGGATCATAAAGGGTCCGCTGAAAGGGACCTGCGGCCGGGTGGTCAGCAAAGGAAGCAGCTATAGGCTGGTCCTCTCGGTTTCAGCCATCTTGCAGGCAGTCACAGTGGAGATCGACGCAGGTAATGTTGAGCCCATCCCGGACCAGGACCGGACGGTGATGGGCCTTTGTGCTCCCAATAGTATGAATTGAACCACCGGGCGGAAAGATTGAGGCGTCTTTCTGCCCCCGGAATCCAGACTTTCGCCTCCTGTTTTGTTCACCCTGGAGGGTGCCTGGCCGAAAAGGCCCTGCACCCCGACAGGGACGGAGTGCGTCCGACAAGTACAATCAGTGGGAGTGGACGAAACCTCATTAAGACTCTGGTCCACCGATGCACACCGATTGACACAGATAGGTTATCTGTGCTTCGTTCTTCGTTCTTCGTTTTGAAAAACCAAGCCCAAAGCACATAAGCAGTACGAACTATCGTTTATTCTTAACGAGCAATTTTCTTTCATTCTTAACGACGAACGAAGCACGAAGCACGACGAACGGCTTTAAGCGCACGACGAACCGCCGAATCGGTAAGCCCATGGAATACAAATTACTAAACGTTGCAGTTGTTGTCTTATCTGAAGGCAACAATCCCAAGCTGCTCAGCCATGATTTTTTGGCCAGGAACGAAATAGTACCCGAGGACTGGGAAATGCGGGATATTCTGGTAACCCCACCCTTTTCGCGCCTGAAATACAAAAACGGGGTTGAGCTGATCGTGGAGATAAACAAACTGCAGATCAAGGTCGAGAATCCTGAAGCATTGGCTTGGGATGTTGAATTGCCCAGAATGGCCAAACAGTATTTGCAGGTCCTGCCCCATGTGAATTATACCGGAGTGGGCATCAATTTTTCGTTTATGGCCGGGTCGTACCCCAAGGATCCGTTTTCCAGTCTTTTGCGGGATGGTCCCTGGCTTCATGAGCAAGGCGGTTTGAGCAGTGCGGCAATAGAGCTGCATTACAAGAGCGTGCAACCCCGGCTGAATATAAAAATTGAACAGCGCCCGGATCCACGACAGGAAAGCGATGTACACCCCGGGCTTGTGCTGTTTGCCAATTATCATCATGATTTTACCCCGCAGGAAGAGCAAGCGCGGGCAGACTATATCTCAAGAGCGGGAGAGCTGAAAAAGCGTTTTTTGGAGTTCGCCCAATCTTTGCCCTTTGAATAAAAAGGATGATTATGTTTTCCGCAACAGCTGCCATTGAACCCGATCAGACAGCAACCTGGTTTGATACCCCTGATCAAGGAGGATTGAGTCGCCTCTTTGCCCAGTTGGTCAGTCGCAAGGCTGAAGAATTCTCAAGAAGTGGAGAAATCGTGCCAACCAGGACTGCATACCTCGCTGATCCAAGCGTCATGGACGAGATGGCTGAGATATGTTCAAAGCAGGAGATTGATGCCTTGCTGGATCAGATACAGACCTGCTGCGAGCCTGAGCTGGGAAATAGCCTTGCTTCCCGGCTGTGTTTTTTGCGGGAGGTGCTGGAAGAAGAACAGGGACCCGAAGTTGATATATCTCCTGAATCATTGCGAGGTCTGCTTTTGTTTCTTCCTCGGCTGGGTAGGGTCAAGCAGCCGGAGATAAGCCTTACCCCGGAGCTTGATGTCTATCTGCGCTGGAAACTGGATACATCCAGACTGTTTGCTGTGCACTTTTTGGGACACAGGAAGGTACGTTTCGTTGTTTTTACCCCCAATTCAAGGCATGCCGGGATTGTAGATCGTATATCCGGGACTGCGACCGTGGATACAGTTCTTGATATGGCTGACAGAAGCTGCTCAGTGCGGGACTGGATTGGATCATGAAGGGTGACCATTTACCCTTTACCCATCATATTGCCCGGTATTGTTCTGGAACCAGGCTGACCAACCAAGGCTGTCCTGCTCCCACTGCGTTCCATTTGCGGCCTGGTGAAACCTTTCTTTCTGTGCAATGGCTGGAGTACTTGGAGCAGGCTGATCGCTCAAATGAGATCCAGGAAGTCGTCAATGCCCTGGCTCGGAATATGCATTTTGGTAAGACTGCCAAAATAGCTGTGTTGAATGTGGGTCAGATCTGCAATCATGTAGATGATTATGCCGGATATTTGATTCGTGTCCTACACGAGCCTGAAAAGGGCAATGAAGCCCACAGCGGTATCCATGACACTATCCAGGACGAAATGATCATTGCTGAGCTTTTGGCGGAAAAAGTTTCAGAGGTGCATGCAGTAAAATCGAGAGAATAAGCTGAAATGTTATCGCTTGGAACGACCTGGACCGGGACCGAAGAACGGTCTTTGAACCCTCTTTTATTCTTAACGACGAACGAAGCACGACGAACGAAGCACGAAGAACGAGGAACGAATAAACATGGCTTTCACACGCTTCGAAGATATAGAGGGTTGGCAACTGGCCCGTGTTTTGGCCCAGGAAGTATACAAGGTTACCATGTCCGGCTCTTTCGCCCGCGATTTTTCCCTGTGTGATCAAGTTTACCCGGTGGAATAAGCCTGTGCATTATGTTTATGTTTTAAAAAGTAGAATCGATGGTCAAAATTACGTCGGTTATACTTCAGATTTGAAACGTAGAATGAATGAGCACAATCAGGGCATGGTTGCTTCAACAGAAAGACGTCGTCCACTTGATCTGATATATTACGAAGCATGCAGAAATAGCCACGACGCAACTAAGCGAGAAAAATATTTGAAAACAAGTTATGGCAGAAGATATATAAGAAACCGGTTAGCGCATGATCTTGACGAAAATGGATATTCCACTGGGTCAATAGAGCCTCTGGTTCAGCCATGGATAACATAGCTGAGGGCTTTGACGGTGGCTCAAACAAAGAATTTGTCAGATTTCTCGCCTACGCCCAGCGCTCCTGCAGCGAAGTGCAAAGCCAGCTCTATCGGGCATTAGACAGAACCCATATCAATCAGGAACAATTCGATACCTTATACGAACAAGCAGCTCACGCCCGCTCAAAAATCGGCGGCCTTATCCGCTACCTGAAAACCCGGTAAACAATTGACCACCAACTCTTTTGCTGTTCCTTCTTTTTCTTCAACGAAGAACAAAGCACGAAGAACGAGGAACGCGCAGAAGGCGAACGAAGAACGAAGAACGAGGAACGAATAACGATAAATATGCACCTCCAAGACCTCACAGCCACAACCAAAGTCAAATTCGGGACCAGCGGTGCGCGCGGGTTGGCCGCGGATATGACGGACTGGGTCTGCTACGCCTACACTGCGGCCTTTCTCCAGTTTCTGGAGGAAACAGGCCAGGCAAAGGCCGGCATGGACGTGGCTGTGGCTGGAGATCTGCGAGAGAGCACGGACCGGATCATGGGCGCTGTTTCCAGAACGATAACCGACCGCGGATACACCCTGGACTATTGCGGCAAAATCCCCACACCGGCCCTGACCTATTATGGGCTTTTGAAAACCAGGCCGGCCATCATGGTCACTGGCAGCCACATCCCTGGGGATCGAAACGGGATCAAGTTCACCAAACAGGAAGGCGAGATCTTAAAAGCAGACGAAGCCTGCATTCTGGCCCAGGACATAGACCTTCCGGAAGATATCTTTGATCTCCAGGGCATGCTCAAAGAGCCCTTTGCCCTCCCCTACCCCCATGATCGGGCTCAAGATCTCTATGTCCGGCGGTACACAGATTTCTTTGGCTCCTCCTGCCTGGCTGGGGTCAATATCGGGCTCTATGCCCACAGTGCAGTGGGCCGGGATCTGACCCAGACCATTCTGGAAAGCTTGGGAGCCACAGTCACCCCCCTTGGCCGATCCGAAGAGTTCATACCAGTGGATACCGAGGCCATTCGGGCCGAAGACCGGGAACTGGCCCAAAAATGGTCGGCTGTCTATGGATTTGATGCCATTGTGTCCACTGACGGGGACGGAGACCGGCCCTTGATCAGCGATGAATGCGGCAACTGGCTGCGGGGCGATGTGGCCGGGATCCTGTGCGCCAAGTACGTGCAGGCTGATGCTGTTGTGGTTCCGGTCAGCAGCAATACCGCACTGGAAAAAAGCGGTCTTTTCCCGGCTGTATACCGAACCCGGATTGGATCGCCCTATGTGATTGCCGGAATGCAGCAGGCAGAACAGGATGGATATACGCGGATCGTGGGCTATGAAGCCAATGGCGGATTTTTGACTCAATCAGAGCTTGACTTGAAAGATCGCAAGCTGCTACCCCTACCGACCAGAGATCCTCTGATAGTCATTATTTCTTTATTGGCCCAAGCCAAACAGCAGCAGGTGCCGCTAAGCTCCCTGCTGAACACTCTCCCCAAGCGATATACAGCCAGCGACCGATTGACCTCGTTTCCAGTAACCACAAGCCACAAAGTTTTGGATTACTTCTCAACCCAGGATGAGCAAACAAATAGATCCCGGATTGAAGAAATCTTTGGGCCGCATTTCGGCCATGTGGATGCAGTGAATCAAACCGACGGCCTGCGGATTATCTTTGACACCCAGGAGATTGTCCACCTCCGGCCCTCAGGAAATGCCCCTGAGTTTCGTTGCTATACTGAGGCAGGCAGGCCGGAGAGGGCGCAGGAGATGAATGAGGTGTGCTTGGGGGTGATAGAAAGTTGGCGGGATGCAGACTGAGCATCCGCTCTTACGCCATGCGTCTTCCGCTTTTTCGGCCCTTGTCCCTGAACTCTGATAACTGATAACAGATAGCATTTTAATGACCTTCACCGTCATCCTCGGCCCTTGCGCCTAGGCCCTCGGCCCTAAGCTTCTCGACCTGACAACATATAACGGATAACATTAGTTATTTGCTAGCCAAAATCAAACAAGCCTTCCACCACCAAGGCTTTAAAAAATACTTCTTCAACACCGGCTGGCTCATGGCGGACAAGGTCCTGCGCCTTGTGGTGGGGCTGTTTGTCGGTGTGTATGTGGCCCGGTATTTGGGGCCGGATAAATTCGGCATCTTAAGCTTCGCCATGAGCTTTGTGGCCCTGTTCGGGGCCTTTGCCAAGCTGGGGCTGAATAATATAGTGGTTCGGAATGCGGTCCAGGACCCGGACAGCCGGGATGAGCTTTTGGGTACAGCATTCGGTCTTAGGGTTTTAGGCGGCCTATTTCTGTTAGTTTTTGTTTTCGGAGCCATCCAACTTACAGACAGCGACCCCCTGACCCAGCTCATTGTCATGATCATCGCCGCCGGGCATGTGCTGCAAGCCTTTGAGGTTGTAGAATTCTATTTCCACTCCCAGGTTCTGGCCAGGCTTTCTGCAATTGCCGGTGTTGTCGGACTACTTGCTGCTTCGGCTGTCAAACTGGCCTTGATCTGGTCAGGGGCTTCGCTTATCTGGTTTGCCTGGGTTTTTGTTTTCCAGCATGGAATCAAGGGCGCAGTTCTGCTTTCCTTATATATTAAGCAAAAAATCCCTTTGCTTAAATGGCGATTCAAGCTTAGCCAGGCCAAGCTGCTGCTCAGGGATTCCTGGCCGCTGATTCTTTCCGGCCTGGTGGTAATGGTCTATATGCGCATAGATCAGGTCATGATCAAGATGATGCTGGACAACAAGGCCGTGGGAAATTATGCGGCTGCGGTCAGATTGTCAGAGGCTTGGTATTTTGTTCCCATGGCTATCACCCAGTCGCTTTTTCCGGCTATCCTGAATGCCAAAAAACAGAGCGAAAAGCTCTATTACGACCGGCTGCAAAGGCTGTATGACCTCATGGTCTGGCTGGCAATAGCCGTTGCCCTGCCAACCACGTTTTTAAGCGGCTGGGTGGTGAATTTGCTCTATGGGCAGGAATATAGCCAGGCAGGTGGGGTGCTGGCATTACATATATGGGCAGGAATATTTGTAGCTATGGGAGTTGCAAGTAGTAGATGGCTACTTACTGAAAATTTACAAATAATCTCTGCACGCAATACAGCATTAGGAGCTGTAATTAATGTGGTTTTAAATTTTATATTATTGCCTTATATCGGGATTATGGGCGCTGCTGTTGCTACCGTTATCTCATATGGTTTTGCAGCATATATAGCTCTTGCATTTTTTTCTAAAACTAGGCCAAATTTTAGTTGCCTTACAAAGTCATTAAACTTAATACGAAGTGCAAGGTCGGTAATAGCATGAAAAAAAAATTAAAGTCTATTATTTCAGAAAAACATTATAACAGATTAGCAAGATTCAAAAAAACAATTTTTGATGGTTTCGCTTTAAAATCATATTCTCAGGAAGGTGAGGATATGATTTTAAGACGTATTTTTGAAAAACAACAAAATGGATTTTACGTTGATGTTGGCGCACACCATCCGAAACGATTTTCGAATACTTATTTTTTTTATAAAAAAGGATGGCGAGGAATTAATATAGATGCTACTCCTGGGAGTATGAAGATTTTTAAAAAAAACAGAAAGAGAGATATTAATTTAGAAGTACCTATCTCTGAAAAAGAACAAACATTGACTTATTACATGTTTAATGAGCCAGCTTTAAACAGCTTTTCTAAAGAATTATCTGAAGCACGAATTGAAAAAAATAAGTATCAATTGGTCGAGCTAAAAGATCTAAAAACGCAAACCTTAACTTCTGTTTTGGATAGATATTTAAATAATAATCTGCAATTTGATTTTTTAAATGTTGATGTTGAAGGAGAAGATTTGTCTGTATTGAGATCAAATAATTGGAATAAATATATTCCAAAAGTAATAATCGTAGAAATTTTAAAAAACTCTATTGAAACTATTGCTGAACATGAAATTTCGTCTTTTTTGAAAGATATGAATTATATACCTTATGCGAAGTCCGTAAATTCAGTTTTTTTTATGGAAAGTAACTTTTACTCAGAACGAATGGATTGATTTTTACCATAGAGGTTCGAACTCAAAATCTCAGTTCAATTTTCTTCCTGATAAAGGCACAAAGAACATAAGCCAAATATAGACTTGGCCAAGAACGAATAGTCTGGGGGAATTCAAAGTTAAGGGCGCCCAGGCCTCGATTGCTGAAGTATGCGCACACAGAATGGATGTAAAAACCACCTGAGTAAGTCCCAAAGCATATGACCACAACTAAACCCCAAGCCCAAATTCCTCAAGAAAAAGCCACGGACGGCTCTCCGGCCGGCATTGAAGAGGTGGTCATCACCCCGTTTCCTTTTGATGCGGAGAAGATTTCCATCTCCAAAAAGGATCCGGAGAGCTGGTGTATATTGGCGTGAGCTCGTCAAAACAGCTTTGTCTGGCCGGATTTTACAAAAAGGGGCAAGGGGATGCGCGGGTGCAGAATAAAGCGATATCTAGGGCCGGGAAAAACGCGAAAAAATGGATCAGGGTGCAGAGCTGATGCTGGAACAACAATAGAGATGCATTGTGCGTAAAACGTTATTATACGTATTCAGCGCAGAAAAAAAGCTGAATTGTTCATGAAGTTAATATCTCCAATTGCCTTATTCGTCTACAACCGCCCATGGCATACACAACAGACAATAGAAGCGCTTCAAAAAAACGAGTTAGTTTCGTCCAGCAAGCTTTTTGTCTTTTCAGATGGGCCTAAAGGTGAACAGGATGAGATAAAAGTTAAAGAAGTTCGAGATTATATTAAATCCATACAAGGATTTAACGATCTTCAGATAATTGAACGGGAATCAAACTGGGGGCTGGCTGACAACATAATTGATGGCGTAACACAGATAGTGAACACTTATGGGCGGGTGATTGTTCTGGAAGACGATCTGGTGACCAGCCCCTATTTCTTGCGGTTCATGAATGAGGCGCTTGAGTTTTATAAAGATGAAAAGAAGGTTTGGCATATAAGTGGCTGGAATTATCCAATTGATCTTAAAGGCCTGCCGGACACTTTTTTATGGCGGGTCATGAACTGCTGGGGTTGGGCTACCTGGGCGGAGCGGTGGCAATATTTCGAGCGCGATCCGGAAAAATTGGTTCGGGATTTTTCAAAGGAAGAAATAAAGCGTTTCAATCTTGATGGGGCACATAACTTTTGGGGCCAGGTCAAAGGGAACGTGGAAGGACGAATACGAACCTGGGCCATTTTTTGGTATGCGACGATATTTAAGAATGATGGATTATGTTTAAATCCTACACAGAAATTGGTGCAGAATATTGGTCATGATGGGAGCGGAACTCATTGTGGTAAATCAACTTTCGATATTAGTGTATGGAATAATAAATCTTTACCAAAGTTAGAGTTGTTTGAACTTATTGAGCACGATATTGCTTTAAAAAGACTAACCAATCATCTCAAATCTATTCAACCTTCATGTATTAGGTTGATAGCAAGGAAATTAATACGCATGGTCATTAGATAAAACTTTTCCGCACAAACAATACAGACATTAACATCGAGAATATCAAAACTGTACATAAACTTTAGAAATTATTATACAACACCACTTCTCGAAAACAAACACTTTAGATATACGCCCTGATTAGGATAACGTTGGAGTTGAATATGGAAATGGATAGTAAGTTATTCTGTGTTAATTTGGCTTGTGGTTCTATTTATCTTGAAAATAGAAACTGGATAAATATGGACTTTAATTGTCATAGCAAATCTGTTAAAAAAGTTAATTTACTCGGCAGATTACCTCTCCAAGATGAATCAGTAAATGTTGTATACTGCTCACATTTTATTGAACATATACCTAAAAGTGACATAAATTCCTTTTTAAGTGAGATACATAGAATACTCGTTAGGGGGGGGCTGGCACGTTTTGTAACTCCTGATCTTGAAGAGATGTGCCAAGAGTACTTAACAAAAAGACGTAGTGGAGATCATGAAAAAGCCGAATTTGTTGTTCTTGAAATAATTGATCAGCTTGTTCGTAAATATCCTGGAGGTGAGTTGGGGACTCTCTATAAAAATGTCCGCAATAATACAGAGAACAAAAGGTCCTTGTTATCATACATTTATAATCGCACTGGAGAAAATTTAATTCAAGAATCAAACCAGAAAAAAAATATCATAAATAAAATATCTTTTAATAAGGTAATGAATATCATTGTAAAACACTATTGTAAATTTGTAAGCCAATTATTTCCATCTGCTTTTAAAAAACAAAATGTAAGTTTATGCCAAGTTGGTGAAAAACATTTATGGTTATATGATTTCTTTTCTTTATCAAAAGAATTATATGCTGCCGGATTCAGCAATGTTGAGCAAATGATATGTAATACTTCAAATTTTGACGATTTTCCTTTTTATCCTCTTGATTTGAATGAAGACAATTTACCCAGAAAGGGTAACGAATCAATGTTTATAGAAGCTACTAAACTATGAAAATCCTTTTCGTTAACACCTCAGACATCAACGGCGGAGCTGCCCGCGCTTCCTATAGGCTGCATAGGGCATTGCTCAATGCTGATATCGACTCACGCATGCTGGTGCAGACAAAAGCCAGTGATGATCCGACGGTTATTGGGCCGGAGACAAAAATTGGCAAAGGCCTGGGTCGAGTGCGGCCTACGCTGGATCAATTGCCTTTGCAGCGCTATCCGCAGTGGCGTAAAAAGCCTTTTCATCCGGCTTGGCTGCCCTTTTCCGGGGTGCTGCGGAAAATATCCGAGGTCGATCCTGACATTGTCCATTTGCACTGGATAGCTGGCGGGTTTGTGCGCATTGAGCAGCTGGCCAAGATAGGTAAGCCGATGGTCTGGAGCCTGCATGATATGTGGGCCTTTACCGGCGGATGCCATTATGATGACGGGTGTGGTAAGTATGCATCTGCATGCGGCAAATGCCCTGTGCTTAAATCAGCCAAAGAAAAGGATCTCAGTAGTCGTATCTTTGCCCGCAAGCAAAAGCAGTATTCCAAGATATCGCAACTTACTGTTAATGGCTTGAGTAGTTGGCTGGCGGAATGCGCCAAGCAGAGCCATCTCTTTCGTAACAGGGTTGTGGTCAATCTGCCCAATCCCATAGATATTGAGAGGTTCAAGCCAGTTGCCAAACAGCAGGCCAAAGACATACTGGGCTTGCCGCATGACAAAAAGCATATTCTTTTCGGGGCCATGAACGCTACTGGCGATGAGAGGAAAGGTTTTCTGGAGCTTTCCAAGGCCTTATCCTGCCTCTCAGCGGATGATATTGAACTGGCTGTGTTCGGTAGCAGTGAGCCGCAAAGTCCGCCTCAATTCCCCTTTCCTGTCCGCTACCTGGGAAGGCTGCACGATGATATCTCTCTGCGCATTCTCTATAGCGCGGCTGATGTGATGGTGGTGCCGTCTAAACAGGAGGCATTTGGACAAACCGCTACCGAGGCTATGGCTTGTGGAACACCTGTGGTAGCATTTGCTGCAACTGGTTTATTAGATATCCTCGATCATCAGGAAAACGGATATTTGGCCAGACCCTTTGAATCAAAAGATTTGGCACATGGCATCAAATTTTGTCTAAATCGATCAGAATCTTTAAAAATGAGTGAAAATGCACGGAATAAAGTTCTGGAACTATTAGACTCCAAAACCGTAGCAAAGCGCTATATTGAGCTTTATAGATCAAAAATTAATGAAAACCAATGAGCAAGAAAGCGCTCATCTCGGCCAGGACGGAGCATATCTGGCAGAATTCCTGATGGACAAGGGCTATGGCTTAATTCTCATTAACAGTTGCTTTCCTCCGAGAAATGCAGTATACTGCACTTAAAAGGAGAGCACCATGGATAAATCTATCTTTCAAACTTTATTGGCCATGATCGATGATCTGATTCCTGAACAGAAAGAAGAAATCAAGAAAGCAATTGATGAAATTGATTCCTTTAAGAAAGTAGTATCTATAATCGATAGTCGCATCTTGTCAGATCTTAAATGCAAACATTGTAAATCATTAAAAGTTAAGAAATGGGGAATACAGTCCGGATTACAAAGATTCATGTGTATGGATTGTAATCGTACATTCAATTCGCTTACAGGTACATCATTGGCCCATCTTCGTAAAAAAGAACAATGGTTAAATATGGCAATTGCTCTCAAGGAATCTATAAGCATCAAAAAGACTGCAGAAAGATGTACAGTTGCTATATCCACAGCTTTTCGGTGGCGGCATCGATTTCTTGCACCTATTCAGCAAGACACCGCAAGCAAGCTTGATGGAATTGCCGAAGCTGATGAAACTTACTTTCTTGAGTCTTTCAAAGGTCAACGAAATTTAACCAGACCATCCAGAAAACGCGGTGGAAAGGCCAAATCTCCCGGACTTTCCCGTGAACAGGTCCCTGTGCTGATAGCCCGAGACAGGGTAGGAGCCATAATTGATGCCGTACTTACAGACCAGACAACCGCCTCTATTACACAAGTTCTCTTCGGTAAAGTCGGGAGCGACAACATCTTGTGTATTGATGGAGGCAATGCTCTATGGGGATTCGTTAATGCTCAGAAGATTCAATATAGAATCATTGCACCCAGTAAGCATGTTCATGAACAGAATCCAGTTTTTCATATTCAAAACGTCAATGCCTATCACAGTCGATTAAAGGAGTGGATTAAACGTTTTCACGGTGTAGCCACTAAGTACTTGCCCAACTATTTGGGCTGGAGGCGAATGTTTGAAAGGCCGAACACCGTTTTTTCATCCACGGCGTGGGTCCAGGCGGCAGCCGGTTAGGTTATCTTAGGTTATCAACTGCTAACGATAATTACGCCAGGGCTATATTGTCCACGGCAACAAGCGGCGTACATCGCTTTTTAACACCAAACGGTTGGATCATCTGCATCAGGACCCACATGAGTGCTCTCATATCAACGTCGGCACCGGAGAAGACGGCATCATCAGGGTACTGGCCGAGACCATTCAAGGCATTGCGGGCTACAATGGGCAGCTAAGATTTGATACAACAATGCCCGACGGCACTCCCCGCAAACTCCTGAACTTCTTCCGTCTGAACAAACTAGGCCGGAGAGCCTCAATCTTTTTGCGGGGTTGGACGGAAAATATTTATCGGTGGTATGTTAAAACTGTGATGGAGTGAGGAGATAAAATGGTGAGGAGAACAGATTGGTAGGGATAGACAGTAGTAAAAGTCAGAGCCACTCAGTCTTTTTATTTTTTGACCTGGAAGTTGCTGGTCATCACATAGAATATATTTCCCATTTAATAAAGTATCGTGTTCAAAATGCTTCAGCGGGAAAATTTATTTTTCTCATTCACCATCTGGCGATTGATCGTCTGGCTGATTTCAATCTACCTGCAAACTGGTCAAATGCGGTTGTAATTGAACATCCAAGTGAAAAAGAGCAGCAAATACTTGATAAGACGAAATCAAAAGTCCAAAAGGCCAGCAAAGAACTGAAAATAGTTAAAAGAACAGGAGAGAAACATCAAATAAACACTTGTTGCCTAATGTTTTTAAACAAATACCAATTAGCTCTTGGCGGGCGTATAGGAAAATCATTGCCTGGAAATATAAGAGGTATCCTGTTTAACCCGTTAGGAAGATCTGGCAAGTTATTAAATGATTTTTTACTCAGCCCCAGAAAAAAAATTCAAATCTCCTGGATGTTACGAAATGAAAAAATCGATCGAATCTTCTTGTTAAATGACAAGGAAAAAGCTATAGAGTTAAATGATCATTACAGAAAAAAAAAGCTTTTCAATAGCTTGCCAGATCCTGTCCTACCACTACCCTCTCCTCAGGTTGACCCTGCTAATGCAACAGAGGATGAAGAGGATGGAAGGATAAAATTTTTGCTATTTGGTGCGCTTTCAGAAAGAAAGGGCATTTTTACAGTTCTTGATGCATTGCAGGTTTTACCGCCTTCTGTTTCTTCTCATATAGAGGTAATTTTTGCTGGCAAGCTTGGCAAAAAAAACAGGGAAAGTTTTATTTGCCAGTTAAAACATATAAAGGAAAATAATTCAGAGCTCGAACTTATTTTAATAGATCATTTTTTAACTAACGCTGAGACTGCTAAACTATTTATACGTGCTGATTTTATTTTAGCGCCATATATTGGATCTGAAGCTTCAAGTGGTATAATCGGGCATGCAGCCTTTTATAAAAAGCCTGTTATAGGGCCTGGCAGAGGTTTAATCGGTAAATTAATCAAAGACTATAATCTTGGCTTGACGATAGAGCCCATGAATGAAGAACAACTTTGTTCCGCTATTGTGAAAGCTTCAAATCGAGAGATAAAACTAAACACCGAAGGAATGGAATTATTTGTTAAGGAAAGGCAACCCGATGAGTTTGCAAAATTTTTAACTGATTAAATTAATACAGTAATATTACCCCTGAAATTTTATTGATTTCAATTGAAAACCATTGCATTCCTGAATTCCTGAATCGTCTTTGGTTGTAGATTTTTGTAATGCTTTTTTAGGGTCCAGGGCCTTGCTGAGCAGTTTTGCAGGCAGGCACAAAAAATTGTTGAGGAATGTTTAAAGTAGAATTGCAGTTACGATCAATTCTTTCAAACTTGTTTTTTTATAGTACATGGCTTTGTAAAAAATTATTCATTTGATTATAAAAAGGTCACGTGAGATTCATGTTTGTACAACAGGTTAAAACAAAGCTGATTAGGATGTTTGGCTATAGACCAGTTGCAGCCTTACAGGCAATTCGATTCATTTACCTCCTTTTGGTTAGACAAACCCCAGACCCTGAAGTTAATATCCTTCCTTTTTTGATCGGTAAGGGAGATATCACTATAGACGTTGGCGCAAATGGCGCAGATTGGACCTACTGGTTATATCGTAATACAGGAAGGGTTTTCGCTTTTGAAGCAGATCCGTATTATGCTCTTAGCACAAGCCTTGCGATCAAGTTAATGCGACTGAAGGGAGTTCAATTATTTCCTTTTGGTCTCTCAGAGATAAATGAAAAATTACCTCTTGTAGTTTCGGCGAACAACGGTTCCAGATTATCCGGATTATCCCATATTAATAGATATGCATCGAAAAAATCAGCAATAGAAGTGGAATTAAAACAACTTGATTCGCTTGTTGAAGAGTGGCCTGAGCTTAGTGCTGCAAAACTTATCAAATGCGATGCCGAAGGGTACGAATTATTTGTGTTCCGGGGGGCAGAAGAAATAATACAACGAGTACGACCATATATTATATTTGAGATTGGCAATTTTGGAATACACGGGTACTCAGCCAAAGAAATCTTTGATTTTTTTGTTGCAAGGGATTATGCTTCGTATGCGCTTATTCACGATAAAATCTTAGGAAAGACAGATCAAATGCTGGAGCACAAAGAGGCTGTTAGTGTCAATCGAATGATGATTCCAAAAGAAAAGTTAAATACTCTTAAAGGCAAAGTTTGGTTCAAAGAGTAAATAAAATCATTGTAACTATTCAGTGATAAGACGATAGAAGTAAACAAAGATTTGAGACGATTTTTACGTAAAATCTCTTAAATCAATATTTAGATGCCGGTGCAAAAACTCGATTTGTCAAAAGACCGGAGTGCCCAAAATGCTATGAAACTAAGCTTAGTGTTACGAATTTTAAGTGTATCAGGCGGCAAGGCCAATATGCTTAGCCTCCTGAGGCCAATTGATAACCTCTACAGGGCGGAAAAAAGTTAATAAAGCCTGTATAAACCCATTTTTTCAGAACTTGGACGCACTACTCCCTGGGTGAGCCACAAGCCAGTTAAATAGCCTTTTGATATTTAGTCCTGTGACCGCAAAAAAGATGGCCAGCTCGGCCTTGGCAAAGCCTCTGACCCGGAAACGTCTGAGTCCCAGGGTATTTTTAGTTTCTGACATGACAGCTTCTCCGCCAGATCGAAGCCGGAAAAGCTCTATGTTGTCCTGGTCCTGTTCAAAGATGAGACGCCTTAGCTCCAGCCGGGGTTTGCTCCAGTTCCACTCCACCTTGGCTTTGCGCTTGGTGATCTTGACCGGGGGGTCCTGACTATGCGAGCATGCCCGGCACGTATTGTCATCAAAGTAACTGCTGGTCTTTTTATTTTTATGGTTGACTTTATTTTCCTGGCATTCATGCCCCATTGTGCAGGACTTCATGGTGTGATCTGATTCGTCAAGTTCAAAGTCGAGAACTCCAAACCTATCTGGTGCTTCCCCGGTGGGCGGGGCAACAAGGTCAATTCACTTTTCGGCTAAGGCTTGATGATTTTCGTCACTTTCAAAACCGTTGTCGGTGAGCTCTACTTCGGGTTGAAGGTCTTTTTCTTCCCGGTGCTCAATGGTTTCCTGAAGGATTTCATTATCAGAGACATTGGCCTTATCCACTTCCACGTTGGTGATGATGTGCGGATTGGAAAAATACTGACTAAAAGGTCAAATACTTCTCAATCATCTACGGATTGAGGACAGAGAGCAACTATATCTAGTTACTTTATGTGGTAATAGTTATTTCTAGTTAATGTGTATAGTATGAAATTTTATTACATTATTTTATTTACCCTATCGGTAGTAATAGGTATATTGATATCACTATCATCAAATTATTATATTTATATAATACTATTTATTATATGCATTATGTGTTTATTTTGCTATTTGTGTAAGAAGCCTTATATTAGTTTAGCTATACAACTTAATGGTACAATTTTGTTTTTTTATGTACTAAGTTTGCTTTATATAAGACCCTTTTCTTTATTAACTGGTGCAATGCATATTTTTCTTGTGGTGTCTTACGTTTTAGGTGGATGGTTAAAAAGCAAATGCAATTCTATTAATAACGTTAATTGTATAGATATATGGTTTTTAGTATTTATAGCTTATACTTTGTTTAATTTTGCTTTATTCTTTGAATCAAGTACATACGTTAAAAAAATATATTATCTTCCTTTTTTAGTATTAGCTCCTTATTTCGGTATTCAAATGCTCGATGGGATTAAAAATGCTAACAAATTTATTAACATAACATGGGTTATACCTTTTATTTTATTAATTCCTTTTATATATGAGTTTATATCGTCTGATAATTCTGCACATATGTATATTATTAATTTTTATGATGAAGATGGAAACATCTACAGAGGTGCTTATCAACTAATAAGCATTACTTATTCAATTGGTGTTATCGTTTCTTTTACAAAAATATATTATAGTTTGTATAATAAAAGTAACAAAAATAGTATTTTATATTTTGTTTTAATTCCAATATTTCTTTTTTTTATAATTGGTTCTGCATCGAGAGGTACATTGATTTCACTTTTCACTACTTTAATAATGTTTATATTATTTGAATCAAACATAAGGTTTAAAATTAAATGTGTAATTTCAATATTTTTATTTTCATTACCTTTAGCCTATGTCTTGCCTTATGAAAACCTAATGTACTATGTTGACTCATTACTTATTGAGGGTTCTGCTTCCATAACCATTTTAGGCAGATTAAGCGGTTATAATATTGCTATAAATGAATTTATAGACAATATCATATTTGGAGTAGGCTACGGTAATTCTAAAACATTTTTTGCTCATAATGTCTTTATTGAGGTGTTATCTGAGCTAGGTATAATTGGCTTTTTATTATTTTGTATATTATTGATATCTGTTTTTAAAACTATAATAAAAATTAAAAAGCATAATATTATGAATTCTGAAATTAAATATTTATACATATTTATCATATTATTAATAGGATTTGCGTTTATAAAACTCAATTTTACTGGTGGGTTAAGCATTCATGGCATGCATTTTTTTTATTCGATTGGTTTCTTATCTTTTCTTGATAAGTACATGTTAAATTTTAGAAAGTGTCAGTAATGTCTGGTTTCAAAATTGCAAACGATCTTTCTGAAAAATTAAAAAAAACAGTTTTTTTTATTTCGTGAAAAGTATTGACATTTCTAATAAAACCGGGAGTTTTGTAATGTCATTATATTTCAAAGACTTACAAATGACGCGCTCATATCATCAGAATCAAAGGAACTCTCCTCTATCGAAATAGTAGGCATTGGATTTGACGTAACTTTTCCTGTCAAAAGTGGGTTCAGGTTTCACAGCCCAGTAACATGTGCCTTGGAACCGGGGGGAGTCCACAAAGGTCTCGGCCAGCCACACCGGGGGTGAGGTAAAAGGACCCCAAGACCCGGCAGAAGATTCTGGTGTTGGCGGCCAGGCACTTGGGATGGGAGCCCACGATGACAGGCTAGGCCCAGGTAATGTTACTGGTGCACCAGCTGGTCCCAGAGCTTTTCCTTTTGGCTCTGCCGGGCCATGGAAAGTGTCAAAGAGCAAAACCGCGAAGCCTGCCCTTTGATTGGGCAGGGGCTTTAAACAGAAATCTTCGGTACTCAATGTACTTTTTGCTGCCTGAGCCGTGATGGCGGCGCTTGGGGAGCTCGATGGCTCCTTGCAGCTCCAAGGCAAGCAGCACATCCCGGCAGGCTCGGTCTTTGAGCCAGCCGTTGGGCTGCCTCCAGTCCCAATGCCGGCACAAGACCTTGAAGATTTTGGCTCGTCCCTGATCCCTGTATCGGTAGGTGAGCTCCTGTATGGTTTTCAGTTCCTCAGGGCCAATAAAAGTATTTTGAAAAGAGAATATAGATTGTTTGGTTTCAGATAAAGAGTTTGTTGGTACTGATTGGTTTATATATTTGACTCGTGTTCTTGGTATTAGCGTAAGTAAACGTACCATAAAATCATATAAAATATTTAAATAAAGCAGCGTTTTTGTTCCAGTTAATTATTTATTTAGAAATATAGCTATTGAACAAACAAAGTTTTTAGATTTCAAAAGATATTTATAATATTTACAGCTATTTATTATTGATTCGAAAAAAAACAGTGAGTTAGTAATTGTTTTTACTGAAAGCCGTGTTTATACAGCACTTGAAGACCATGTTAAAAGATCGGGTACTGAAACCATTTTTAAAGCACTAATGTTTAAAGTTGTGATTTTGAATAAACGCACTTAAACAATTATAAACGCTTTTGTTTATTGACAGCTATATTTGCAATTGTTTTTGAATAGGCATATAATGTCGGCACTATTAAAATAAGATTATAAGATATAAATATTAAAAGCCATGATTTAAGACTGACAGTATTTTTCGTTTTGGGTTATATATCTTAGTACCGGACAATTTTTTGTAACTTAAGATGCAGTTATGCTGTGAATATTTTAAAAACTACATTTTATAAATTTTATTCTAATTTTGACATTTCTTGACTCAAAGCTTATAAAAGCTTCGAAATTCATGTTAAATGGACTCACATCGGCCTCTATGAGGCTATTTTGAGCGCTTCAATAAAAAATAATATCATATTTATCTTGATTTATATTCCACAACCTGATAACGATCCCCTAAAACCAAAGGGGGTCGCTATGCATCATATTGAAATTACGAAGAAAGAACTTGGTAAACATCTTGATTGGAATGCAGCCAGGATTCAGTTAGTTGCATTATTCATCACTGCTTTATTTAAAGCACGTTCAGTTTCCCTATCAAAAATTGCAATTAAGATGGATGGTAAAGCAAATAAAGAGTCAAGATGCAAAAGAATATCAAATTTCTTTGCAAAATTTACTTTTTCTTATGATGATATAGCCTTATGTATAATGAAAATATGTGGGTTTTATGGCGAAAATGTCGTACTTGCAGTAGATAGAACAAATTGGAAGTTTGGAAAACTAGATATTAATATATTGACATTAGCAATTGCGACTGATGGCCTAGCAATACCAATAATGTGGATATTTTTACCTAAACAGGGAAACTCTAATACAAAAGAACGAATATCATTGATTAATAGATATATAAAAGTATTTGGAAAAGAGAACATAGATTGCTTAGTAGCAGATAGAGAGTTTGTTGGTACCGATTGGTTTATATATTTGACTCGTGTTCTTGGTATTAGTGTAAGAATACGTATAAAAGATTCATATAAAATAAATAAAAAAAGTGGTGATCTTGCTCCAGTTAAAAACTTTTTTAAAAATATAGCTATAGGACAAACAAAGATTTTAGAAGGCAAAAGATATTTATGGGGTTTACAACTATTTTTTATTGGTACGAAATCAAAAAATGGTGAGCTTGTAATTGTTGTTACTGAAAGCCGTGTTTATACAGCACTTGAAGACTATGCCAAAAGATGGGGTATTGAAACCATGTTTAAAGCACTAAAGTCTAAAGGATTTGATTTTGAATCAACGCACTTAAACAACTATGAACGCTTGAGTAAAATGACAGCTTTATTAGCAATTGCTTTTGCATGGGCGTATAAAGTCGGCACTATTGAAAATAAGATTAAAAAAATAAAAATAAAAAGCCATGGACGTAAGGCTGTCAGTATTTTTCGTTACGGGTTAGATATACTTGATGATATATTAAGTCATATAGGCACGAAAATTCATGAATTCAAACATGTTGCGAAATTATTGTCATGTACTTAGGTTATATATACTTGATGATGTTTTTAGTCACATATTCACTAAAATAAATGAATTCAAACATGTTGCGAAGTTTTTCTCGTTTAATTAGCTATTAAATTGCACAATTATTTTTTTAACAACAATATCAACAATGACCATTGTTCAAGTAAGCCGCTTCGCGCCAGTTTCAGAAGGTCGTTCCTGCTCGATTGATTTTCCATTATAACAGAGTATAATGGTATAGTGTTACGATTTCCCGTAAAAATCGCATTTCTTTATTATCAATTTGTGTGCCAATAACGTAAACTGATAGGGCTTCTTGAACAATGGATTGAGCCGACCTCAGAAGGTCGTCACAATCCATATTGGTTTTAACCTAAGATGATTGATTCTGATGCAATATAACACTTGAGAAGCCTGGACTGGCGGCATTCCGAAGATTTTCGCTCTTACCCCTTTTAGGTGTAAATTACTTAAAAACCAGGAAACCTGCCATACCTATGTTTTATTATAATTTGTCAATAGTTAAACCGCTCAATTCAGGTTTAAAGAATTAAAATATGAAATATTTAAAAAGCTCTCTAAAACATTGTATATATTCATTCTCAAAGCATGATTTTAAAGATAAAAAAGATATTTTATTGTTAGCAAATAGAAGAGGAGGTAGTACTTGGTTATTGGAACTTCTATGCTTAGATACAAATATACGATTTGTAGATCAACCATTAAGTATACACACTATACCTTTTCAAGTAATAAATAAATTACCAATTGCAACAGATGGTCAATTTTGTTGTCCATATCCCGAACAGTTATCAAATATTTATAAATATATTGAAGGGCTGCAAAAAGCAAGCATAAGGGTTAATGAAAATTGGAGATTTTGGAGAAGATCTTTTTGGAAAAAAACAAACAGAACACTATTTAAAGTAGTTCATGGATTACCCATGATAAATGCATTGATTAATAATATAGATGCTCAACATGTTGTATTTATAAGACATCCACTTAGCCAAGCAAACTCTGTGACTAATGCTAAATGGGAACATTTTCTTTATGCATTTTTGAACGATAGGAGGTATTGTGAAAAATACTTAAGCGTTGAAAACATAAAGTTTGCAGAATCAATACTGCATAAAGGGACTATGCTTGAAAAGTTTGTTTTAGAATGGACCCTTGACAAAATACCTTTACATAGATCTTATGAGCAAATCAAAAAGAATATTATATTTATTACTTATGAAGAAATGATATTATATCCAAATGATGTATTATCGAGATTGACACAAGACTTGTCTTTAAATAATGTTAACAAAATGTTAAAAAACATAAATAAGCCATCCCGAACAACAAAGTTATCGAATACTAAAAATATAACTATAAATAATCAAAATCAATTAAATAAATGGAAATATAATATTAATGTCAATCAATACAGGACTGCAGCGAAAATCTTAGATCAATTTTCAATTGATTTTTATACTATTAATAATAATTTACCTAAAAATAAATATAGATATTTATGCCATTAAATGACCATCTATTAGTTTTGAGTCCAATCTGTCCAGGATATATATCCGGAGATAAGATAGCTGTTAAAAGTTCATTAGATCAATATGTAAAGTATTATAAGGAAATTACATATATTGTTTTGTTAAAACAACATATTGATATTGAATTGTGTCAAAAGTATGATAATGTTAAGTTTATACCTTTAAACATAAATAAAGGTAGCGCTATTTGTAGATATATTAAATCAAAATTTAATATGTATCCTGCTATATCTCAACAATATTTAAAAAGTCATATCATTAAATTTGTACAAGCGGAAATACAATGGCAGTTTAATAATTATAATTACTACGATATAATTGTAGAAATGGTGGCTCCTGCAGCTTTGCTTCATAAAATAGGACATACTATTCATGGATTAAAATTTATAGTTCGAAGCCATGATGTTTTATCAAGCGCTTTTGAAGAGCTATCAAGAACGGGCAATATAATAAAAAATTATGCTTGGCGTTCAGAAATAAAAAGAATATACATGTTAGAAGACTGGCTTATGCGTAATGCAACGAAATTTTATGCTATATCTAATTCAGATTATTATGATTATAAATATAAATATAATAAATATCCAGATGGTATACTTGGCGTTGATATTGATTTACATCGATATAAAGATGTCAATAACGGATCAATGTATAAAATAATACATATAGGAGGAGCTGATGCTAGAAAAATACATGGCATTCATTTTTTTATAAGAAACATATGGCCTATCGTACGAGAAGTATACAAAGAAGCTGAATTACACCTTGGAGGCAAAGGATCAGAAACATGGAATTATCCAGAGTTAGGTATATATGGCCATGGATTCATTGAAAATGAAGTATCATTCCTATCACAAGGTAAAATTTTTATAAATCCACAACTAGCGGGCTCAGGTATAAAGTTAAAAAGCATAAATGCTATGGCTGCCCAAAGAGCTTTGGTTTCTACCTTTAATGGAGTAAGAGGAATTCCAGGCAAAAATGGTCAAGACTTTTTGTGTTCTGACAATCCACAAGGGCTTGCTAATCACATACTAAGATTAATTCAATATCCTGACTTTGCTTACAAAATTGGCCGCTCGGGAAGTTTAGTTGTTCAACAATATTTCACAAATACAACAAATGATGGAAACCTAAATTGATCGATTAAATTCCATGGTGTAACTATTTCTTCAAAAAGTAGTACAAATACGGTGAGAGTTTACTTTATGACGACGCTCGACGACCAGTCGACGCAGAATTGTAAACTTACACAATGCGTCATAAACTTATTTACGGGGGTCTGATGGCAAAATTTGGACGCACTACTCCTTGGGAAATATCCTCATGACTTAAAAACTCTAAGCTAGAGCGAACTGGGGTGGGTTGTTACACCTCGCCCACAGTGATTCAAAGTTTAATGCACAATAAATGGCTTCAGGGATTTTTAGGACGTACTCCCGTGATTTCGTAATGATCTTTGCACCTATGTCGATAATCTTCCGGCGTAATGTCTATGGATAGCTTGTGCCGGGAATGATTTCCCCGCAGACGTCCTCTTTAAAGGCCTGGTAGAGATTATAGGCCAGAACCATGAGATGATAAAAAGCCGAATTTGGCTCCAGGTTCTTGAAGGGAAGCTGCTCGCTGCCAAAGTCCTTAAATAACCTGAAACTTAATTCACTACAGCCGCGATGATGGTAAACGTTGATGATACCTTCAGGCTTCAAGAGCCAGTCATAACCGGCTTTGCGCAACTGGTCGTCTATAGCAAAGCCTTGCCCGATGTTGGTATAGAGCACTTGGCAGGGTCGCACAAAAGGCAGGAGCAATTGGCCGGTCTCACTCATGGGCCGGGTAAATATGGCTCGTCGGAATTTTTTCCAGCTACTCCGGCAGTCACCGAACTCTACATATTCCCAAATCCGGTTGTCCTCCACAGTACCTGGGCTAAAATAGGTTTTCCACTCCTTGTGGGGGATAGTGGCTATCATGTCTGTAATCTCTTTATAGAGCTTGCCCCCACATATGTATCCGACTTGCAATTTCTCAAGCTCTTTAAAAATCTTTTGATCCATGAAACCACTATCCAAGTGGATTATGATGGGTACCTCGGGGTCATAGGAGGTCCGAATTCGCTCCACCGCACGCCGGATCATACGCTGAACACTCTGTCCAGAGTTGCTATGTTTTTCTCCGGTCCGGAGGGTACTGTCGGCCAGAAATCCCTCCCAGATCAGTTGCAGGGCATTGAAGCCTTTGCAATTTTTGTATGTGGGATTGACCCCCTTACGCTTTTCAGCGTCATCGTTGTTCATGACCATAGCATCGACATCCAGGATGATAATATCAGGCTTGGAAATACAAAGTCGCCAGATGAACATGGCCAGATGGATTTTTCGGAAGCTAGAGATCAATGGCCACGAGAATGCTTTCAGGAACCGTTTGACTGTATGCGAGGATACCAAGTCTTCATGATAGGTCTTAATCAAAGCCGCATATCCTTCATTTATCTGCAATTAATCAAAACAGGACAGGTGGCGACATGTGCCATCCTGAAACTTACATATGATCTGATTGAAAAGCTCCTCCACAGAGGCTCCCTTTTTGCTTTTCCGCAAGCATGCGAACAGAGGAAGGAGCAGCAACTGCATAATGTGGATGTTCTCCAAGTACTTTGCGAAGAGGCTCAAGCCACCACGTCCTGTAATTTTTTCATTTGTTGGCTCAACCCATTTGATTTTGTGTTGTTTGCTATTGTTGCTCATACGTCCCTCCACTTTTTAGGTGTAGCTTTTTGTATGGCCTTTGCCGTCAACAAAGCCATATATACCAGAAAGTTGCCCAAATGTGGAGGGTTTTTTTGCACTAAAATCGCTCAGATCAGGGGAAAATCAGAATTATTATTCGAATAAGCAATGCGATATGCGATAAGTAACACTTACGAAAAGTGCCTAAGGGGAGCAAGCAAGATTTCATCCTCCGCGCTGCTGAGTGCAACGTGCATAAAGTAGCGTACTTTTGCCCTTACTAGCCAGCGCCAATAGAACTTATATTTTTTTATGTTATTATTTTATGGCATGCATTGTTTTTTATTGGGAAGATTACTTGTCTTTGTTTTTTTCCATAGAGAGATAATGTGAAAATCCTTGTCATCATGCTCTACTGGTACCCGTATCAGGGACCACTCATGCCCATTTATGGATCCCTATTTAAGGGATTGCAAGATAAAGGGCATAAAATAACTATCGTTACTTCCTTCCCCCATTATCGGAAAGGTCGAAGTGAAACGTGGGAGGAGTACCGTGGAAAATTGTATGAGCGTACCCAATGGGAAGGCATTGAACTCATCCGTTCTTATGTCTATGCTCCGGTGTTTAATCCTCAAAAATCCGGGCTTGTCTATCGCGCTCTGAATTTTATCTCATTTAACATTTCCAGTCTGCTGGCAGGTATCTTTTTAGCCGGCAAGGCGGATATTGTTTTTGCTCCGTCTTCCCCTCCCCTGTCCAATGGTATTATATCTTGGATTGTCAGCAAACTTAAGCGATGTCCTATGGCCTATAATGTCCAGGATCTTTATCCGGACATGGCGGTGAAGATGGGTTTGATTCAAAGCAAATATCTTTTATCCCTACTGACCGGAATGGAAAAGCTGGTCTACAAGCTCTCCAGCCAAGTTCTAACCATATCCGACAGCATGGCTGAGACGATCAAAAACAAGGGAGTGCCTTCCGAACGTATTGAGGTCATAGAAAACTTTATCGATACCCAGGCGATTAAACCTACCTCAAAAAGCAATGAATTCTCTCAAAGATATAATATAGATCAGCATTTTGTGGTCATGTATGCCGGCAATATCGGCATTCCGCATGGGGTGGAAGTGCTTATGTCGGCCGCTGAAATCTTGATGGCTGAATCAGGCATTCTTTTTTGCTTTGTTGCCAGGGGGGAACATAAGGAAAACATGTCATCTCTGGCTGCTAAAAAACAATTACAAAATGTTATATTTATTGAACCGCAGCCGGAAAACATGGTTCCTTTGATCTGGGCCTCAGCTTCAGTTGGGACAATTACATATAGAAAGGGGTTGGCAGAGTTTTCTTTGCCCTCCAAGCTGTTGGCCTGCATGTGTGCTGCACGCCCGGTTATTGCTTCACTGGATCTTGATTCAGCTGCTGCAAAACTGATTAAAAAGGCTGAATGCGGGGTTTGTGTACCGCCGGACTCTCCAAAATTATTTGCTGAAAGGTTGTTAACACTACGGGATGATCCTGAGAAGACAGAGCAGATGGGCCAAAATGGCCGAAGATACGTTGAAAAATATTTGAATCGGGATGTGATTGTAGATCGGTATGACGGGTTTTTTCTGAGGGTTGCAGGAATGAAGAAATGAGATGCTGGAATGCTGGGATACATAACCAGACGTCAGAGGTCAGGAAGAGAGTAAGTAAGCAGTAGGCTGTAGACAGTAGGCAGCGAATGGTGAGGAGTAATGAGTAAGGAGTGAGGAGTGAGGAGACGTCATAAGAGAAAAGTCAGGGGTCAGGCTTCAGATGTCAGTTCTTATAGAAAGCCGAAGCAGTAAGGAGTAGCTGTAAGCAGTATGCAGCTATTTGCAAATTCACGGAAGCCCCAAAGATAAGCACCGCAGCAAAGATGATTGAATAAGTATGCAAAAAAAAGCACTCATAACAGGGATCACCGGACAAGACGGCGTCTGGTCCAGAGATCAGAGATCAGATGTCAGAGGCCAGGAAGAAAGTACGCAGTATGCAGTAAGGAGTAGGGAGAGGGACGACAGTAGGTGATGACTATTGGCAGGGAAGATAAATATCAGGAAAACAAAGAGAAACCCGCACATTTGAAGAGATAAGAATAACATGTCAAAAACTGCTCTCATAACAGGAATCACTGGACAAGATGGCGCGTACCTCGCAGAATTGCTGTTGGATAAAGGATACCTCGTCCACGGGATCAAGCGGCGGGCGTCGCTGTTTAATACCGACCGGGTGGATCATCTGTATCAGGATCCGCATGATCCAGAGCAGCGGTTTATTCTGCATTATGGGGATTTGACCGATACCTCAAACCTGGTACGTATTATTCAGCAGGTGCAGCCAGATGAAATCTACAACCTGGCTGCCCAGAGCCATGTGCAAGTATCCTTTGAATCCCCGGAGTACACAGCTGACGCTGACGCCTTGGGCACTTTGCGTATCCTGGAGGCAATACGAATTCTGGGACTGGAGAAAAAAACCCGCTTTTACCAGGCCTCCACTTCAGAGCTTTACGGCAAGGTCCAGGAAATCCCTCAGACTGAAAAGACGCCTTTTTATCCCCGAAGTCCTTATGCTGCTGCCAAGCTTTACGCCTACTGGATCACGGTCAATTATCGTGAAGCTTACGGTATGTTTGCCTGCAATGGGATCCTGTTCAACCATGAGTCCCCTATCAGGGGTGAGACTTTTGTCACCCGTAAGATTACCAGGGCCTTGGCCCGAATAGCCCTGGGACTTCAGGACTGTTTGTACTTGGGCAATCTGGATGCCCAGCGGGACTGGGGTCATGCCAAGGACTTTGTGCGTATGCAGTGGCTGATGCTCCAGCAGGAGGAGCCGGAAGATTATGTTATTGCCACTGGCGAGCAGTACTCTGTGCGGGAGTTTGCGGAGCTTGTTGCGGCGGAGTTGGGGATAGGCCTTTCCTGGCAGGGCGAGGGAGTCAACGAGGTAGGGATCGTTGACTCAGTAATGAGTGATGAGTCAGGAGTGATGAGTGAAGACAAAAGAATGTTCCATACTGATCACTCGTCACGGGTCACTCATCACTTGTCGCCCGGCGACACCATAGTCCGCATTGATCCCAAGTACTTTAGACCAACCGAGGTGGAGACGCTGCTTGGAGATCCGAGTAAGGCCAGGGAGAAGCTTGGCTGGGAACCGAAGATCAGTTTTGAAGAGTTGGTTCACGAAATGGTGGTCCATGATCTGGAACAGGCACAGCGGGATGAACTGTGTAAGCGGGCTGGATTCCAGGTCTTGGATTATCATGAGTGAAGAGGGAGATTGAACCACGAAGGCACGAAGGGCACCAAGGGTAAGATAAGAAGAGTGTCATTTTTCCTCTGCGGGGTTGACCGCAGAGGAAAAGGCTTCCAGCCTGCGGCTAAGGTTTTCCCCCATCCCGCGAGGGATTGCAATTTATATCAAAGCGGTATGGCTCTGTGAAGCTCACAGCTTTGGGTGAGATTCATTGAGCCTACCCCGGTTTGATATTTCTTAACTTTGTGAACTTAGTGTCATTGTGGTTCCATAAATCTTATGACCAACGACATTGAAATGATCGGCCGGGACATCATTCGTTGCGCCATCAAGGTACACAAAGCTCTTGGTCCTGGTCTACTGGAATCAGCATATCAGAAGTGCCTGGCCTATGAACTGAATCAATTGGGCTATGACGTGCAATGCGAAGTTCTTTTGCCCATAGAATATGGTCCGGTTCAGATCGATGCCGGGTACCGGGTGGACATGCTCATTGATGAGTGTGTTATAGTTGAAAATAAGGCAGTTAAAGAGCTGCATCCCATAGACGAGGCCCAGCTTCTTACCTATCTGAAAATGAAAAAGTTGCACCTTGGATATTTGCTGAACTGGAATGTCCCTGTAATGAAGCAGGGCATAAAGAGAATGGTGAACGAATACTGGCCAGAGCAGGAAAGAAAAGAAACTTGAACCACGAAGGCACAAAGGACACGAAGGTAGAAGGGTTATTTTTCCTTTGCAGGGTGAACTGCAAAGGAAAAGGCTTCCATGCCAGGGGCATAATCTTTATCACGCAGTGATGGCAAACTTTAGCTTTGTGGTATGGCCTGGAGAAATAACGTCTTCGTTATGCTCCAGGGCTACCCCACAAAGCTGAATTTAAACTTTGTGCCCTTTGTGCCTTTGTGGTTAGTGCCTTATCCGTGAATTTATGTCATAAAAAACAAGAAAATTATGCCGCCATTTCCATGAGTTTTTCAGTCGATGCTGCGAGAAAAGCATTCAAGACAGTGGTCAGCCGGATACCTTTCAAGGTCAACTGATACCTATTCTGTTTGGGAAGCTTGCGGATAATTCCATGGGCACGAAGTAATCGGAGATGACGACTTATCTTTGCTGACAGTTGTTTTTGGGTTCGTCTTGATCCAAAAGTCTTTTCAGACAATGTTGAAAGCAACATTTTGTTTGTTAATCCAGAGATCCTGATCTTGGGATCGGCAATTGCCTGAAGTAAATCCCGGTCTTTACCTGTTGGATCGAGCGCTCGAAATCTGCGACCATTTTCTGTACGAAAGGAGATTACTTCGTCGATAAGATCCCGGGCAGGAATTTCATCGCTGAACGTGGAGAGATTGTCCATGAAGCGGTTGTTGACATCTTGCGAGACTTTCGCTCGTAAAGGAATATCCATCACCCCTTTTCGTAATGAGAGACGTTTTTTCGGTTCATCCTTAGGGCAACCCTCAGGGTGTCGATGAACTTTAAATTGCTTTGGATTATTGATGGTTGTTTCTATACGCAGGTTGTTTTGCTCGTTGTAGACCTTGACGCTGTTCTGGTCGACCCAGTGGCGCACTCGAACTCCATCGTTGAAATCTTGGACCCGAGAGCAAACCTGATCCTTGGATCGAGAGTCAGGTTTTCCTGATAAAGTCAGAGGGCGGTCAAGATAACGTAAGACATTTGCACTTGTTCCAGTCATATGCGCATGCCGGAGTAAAGAGTCTGCTATTGAGTTTAATTCTTTGGGTGAAGTAAAAATTAAATCAGTAGCCCATTCGCTTTGCCACATGGTCCAATAATAAGAAAGATAAGGTCCCAATATATCGGACATCATAGGAAAAACAATCGGGAGGAACTCATCGAGCAGGTCGACAAATCGGGCATCCAGTTGGGTATCGAGAAGGCGTTGTGCTTCTTCATAGTCAGCTATATGCAGGAACTTGTTTCCTTTGGCCAAAAAATCGATGCCGTTTTTTTCCAGACTTCGGCGCAACCATTCCCGACCGTTCAAGCATATTTGGACGTGGTAGGGGAACCAGGTCTGTAAGCGTATATTCATAAACCCGTATTTGAGATGATCAAAGTAGAAATAGAGGTGTTTGTACCGTGTTTGATAACTCTTCAACTGAGGATATCCGGAGTTACTACAAAATTGGGCACGATAGGAATGAGCTGACTCCAGACAGGACCATACGCCGATCAATCCATTTTCAATATGCTCTTCTCGTTGTCTTTCACGAGCTAATTCCTCTTTGCGGATTTTCCAAGTATTGATGTGGGTAACCCCATGTCCGCAATGTGTTTTGGCATACTGTTCAGCAGCTTGATTCAAGGAAGCACTCTGATCAGTCATCCATTGTTTATAGTTTTTATTGAGAATGCCTTTCGCAGCACAAAATTTCATGACTTCTTTGGCAGACATCAGTGGTCGAATAAGGCCTTTGAAAACGATACGATCAAAACCCGAGATGCTGCCCTTGACTAAGCTTGAAAACCTTTGAATAATTTTATCCATAAGTCACCTCCTGTGATTTTGGTTGGTGGATACAACCTATCTTTACACAAGAGGTGACTTATTGTCATTTCAGAACTTTGGGTTGCGGGCGTAGCTCGCTTTAGAAGAAAATCTTATGCAGAAACAAGACAAAATATTCATAGCCGGCGGCACAGGTCTGGTTGGCAGCGCGATAACCCGCAGCCTGCAACAAAGCGGCTACACCAACCTCTTGGCCAACTATCACAGCCGCCCGCCCCAGGATGACTCAGTCCACTGGGTGCAGCTGGATCTAACGGACCAGGCAGCCGTCCAGTCCTTCTTCTCCACTCACAATCCCGAGTACGTCTTCCTGGCCGCTGCCAAAGTCGGCGGAATTTTGGCCAACAACACCTACCGGGCGGATTTTATCTACCACAACCTCCAGATTCAAAACAACATCATCCATCAGTCATACGAACATGGGGTGAAAAAGCTTCTCTTCCTGGGCTCCACCTGCATTTATCCCAGGGATTGCCCCCAGCCCATGAAAGAGGAATATCTTCTGACCTCGCCCCTAGAATATACCAACGAGCCCTACGCCATGGCCAAAATCGCCGGAATCAAAATGTGCGAGAGCTACAATCTGCAGTACGGAACAAACTTTATCTCGGTCATGCCCACCAATCTATACGGCCCAGGGGACAATTTCGATCTGGAAACCAGCCACGTCCTCCCTGCCCTTCTGCGCAAAATGCATTTGGGCAAGTGCCTGGAACAAAACGACTGGGACAGCCTACGCTCGGACGTCAACGCCAGGCCTATTGGTAAAGTAGACGGTACTGCTTCAGAGGATGCAATCCTTGAAGCTCTCTCATCTAACGGAATTACATCTTCTGGTTCTTCACTCACAACTCACAACTCACCGCTCGTCGCTGTCACCATCTGGGGAAGCGGCAAACCCATGCGTGAATTCCTCCACTCCGAAGACATGGCCGAAGCCTGCGTATTTGTCATGGAAAATGTCGATTTTCCAGACCTGGCCAAAGGCCTCCAAGAAGTCCGCAATACCCATATCAATATCGGGAGCGGTCAAGAAATATCCATCAAAGACCTGGCCCTGGCAATCCAAGAGGTGGTTGGTTTTGAAGGAAAACTGTCTTTTGATACCTCCAAGCCGGATGGCACACCTCGAAAGCTGACGGATGCCTCCAAGTTACATGGATTGGGTTGGAAGCATAAGATTTCATTGGAACAGGGGCTGGAACGGTTTTATGCTTGGTATCGCTGGAAGAGAGTGAGGAGTGAGGAGTAGGCAGAGGAAGAAAGTAGGCAGTAGGCAGTGAGTTGAGGAAAGTGAGGGGTGAGGGAGTGAGGAGAGCGGAGATCAGACGTCGGATGTCGGAGATCGGAAGCCGGAGGTCGGACGTCGGAGATCGGGAAGAGGCAGAGGGCATGGGGCATGGGGGCAGAAAGTAGGGAGTAAGGAGTGAGGAGTGAGGAGATAGAGAACGGAGGTCAGATGTCGGACGGTTGAGGTCGGAGATCAGCTTAGAGGGGGAAGCACAGGATACCTAGGCATTTCATGCATTGACTTCTTGTAACCTGATTGGTAACATTGTGAATGGCTATAACCAAGTTTCGTAATAAAAATTTGAAGTGGCTTTACGATACCGGCCATTGTTCTAAGATTAATCCTGATCATCACCCCACGCTCTTGCTCATTTTAGACTTTCTCAATGCCATTGGGAGCATTTCTGACTGTCGAGGTCAGTTTGGCTTTCACAAGCTCAAAGGTCAACGCAAATACGAGTATTCTATGAAAGTAAGTGGAAATTATCGAATCACTTTCAAGTGGGATGGCCGGGATGTTTATGACGTTGACTATGAAGATTACCACTAAAACGGAGAAAAAAATGATCCCAGAAAAGCGCCGACCTACACATCCGGGCACAATCCTTCGTGAAATGTTTTTAAGGCCGCGGAATGTCAGCATGACAGACCTTGTGGAGGCGACGGGCATTTCGCGGAAGCATCTCAGCAGGATAGTTAATGGACACGCCAAGATCACGCCCTGGGTGGCAATAAAACTTTCCGCGGCCCTGGATACCTCTCCTGAGCTTTGGTTGAATGCACAACGCAACCTGGATATTTTCGATGCCCGCCAAGACCTTATCGATTGGAAACCGTTTCGAATATTTGAACCTGAAGAAGAGATGAGTGGTGAGCGGTGAGTGGTGAGCGGAAGAAGGATGAGGGACATCGGACGTCGGCTAAAAGGCAGTAGGGAGAAAAAATGCTGGAATGCTGGAAGAAAGTAGGCAGTAGGCAGAGGTCGGACGTCGGATGTCGGGAAGAAAGTGAGGAGTGAGGAGATAGAAGATGGACGTCGGAGACCGGATGTCGGAGGTCGGAGATCGGGAAGAAAGTAAGCAGTATGCAGTAAGGAGTAGGCAGTGTCCGGAGGTCGGATGTCGGGAAGGACCAAGAAGGAATGGGTGGACGGGAAAGAACCAAGAGGGATGGGTGGACGATTGGATGGTTGGACGGGAAGAATGAAGAAGGAGGTCGGCTAAGAGTCAGAGATCAGACGTCGGGAAGAAAGTGGGCAGTAGGGAGTGTTCGGATGTCGGAGATCGGATGTCGGAAGTCTGGAAGAATCAACAGGGACGGTTGGAGGAAATTTAAAGAAGAGGACAGATGACCGATGACCGCAACAAATGAAAAAAGGCAGACCAACATATGTGGCCGTGTGGAGAGAAGTCACGGGACAGATCAGGTTGGTGGAGGTGATCTATGCCGGCAGTCACGAAAAAGCCCCATACTGATGATATGGTGACCATTCGCCTGCGGGTCCCTCGAGAACATGCTGAGAGGATCAAGGAATATGCCAAGGTCCTGGAATCCGAGGGTGAGCGCAGGTATTCGGTGGCTGAAGTCTTTCCGGAACTTATCGGCCGGGAATCCAGGGTCGCCCTTCGGGCATACAGAACACGGGAAAACTTGACCCAGAAAAAACTCTCCGAAGAGACTGGAATACCACAGCATCAGATTAGTGAAATGGAGAACGGAAAGCGGACTATTGGAAAGGAACGGGCCAAAAAGCTGGCTGCAGCGTTGAATGTGTCTGATTATCGTCTCTTTTTGTAGAACTAACCGTGGATGAAGAAGCAGAGATTTAATACCATTGGAGCGAATAGGCCCCGGTGAAATCCTTTCGGGTGCTACGCATTTTCACTGGGCAAGCGCGAATGGGCGAAGAGCGGATGTCGGGAGGTCAGGAAACATCTTTGAGTAGTCCGCTGGCGTATTTATGCAGCACGCTTCCAATGAGGGTTTGATACGGAATGCCTTCCCGGGCCGCCTTTCGCTGTAACGCGCTGAGGTCGTTTTCTGATATGCGGATGTTGAGATAGACAATGTCAATATTTGTAGTTAATCAAGCTGGTCAAAAAGAGCTTTACAATCAACGATTATAAGTTTAGAAAGTTTCTTTGTTGATGAAAAAGCACGCTCTCTGAGCTTGAGGGTGGATACTTACCTCTGCCCTCCCCTGATCACTGATCTCTCGTGTGAACAAGAATTACCTCGAAGATAGCCAGCCCTTCGGAGAAGGGCGGCCTACGGGGCCAAGGCTCTTCCGTAGGGCGGGCCAGTTTCATCATGTGATCAAACTGGAGGTCTCCCGCCAGAGGCGGCGCTGGCTTCTGCTCTCTTGCTGCTTACTGCGTACAGCCTACGCCCTACTTTCTTCCTGATCTCCGACCTCCGACGTCAGATATCCGCTCTATGCCCTATGCTCTCTGCCCTGGGCCTCTTAGCTGACGTCTGACCTCTGATCTCCGACTTCTGACTTCTGATAACCAAAAGGTTTCTCGTATGTACTCCTACCTGACCATTCCCGAAAAGCAGGCTAAGCTCAGGCTTCTTATCTTTGATGCCGGGCTGATTTTATCTGTTTTTCTCCTTTCGTATATATTTCGGGTTGTGTTTTACGAAGGGGGGCACCTGGTGCAGATCCCTTTCCGGATCTCCTGGCTGGTGCTGCTGGGCTTGGGGGTACATTTAATCGTCTTTTACACCTTTGGCTTGTATGATCCCAAAACCCATGCCAACCGCAAGATATTGGCCATCAATGTCTTTTTATCTGTTGCCCTGGGCAGTGCTGGCATTGGGCTCCTTTCCTTTGCCTTCCCTGAGTATAAAATCGGCCGGATTTTACTTAGCATGCACTTTGCCTTGGCTGTGGCCTTTATCTATGCCTTGCACGCAACCTACGGCCCACGACTGCTCCAGGGCGAGGTCAGGGATGTAGCTGTATTGGGCTGGAATCCATTGGTGGCCAAGATCGTTCGGGAGCTGGGCAGCCAGGACAGCGGATACCGGTTAAAGACGCTGGTTATTTCCGACCAGCAAGAGGCTCCTTCCGACACTTTGGATCTGCCGGTGTATATGCCCTACAATCTGGAGACTGCCTTGCAGGTTCCAGATATTCAGACCGTCGTTTTGACCCAGGAGCTCAAAGATAAAAAGTCCCTGCACAAGGCCTTAGTGGATCTCAAATTTCAGGGCCTGGAGATTTATGACGGAGCCACGTTTTATGAACGGGTCTTTTCCCGGGTCCCGGTCTCTGAAATCAGTGATGGCTGGCTGTTGTACAAGGGCCAGGATCAGCCCTTTCAGCCGGCCATGTATATGCACGGAAAGCGGATAATGGATGTGTGCGCATCGATCTGCATTCTGGCCCTAAGTAGCCCCCTTTTTCTGCTCACCGCCCTGCTCATCAAATTGGATTCCAGGGGACCTGTTTTTTTCCGGCAGGAGCGCTTGGGCGAGTTTGAGCGGCCTTTCACCCTGATGAAGTTTCGGACCATGATGGACAATGCTGAAAAACAAACCGGTCCCTGCTGGGCAAAGGATAATGACCCCAGGTTCACCCGGGTAGGTAAGTTCCTGCGCAAGACCCGGATGGATGAGTTTCCCCAGTTTATCAATGTGCTTAAAGGGGATATGAGCATTGTCGGTCCCCGGCCCATTCGGCAGCACTTTGCGGATATCTTTGCAGAAAAGTTCCCCTTCTATCGCCTGCGGTTCAAGGTCAAGCCCGGAATTACCGGCTGGGCTCAGGTGAACATGAGCTATGTGAACTCAGATGAGGACCAGTACGAAAAGCTGGAATACGAGTTCTATTACCTCTATCACCAGTCCCTGTTTCTGGATCTGTTTATTATTTTAAAGACTGTGCAATCGGTGGTCCGCATGAAGGGAGGGTGAGGTCGGATGTCGGATGTCGGAGGTCTGAAGACAGACATCGGACGTCGGACGTCGGAGGTCGGAAAGAAAAGACGGATGTCGGACGTCGGGAAGAAGGAGGTCGGAGGTCGGATGTCGGACGTCGGGAAGAAGGAGATCGGAAGTCGGATGTCGGACGTCGGGAAGAAGGAGATCGGAAGTCGGAGGTCGGACGTCGGGAAGAAGGAGATCGGAAGTCGGAGGTCGGACGTCGGGAAGAAGGAGATCGGAAGTCGGATGTCGGACGTCGGGAAGAAGGAGATCGGAAGTCGGATGTCGGACGTCGGGAAGAAGGAGATCGGAAGTCGGATGTCGGACGTCGGCTAAGAGGCAGAGATCAGATATCAGAGATCAGCGGTCAGGAAGAAAGACGTCGGATGTCGGCTGTTGGCAAAGCTGACGTCCGATGTCTGATGTCCGATGTCCGGACTGGAGGGCGGAGAACGGAAGTCGGATGTCGGATGTCGGAAGTCGGACGTCGGATGTCGGAAGTCGGAAATCGGACGTCGGAGGTCGGATTGCGGAGGTCGGACGTCAGTGGTCTGATAGAAAAGATGGAAGACAGAAGGCGGAGGATTGGAGGGAAATACTTACCAGCTTGTCTTTTGTAAGTTGTCTATATACAGAAAATGACCATCTCTGGAGATTAGACACAGATCATACTGCAGAGCAATAGCTGCAATCCAGATGTCATTTTCAGGAATAGGACGTCCTTTCTTTTGGAGAATATGTTTGACATAACCATTCATTAAGGTCAACCCTATCACAATCCTTGACGGCTTGAGCCATTTCACTGAGATCGTCAGCCGGGATTATTCCGGCAAACGAAAGGAGATTTTCTCCATGAACGCCTTTTGGCTTGGAAGGGGAAAGGGTTTTTATCAGATCCATAACCTGCTTCTGACTTTCATGGTCAAGATTTGATAACTGACTCATTATTTCTTGTTGCAAGTCTCTCGTATTTTGCATAGTAGACCTCATGATAAATTATAAGATATGTTTTTATTCAGTATGATTGGCTCCCCAAAAATCAAAGTTGTAATAATTTTATTGTAATTTTGATTATTGTCAAGAAGTGAGGAACTGAAGGAGAGGAGAGGGAGGGCGGATGTCGGAGATCGGATGTCGGAAGTCGGAAGGCGGACGTCGGAGGCCGGCTCAGAGGCAGAGAACATAGGGCATGGAGCGGATATCGGAGGGCGGAAGTCGGCTGTTGGCAAAGCTGACGTCCGATGTCTGATGTCCGATGTCCGGACTGGAGGTCGGACGTCGGATGTCGGAAAGAAAAGATATAAGACGGATATCGGAGGGAGGGATGAACCAGCATAAGAGACAAGGGAAAATTAATTCAGCTAAGGATCTTGAGGTATATCAATTGGCGTATGAACTTGCTATGGATATTTTTGAGATCAGCAAGGCGTGGCCAAAAGAAGAGAGGTATTCCTTGACTGACCAGATTCGAAGATCATCAAGATCTGTCTGTGGCAACCTCCGGGAGGCATGGGCTAAAAGAAGATACGAAGCTCATTTTGTGAGCAAGCTTTCAGATTGTGATGGTGAAAACGGGGAAACAGATTCCTGGTTGGATTTTGCCAAGGACTGCGGCTACATCAGCTCAGATCAACACCACGCGTTAGTTAAAAAATGTCAATCAGTTGGTTCTATGCTCGGTTCCATGATGAAGAATCCTGAACCCTTTATTCTCAAGTGATTCTCCGTTATCCGATGTCCGATATCCGACGTCCGATGTCTGTTATCCGATGTCCGATTGCCGACGTCCGATATCCGATGTCCGATATCCGTTTGCTGGTTCTATGCTGGGATGCATAACCAGAAGTCAGAGATCAGACGTCAGAGGTCAGGCAAGAAGTAAGCAGTAGGGAGGAGGAAGAATACTGGCATACTGGGATGCTGGAATGCTGGAAGAAAGTTGGCAGTAAGCAGTAGGCAGGAGGATGCAAAATCCATTTCCATCTATTTGTCATCGTTTTATTTATTTGACTCTGATCATCATGACTGTTTTGATTTTTGGTCTTTGTATCGCATCATGTACTTCTGCTGATGAGAAGAAAGAATCAAAATTTCGGGTCATGACCGCAAACATCGGCTATTGTTCGCTGTTTGAACGGCCGAGTGTGCAGGATTGGGTGGATGTTCTGGGTGATGGGCCAAAGGCGGATGTGGTCCTATTGCAGGATGTGCAAAATACCCAACAAGTGGCCGATATGGCCCGCAAGCTGGGATACACTTCCTGGATAACGGATGCTCCGTACCGGCAAAAGGGAAGCGATCTGGCCATACTTTCAACAAGGGAGCTTGCGGATCCAATGTACCTTGCCTTTCAGGCCAGCCCGAGCGGTAAGGGGGCCTTGTGTGCAAATAGTGCCGGACAGGGCAAAGACGTCCTGGTCTGCTCGGTCCACCTGGACCGGGTGGAGCCTACCCCTCAGATCAAAGACGGGAAGGTGGATTATCCATGGTTGCAGCTGTTTGCGGAATTTTATCGCGAAGTGTTCACCTCCACGGTCCGAAGCCAAAGCGCCGGGGAGCTTGTGCAGTGGCTGGATGCCCGTGGATTGAAGCCGATTGTGGTGGGCGGAGACTTCAATACCGTCCCCTTGTCCCGGACCGTCCGGGCCATGTGCCGGCATTTCGACGACTCCCTGTGGCCCTCCTGGGACTTTTTCCAGGGTACGTACAAGCCGTTTGATTTTCCGATCAAACCGCGCATTGACTACCTCTTTCATTCCCCGGAACTTGAGTGCCTGGAGTCCCGCATCATGCCCACAACAGCCGGGGATCATTTTCCGGTTTGGGCCGAATTTGCCAAGCATGGTAAAACTCGAATACCGAAGCACGAAATTCGAAACAATCAGAAATAATATCCAATTTCTAAATACAAAACTCTGAATTAAGATAAGAAAATCATCTTATCTTTGTTTCACGCTCATTATTTGAATTTCAAATTTCCGTGTCGTTGAATAGTGGGTCATATTTGAAAAGAAAGCCAACGCATCACATCACATTGCCACCACATAGGGCAGGACTTATGAGACACGATACTGGGAGGCTGGGATGCGTTTTCAGTGCTCTACAGTAATAACTTTATTGACACCCTTGGGGCTCTTGGGATAATATTGATGTATAAGGAGCCTGGCAATGGTGAGATGGAATATAACAATTCCGGAAAAGACGGACCGTACAGTTCGCACTTTTCTGGCGCGTACCGGAGGCAAGAAGGGCGACCTCTCCCGGTTTGTGGAGGAGGCAGTACGCAAGCAGATTTTTGACCTTACTGTCAACGAAATCAAGGGCCGCAATGCACAATATGATCAGCAACACATTTTAGAGCTGATCGACCAAGAAGTGGATGCGGTTCATGCGGATCGTTCTTGATACGAACATTCTGCAGAAGTTTATTCATTCAGACAAGGCATAAATACTCCTGGATAACTTGGACACCAGAGCAAGTATAAGCAATGACCCTCCACCAGTGTATTTTTCACCTGATCCCGCGGATGACAAGATTCTTGCCGTTGCAATTGCTGCAGAGGCTGATTTGATTGTTTCCGGGGATAAAAAGCACATGCTGTTCTTGAATAATGCAGCCGGCATTCCCATCGTGACTGCTCGAGAGGCAGTTGATCGCCTGGATAAAAGTGGTATTCTGTAAACCTTTGGAGTGTTTCATCGGGGCTGGAAAGCTGGATGAAAGTAAATGTTTTGGAGCTTATGCTATGCAATCCTTCTTGGAGCACAAGCGGGTTTTGGTCACCGGGTGCTGCGGCACTGTGGGCGCTGAGCTGGTCCGCCAGCTTCTGGAAGAATATAAGGTGGGCGAGCTCGTCGGCCTGGACAACAACGAGAGCGAAATCTTTTTTTGCGAGCAGCGCTTCCTGGACCATCCAGCCCATTTCTTTCTGGGTGATGTCCGGGATCGGTGGAAGTTGTCCCGGCAAATGTCGGATGTGGATATCGTCTTTCATTCCGCGGCCTTTAAGCACGTGATTTTGTGTGAGCGCTCCCCGTTTGAGGCGGTGCAGACCAACATTTTAGGCATACAGAATATTGTAGACGCCGCCCGGGAGAACAGGGTGGGCCGGGTCATCTTCACCAGCTCGGACAAGGCGGTCAATCCGACCAATGTCATGGGCACCTCCAAGCTCATGGGCGAGCGGCTGATGACCGCGGCCAACAGCAACCAGCGAAACGGGAATACGTCCTTTGCCTCCACCAGGTTCGGCAACGTGCTGGGATCCAGAGGCTCGGTCATTCCTATCTTTCGAGAGCAGATACGAAAGGGCGGCCCGGTGACTGTGACCGATCCGGACATGACCCGGTTCATCATGTCCATTCGGGAAGCGGTACAGCTGGTTATCGATTCCGCCCTGCTGGCCAAGGGCGGCGAGGTGTTTGTGACCAAGATGCCGGTCATGCGGGTCCAGGACCTGGCCGAGGTCATGATCCAGGAGCTGGCCCCTGCCTATGGCTATGATCCTAAAAAGGTCGATATAGAAGTCATCGGGACCAAGCCGGGAGAGAAGCTGTACGAAGAGCTCATGAGCCAGGAAGAAACCAGGCGGACAGTGGAACTTCCCCGCTACTTCGCAGTCTATCCGGCCTTTTCTTCGATTTACAAGGATGTGGACTACACCTACCCGGATCAGATCAGCTCCACTGTGGACCGGGCCTATCACTCCGGCAACGAAACCCCGATGAGCAAGCAGGAGCTTGTGGATTTTTTGTATGCCAATCAGCTCCTGGAGGGCGAGCCAGAAGGCGAGTTCCGGCCGGATCAGAGATACTGGGGAGACGAGGGGTTGAAGAAGTAGGCAGTAAGCAGTAGGGAGTAGGCAGCGTTTGAAGAAGTAGGGAGTAAGGAGTAAGCAGTAGGCATAAAGGAAGAGGAAGAGGTGAGGCGGGAGGTCACAGGGGTCGGAGGTTGGTTGAGAGAGAAAGAATTTGATCAGCGTCATTACTATGTATAATAATATTTATCTTGATGTGTGTGCTTTATGCCGTCCATATGATGACCAGTCATATTCGAGAATTCATCTCGAAACAGTCGCAGTACATTTGATATTAAAAGCTGTTGAAAACGGCCTTTACTCAATGATAACATCCCCTGTGCATCGTGCAGAGATATCTGCTATTGGCGATGATCATGAACGAGTTGACTTGTTGTATCTGTTGGATAAAATGTCCATTCAGGAGAAGTTTGAGCAGAGAGCTTTACGAAGACGGGCTGAGAAATTGTTTGATTTTGGCTTCGGTCCTGCTGATGCAGCACATTTGGCCTTTGCTGAAGCAGCCCAAGCTGATTTTATAAGCTGTGATGATAAGTTGATTAAAAAATGTGCAAAAATAAATTTGACATTATGGGTTGGGAATCCTATTGCTTTTTGCGATAAGGAGGATCTGAGATGAACATTCGTCATATATCTGATAAAGATTTGATAGAAAAGGGAACCAAGATTTTATTTGAAGAGCTTGGTTATTCAGATGCTCTGCGCTTTCTTTCGATGCCCAGGGAATTGCGTGAAGAAAGTGTGCAAAGGCATCGTGGATGGCAAGAAGGATTAGATAAAAATAAATTTTTTGATGAGGTGTTTGGTCGAGAAGAGAATCAGACGTAGGAAGAAGTAGGCAGCAAGCAGTATGGAGTAGGCAGTGTTGGAAGAAAGTAGGAAGTAGGCAGTAGGGAGTAGGCAGGCGGAGGAAGAAGTAGACAGTAAGCAGTAGGGAGTAGGCAGTGCTTGAAGAAAGTAGGAAGTAGGCAGTAAGCAGTAAGGAGACGGTGGAAGAAGTAGGCTGTAAGCAGTAGAGAGTAAGCAGAAGGCAGAGCATAAGAGTGTTGGGAACAAGGAGAGGGTATGGGAAATGGGTATCGGGGGTACAAGGACCTCAATGTTTACAAATTGTCTTACCAGATGGCCCTTGAGATACATGAGATATCCAAAACCTTTCCTCCTGAAGAAAAATTTTCCTTGACAGATCAAATACGCAGGGCATCGCGGAGCATACCCACAAATATCGCTGAAGCGTGGAAGAAGAGACAATATCCCAAAGCATTTGTGAGCAAAATAAGCGACAGCGCCGGAGAGGCTGGTGAAGTTGAGGTCTGGCTCGATTTTTCAAGAGACTTTCAGTATATAACTGTTGAAAAACACGATTATTTTATGAACAATTACGACGAGATAAACAAGATGCTTTTCGGAATAATGAATAAGCCAGAGAAGTTCTGTGTACAGTGTTGAGGAAAGTAGGCTGTAAGAAGTATGCAGTAAGCAGTAAGCGGTACGCAGCAAGACCGAGAAAGGGAGCAAGTAGAACTGGAAGAAGTAGGCTATAAGAAGTATGCAGTACGCAGCAATGCGTAAGAATTAGTGTGTATGAAGTTTTTGAAGAAGCAAGAAATTATCATTAATTCTTTCTGTTTTCATGCTGCATATTCCATACTGCTTACTTTCTTGACCCTGATTACTGCATAGTGCCTACTGCATACCCTCTTCACTCTGCTTACTGCCTACGGCCTACTGCTTACTTTCTTCACTGCTTACTTTCTTCATGCTGCTTACTGCATACTGCCTACTGCTTACTAAAAAAAGAGGGTTACACAACGTGTCACATATTCTCATATTGGGTGGTGACGGTTACCTGGGTTGGCCCACGGCCATGTACTTCTCCAATCGCGGCTACAAAGTCACGGTTGTGGACAACTATTTCCGGCGCAATGCCTGCACCGAACTAGACGTGGGCATGCTCTATCCGGTGCCTACCCTGCAGGAACGGGCCAAGATCTGGCATGAGCTGACTGGAAATGAAATCAAGGTGGTCATAGGAGACTTGACCGATCCGGAGATCATGCGCGGGCTCTTTGACGGCCGGGTGCAGTACTCATGGGCAAATAATAGGACTTTTACCGGGATACCGGAGACGATTGTCCACTATGCTGAGCAGCCATCTGCGCCCTACTCGCTGATCAATTACAAGTATGCCAATATCACTGTAGCCAACAACCTGCTGATCACCAACAACCTGATCTGGGCCTTGCGCGATTTCTCCCGGGACAGCCATGTGATCCATATCGGAACCATGGGCGAATACGGTACCCCGAATATCGACATCCCCGAAGGTTGGATCGATATCGAAAAAAACGGCCGCAAGGACACGTTCCTGTTCCCCCGCCAGGCCTCGTCCCTGTACCATACCACCAAGATCATGGACACAGACCTGTTCTGGTTCGGGGTGCGCATGTGGGACCTGAGAGTGACTGATCTGATGCAAGGGCCGGTGTATGGGATCGAGACGGAAGAGTCTGAAATGTGTAGGCAGTATGCGGTAGGCAGTAAGAAGGGGGCAGAAGACAGTAAGGAGTACGCAGTAGGCAGTAGGCAGATGGCAGAAGACAGAGGTCAGAACTCCTCACTCCTCACTCCTTACTCCTCACTTTCTTCTCCTCACTCCTCACTTTCTACTATCTTCAACTACGATGAGATTTTCGGCACCATTGTCAACCGCTTCATTACCCAGGCCGTTGTGGGATATCCGCTCACGGTCTATGGCCAGGGCGGCCAGACCCGGGGGTATTTGAACATCAAAGACACCCTGCAGTGCGTGCACAAGTCGGAGCAGACCCCGGCCAAAGCTGGGGAACTACGGATCTTCAACCAGATCATGGAGACCTTCTCCGCCAATGAGCTGGCCGAGATGACCCAGAGGGTGGGCAAAAAGCTGGGCTATGAAGTAGAGATCAACCACCTAGAAAACCCGCGCAAAGAAGCCGAGGAGCACTACTACAATCCCACCTACCACGGCCTGATCGATATCGGGGTTGAGCCACATTATCTTACAGACGAAGTAATGGAGGGTATATTCCGGGTGGTAGAACGTTATAAGGATAACATCCGAACCGACGTGATATTCAAAGGAATAAGGTGGTAAGTTCTAGTTATTTTCTGCTGCTTACAGCATACTGCCTACAGCATACTTTTTCAACAGCTGCTTACTGTATACAGCCTACTGCATACATCTTCAACCGCTGCATACTGCCTACTCCATACTGTTTACTGAAAATCAAGGGGAATTAAGTGGTAGTCTTGTAAATTCGAAACTCGAATCCTGATAACTTACCAAAATTCAGATATTGACATCAAGAGATTTTGGGCTTATAAAATATGTACATCAACAGGTCATCCAATGCCGGTAGGCCGGCAAATAACAAAAAAGCCCATTACACCTCACCAATATGAGGATAGTAATGGGTTTTTTTTATGGAGATTTGTATGCAAGTAGCTTCTGGTTACCGGAGACTCAGACTTTGTGCCAGCCATGAAATTTGCTCGACGTGAAGGACTGATGGTTTATCTTGTGCACTTAGGGCATGGAATTAAGGACGTCCTTCGTGAACATTGCGATGGGATTGTTAAAGTGCAAATTTCATAATCGGAAATTTTCACAATTCAGAGGGAGTGACACAGTGACTACCTGGCTCATCACCGGCGGTTGTGGCTTTATTGGTACTGCCCTGATTCGTCGTTTACGGAAAGAACGTCCCCAGGATCATATCAGGGTATTAGATAACCTGCTTGTTGGAACAAGAGATGACTTAGCCCAAGTCTGCGATTTCGAAGAAGCCTACCCCTCTTCGGATTTTTCATCCTACAGCCTACAGCCTACTTCGCCCCCTTCTTCTCTCTGTTCTTCCACTGCTTACTGCCTACAGCCTACTGCCTACTCCTCCGAATCTCCTCACTCCACACCTGTACAACTCATGATTGGAGACATCACAGATCCGGCGATCTGTCATCAGGCCGCAAAGGACATCGACGTCATTGTCCACTTGGCGGCCAATACCGGGGTGGGGCCTTCTGTGGAGGACCCGGTGGCTGATATGCAGGCCAATGTCATGGGCATTGTGCATATGCTGGAAGCAGCCAGGCAAAACAGTGATGTCCGGTTTGTATTCGCTTCCTCCGGGGCCCCTGTGGGGGAGGTGGAACCGCCCATTCACGAAGAGTTGGCTCCGCATCCGGTTTCTCCCTACGGTGCCAGCAAGTTGGCTGGAGAGGGATACTGTTCTGCCTATTATCGAACTTTTGGGGTCAAAACTGTTGCCCTGCGCTTCGGCAATGTGTACGGCCCTGGATCCACGCACAAATCCAGCGTGGTGGCCAAGTTTATCCGCCAGGCCATTCAGGGGGAGACCTGCGAGATTTACGGAGACGGCACTCAGACCCGGGATTTTATTTATATCGATGATTTGACCGAAGCCATCCTCAAGGCAGCCCTGTTTTCAGATAATGTTCACTCCCCGTCTGGTTCTGAATTGCCTCCAACCGACAGCTTCCAGCATCCTTCTTCTCCCAACTCCTTACTCCAACCTCCTCACTCCTCACCCTCTTCTCCCTCTGCCTACTGCCTACAGCCTACGGCCTACTCCTCCGAGTCTCCTCACTCCTCACCCTCTTCTTGCTCTGAGCTGCCTACTGCTTACAGCCTACAGCCTACTTCTTCCTCTCCTTGGGGTGAGGTCTTTCAAATCGCCACCAGCCGGGAACATACCGTGAACGAGATAGCCGAAAAGCTGAAAAAAGAGTTGGCCTCCCAGGGAATGGATATGCGCATTTTTCATGGCCAGCCCAGGCTTGGCGATGTAAAACGCAACTACTCGGATACGGAAAAGGCCAGAAGCAAGCTTGGCTGGCAGGCCACAGTGGATGTTGAGTCTGGAATTAAAAAAACTGTTGAATGGTTTATGCAATTGAACAAAAAAGAAAGTAAGCACGAACATCAAATTCAAAACCACCAACATTAGTTCTGATTGTTTCGAATTTCGAGCTTCAGATTTCAAACTTAATCAATAAGATATTGGGTAGCTCCTATGTCCCGTAACGTCCGCTCTGTGCACCGCTCCTCACGCACATCTCATCATTCATCTTCTCTACCCCATTTTCTCCTGGCCATTCCGCTTGTCCTGCTCCCGATTCTCCTCGGCGGAGCCCGGATCTGGTTCCAGGCCTGGGTCATGGCCCTTTTTTGCCTGGGCTGCATGGTCTGGGTATGGACTGGGAGCAAGGAAGGGATGCGGTTGCCGTCTGGGTGGGTTGTGGCCGCTTTGGGTATCCTGGCCTGTGTGCCCATTATTCAGGCCCTGCCTGTGCCCATGTCTGTACTGGAGGTGATCAGCCCGGAGCGGCAGGTCTGGCTGCAGCGGGTGGTGGATATTTTGGATGTTCGTCCCTATTGGACTTCGCTGTCCTACGCCCCGGTGCTGACTGGGTTTGGCCTCCTGTGGTGGGTGTTTTGTGCTGTGGTGGTCTGGATGGGGATGCGGCAGCTGAAAGTTCCTGAACGCAGCGGCTGGTTTTTTGGCCTGCTGTTGATTCTGGCTATGCTCCAGGCCAGCTACGGACTGTTTCAGGTCTTCGTTCCTCAGGCTGGAGTCCTTTGGGCCGAGTACTCAGGGGCTGAAGGATGCGCCCGGGGAACATTCGTGAACAGAAACCACTATGCCTGCTTTCTGAACATGCTTTGGCCCGTGCTTCTGGCCTGGGTCATCAGTCTGGATCAGATGCTGCCCCGGCCCCATGGTATGACCAGGCGTGAACATCAGGAGCAAGTCTGGCACAAGAAGTTTCTGTTTGGGTTTCTGGTTGGGCTGGTCATATTGGCCTTGTTCTTTTCCAGATCCAGAGGGGGGATCTTAGCTGCTTTGGTTGGCCTGACCGTGTTCTTACTGCTTAATCGTAGCAAGCGGGCGGAGATGGTGATCATGGTCTGTGCGGCCTGGGCGGTCATGTTCGCCTATGGCTGGGTCATTGGCTTTGATGAAATCCTGGCCCGGTTCGACCGCATTGGCAGTGACACAGGCAGGCTCATTCTGTGGGAAGACGTCTGGCATATGATCACAGACCACTCCTGGCTGGGAGTGGGGGTGAACGGATTTGAGACCATCGGCCGGGTGTACAACACCTCCCTTCCGGAATCCAAGTTCTACTACCACGCCCATAACGACTACCTGCAACTCATGGCTGAGGTGGGCCTGCCCCTGGCCCTGGCCCTGATCCTGTCCGCCTGGACCCTGTGGCTGGTCATGGCCCGGAGGGTGCGGCGAAAGGCCAAAGATGCTCAAGGACCGGAGGCCCTGCTGGCCGCCGGGGCCCTGGCCGGCTGCGCCGCCTTTCTGGTCCACTCCGTAGTCGAGTTCAACTGGCAAATCCCGGCCAACCAGCTCTATTTTCTGCTCATGATGGGGCTTGCTTGGGTCTGGTCGTCTGAAGAGAGAGGACGGAGGACGGATGACTGAGGACGGCTCATTTAAGAAGAGGACGGATGACGGATGGCAGAGGACAGGATTTGAAAGAGAGAAAGATTATACAGAAGGCGAGGCTATATCATGAGTGAGAGGATATCCAGCTTTCGTGAGTTGAGGGTTTATCAGAAAGCATTCAAACTGCAACAGGAGATCTTTGAGATAAGCAAGAGTTTTCCGAAAGAAGAGTTGTATAGCCTGACAGATCAAATCCGTAGGTCCTCACGTTCTGTACTGATGAAATGCATGATAAGTTTATGCAAGCATGCCTAGATATAGGTCGAATGTTAGGCAGCATGATCAACAAACCAGAATCCTTTTGTAAGAGCTTCTGATCAAGCCTTCAGCTGTCCTCCGTCTTCTGTTATCTGTCTTCCGTCCTCAGTCGTCCGTCATCAGTCTTCCTCAGCCCGCCTGGGAATCTCACGCAAGTCGGTATATAATATCTTGGCCCAATCCTGAATTACACATTTCGCGTCAAACGCAATGTGTATAATTCCGATCAGGCGAATTGTGAATATGGAAAGAAGGAATTAGCGTGAGTCGCGAACAAAAAAGTTCTTTTTACCAGTTTTTTAAATTCGGAGGGTAATGGTCGTCTCAGATTCGAAGATCTTCGAGGTCAAAGTCACTGGTACAGTCCCCTGGAACTTTATGGAGCAGAATTCACCCGTGTTGTGGTGTCTCCTTGGCAAGCTTCTGAGCCACAATGGCATTCAACGAAATGCCTGCTTTGGCGGCCTCAATGGCCAGAGCCCGGTGCAGCCTCCGGTCAATGCGAATATTAAAACGTCCGGTGTACTCTTTTCGTGAAGGAGCAACAGGGATGGGTTCTTTGTTTTTTTGGTAGCTTTCTTTGACGCCCTCCCATGCAACCTCCAGTTCGTGCAAAGCCTGTTCCGGGGTTTCAGCAAAGGCAGAGATATTTGGCATTTCTATAAAATGGGCCAGATATTCGCCCTCATCATCCAGAAAAACGCTCACGCTGAAACCATCAAATCGATCATGTTTCTCCATTGGTCTCCTCCACAAGGGCAACTAAAAATTGTTCAACCTGGTAGCCCTTTGCTTTGCCATTTTTGCCTGGCTGAACAGGAAGCCGACGACGATTTGGGGAATACCATATTTGGTGGCTCCCCTTCTGATGATCAAATGTCCAACCGGCTTGACGTAAGAGCGTCTGAAACTCATCAAGTGTGAGATCTTTTGGGTTGTTCCTGGCTCGAGCCAGGAGTTTCTCTCTTTTCGTCATGCTGTAACTATATGTGGTTACAAAGCCCTTGTCAAGATTCATTGACATAGCCCGGGAGCAGCCGGTGGTCTTTCCCTGTCATCCCCTGACCAGGCAGCGGATTCAAGATTTTGGCTTGCAGAACCTGTTTTTTGATGTCCAATCCACCAACGGTCCGGTGCATTCCCGGATATGTCTGCTGGAGTCCCTGCACTACAACGACTTTTGTACCTGTGAAAGGATGCCGTCTGTGTGCTCACGGACAGCGGCGGACTGCAGGAGGAAACCACCGCCCTTCGGATCCCATGTATTACCCTGCGTCATTACCCGTTTCGCGTTTGACGCGATGTGTGTAATCCAGGGAAGAAAAAGCGGTAAGAGATGAGCTATGTCCCCTATCTTCTTCTGCCTCTTCTCCTGGCCATTCCGCTTGTTCTGCTCCCCATTCTCCTCGGCGGAGCCCGGATCTGGTTTCAGGCCTGGGTCATGGGCCTTTTTTGCCTGGGCTGCATGGTCTGGCCTGTGCTTTTGGCCTGGATTTTGAGTCTGGAGCAGATGTACAAACAGCCCAGGGGCATGTCCAGGCGGGAGCACCAGGAGCAGCTGCGGTACAAGAAATTCTTGTATGGATTTCTGGTTGGTCTGGTCATCCTGGCCTTGTTCTTTCCCAGATCCAGGGGCGGTATCTTCGGGGCCCTGGTGGGCCTCACCGTATTTTTGATCCTCAATCGCAGTCGGCGGGCGGAGATGGTGATCATGGTCTGTGCGGCCTGGGCGGTCATGGTCGCTTATGGTTGGATCATCGGCTTTGATGAAATCCTGGCCCGGTTCGACCGCATTGGCAGTGACACAGGCAGGCTCATTCTGTGGGAAGACGTCTGGCATATGATCACAGACCACTCCTGGCTGGGAGTGGGGGTGAACGGATTTGAGACCATTGGCCGAATATACAACACCTCCCTGCCGGAATCCAAGTTCTACTACCACGCCCACAACGACTACCTGCAACTCATGGCCGAGGTGGGCTTGCCCCTGGCCCTGGCCCTGATCCTCTCCGCCTGGACCCTGTGGCTGATCATGGCCCGGAGGGCACGGCGAAAGGCCAGACAGGCCCAAGGGCCAGAAGCCCTGCTGGCCGCCGGGGCCCTGGCCGGCTGCGCCGCCTTTCTGGTCCACTCCGTGGTCGAATTCAACTGGCAGATCCCGGCCAATCAGCTCTATTTTTTGCTCATGATGGGGCTTGCTTGGGTCTGGAGTGAAGAATGAAGAAATGCTGGCATACTGGCATGCTGGGATACTGGGATACTGGAAGAAGTATGGAGTAAGCAGTAAGCAGTAGGCAGTAGGGAGTAGGTAGGCAGAAGAATGCTGGCATACTGGGATGCTGGGATGCTGGGATACTGGAAGAAGTAGGGAGTAAGCAGTAGGCAGTAGGGAGTAGAGATGCTGGGATGCTGGAATGAAGAATTTGGACGAATGGACGGTTGGATGGATGGACGGCAAGAATGAAGACAGGCAATGGACGGATATGAATGAAATGGGCAAAAATGGGTCGCTTCGTTTGACCCTCCTTTTTTAATAGAATACCATATTTTTAAAGGAGGTTTTTCATGAGGAGTTTAGAGACTGATCACATTTTACCAACCCGAGAAAAAGAACTCCTTGTTCGTTGTAAACAAGCCGTTGCCGCTATCGACCCCACGGCACAAGTTATTCTATACGGTTCACGTGCACGCGGTGAGCAACATCCCGATTCCGATTACGACCTATTGATCATAACCAACGGGCCCGCCACATTGACGGTGGAAGACCAATATCGTCGTCAGCTCTATCCTATAGAACTCGAAACCGGTGCCGTCCTGACTGTGATTCTCACCCGCCGAAGTGACTGGAATTCCACCTTGTTCTCAGCTATGCCTTTATATCAAAATATCCGTCGCGAAGGGATTCAGTTGTGAATGATGATGTTCAGACACTCGTCCGCTATCGGCTGGAGCGTGCCTTTGAAACGCTTGACGAAGCCAAATTGTTGTTATCAGAAGGTTACACAAATACTTTTGTTAATCGTCTCTACTATACATGTTTTTATGGAGTTTCTGCATTCCTGTTGCTTCGCGGCAAATCATCTGCCAAGCACAGCGGAATCCGTTCTTTTTTTCATCAGGAGCTTGTCCGACCGGGATTGGTCGACCGTGAGCTCGGTCAGGGAAGAATGTAAGTAGTAGGCAGTAGGGACTAGGCAGTAGGCAGGCAGGCAGAAGAATGCTGGCATACTGGGATGCATAACCAGAAGTCAGAGGTCAGAGATCAGAGGTCAGGAAGAGAAGAAGCATAGGGCATGGGGCTGGAAGAAGTAGGGAGTAGGCAGTGAAAAGTAAGGAGAGAGGAGCAGGAAGAAGGAGGTCGGAGGCTATGGTGTATAGTCTAATCAGTGTCTATTACCGCTTTAATAGCTGTTTTTATTTCTTCTAAAAAATGTTTCTGGTCAGAATTAATTGAAATTTTTTTTGGGCTTAAGGCTGACATTGTGATCTCCTTATGGTCCTAAACTTGGTCCTAATTTAGATCCTTTCGAGATTCATAGTCAAGAACAATGATGTCACCAGTTAAGAAAAAAAGCTTATCGAACGAAAACGATACTGAGCACAGGATTGAGGTGCACAATTGGAAGAGAGAAGAAAATTTGAACAACCAACCCAAGGACTTGGTCCACCGATGCACACAGATTGACACAGATAGTTTGAGATAAGATAGGTTCATTTTTCCCTTGGGAATAAGCCCCCAAGGGAAAAGGTATCAGCCTCCGGCGAGGCAACCAGCCGTGCTCTTTGATGGTAGCCGCAGGCTGACATCTTTCCTTGCGGGGTCTTATTCCCGCAAGGAAAAAACAAGCCTCTTCATCGGTGTGCATCTGTGTGATCTGTGGACGAAAAACTCTTAAGACCTCTTCAATCAGCAAATTTCTGATATCCTTCTGGGACACGCACTTATGACAATTTTCGGCTTCTTTTTAGGCCTGGGTGTGGGGTGGTTGATCTGGCACTGATAGCATTCATGCTCATCAAACGCCAAACTGTCCACTAAATCTCCCTTACCCTTCTGCCTCAATCTCTCCGGCTTTGGCTTTGGCAAATACATCCTGCCAATACTCATAGCCTTGAGGGGTAGTTCCCCAGGGGAAAGCGCACAAGGCAGCAGCCAAGGTGGATGCTTTCATACCCAGCAGGTCATCTCGTTCAGCGTTTTGAATTGCATGCATCTTGTATGGTTCAGGCAGTTCCAGGTACCACTGGACATTGGTCTTCATTTTCTTCTCCTGGACATTACCCTTGAAAAATTGGTTTTGTTCTCCATCCGGATTTCCTTTTTTCAAATAATCGTAAACTTTGTCAATGACCATGAAGTGAGCCATTACCCATATCGCGGCAAACGCGTTGTGTGTAAATTGCCTTTCCAGGGCAGCCTCGAGCACTTGCCTCCTTGTGCAGATGGCCTTTATCTGGGTCAGGTTCTTTGCGCCATGCCCTATGCTCTGTGCCATCTTCATCCCAGCATCCCAGCCCAGTTGAACACCCCAGAGGGGCCCCCGGTTCAACCAGGTAAACATTCCAGCATTTCTGCCTTTCTGCCTACTGCCTACTGCTTACTGCCTACTTTCTTCCAGCATCCAAGTATTCTCATCTCTCACTACTCACAACTCATCGCTTCTTAACTCATCTCTTCTTCAAGAGCCTCAGCCGCGCTTTTTTTTTTCTCTGACCTGCAAGACAGTCAGTGTATCTGATCCGATGTATTCCGGGACTATATTGCGCAGGCCGGCTTCAATGGCTTTTTTGTCCATGGTCTTGGCCGCGTGGCTCAGGCCGTCAACCAGGTCCGGCAGGCGGTTGCGCCTGGTCCCGTTCTGGGCAAGCGGATCAGTTGCCGGCCAAAGGACCATGATCTCTGGGTGCTCGGTTGCTTCTGCCTCATCTCCGGGCGGGGCCCACCCTGCTATCTGTTCTCCAAACTCCAGGCCAGTGTACTGGATTGTGATATCCTCGCTTGGCTCCCGGCCGGAGAGGCGGAGCATCTCCCGGGCCATGTCGGCAATGCGCACCTGATCCATCATGTTCAGGACAAAGATCTCCCCACCCTGGCCCAGGGCCATGGCCTGCAAAATGAGCCTGGCCACCTGGCTGGCCGGCAGGGTGGAGCAGGTCATCTCTGGATCCGGCACCCTGATGGGGGTGTTTTTTTCGATCTGGTTTTGAAACATGGATACATAGCGGCTTAAAATCCGGCCCAAACGCACGGCGCTGAAGATTGTGGTATCTTTTGGCATGCTCTGCATAAGGACTTCAGCCACCCGCTTGCTGGCTGCCATGACGGTATCCGGTTCTGCGGCCTGGTCAGAGGATACAAGCACAAAGCGCTCGGCCTGGTACTCGGCTGCTGCCTGCATCAGGACCTGGCTGGCCAGGATATTGTTATCCACTGCCACCCAGGGATTTTCCTCCAGCAAGGCTATATTGGTCGGTCCTGCGGCCTGAATGACCACCTGGGGGTGGTACTGGGCAAAGAGCTGGCTGATCAGGTCTTTGTCGTGCACGTACCCGAGCACAGCCTGATAGGGGACAAAGCCAATCTCGTGGACCAGCTCCATTTCCACGGCGTACAGGTCTGGCTCAGACCAGTCAATGAGAATGACCTGGGCTGGTTCATAGGCCACCACCTGGCGAACCAGTTCTGATCCAATCATCCTCCCGACCCCGGCAATGAGCACCACCTTGTCCTGCACACAGTCGGAAATGGCTTCGTCATCTACCTTCACTTGCCTGCGGCCCAGCAGGTCGTGGAAATCCACGTCCCGAAACGCTGTGAGGCTTACTCGCCCGTCTATAAGCTCACCCATGGAGGGCAGGGTCTTAAAGGTGACTTTGGCCTGCTCGCAGAGCCGGACCACCTCCTTAATCCGCTCCGGACCGGCCGCGGGCAGGGCAATGAGCACTTCAGCCACCTGGTGGTTGTCCACCACCCGCCTTACATCCTGGATCGGGCCCAGGACCGGCAGACCGTGGATATTCCGGCCCTTTTTGTGCAAATTGTCGTCTAAAAAGCCCACAGGCTCATAGCCAAGATCCGGGTTGTGCAGCATCTCGCGCAGGATCTGTTCCCCAGTGTTCCCGGCCCCCAGGATCAGGCAGCGATGCCCGCCGGATCGCTTCCTTCTCCAGCCCCACAGGGATTTCAGGCTCATCTGCCCCTGGTGCCCATAATAAGAACGAATGGCCAGGCGCAACCCCCCGGCCAGGACAAAGGTCAGGACGGCGTCCAGGACAAAGACTCCCCGGGAATAGCCGGCAAAACGGTGCAGCCAGGTGACCACGGCCACCACCCCGGCCTCGGCCACAAAACAGGCCTGAGCCAGACGCCAGATGTCGGACAGTCCGGTAAACCGCCACATGCCTTTGTATAGCCCAAAGGCATAGAAAAGGGCCAGTTTGACACTTATTGCCCAGGGCAAGGTGGCCCAAAAATTCTGCCAGTGATCAGCTGGGGGGACGAAGTCAAAGCGAATAAGATAGGACACAAGCAGGGCCAGGACAAAGAACACAGCATCAATGCCCAGCATGAGGTAGAAATTTCGGTTGGTGAGCTGAGAGAGCATATTTTTTCAGAGGTCAGAGGTCAGAGGTCAGAGGTCAGAGGTCGGACGTCGGACATCGGATGTCGGAAGTCAGAGGTCTGATGTTCGGTGTTATAAGTTATCTGTTATCAGTTATTTGTTATCAGTAAGAAGCCGCCAGTTTGATCCTGGTTGAAAATATCGGATGCGGTAGTAGGGGCGAATAATCATTCGCCCTCTTGTCTGAAGAAAAATCCAGTTTGATCTTGGTTGAAATTGGCAAGCGGATTTTCAGAATTTTTAACCCACTGATCGCGCGGAGCTTCGCTGAGCGAAAAGAGTTCCTGATAACTATTGACTGATAACTGATCACTTCTGATTTCCACCATAAAGAGTCTGCATATCAAGTTCACTGCCTGATGTCGAGAGGTTGGCTTGTCTTGGTTTTGGGCAGAGGGCCCCAGTGAAACCCATGTCCCCAGTTAACCCCTGTTTTCAGCAGGAAATACGCTTTTTGCGTATTTAGTAAACCGGGTAAATGCGACAGGGAGCCCTCCGGGCTGTTTCACGGAGTAAACATGGGGCAGGAAGAAAGAAAGTAGGGAGTAAGGAGTGGGAGATAGAGGTCAGCACCGCCGCTGGCGAGCCTGTTATTCGTTATCAGTTATCTGTTATTCGTAAAAAATTGCCAGTTTGATCCAGAATACATTGGCGAGTGGGTAGTAGGGGCGAATAATCATTCGCCCTTTTGTACCAGGCTGGAGCCTGGCGGCCCCAATCGGAAAACCAGTGCCACATAAGCTAACTTCTTAAACATAAGAGGGGGGCAGAGGGCAGTGATTAGGAAGGCGGAGCCCAGTTAATCTCCCCTACCCTCTTTCTCAATCTCCCCGGTTTTGGCTTTGGCAAATACATCCTGCCAGTAGTCATAGCCTTTGATAGAAGATCCCATTACCCATTTCGCGCTTCACCGGGGTCAAACGCGATATGTGTAATTCAGCTTCAATGTTAGTTATGCAGAGCAGCATATGGACTTGCAGGATGTCATCGCTCAATCCAAGGTGCAGCGCGTATTTCGGCCAGGCACAAGGTCGTATATCTTAGCGCTTCGCCATCTCAATATATTGGCGTTCTCGATTCCTGGACTCAGGATCAACTGAGGCGGCCGTATAGATTTCAAGCAGTTGCAAAACCTTATTCAGAGTATTCCTGAACACGCTCGAGAACTGCCAATACCCCTCCCGTTTTCGGATAATCCCGATTCGGGCCATCATTACCCGGGTCTTGGTCACACAACTGGGGCTCAGACCATATTCGGCAGCAATATGGTCAGTGGACACAAGACGCTTGCATGGCTGGTTCCTGAGCTCCAAGAGAATGGCCAGGAAGGCTGCCCGTCGATTGGCAGCCGATTTTTGTGGAAGAAAAATACTGGCAAACATGATTGAATCACTTACCCGATAGACTGTGCTGCGGTCAACATTCAGCCTGGTTGTCACGGAATCCTTGTATTTTGCCATGGGAGACAGCCTTTTTGATGCAAATATGCCCTGGTTTTTGGTGACAGTTGAGGGCTAAAATGTCCAAAACCCACCACCACTGATTTGTGTTCAGCCGCTCATATTTAACTTTTCCGAAAACCTGGAAAAAGTGGCTTTTCTGTTCCACAAGGCCGGGTTCTTGGAAAAGAAATGACTGAATGGAGTGTTTTTGGAGCCCAAATGGGGGTTTTCAGATTGTGACTTATGCGATATAAATTTTATCGCAAACGAGGGTGCCGAGCTCTGGTTGCCAGACAGGCTGAAATGGCTGAATTTGAAAGAATTACGGCTTATTTTTGTGTAATGGCTTTTCTCTCTAAAAAATGTAAGACATGGTTTTCAAACCTTTACAGGGATGCAAATAATGGGAAAAGGGTGACTCGAGGTGGTTCCTGGCGACTGCCGGTAAATTATCAGAAGGAGCTCATGGCTACCCTTTCAAAGCTTTGCAAAGCTGAATCAATCGAACTCAAGCACTGCATGCAAGATGTTCTTGGTAGATCCTGAGAGCATACTTGCTCTTCTCAATCAAATAACGTGCCTCAAGCTGCTCGACAATATTATCCCTTTGATAAGTGGATGACCTTCACTTTTCGGCCATCACCTGGGTCATAACAGTTGTCTTCGAAATAATCTCCCCAAGACGTAGCATTTCTTTGGTGCTGCGGCAGTCTATTCATTACATTCTGATCTAGTCTCTGAGTATGCTGAGGTGAATGTCCAACACTTCGTCCTAAATTTTGAAGCATCTGCTGCACAAAAGATTGTCCATTTCCTCTATATTCCTGCCCTCCAATAACTCGTTGGGCTTCGCCAATAACACTGGCATGAATCAAGGCCCACATTGCTAAGCAATTCTGATCATCACAGATATGATTTCTGATTTCCCGCCAGTTCCTTTTCTGAAGATGCACCTTGTGCGAGATATCTGAAGCGCTAACCACACACTGATAATTGATTCGATTGAACATCGCCTGATAACAGTTTTGGCAAAGATGCCGGGTCATCCGACCGTTTGGATGCATGTCTTTGTATGAAAGTCGTGTTCTGCAAAATTGTCCCGGACATATGCCGGGCTCCACACTGTTTATAACTTGTTGGGCGAATTGACCTTGGTACATGCCCTGCGAATTAAATTTGTTGAAATAAGCCATCCAGTCGCACATGGGACCCTCCTTATTTTATTGATAAATTTTTCTCGTACAATCAGGAAATATGACTCCCGCCACAATAAGGACGTAAAATCAGGTAACCAAAACTCTGCTTCAAGCTATGCGCCGTCTATCAGGTTTCCACATAGCCACAGACTGTATTTCCGAAAATTTAAAGTATTGACCTTTGGAGCCTGGGCCACTTTCTGCCACATACTGGCGGTTTTTAGGCTCTGATAGAAGGCAGTGAGGAGGTACATAGAACTCAATGATCGCTCCATTCCCTCCTCCAGTATAGCCCGAAGCAAAGTTGAAATCAGGCGTCAGCCATGCCCCATACGGAACCGCCCCGCCTATCTTGAAAATCTGGTTGTGATATATATCGTATGCTGCCTGCATATTAGGACAACCGTGGTATAGCTGTGTAGGCCGGTTCTGGACCTTGCCTCTTTTCTTTCCGTCTCCTTGGCTTGTTCCTGATAGCCACGATAAATTGATTGGGGATCCTGTCGGACCACGAAGTGTCCTACAGTTATGTGATTGAGGTATAGGGTTTCTCTGCTGCGGTTGAACCGCATCCCCATGAGTTGCCTGCCGAATGATTGCGTACAACATGTTTCTACCTCTTGAGATACATGATGATTGAACCTAAGACCATCGTTCCGAGGACGGCGCCCACGACTATTAACGTGTAAAGAATTAATTCAGAATTCATAGCCACTCCAAATTGCTGATTATATTGTATTAATATATAATTTATTTAAATATTTGTATAAAAGTTCCAACCAGCAAAATGAAAAGAAGGACTCCAATCGGCAAAAAAATGACTGCCAAACTTTTGATGGCTCCTCCCAGGAGGAGGCAGATAAAGAAAATGATTAAAATGGGGGCCATGATAGCAGAGCTGTTAACTCCGTCAGGACCAAAGAGCAACAAACAAACCAAGACGAATGCGAGACATACGATTACAAGCCCTGTTCCACTCAGACCCAACGTATTTTGTAGTGCTTCCTCCATAAAAGGCATTTTCAGTCCCTCCAGTTAAATGGCTTCTTCCATAAACATCTCTTTGAGATAACTAAAAACCCTTAAGCTTTCTTAAGATTGACAACCCTGATATTCCAGACCTCTTCTTCGTATCATTTGCTGGTCTTGCACGGGTATATCTTTCATATTTGCTGTTATAGATGTAGTCTTTAAACTGGATGGCCCCCTGGCCCTTTTGAGGTAGGGCGCGGGGCTGGTGTGAATCTTCTTGCTGGACTGGCCGGACAACCTCTGCCCTTATCTCTCCCTTTAATGGCATTCGAGGCCCCTGGTGGGCTGGGCTCGAAGGGCCGGAAGGATGTTGTTGCTCATAATTCTGGTTTCCTTGAGTGAACCTCTTTCCACGCAGATCAAACATCCCTTGAGTCACATCAGGAAAAACCTGGCTCGGAATGGGGCCCTTCAGGTTTTGAATACCCAGTGATGTTTTGTGGACTCTTGATTGGCCAGGATTCTGAAGAGGCTGAACCTTTTGGATTATTAGCCCCTTTTGCATTGCTTTTGACAAATCACCCAGAACAGCCGCGTGAATCATAGCCCAAGTAGGCGCACAGAGCCTGCCATCACAAATATGATTGTAAATTTCTCGCCAGTTGCTTCTTTGAGCTCCCAATTTGTAGGAAATATCTTCAGAGCACAGCACACATCTGGGGTTTTCCCTCTGGAAGAGAAAGTGGTAACACTCGGTGCACATATGGACCGCTGTTTTACCCGGTCTATATATCTCTTGCTGTGCCAGCATCCTTCCTCCGCAAGTCGGGCCTGCACAATGGCCAGGCTTGAAGGCCGTAAAAACTGAAATGAAAATGTTTCCGATTTCGTTGTCCTGATAGATTCCCTGATTACAGTAGCGCCAAAATTCATTTTTCCAATCGCCCATGATTTCCTCCTTTTTTTCGTTCACTTTCAAGTGTAACATTGCAAGAGCCTGATCAATTGTGGTTGATGGTCCGGCAGGAGTCCTCCAATCTCCCGAGCGGCCTTCTTTGTTACAGAACACTGCCTGGCCAAGACGAATTGGCCCGGAATACCCAAAAATGACCCTGGGTTTATGAACCGAAGCAACCTATTGAGCTGCTTAGGAGTACCTTTAGTTTGGTGGCTCGATATATTCGCCCAAGAAAATCTCATGGGCTACTCCTAAAATGATCGAGCACATCAAGGCCCATTTGGCTCTACAGGAATCCGTCTCCCTGCAAAGATGGTTTTCCTCAACATACCACGGACCAATTGGCGAAAAGCGGCTGATATCTTCTTCACAAACAAAACAGACCTCAGGTTTTCGCATAAAAAGGTAATGGAAACATGCCGGGCAAAATACCCGTAAAGAACCCTCAGTGGCGAAAACATCACGATGCAGCAATCTTTGGCCATCACAGACAACACCAGGGCAGTGGCCTTTCTGGTATATCTCGAAAGCTTCTTGAACCATATCAAAGTGATAGCGACCATCCTCGTAAAAAGACAGAAATTCATCAATCCAATGCCACTCCCTGACCAGACGAGGAATGTATGGTCCATAGAACTTTGATGCATATTGTGTCTCCATTTCCACCTCATTTTCTAAAATTTGTCTTCGAACTAAAAATCAGTTCCCCGTTCGACTATTTTTGAGTATACCAGGCAGGAAATTATGGTCCAGATCAAAGATAATAGCCAAAAAGACGACGTATGATTCCCTAAAGATATTGTCTGACACTCGAATGGAGTTCCTCCCTATCCTGTTTCAGTTTGCAATTCAGAATGTAGACACCGGATGGATTTCACCGATACCTTTGTTCTTCGGCCCTTACTCTTGATTGGCTCGCATCAATTCGTGACCATAGTCCTGATCATCCTCTGTAGTCAGAGCTGAAAGTTCGTTACATCCTGCCTTGAGCTGACCTGCATATTCTTCCATGACCGCCCCCTGGAGCAGTCTGACAGGCTCTGCTATTTGCTCATTTCCAGCAAAGAGATGGTTGAGAAAGGCAATCGTAAACATGGCCTTCTTGGCCTTAAGCATTATGTTGTCCCATTCCTTGTCAAAGACATCGGCCAAGCGCTGGGTGTCGTTTTTCGGCTTTGATTGGGCAGTGTAACTGATGTTTTGCCTTAAGCTGGCCAGGCTTGATTTTCGATCTTTTGAGACAGACTGGGTCAAATCCGCACATCCCATGATTTCCGACTTCATGGACTGAGCGCTTGGGCTGAAACGAATCTTAGGAATCCTTCCGAACTGCTTGGTCGATTCCAGTGAGAAAGAGAGAGATTCAAAACTGATATAGCCCTTGTCAGGATCTTTGATCTCTTGGTCCCTGGTATGGATTGCTTTCAGCAGCTTGACTTGGCGTGCTGTGAAAGGATTGAGGTTTCTCATGAGCTCTCACCCCCTGATATCCTGCAAATTATCTTGTGATCCAAGACGTCAGTTATGACCTTATTTTTCTGGTGCTCGGAAAGAGACAGCCAATCAAATTCGTAGGCCCGTCCCTGCTGGTCTTTGATCAAAATCTTTGAGATTGGATGGGTTGCGCAGATCTTGATGGTAATCAAACCATTATGTTCGGCCTGCTCAAGACAGACATCTCCGTCACTGTCCATCTGGAGCAGATACTGAAATTTGGCGATCTTCTCGTTCCTGTCTTCTGCCAAGTAACTTTTTATTTCGTCAAAACCAACACGGTCTTTGCCTAACATCTCATCGAAGAGCATTACCCTCCAGGGCAAGAGGCTTGATAAGGAGAGCGTTTTCGCCTGTCTGAATTCCCTGCCAGTTTCCTGTCTCTGCTGTTCAATGGGGCTGAATGGTGCAAAGATTTGGGACCAACTGCCTATGGCCATCTGATCAAAATATTGAGGAAAGTCTCTGACTGAGCCTTTTTTAAATAGATTGGGCAACTCTTTTCGAAATTTCAAACTCTTCACCATTTCCTGCCGATACTTTTGAAGCCTTTCTCCCGCCAGGATCCTTTGTTGTCTGGTCCACTGTCTCTGAGCGCGTTTATACCCCGCCCAGTCCGGAACCACTGGCTCTTCCGCAAATCTGTCCATAAACTTAGGATCATTTAGCCACTTGGACATGGGCTCGAGGAGCTCAGTATTGATGGCCTGGCTCAGGGCCATGACTCTTTCTAATAAAAGATTACCCAACATCCTGAGATCATGAACTTTGAGATCCATTTTCTTTACCTAACAAGAAATATTCCAGGGCTTCCTCTACAATGGCCCGTTTATTGGCCTGAAGATTTGCAACTTTTGGGTCTTTTTTGCGTTTGATAACCTCTTCTAAAAGTTTGTCCTCAAGTTCTGCTCTGATAAAAACATGCAGTCGCACATCTTTTCGTTTGGATTGCACAGAGTCGGTTGTCCGGTTTTGTGCATGGTTTTGGGGTGCCGTTGACCCACCACTGTCCTCGGTCAAAACCTGGTTGAGGATCCCTGAGGCCGTTGACTTGAAATCTTTCCTGGCCATCAGATATCCTCCCTGGATCGACTGATAACTTCCTTGGCCAGGTCTCTGAATTCCTTTGCTGCTGGGCTTTTCGGCTCATAAGCTGTTATTGGTTGCTGGAAAGCCGGGCTTGCCGCCACATTGACCCGTTTATTGACCTTGGTTTGGAAAACCAACCCTCCGTATTGCTCACGCAGTGCTTCCTCCATGTCCCGTTCAAGGTTGGGCTTACGACCATCCGCTTGATTAATGACAATTCCCAGAATCTTCAGGGTGGGATTAAGCCGTTTCTTGAGCTTTTCAACCTGATTCAAAAAATCGACCATACCCTTGAGGGCGTACGGTGCCGGCTTAACCGGTATCAGGACATAATCGGCTGCCGTCAGAGCGGCCATCTGGATATAGCTTGTGGAAGGCAGACAATCGATGATCACATAATCGTATCCGGCACGTTCGGCCTTGAGTTTGTGCAAGGTATCTCTCAATAGATAAATGGTCTCGATATCCCCGTCGGTAACCTGGGCCAGCCTGGCATCTGAACCTATCAGATGAATGTACTTACTTATCTTCTGCGGTCTGACCATCTTGTTTTCATAGGCCTGGACGATGCTCGCTGACAGGTCTGACTTTTGAGGAAGGAAGGAGCCAGTGAGGTGAGCTTGGGCATCGTTGTCCACGCAAAGGATTCTTTTTTTCCTGGAAGCGAGAATATGGGTTAGGTTAAATGCTATGGTTGTTTTTCCCACACCTCCCTTCTGATTGGCTACAGCTATAGTGATCATGGACAACTCCTATGATTTGCCTCTTTATAAATTTTGTGCAAAAAAGTATTATCGGTTATGTGCATGAACCTATTCTGCTCTTTTTCATAATCGGATTTTGATATACCACTGGGATACCCTTTTCTGCCGACAGTATGCAGAAAGGCTTGAAAAATGCGCATTATGAAAATTATAGGTTAAGGAATGAGGAGGCGAGTGGAGAAACAGATTTGCTGTTATTCCAACATGTTGGATGTTGTTTTTGCTTGAAAACTTGCAGAATGGGGTTCAGGGGGCCGGGCGTTCAAATCGCCCCGTCCCGATTCAAGAAAAAGAAGGGGTTAGGCGAAAAGCTTATCCCCTTCTTTTTTGTCCCCGCAAGCTTTGTCCCCACTCTGTCCCCAGTTAAGCATCTTATAAAAGCCGCCGGTGCAGATTGCTATCCATCTTTGTTTTCCGGGCAACCGTGGATCTCATGTGTTCCCCAGATCCAGCCGCGCCCCCCCCCGCCCGGTCGCTGGCGATAACAGGTATCCATTTTTTCGCCTTTCAATTGTCACTATGAGACCCAGACTGTGGAGGCGGGGTTTTCGACGTTCATTCTGTAACCAGGTTTTCGACGTTTACGCCGCGGATATCTTCCGCGATCAAGTTTATCACCAGGCGCACCATCAGATCCTTAGCCTTAGGGTCGCTCTGGGCAATCAGAGCGGATGTGGGGTCAGGTCTTGTCTTTTGAAAACGGCCAATCTCGGCTTATGATCCTGCTCACCGTGGAGTAATGCAGACCCGTCTCTTCGGCGATAGCCGTTTGGGAATAGCCATGGTCTCGATAAGCTCGAACGATGGCCTCGTTTCTGGCTGACTTCGAGGGGAAGGAAGCCGGCAGGAGTTCAGACAGAGGCGGCCGGTCCGCGTAACGTTGCTGCCTCGGAATTTCGTGTATCTTGGCTTTTTCCTCAAGCTTTGGCATGACCCATTGCAAGAACTTCTCGCCGCCAAGAATGCATTGACCACGGAGATCATTCCAAAAAGAATCCTCAGACTCAACAGCCAAAACGAATTGTCGGAACTGCCTCCGGGCTTCCGGTCTCTGCTCGGCAAACTGACTCAACAGCCAATCAGTGGTCAAAAACTCGGGGACAGCATCTTTGCCTATCAACGCTCTGTAGCTGGACCATTTGAAGTCAGCCGGGTCGCGGACCAAACCGGCTCGAACCGGATTCAGCAGGATATAGCGGCATAGCTGCAGCAAATACGAGTTCTTGTCGATGAGTATGGATTTGAAGCGCCCCTGAAAGAGATGCCCGGACGACCCGTGTACCTTGTGGAAGCGTTGGGTGTAGACTCCATTCAGCTGACGCATACCTGCCGACAGATTCCCCTCAGATGTTTCGATAAGGAGATGGTAATGGTTGGTCATAAGACAATAGGCGTGGCAGAGCCAATTGAGATCAGAGACCACTCTGCCGAGGACATTCAGAAACATGCCTCGATCAGCATCATCGATGTATATCGGGCTTCGGGCATTCCCCCGGGCCATCACATGGTAAACAGCTCCGGGAAACTCGATTCGCAAAGGTCTGGCCATGATCTATCCATACACCAGTTGAAGTCAAAAATCAAGACCTGACCCCTAGTCTTTTTTAGTGAAGATCAGGTCAGGATCCAGAACATGATCAAAACGGTCACACTGCTGGCTACGGTGGTGGCAAAGACCAATTTGGAAGCCAGCTTTGCGTCACAGCCGTAATTTTGAGCCAGAACAACAGAGAGCATGGCTGAGGGCATGGCTCCCTCCAGGATAAGCACCTGAGATTGCCATTCAGGCAGGCCCATACCTACGGTGGGCAACCACAGAATAACTGGTTTGACGATGAGTTTGATAAGGCCAACTATCAAAGCCATGGACAGAACCGCGCGTAGCCCCTGGAAATGGAGGAGAACGCCCACGGTCAAGGCCACCATGAAGGTATTGGCTTGGCCCACAACCTGAAATCCGTCCAGGAGTGTTTCAATGACCAGGCTGTCGGTGGGAATATGGAGCGATGACCAGAGCAGGCCGGCTAATGCCGAAAAAAAGATGGGCGAAACAAAAAACCTGGAAGCCGCCTTCAGCCGTCCGCGAAGGTCGACTTCTGCAGATCCGTAGTAGATGGCCAGCATGACCCCGATGGTGAAAAGGGCTGGGGCAACGCCGAGTTCTGAGATGATTACTGCCTCGGTCAGGGCTTGGGTGTTTCCGGAAAAAATCTGACTGATGAGCGCATAGCCCAAAAGGGATGAGCTTCCGAATCCGGCCACCAGCATGAACACACCCAGTTGGGCCGAAGCCAACCGGAGGATACGTCCGCACAACCAGGCCAGGAGCAGGCATCCGATCTCAGCTCCAAACATGATCAAGGACAGATAGGCCTGACTCCAGTCAAGCTCTGTTCTGGCCAGAGAGGAAAAAATCAGGGCCGGGAGAGTGACCTGCATTACCAGGCGGGAAAATATCGGGCCGTGCTTTTCACTGAACATGCCCCGGTGTCTGAGAAACATGGCCAGCAGGATCATTCCGACCAGAACTGCGATCGACGTCACGACATGAGTGTTGATATCCATTTCTCTCCTGCCTATGGATGGTTGACTTTCCAGTTTTCAACTGCTGGATGAAGCTGCAGCAGATTCAGTTCCTGCCCGAGTTCCAGGAGCAGGATAAAGCCGAAAAAAAATATCAGTACAACTCCGGCGTATATCCAGCGCATAGTTCCATCGCTCCGCTTTTTGAGTGCGATCAGGCCAGGGCAGAGCCCAAAAATCATGGCTATGCCCAGGCCTCCGACGATGTCCAGGGCGGTGAGAAACAGACCCGAAGAAAAGAGAACCGCCAGCAATGGAGGGACAAAGACCAGGGCTGCCCGTATCCAATAGGCGCCACCGGGCAGGACCGGGGCCAGCAAGTCACGATGAAAACTCATCAAAGATGTGGAGACAGCCAGGTATGATGTTAAAATGGCGCACAAGGAGAAGATGAGGCCGGCACCAATGATCCTGTCTGTCCCTGAAACGCGGGCTAAAGGCACTGTAGCCGGTTCAGAGTGCATAAAGGCCCGAATGAGAGAATCCGGACTGTTGCCGTTGTACAGGGGAATCGATCCAATGATGACCATGATCCAGAGGAGGCTGACCCCAACCGGGATCAGGGTCCCCCAGATAAGGGCCTTTCTGATCCGTCTTATATCGCCCTGCAGGGTTCTGCATATGGTCGGGATGATCACTCCGTACCCGAAGGAACAGGTTATAATGGGCAGTATGGCCGGAAAATAGGACCAATCGGTATAGGCGAAGTGAGTTCTATCCATGGTCTGCCAGCCCATGCCCAGCAGAAAGACAAAGGATAAGGCCAGCACGGCCATGATAAGGACATTGCTCCGTTGGACGACGGATAAACCGAAAAGCGACAGGGCTGTAGCCGGGAGAAAGAAGGCCAGCAGCAGATATCCGGCCTTGGTGCTGCTGAACAGCGAACTCAGTACCGACATGCTTCCGGCCAGGTAGGCGGTCATCAGTCCATAAAAAATGATCAGGTATCCGATAGTGGACAGCCACTTGCCTATCGTCCCCAGTTCGTTCTGGAAAAGACTGGGCAGATCGGTATCTTGGAGTGGATATGTAATCAGGCTTCCAGCCAGAATCAGGCCTGCACAGAGCATAGCCAGCCAGACAAGGATGATTCCTATAACAGCCGGGAGCAAACCGGCTAAGCCGGTCTGAATCGGAATAGCCAACACTCCAGCTCCAACTGCCGTTCCTGCGATCAAGAGGGAAGCGCTGCCAACCGATCCCGGATGCATGAGAATCACCAGGACCCAGGCATGGTTGAAAATAGATTTTCAAGCCAGACAAAGCTTATGCTGCGTTTTAATGAAAGTGCATTCATTTGATAGAACCTGCTGGTTTCCTTTCTTGCTTTTCAGCGGCAGTCAGCATGCGCTTTCGCAGAGATATGGGGTCAGGTCTTGTCTTTTGAAAACGGCCAATCTCGGCTTATGATCCTGCTCACCGTGGAGTAATGCAGACCCGTCTCTTCTGCGATAGCCATTTGGGAATAGCCATGGTAAACAGCTCCGGGATACTCGATTCGCAGAGGTCTGGCCATGATCTGTCCATACACCAGTTAAATTTTAAAATCAAGACCTGACCCCCACTCTGACCAGCCCTGGATCCTGTTCGGCTTACGTTCCCGTTTGGGCTGGATGATGTCCCGGAAAAGCTCGAACCCTTGGCGAATGAACTCCCGGTACAGCTGAAGCCGTTGTTTGGGACTCTTCTCATTCACGCTTTTGAACCGCCCGGCCCAGAAAGTGCCTTTGCGGCCGCGCTTTTTGTTATAGGCCCGGGCTCGCCCGGTTAAGCAACCACGCTGCAACGCGTGGTTCCTGCCGACAGGCAGGGTTTAACTGGGTAAAACACTGCTTGATCTCTTTGACGTACTCAGAAAGAGATGTCCATAGCACTTTGCTCTACTTGCATCTCCCGGGCCATCTTTATCATAGGACACTTTGCCCATCTGAGCCAGCTGCTGGGACGAAAGATCTGCAGCTGGCTGCTGTCCGGCGGGCGGGGTGGCACAGGCCCCAATGATCATCACGCAGGCCAAAGAGGCCACCCAGATCATCAATCGGCATTTCACGAAAACCCCCTTATGCTCGATCTCAGGGGGAAACAATCCAGCTAACAAGATTTTCACATCTTATTCATGTTTTTGAGTAGGTTATAGCATTCATCGTCCGGTTTAGGGCAAAGTACTCATTAAAAACTGATATACTGATTTCCCTTGATATTATCCAGCTTGATATTGCCTTTGGATGAACCCCTGTAGCTGGAACCGCTGATTTCTGCGTTAAAATAAATAAAATATTCCCTGCCAGGAATTGGATTTCTAAACGTGAACTGAGTCGTTACAGTCTGATACAAACTTACGTTGGGGTGGTTATCCCCAATATCTTTAGCTCCAACATCATGGTGCAGGAATTTTCCGGAATGGGCGTCAGCAATTCCAACGCTGTAATATATATGGGATTTGGCATTTCCCTCGTCAACGGTGTCGGCATACACAGATGCTGAGCCACTGACCCGGGCATGATAATGGAAAGTAATGGGAGCTGATTCCTTCCCTGCATACACAAAGTTGGCGTGCAGCTTAACTGTACCCCTGTGCTCATCGTTTTGGTTACTGCCTTGAACTCCTACATACCGCGATGAGTCGCTGCCCATGGATGAAGCGTTTTCCATGTCCTGCTTATACCATCTCCATTCAACATTCTGATCAAAGGCATCCTTGGGGTCTACTCGCTTAGATATAACAAAGCTCCCATAGTTGATATCTCCCTGTTCATCTTTTTGATAATCCTGATTATATTTATTAACCACGGATGAGGTCAGTAGAGTCTTTTTGGAGCCGTTTTTTTCATAAATATCGTATTTACCAGGATCCTGATTGCCGAAGTCATAACTGATGACATGATAGTCTGAAACTTTGGACACCTTGTTGCCCTTCCAGTGGGCATATGGTTTTCCTGAAGCAGTATTCATTTTGACGTTTTTGGGTCCAATCCAATCGGCCCCCTGGAAGTCCTTTGAAGCTTCTTCGTGGAAAACCGCGTACAAATGTGGAGCATCCTCCAATAAATCTGCTGTGGAAATGATATAGCCCCTGATTCCTGCTTCTTCAGCCAGTACCTGAGCCGCAAAAAAGTCAGCCCTGGTTAGGATATTACCCGCCTGACTGGGCAGAAAAGTAGGCGGATTTATCGGATCAACCTGGGAAAGGATCAGTTCCCAGACATTGGTTTGAAAGTTTTCCACCTGAGGTGCAAGTATTTTTGTCTTATAATGGTTTATGTAGTGCTCGGCAGTGCCTTTTTCGTAATCCCCTGACTTCTCTCTGGCCAGCTTGGCCTCCACCACAAGATTTACTCCTTTGATCTGATTATAGAGTAACTGTGAGAAATAGAGCTCAAGCATATGGTAAGCGTCAGTCAGGTCCTGACCTTTAGAAACCCGGTTGATGCACAGCTCAGTCAGGTTATCAAGTACCGGGCTCTTGACAATGGTGGGGGGCAAAATTGCATCATGTATCGCATTGACATCGTTTTCTATCTGGTAGTTATCTTCCACTTTTCCTGCAAAATCGAGTACCTTGTCTGTGGATACACCACCCGGCTTCTTATCCTTGTTCAGGTTCTGCAGCTCATCCTGAAAGGTGTTGATCTGGGTGATAGACGATGTTGGGTCGTTGACATTGGCCAGAATTTCTTCTTCATCAATCTGCAGCATCTTTTCCAGGTCCTCAAGTTCTCCGGAAATAGCTTGAAGGATATTAACGATCTCATTCAGTTTTTTATCCATACTTTCCAGAAGGTTGTGATCCTGCTCGTTTCCGTCGTCCCCCCAGCCCAGAAGTGAAAGAACAAATCCCAGAACCTCATCATCGAGTTCACCCTGGGCAGCGTCAAATAGTCCATCCAAGGCAGATTCTAGTACATTGCCGTAAAATGTACCTGTGGCGCTATTTTCTATATAATCAAGCCAGTAGTCGACTTCACCCAAATGATGGATGTCATCACCATGAATATAGAAAAAGTGACCATCAAACGTAGCCAGCATGATATCAGTTGTATGGTAGTGGCGATAGTGAATACCAAGAAAGTATCTGGTTTCAGTATCTAATGGTATCAAAATGTCTGGAACAAGCCATTCAGCCCAGTCAAACAGTTTTTCAGCCTTTTCCTCTTCGCTTATATCATGATGCTGAGCTTCGGAAGGAGATGGAGCAACAAAAAATAGAAGGGCTCCTATCATAGCTACAAAAAATAAATTGATATTCCGCGACATAATTTTCTCCTTTTAATCATGATTTCAGAGTAGAACCTGATGATCATTCAGATTTACGTGACTGTAACTGATACTGACTTGCAAAGATGCGTCTGTAACCGTAGAAAAAACGAGTAACATTTAGAAAGGAATGTTCGATAGTTAAGTTTCCAGAACACTATCTGAAAGCATTGACAAAGGCACCGCTCTGAACACCGGTGTCAATTGGCATTTCTTGTTTTAACCAGTTATTGCCACCGTCAGTTGTATGCAGGATGATGCCCTGTCCTTCAGCAGACCAGCTGGTTCCGAATACCCATGCCTCGTTCTCGTTTATTGGGGAAATGCTGAGCAGGTGATATCCATGGGCCTCTCCAGGCACTTCCTGCTGTTCATAAAGCGATCCACCCTGGGTAAAGGAATATACCCCGCCCTGGTCCATGACCGCCCATGCCTTTTCCGGGCTGACAATGCTCACGTTATTGGCGTCATAGAATGGACCCTGGTAGAGCGTAGTCCATGTTTGACCGCTGTCATCGCTTTTAAGCACATGATAGTTGCCGCCTGTAACCCACACATTCTCCCTGTCAAAGACGCTGATTCCAATGAGATGATCTGCTGAATCCAAAGCCTGGCTTGAGATTTGTTCCCAGGTCTGTCCCCCGTCCGTGGATCTGGCCATGACTGGGGTTTTGCCCTGCTCTCTGGCTCCAACAACCCATATATATTTGCCTTGGAAAGTTCCGACCTCTTCAAAAGTGGCTCCCTGTATTCCGGAATCATGGCGTTTCCAGGTTTCACCGCCGTCAGTAGTACTAATTATCAAGCTGTTTGCGCCCACAGCCCAGACCGTGTGTTTGTCCACAGCACTTATCCCCAGCAATTCCGCTTTAATATCAGATTCCGACAAAGAATTAATCTCAATCCAGTTAAGTCCACCGTCAGTTGTTCTCAGAATCAGGCTTTCATCAGAACCTCCGCCCACTACCCATACATTTCTGGAATCCAGCACAGCAATGTCATTCAAGGATTTTTCTTCAAGACCTTGCGGAATATCCTGCACACTCCAGGTCTGGCCTCTGTTGTCTGTATGCAGAATCACTGGATTAGCTGTCTGACCTCTGCTTGTACCCACAGCCCAGCCAATGAATGATTCCAGAGTATTAAGCCAGTACTCGGCACTGCCCAGATTATGAAGTGTGCCCTGCTCATCCAGGTAGTACAGATCATCCGCAAAAGTTCCGGTGCAAACATTTGTATCCGGATAACATCTGTAAAGAAGTCCTTCATTCTTGATGGTGTTCTGGAGAGCAGGGGTGAGAATTTCTGGAAACAGGGCCTCCAGCCTGGCAAAGAGATCGTTGGAGTCATTGTGAGTGACAAGGTCTGCTTTGGAATGTCCACCGCGAACAGCTCTGGCATCCCAGTTAATGGACTTTGTCCGGATATCCAGGCTTCCGGTAGATAAATCAAGATGCCATGATCTGTCCGCTTTGCCGGCGACAGTTGTTGAAGTCCAGTGATAAGAGCTGGGTGTGTTTTCTTTCAGTAAGGAATCTACGGCTGGATCAAACTTGGAATAGTCAACAAGGGATTGCAGCTCATTGCGGTTGGGAAGTCTCCAGTCAGAATAGCCCGCCCATTGCAGATTCTGGATTACGTTCAGTGTGTCCTGCCATGTATGTCTTACAGAATCGCCCTGACAGGCTGAATTATCATCATCCCAGGTCTGGCCGAGGCTGCATTTCATCCACATCAGGCCGGTGGAAGGATCAGTAACCGTGCCGTCATTATTGTCCACAAGACCTGGGTCATCATCAGCAGCGCCACCCCGTACAGCCATAAAGGCTGATTTAACGGATTTCTTCTGAGGGGCTGCTTCACCGCTTCCCATATTCAAAATCCAGGCATACGTGTATTCGTTATGAAAGTCATCATGCGATCCCATGTAGTAATTAATGGACCAGTATTTCAGGGAACTTGTATTGGGAAACCACTTATCTTCAACAACCGGATCAGACAGGGAGCTGTTTACAAGAGAAGACAGTTCTTTGATGCTGGGAATCCTCCAGTCTGAGTAACCTCCATAATTGTCCCTGTTAAGCTTGCGCACGTAGTCATAAATATTTGTTTCCAGTAAACTGGTGTACGGATATAGTTTGTTTTGGTTGTCCGGTGTCTTTACTTCCCAGGTGAGGCCGGTAACATTGTCTCTGGTCATAAGCCACCTGCCGCCGTCGTGCGCCGGTGAAGCCTGGTTGGGAAGTTCTTCTCCGGACTGTCCACCAAGCTTGGTATAAGACCTGGGCAAACGGGTAAACTGCGGATCCTGGCCGTAAAAAGGCTCTCCAGAAGAAGGGCAGGAAATTTCTTCAGTATTATTGTAGCATACCTCTTGTCCTGTATCCGGGAAGTTAGAAAACATTGGAGAATTCAGGGAATAGTGGGCGTTGCAGCTGTATTCATCTTTTGAGCCTGCAACTGTAATCCACCCTCCGGCTTTTATTTCAAAGTTTTTACAAATAGGTACGTTGACGGGCTCAAGATGTGATTCCAAATGACTGATATTGAAACTGACCTGACTGTCTTTATGCCCATGTTTGTTACAGTTTTTATCCTCCCATGAGCAGCAGCCCTTATTTCCTGGAACGATATCAGCGTTGAATCCTTTGAAGATTCTGTGTCCGGATTTCTGGGTTACGTGAATGGTTGTGTCTGTGTGATTGTAGATGCAAAAAGCCCTGGCTTCCTGGTGAGAAGCCATGATACAGGCCAGAAAAATAATGGCTGTCGTCAATATGCATTTCATTTCATACCACCCTTATATGGTTGTTTACTCCGCATGTTTCTGTGAATTCGGAAACATAGCAGACAGTTATTAATATATATAGGCTTATAAGAACTCAAAAAATTCCAGGGATACAAAAAACATTTCAGACAAAATACTATAAGGATGGCATGATGCCAGAATCATGTATGATCTGGTCAAGAAGTATTTACTTCAAGTAATCGATAAAAGGCTAGGAAAGATGAGAAAAGGTCTGCTCAGAAGATGTGCCTTGTGAAGGGCAAGAAACACAATGAATTGAGCTACTATTTTTGGCAGACCAACCACCTCTGCGAGGCTTGTGACTTTCCGTCCTTATCTCGCGATAAGTTTGGCTTTTTCAAAAAATGTTCCGGTAGCTCTCCTGTATTTTCTTTAGGTAGATTTCAAGGTCATTTTGTTGGTTTGTTTGGTGTTACACGCCGCGCATAATAGCAATTTTTTTATGGCACTAACCCTCTTAAAATATGTTGAATAAAGAGCTCAGACTTCACGGTGAATACCCATTCATTTTTATAAGTACTTAGAATTGTTATATAATAACCTTCTCAATAAAAACTGTGCACGATTGATGCACCAAATTGATAACATATTGATATAATTGGTAAAATATTTTTTAAAATAACTAAAAATAAGTCTTGATTTTCCAAAGTTTTTCTGCTATCTTCTTCCCATGAGCCCAACATGCCGGAAAATTGAAAACTTTCTCGTCGGCTCCGAGTACGACCACAAAGGAAGACATATCATAACCGTCTTCTTAAACGCCATGCCCGTGACCCGTTTTGATGCCGACAGAACGCGGAAAGAAGACAGGCTGCTATTCAGCTCGTTGAACTTGGACTCTGTACCAAAACCATTGCCGGCGAAATCTGTGGCTTCCATCGAAATACCGTCGCCGACCTTTTGAAAACAAAAGAACTTTTAGGCCTGGAGGCGGTGCTCCTCGAAAATCGGGGCAGAAAAGAACCTGTCAAATATATCAATGAGATCCAGGGACATATACGAAAGCTTCAAGAAGAACATCCGGACTGGTCGGATCAAAAAATCGCCAATCAGGCTGGGAAAGATTTGGGCATGGAGGTCTCCAGGAATGCCGTGGCCCGGATACGAATCAAGCATGAACCTCCAAAACCTAAACCGCCCGACAAACAAGAACTCCTGGATATGGCCAAGATTGCCGAGGAGACAGCAAAAGAGCACAGTCCACAGCAGCAGCTCAAACTTCCCTTTAAACTTGATCCCGAACTGAAGCAAAAGCAAGAAGAATTAGCCGAAACAAAATCCCCTGAGGCCAAGACCAAGGCTGAAGAAGAGCTCATAGCCAAGCTCAAGCAGGGAGAACGGCTTCCCTTTGCCGGGGAGCTCATGCACCATCTCTTTCTCCAGGAAATCGGGTTTGAGGAACTTCTCTCCTGTTCAAGTAAGCCGCTCCGCGGCAGGGCCCTAGCTTCTCCCCCAGCCATTCCCCTTTCGAATAACTTGAATATATAGACAAGTTGCAGGAAATTTCATTTTATCGCCAACTCTCTCCAGAGTGTCCAACCTCAAAAAGGAGAGAGCGCGATGCAGGATTATTATCAACAATCCATGAACGCCCTGCAACTTGCCGGCATGAGTAAGGAAACACAAAAGGCCTATTCGCGGTCTGTGCTTCAACTGGTCAAGTTCTATGAAAAACCTCCAAACCGTATCTCAGAACAGGAGCTCGGGGATTATTTCCTGCACAGGATAAACTGTGATCACTGGGCCAACCCTACCTTGCGAATTGCCTACAGTGGCATCAAATTCTTCTTCCAAAACGTCCTGAAGCGGGAATGGACCCTTTTTGGCTATCTCAAGGCCCAAAAAGAGTATAAGCTGCCATGTGTCCTGACAAAAGACGAAGTCCGTTCTCTCCTGGCTCAGATCGTTAAGCCACACATCTTTGTCTTCCTCTTTCTGGTCTATTCCTGTGGGCTCAGAGTTTCCGAAGCGTTGAGTCTCCAGACCTCAGATATTTACGGACAGCAAAACGTCATCCATATCCATCGAGGCAAAGGTGCGAAAGACCGCTACGTGCCTTTGCCCCAAGCCACCCTCGAACTGCTCCGCAAGTTCTGGCACACCCACAAGCATCCAGTCATCCTTTTTCCAGCCTGGAATAAGCAATCAGAAAACCTGAGCCACATGAACCTTAGCTCTGTCCGCAATGCTCTGAAAAAAGCCAAGGATGCTGCCCAAATCATAAAACGAAACGTGACCATCCATACCCTGCGTCATTCCTATGCTACCCATCTCTTGGAATCAGGAGTCAATATCAGGACCATTCAAAATTATCTGGGGCATGCGCAGTTGGAGACCACAATGGTTTATCTCCATCTCACCCCCAATAGTCAGCAAGATGCCCATCAACGTATTGACTCGCTTATGCAGGATCTGCTTTATGGCAAGCATTCCTGAGATTCTAAGAACCTACGGTCCGGAATATATCCGAAAATATCCCCAAATACCCCAAAGTCACCGCAAAGTCATAGAGGCCATTACCAGATGCAAAACCGGGGAGCTTGGACAAATCGTTTGTCAGTGCCAGGGATGTGCCAAGCTTCATATCCATGATTGTTCCTGTGGAAACCGACACTGTCCGCAGTGCCAATACATTAAATCCCAGAACTGGCTCAAGAAACACCAGGAAAGGCTCCCCCCGGTCCCCACCTTCATGATCACCTTCACGGTGCCTGAGCAGGTGCGGGATTTTATCCGAAGTCACCAGAGAACTGGCTATCAGGCCATGTTTCAAGCGTCATCCGAGGCCTTAAAGATCTTGGCCGAAGACCAGAAATTCATTGGCACCGATCTCCCTGGCTTTACCGGTATCCTCCATACCTGGGGCAGACAGCTCACCTATCATCCACATATCCATTATATTGTCCCTGGGGGAGGGCTCGCACCTGACAGGACAAAGTGGTTGCCTTCACATCCTGGCTTTTATGCCCCTGTGAAGGCCTTATCTCGCATATACAAAGCGAAATTCAAAGAACAGATCAAAGACGCCGGGATGTTGCAGGACATTGACCCTATCGTCTGGTCCATGGACTGGAACGTCAATTCGCAAGCAGTTGGAGATGGAAAAACAGCTTTAACATATCTTGGACCCTATGTCTTCAAGGTGGCTATTGGAAATAGCAGGATCGTAAAGGTCGAAGGCAGAAAAGTGACCTTCACTTATCTTAAAAAAGGAAGCAGGAGAACCCGAACCATGACCTTGAAGGTTACCGAATTTATTCGCCGGTTCTTGCAACATGTTCTCCCTGATGGCTTCATGAAGGTCCGTCATTACGGCTTTATGCACCCCAGTTGCCGTACAACAATTGAAGAGATCAAGCCACTTCTGTCAAACCCAGAACCACAATCTGACGATGAACAGGGATCCTTTAACACTCCCAATCTGTCCATATACTGTTCAGATTGTGGAAATTTTCTGGTCTTTGTGGTCAGAATAGGAGCACCACCAACAGTGTATGATTCGAGCTAAATTCAGCTTTTGGGGTCAACACTCCAAGAGAAATCTGCGCTTCTCAAAAACTGGCTTATGACCCAGAACGGAGGAGTGCAACCTAATTACTATTATAAGTCAATTATAAATGATCTTTCTGCTGCTTGGAAACGACCAAAAGCATCAAAAATCTGTATGACGAAGGTTGCAAAGACAATCCAGCCCCTCTAAAATAAAGTCCATCAAGTCTTTCAGCTACCCCCTGAAAGGCAATCCCCTTATTCCAAAATCCGTGCCATAGTCGCTGCCGCTCCGGGCTTCTCGAACAATGGATTGAGCCGACCTCAGAAGGTCGTCACAATCCTTATTGGTTATCCGTATCAATTCGGGAGCAGGTATCAAGCTCTCGATGCCCTGGGGATGATCTTTCACAGCATCAATCTGGGCTTTCCCTCGATTGAATCCTTAAAACTGGCCAATGCTGGTGACCTGGGCATATTGATCGGTCAGCCCCGTGCACCGGAAAAAGAGACCCTGCGAGGACTCCTTGGCCGTCTGGCTTCACAGGAGAAAAGTCCCCAGCTGATAGAAGATGTGGCCCGCAACCTCCTTGAAAAAGATCGAATCGACAAGGAAGTCTTTTTTATAGACGGGCACTTCCTGCCCTACTACGGCCTGCACGTCATTGCCAAAGGCTACTATACAGTCCGGCGCATGCCCTTGAAAGGCAATGAGATTTATGCGGTCACCGATTTACAGGGCAGGCCCTTGTTCTTTCTCACCGAATCCTGTGAGATCGATTTCAGGCCCATGATTGCCCGCAGCGCCGAGATGCTCATCGACCTGGGAATTGAGCGCCCCATCCTGGTCTTTGACCGGGGCGGGTATGGGGTTCATTTTTTCAACGAGCTGGATCAGCAGGCTGATTTCGTCACCTGGGCCAAACACCTTCCTGAAAAGGCAATGACTGAATTGCCCGGCTTTATCCCCATGTGTATTGCAGAAGAAGAAATTGAGATTGCTGAAACGTCTCGAACCATTCGAGAGACGACTCAAACCGCCAAAAACGATGGCCGGAACGAGCCAAGTTCCATGCAGGTGCGCCTGGTGGCCATCAAATTCCAAAAATCAGGCAAGTATATGGGGATATACACCAACAACACAGAGAAACCGGTCCACGAGATTGCCTATTATATGCTTCAGCGTTGGGGAAATCCGAAAACTTCTTTAAGGAGTCCCTGGCTTGGTTCAACCTGGATTATCATCCGGGCTATGATCTCAAAGAGCTTGAAGAGCAGCCCTTGGTGGACAATCCAGACATTGCCCTGATTCGAAAAGGGATCAAAGCCCTCAAAAACGATATCAAAGAGCTGCAAAAGGAGATCGATCTCCGTAAGTATAAACTCGGCAACCGCCAGGACAAACGGATCGAAAAAAAGCTCACCAAGCTTGAGCAGGAGAAGGCGGAAAAGAAACCGAGCTTCAGCGCTTTGAAGATAAGCTCAGTCAACTCCCGGATAAGATCTCAATCCTGGAGCTGCTCAAGGGAAGACCCATGAACCGCTGCGATCTGGAAAAGAAAAAGCTCTATGATCTCATGCAGTGTCTGGCCTTCCATTCCCGGGAACGGTTGGTGGAGATCTTTCGGGACTGCTATGATGATCCCAGGGACATCAAACAAATACTGGGGATGATCACTCGAAGATCCGGTCTTATCAAACTCATCGGCGACACCTTGGTCGTGATCATAGATGGAATCGATAACACCAAGTATCGCAAAGCAGCCGACAAGCTCTGCCACAAGCTCAATGAACAAGAGATCACTCTTGTCGGCCGCCTGAAAGTGAAGTTGTCATTTCATCTCAATAAGATACGAAATAAAATATTTGTGCCAATAGAGCGTGCATGATTCTTAATGCACAAAAAAGTCATTTACCGGGATCTCTGGAGCTATCAAATTTATGTTTTTTTTGCAAGCTTGCGTGAAAAGTTTGAGGGCCTGGGGTACTATCGGTTGCCAAACCAATCGGAGGACAACCAATGGACCAACAATCAGCCCCCAGCCAACAAGGCAAACCTTGAAAAAGTCAAGAAACAATTCGAGTACTGGCGGGAAACCAGACCCAAACGATCTCCAATCCACACGACTTATGGGCCAGCACTATCAGTCTTGCGAAAAAGTACTCCATCTGCACCATAGCAAAGACCTTGAGCCTTAATTACAGCCATCTCAAAAGGCGGGTTCAGGCTGAACAGGCTCAAGTTCCCTACAGGTTGATGTCGCTCTTCGTGCTCAGGCCAAAACAGAGATACGGGGTCAGGTCTTGTCTTTTGAAAATGGCCAACCTCGGCCCATGACCCTGCTCACCGTGGAGTAATGCAGACCCGTCTCTTCTGCGATAGCCATTTGGGAATAGCCATGGTAAACAGCTCCGGGATACTCGATTCGCAGAGGTCTGGTCATGATCTGTCCATACACCTGGTGAATTCAAAAATCAAGACCTGACCCCTACTCTTTGCTGGTTTATCCAGCAAATATGTACATCACGCTCGAAGCGGGCAGATACGGTCAAAACTCGCCTGCACTGTACCCCTTCGTTTTTTTTAGGTGCCGCCCTGCTGCACCTCTTTCTGGAAAGCACGGCCTTTCCCCTCTCCGCAGCAGTCATCCTGGCCGCCATGATCATCGGCATCGGACCCTATGGATTGGCTTTTCTGGCCTGGGGACAGGGGCTTCGGCTCGGACATCCCGGGCTCCTCAGCGCCCTGTGCTATACAGTGCCCATTGTTGCCACCGCTCTCCTGGTTCTGGCCGGTATGGAGGCATGGAGAACTGAGCTGGCCATTGCCGGCCTGGCAGTGGCTGGTGGTGCCTGGATGTCCGGAACGGGTAAAGAGGGAAAATGGCCGTCCACATGATCCAGTTCAGATTACGTAAGACTGTACTCATTCCACTTCCAGATTGAACTCCTCAAAACCGAACCATGTCCCGCTGTGGCTGACATAGTCCAGTTCGAACTGGACCGCTTCAAGGTGAGCATTTTCGATCTCTAAAAATCTGGAGAACATGTCTCGTGCCTCATCTGAAAGCTCTGACACCAGCTGCTGGTAAAACCTGCTGGTTTCCTTCTCCACCTCAAGGGCTTTGCTCAACTGTTGTTCTTGCAGGTCTCTGTCTTTTTTGGACATATAATACGAAGCCTTGGCCACCTCCTTGCGGATGGATTCCAGAGGCGGAATGTTCGATTCCAGTTTTTCCACTGTAATCTGTCCGGTTTCTTGCCACTGCCGCAACTTATGCTCCAGGTATTCCACATGACTCTGTTCGTCATCTGCCAGGTCCTGATAAATCTTCTTGCCTTTTGGATCGTTTGTCTCCCGGGCACCCTGGAGATAGATGTCCCGAAGCTGATTTTCGTACCGCAAGGCTGTAGTAATGGCTTGTTCCAGATCCATAATTTATCTCCATGTCAGTGAAGTTTTGCTTTTGATATGGACGTCAACTCCTTCCAGGATTAACTCACGTAATGAATTGGATCCAGGATCCGGGATGATGCCCTTTTACTCAATACTCTCTGCAATGGCTTTGAAGATCGCAGCGAATATCAGGCACCTGGTGGAACGGTGATCCCTTTCACCAAGCACGCTTCAGGTTTTCATCCCAATGATTTTTGATTGGAGGCAGAGGGCACACTTGAGACGCAAAATCACCTCAAGGATACGCGTATACCCTACACCTTTCCGGTTTCCGGGATTCTCACCCTGGAGATCAGGAAGGCCGCCATAAACAGGCATAATCCCATGTAGGTAAATACAATTTCAAAGGCATCTCCGGTGGCATCCAGCATATATCCGCCGAGCCAGGGCCCCAGGAGGCCGGCCAAAAAGCCATAGGCCGTGAAAACCATTCCAAAAATGGAAAACCCGGCCCCGCCTGCCAGGGCCCAGGTTGCCCAGATCAGCCAGAAATTCCTGTTTCGCAGACTGCCTCTTACTCCCATGCTCAATGTGGACTGCTCCTGACCCGCCCCAGACTCAACTGTTGCTGGAGATGGAAATTTCAGAAAAGGGGCCAGGGCAAGGCCAGTAATCAAGGCCAGGGTACCGAAAGTAAACCCTAGAACATTGGCTCCGGCCTGATGCAGGACCCAGCTGTATACCGGGACCATGACAGAAGAGGAAAGGCCGAAAATCAGGTTCACCAGGCCCACTACCAGACCTTTGCGCAGCGGGTACCAGCGCTGAACCACAGTCAACGCAGGAATATACAGGAAGCTGGAGGCCATGCCCATAGCAAAGCCCCAGGCATAGAGAGCCCACAAGCTATTGCTGAAACCCAGGCTTACAGTGCCAATCCCCATGAGCAGAGCCCCAATGACGCCCATGATACCAGGCCAGCAGGTAAAAAGCTGTTTGAAATGTATTTCGTGAATAATCTCAACCCCAGGCATGTGCATGAAATCAGACAGCAGCATCCTGATGCGGTTTTGAGAAATCTTGTAGATCCTGTCCAGCACATAAACAAACTAAGACCTCGTATGAAACAAGATTTACCTTGAAGATAGCCAGCCCGGCCCGTGGTCTTTTGCGTAGGGCGGCCCTCTCCGAGGGCCAGCCCTCTTCGTAACCAGTAAGGATTATCAAGGAAACCTTGATAATCCCTTTTTCATCTTTTGCACTTGCATCTGATTATGTCAGGGCATAATCCACTGCTTTCTCCGCATGGATGGCTGTTGTATCGAACAGCCTGACTCTGGTGTCCTGCTGCTTAACCAGCATGCCGATCTCAGTGCATCCCAGGATAACGCCCCGCGCCCCCTTCTCGGCCAGCCTCTGAATAATCTGCAGGTACTGCCTCTTGGATGCCGTATTCACCGTTCCCAGGCACAACTCCTGGAAAATGACCTCATGAACAAACCGCCGCTCTTCCATATCCGGGATGAGGGTCTCTATGCCGTACATATCCTGCAGACGTTGCCTGTAAAAATCCTGCTCCATAGTGAGTGCTGTCCCCAGAAGACCCACCCGTTCAATCTCTTGGTCGACCAGGCTTTCAGCCGTGGCATCTGCAATATGCAGCAGAGGAATTCCCAGACTGTCTTGAATCTGATCCGCGATCATGTGCATTGTATTTGTGCACAGAAGCAAAAAGTCCGCTCCAGCCGCTTCAACGCTCTCAGCAGCCAAGGACAGGCTCTCGGCCACTCCATCCCAGTCTCCCAGGCTGAGCATCTTCTCGACAGGATCGAAGTCCACGCTGTAAAGGACAATCTCTGCTGAGTGCAGCCCGCCCAGAGCGTTCTTAATTCCCTGATTGATACTCCGGTAATAGCCGAGTGTGCTCTCCCAGCTCATGCCTCCCAAAAGCCCGATCGTCTTCATGTGCATCTCCCATCCTGTGAAAGCCTTGTCTGGCGTTTGATTCCGATTTGCTTCGAGTATTGTTAATATGAAAAGCAAACCCGGCCTGCCCCGCACCCCTTATCCAAAATATGTGCCCCGGGCTGGAAATACCTGGTTACACGTTTTCCGAGACTATCAGACCCATCTGAAAAACTCCAAGATCCTGAATATTCTCAAAAAAACTGTCCCTTTGTACAGTCCATTTGTATCCACGCTGAAAAGAATATGAAAAATTTCATCATTGCATTTTGACCATACTAAATGTCTCCTTCTCAGATGTCTGCCGAATGCTCTGTATAACTGGCTGGCGGTAAATTTCAAGAAAGTTGCCAGGACGGAGAAGGAACTTTACTCGGGGTGCGTGCGTTGCAGATCATCCCGGATTTTATCCAACAACGTGGAGAATACACCCCGGCCTTCCAACTGACTAACGGCTGCCGCCTTCCTGTTCCCAGAATTCCCGCGGGGTGATAATAGGCGCTCCTTTGTAGCTGCCCAGCACCAGCAGGTCCTGGTCCCCGGTGACAATTGTCTCCACATTTCCCGGTGAAACCAGGCCGAGGATAGCCAGGTCGTCCGGATCGCGGCAGCTTTTCGGATCGACTGCAGAAGGTGTCAGGATTTCTGCATTGCTGCGCAGAAATTGCAGGTACTCGGCAACAACAGGAGCAGGCACCTTGATTTTCGAGTCGAAGTTTTTCATCGATTTCCCGCAACAGGCTTTCGCAGATAATAAGCTCACGTTGCTCCAGGCAGAGTTGAAAAATCGCCTCGCAAACCCCGCGGGCGGCTGCAGCCGCGATAATGACGTTGGCATTGGGAACGAATACCTCATGACAGGGCCTTGAATATATCCTCGTCAGTCAGCAGGCCTTGCGCCTCGGCAAAAGGCAAAATCTTCCCGCGCATCGAGCGAAATTTTTCCACAGCGAATAACGCCTGAGCGATTCCCGGACAATGTCGCTGACCGCCTTGTTTGTTCACGACTGAGCTGATTAAGGTCGTTTTTCATGCCCTCAGGCAGGCGAACAGTAAGTGTGGTCATGACAAGTCCTCCTGTTAAAAAAGCTTTGTTAATTTGTAAGACAAAGTATTACGACTCAAGAGTACCTTGTCAGGTCGGGTTCAGTGTTAAGGACCCTTTGAGCAGGTCCGCCAAGCCAGGTACAGAGTCGTGCCCTGACTTCAATCCGGATCTTCATTTCAAGAGAATATTTTTTCTTCAGCAAACGACAGACAAACTCCTGGATGCCCTGATTCGTCTGTCTTTTCGATTCCAAAAGCCATAAGCCGCAAATTGGGATCATTATCAGCGGCCGTCATCACATGGGAAAGCAGCCCCAGGATACTTGCTTCGCAGAGGTCTGGCCATGATTGTCCATAAACCAGTTGAATTCAAAAATCAAGACCCTACCCCCACTCTCACTGGAAAATCAGGTGGGGGATTACCGACCAGGTCAGTTCGACACGGGTAAAGAACCGGGTGCGCTGTAATGAAGCGTTCCACACTCTCCGGCAGGGCACGGCATTTAAGATCTTGCCTTTGCTTGCCCGGTTAAACAACCACGCCACAAACAGGATACCGGGATCTTAACTTTGGATTCCAGATCCGGGCGCTAATCAGTTAGTGGGTAAATTGGGAGGTGGCCGTCCGGAGCTCGAAGATACGCTCAGCGCGGTCACTGTGACTAATATCAGCCCCATACCCAAAATTTGCGTACCGACCAGATGTTCGCCTAAAACCACGACGCCGAACAGCGACGCGGTGACCGGTTCGACCATTGCCACGATTGAGGCCACGGCCGGGGCTGTATGATTCAGGCCGATGATATAGAGAACGAACGACAATCCCGCGCCGAGCACACCCAGTCCCAGGAACAGTGGCCAATCCGGTGTACTCAGGGCCTGCGACGGTCTGGCTCGGCATCCGCCGGCCAGATCAGGATGATGGCAAGTACTGCAAACGCGATGGAGAGAATCGCCTGCGGGCTGCCGTGCGGCGCTGCATACTTGAAGCCAAAAATGAATATCGCATAGGACAATCCGGCAAGCAGCCCGGCGCCCACACCAATCGCAGTGACGCCGCTCGCACCGATGTCGTAAATCTGTGTAAGCAAAACGATTCCAACCATCACTACCGCGATTGCAGCCCACTTCAGCGGCGGTGGGGCTTTCAAGCTTTAGTGCGAATGACACGAGGTACACGAACACGGGTGCGCAGTACATCAACGTAGCCGCAACCGCAACGCTGCCCTGGGTGATGCTCAGGAAATAGAACGAGAAGTTACCTGCCACGCCGAGACCGGCAATCGCTGACCAGAACCATAACCGGCCACTTGCAAGTCCACTGCCGCGCGGGCGCAGCAGCTAGCCAGACAAGGACGCACAGCAGTCCGATCGCGCCCCGGTAGAATGATCAGCCACTGCCCAAGGTACATTTTTCTCCCTGCCCGAAAAGCCCATGAAGTTGAGGAGCATTCTCATTAAAAATATCTTCAGGTTTTCGGCCCTTCTCTTGGGGGTCTTTGTAATGACACTTATCATTTCTTCCCAATTTCTTTGCCATAAAATCGTTCCTTAACTTAGTATATTAGCTCATTCCAGTCTATTTGCAAACCAGGTGGCATAATCCATGATGGGCTGCGCCAGGTCAGTGAATCTTCATCAACAGCCTGCAAATCACACAATCGGAAAACATAATCCTTCCCATCACATCGAATATTAACCAATACACCATACAGATCTTCATGTCCGGCAATCGTGACCACTTCTACCCATATCTCCAACATGCAAAGGGTTCTTCTCTTGATATTCAGCAACTTGAGCTTCAAAGGAAAAGTAAGAACATCCCAAATATATTCCACCCAATCAATTTAGGATCATCTTCTGTGTCTGGATCTGACTTTCGATTGAGCACATCTTGAATACGTTCGCCTTGATCACCAAAAGAAAACCAATAATATTTCGAACTGAGGCGCTGAACACTGTCCTGAACATCATCTTTATGGTCCCGAGATTCTGTCTTTTCAACATCCACAGGTGAGAGATATATGACTTCCCAGTTCAGATTGTCCTTTTCACATGCCTGAATTATCTTTTCAGGGATATAATTGAGGGTTACACTGTCCCATTGTATGCATATGAGGTTATTATCAGGGTCAACCTCTGAGATTCTACCTCGCCAACTGGCAATGCTGGTTCCATAATCAGGATCGTGAACACCACTCTTAACCACAACAGATGTCGCCTATTTGGAAATGATCGTTTGACAAAGGAAAATCCTCCTTTCATTTATAGATCTTGTAACTTTTGCGAACAGTGGCCATACCTTTTCAATAGCCTTATACATGGCCTCGTTTTTTATTCTACTGTCATAGGAAAACTATTTGTTGTCTTTCAACCATCTCCAGGGAGAAACATCTTCTGGAATTTTGGCCCCAAAATATGTCAGATTTGCCGGAGGCAAAACTGACTTTGGAGCACAAAGCTCATCCACATATCGCTGGCCCGGATCTTGAATTGCTGTTCATAATACTCAATACATATCAAGCTGCAATTTTCAAAAATGGGCATAAGATCGGCTTTTGGCCACAGGTAAAGACCCGTCCATCAGGGTCTGGTTTCGCACGCCCTGTCCCTGCTTCACAGTCAGAAGCACATGTCCTTGGGGCTCGATAGCCCTGAGTATGTCGTGAAAGTATGAGCTGAAAACGCTCATGTGGCACATGGACCAGAGCCCGACCAAGAGCAAGGCATCCATATCCATTCCTTGAAAATCAAAGGTCTCAAAATCAGCTTCTATCACCTTCAGTCCAGTATGCCGCCGGGCCAGCTCAGCCAAGGCCGGGGAAGAGCTCCAAGCCAGTTCAGGAATATCCCCTATTCGTCAGCCAAAGCATATCCCCGCCCTGCTCCCGCAGCCAACGTCCAAAATACGTGCACCAGGAAAAGGCGCCTGACCAAAGGGAGCAAAAACGAAGAGGGATCTACACCAAAGGTCTGCTCAAAATAGGCCTGGGCCTGGTTTTGATAGAAGGATCTTGAGGACATCTATTCCTTCCAATTTCGATCATCGCAATCACAGGACCATACTCTAAAACTTCAATATCCAGGGTTCGCAGATTGACCTTGATCCGGGGAACGCAACTCCGGACAGGACGGCCAAAGAAGTCATCCATCCAAAAAGCCCAGGCTATTGGTGAGCAGACCCTTGGCAGGCAGTAAGCACTTCATCCCTGTTCCTGACGGCAAAGAGCAAAGATTGAGCTTGGAAATATTACGTCTTTTGGCTCTCCAGTCGCATTCTCTTAGCTGCTTGCTCCACTTGGAAGACATTCTCTGCTTCCAGAATAACCTCCCCAAGTGCCTCCAGCTGCTCAGGTGGCAAGACCGCTCACAACTTGTTACATATGGCATATTCCGTTTCTCCTCTTCGGCTTGCAATTTGCTCCCCAACGTATCTTCCAGTTCAGCCGGAGGCCCTAATACCAATCGATAAAAGTGAACAGATCAATGACTTCATGCCGAAGTCTCAGTACCTAAAGCCACTGGGCCGCTAATTAGGATCACCTACCCAGGCGGCCCATCACATGGTAAGCAGCCCCAGGCAATATATGAACTCCGGCAGAAGGTCTGGCCATGATCTGTCCATAAACCAGTTGAATTCAAAAATCAAGACCTGACCCCCACTCTCGGCACGATTCTATTCACGATCTTTTAACACCAGGAAAATATTTACGCCGAAAGATAAGTCCTTATATTTTATCCATCTGTTTCAGATTCCTCTTCACTTCACGGCAAACGTCTCTGCCTTCTTTTCAATAAAGTCACCTGCCTCCTCGGTAGTGAGAGACTGAGTATTCTCTGTAGTCTTCCCTTTGCCGCAGTTCAAAAGCCCTATTCAAGGTACGTCCCATATCTTTATCGAAAACCTCACCTTTGATAAAGTTTTTATTAAAATAGCTTGATACACCGCTGTGCTTTGAAGAAGAATAAGGCTCGTAAATCAGTAATGCCAATACGCTGTAAAACATGGAATAGAAAGTCTGTTCATGACAGAGCGCGGACTTTTTCCGCCAGAAAAAGAAATTTGGCCTCATCGAAGCTTTCTCCCGCCTGCTTTATTCGATAACGGGCTAGCTCTTTTCTCTTCTCCTGTGGACTGCTCACACTCTAATCCCTTGCTGCATAGCTGACTTGTACAAAGGTGACTCAGACATTGGACCAGACTCCAGCTCATCCAGGCTAAAAATGACTACTGACATCAGGCAATCGTATTCCAGATTCAATTCAAATATAAAATCATCTATCAACGCTTGAAGATCATGGTCAAATTCCCTGAAAATGATGAGAATATCAATATCAGATTCAGAAGTAGATAAACTCAGGACCTTGGAGCCAAAAACCAGTAAGTCAACAAAGCTCTCTTGATTCTGCAAGAAAGTTTTCAGCCTGGTCAAAGCTTTTAGTTCGTTTTGATTCAGGTTCATCTTTATTACCTCCATGACGATTTAAGTGAATTTACCGCAATGAGTGGTTTTTTGTTTGGAATTCACAGGCAATAATTCTTCTCCATTCAGAAATGAGAATTTGCCACACAGTGCCTGGCGTTTTCTAAAACACAGATAAATTGCCGCAATAACTTTATTCCAAGAGCAGACTGTGAGCGATTTCATCTTTTATGTATTGAGAATTGGCATGATTCCACCTGAAAAACGCTTGAAATTCGGGGAAAGCATGCGTACCACATTTTATATACTGATAAAGAGGCTCGCCGAACTCCTTACTAAACGAAAAGAAACATGCCTCAAACAACAAAAACAGAAATATAAATGTCAAATTCTGGCATCGGGTGCGAAATAGGTATTCAATATTGCGGCCCTCAACTCTTGCCTGCTCTTCTCCCGGACCTCGCTTTGCAGGCAAGCATTCAGAGGATTAACCGCCCGCCTCGCAGACTCGCCAAGTTGAATACGGCTTTGCCGTAGACCGAAGGTCTATTCAACCGGGCGAGCTCAAGACGCGAAGACCGCCAAGGGAAGGACGCCAGACGTTGTATTCCAGCCTTAGTGTGACTTGCTTTGTGGGATCACAATCTGTCGCTGTAGTGTTACCGGCTGTCAAGAAATTGGGCAGAGGCTATCAACACTGTTAGCTAAAGTCAACAGCTATGCTGATACATTTGAAAATTTCACATTAGAGCGGACGACAGAGATCAGTGGTCAGAAGGCAGTGGTCAGTGGTCAATGTCTGTGGGCGATGATCGGGAGTCTGGGGTCAGGAATCGGGAAAAACAAGAACAAGATCAACCCCCCTGCTCCTCCTTGCCAAAGATCTATTGCAGCACTTCATCCATGCTGTTTGCAGACAGGATTCACTCAGACCAACGCATAAGACTCTCGGTATCAGCTGACTCCACAAGCCACTTTTTATCAGCAGGGATTTCACCAAACTTAAGGCTCAGCTGGTGAAGCAGAATCTGGGATTCGCCTTGGCGCATGCCCTGTTGCATGCCTTCTTGGAAGAAGGCGGGCCTCGGAGAGGGCCGCCCTGACCCGGAGGCTTTCGAGTGATGCCGAGATCGTAGATATGTTACGGTCTGACGGATACCCTGGCCCCGTATGACTTGCGTTATCAGGACCTCGTTTCTGAGTCTGCGCAAGGTCTCTTTAGTAAAATACTGACCCATGCTGCACCTCCGGGGTTGAATCAGAAGATGGTGCAGAAAATAGCCCGGGCCACAGATCTCAGACTATCGAGCCCTCTCTTTGCAATCAGGCCCAAGTTGTCATAAGTCTCTGGCATTTATATGATTTTTACGAATTTGGCGTTTATATTTGCAATCTGCCTGGAAATGGATGCCATGGTCCGCTGCAGGCGGTTACGTAAGCGCTGTTTTTCCCTTGATCCAGATTGCGGGGAGAGACAAGGAATAGCCGGCGGCAATGCCGGCAGCGTCTTTTGGTCATACCACCTCCCTTAAGGATTAACCTTGAGAAGGTATATGACCCAAAAGAAAGGGTAAAGTAAATCTGGCTTGTCGGCTAAAGGGGGGAAGCTCATGGGCTTTCCTACGCTGGGACACTTATATGTTCATAAAGATACTCAGGGGCTATATCAGTGCCATTGGGCCAGCACAGGGTGCAAAACTCTGGATGGATGGAAAACTGCTTGAAAAATTCGAGTTTTTTTAGCGGCTCAAACATAGGTCCATATGTGCCGTTGCAATAAAAATTCGAACAAAATCCCAGCAAGAGGGTAACACATTCAAGCCGCGGCGGTTTCATGTATAAGCTGCTCAATGTACGTGAGCGCCTCTTCTTTTTGCTCCAGCTCCAAGTCATTCCTGGCACCGATGGCCTCATGAAACTTCTTCAGGAGTGGACCGATATAGCGAATCGAGGAAAGTAAGTCCTGGATTCGGTTTTTGCATCTTGTAAAGGCTGATTGCCTGAGAAACTCCTGGTCCAGGCTCATGGCTGTTACCACAAGGTTAAGGATGCTATCCACAGTGGGTACTTTCTGGGTCTGTTCTTCTTCCTTGCGTCTCTGGTTTTCCTGGTGCAGCTCATAGCTGTATCGCTCTTGGCAATACTGCTGGTAGCGTTGATCGTCCAGATCCTGCTGAATATTATTTAAGATACCGAAAAAATAAGACAGGTTGCAGCGGTTGTGGTCCCGGTTGACTGCCCTTAAAAACGCTTCTTCAGATTTGGTTATGGCTTCCTGGTCATAGTATTTGATGCAATTTTCTGCTCTTTGAAGTTCAGCCGGTAATAGCGTGATATTGTGATAATTGATCAGCCAATGCAGTCTGTCTCTCTTGGCCTGATGAGCATCGTCATCCTTTTTCTGCTGATGCTCTACAAGTCGGGCCCGCTCTTTCTCCTGCTCCTTTGCAGAGACAGGGGTCTGCATCTGATCGGCAGGAGTGGGCCGGGGCGTACGCAGGGCCAGCTTGTTGCGCATCTGCATATACAGGCAGACGAGCATCCTCAGCACGCTCTCACCCAGGGCATAGGGAGATGATGTGTCGATATGCACTTCTCCAATAGCCTGCTTGAGTTGACTAAATGCTCCTTCGTCCGTTCCGTTGCCCTTGGGATTGGCCGGACCCGCAGGCAAGACCACGATATCGTGCATATCCAGAAAACTCATGACCTCCTCGCTTAAATTGGCACTGCCCCTATCAAAGACGACGCCCAAAGGCAGGCCCCAGGCCTCTTGGTGTTTTTTCAGGACAGAAAGGACCCCGTCGCCCGTTTCCGTCGGGGTGATCTCATAGGCAGTGTGGCAAAAGCTGCCCGTATCGACACCAAGTTCGAGATTGTAGCTCATAACCAGATCTCCCACATGGACATTAATGGTGCTTCCATCCAGGCTGAGCACCCCGTTAGGGATCTGCTGGCATAAGTTCTGATAAAACTCTGGTCGTTTTTTCCTGGTCTGCGGTCTCCACAAATCATTGGCAATCAGGATGTCCTTGATGGTCTTTAGGCCCAGATCCAGCTGGAGTTCATCTTTGATGGTCTGGACAAATTTTGTGATCCGCAGTCGATTGCCCCGTTCTTTGAGAGCCCTGGCTTTGTCCACGATGTGACGGATAATCTCCATGCTCACTTTGGCCGCTGTGCCCCGTTTGTCGCTTGTGCGATAGGGGCAGAGATTGTCATCATAGGCCTGATCCCAGTCACTCAGCGTGCTTAAGGAAATGCCCAGCAGCCAGGAAATAATCCGAGTCGACCAGGGCTCATTGCGGACAAAAGCTACCGTTTTTTGTTTGTCTGGCTCTTGAAAGTGTTTTTTTTACTGGCCAGCCACTCATCGACATGGTGGATTTCCCAGGCCAGCTTCCGGGCTCGGTTTTCAAAGGCTTCCCGGTCATAATCCTTGGAAAGCTTTTCATACTTGGCCTGCAGCTCGGCCAGTTCGTGCTCAGCTTCCTGACGCTGCGTTCTTTCTTTGTTGGAGGTAAGCTTTTCAGCCCATTGGTAGCCGGTCTTGCGCGAGACTCCTGCTGTCTCGCAGACGCTTTTGACGTCAAAATCTTTATCCAGGCCCTTGCCTTTCTGAATCCGGCGGGCCTTTATCAGGATGGCCACCTCTTCCGGGGTCAAAGTCTCAGGCATGGGAACCTCCTTTGATCACTATTGGCTGGCCCAGAAAATAAAGGGTGAGACTGCCATCCGGGGCCAGCACTAAATTGACGATACTACGTTCTACATCCTGGATCTGGGCGGTAACGTCACGTGAATTGGCAATGTCGTCAAGGGCCTTTTGCTCCTGTCCTTGGAAGCGCTCGGCCGGAACCAAGAAACCTCCCAATCCCTGGTGCGGACGCTTGTAGTTATAGTGGTCCACCCATTTGGTCAGGGCCGAAAAGGCCTGCTCTAGGGTGGAAAAATGCTCTTGGCTAAAGAGCTCATGCTTGATGCGCTTATTTAATGCCTCCACCTTGCCCAGGGTCTGCGGGTGATGGGGCCGGGCGTGGGTATGATCTATGCCTTGGTTTTCCAGGTACTTTTCAAAGCGGTTGATCCCACGCCAGGAGTAGAAGACAAAACCACGGTCTGTGAGCAGCTCTTCCATCTTGCCGTACTGGTCGACAGCTCCCCGGACCAGCTGTATGACCTCATCTATGGAAGTTTGCTCCAGGAGCCGAAACCCGAGGATAAAGCGCGAAAAATCGTCAATGAGCAGGATCAGATAGACCCGGGCCTTATTGATGGTCACCTCCAGGATGTCCATCTGGGCCAGCTCCAGGGGACGGCTGGCCTCAAAGCGCTGAGTGGCCGAGGTCTCTTCCTGCTTTTGGTTGGCAGTGTACCCGTTGGCCTCCATAACCTTCCGGATGGTACGGATGGAGATGGTAGTGCCCTGCCGCCGGAGCTGGCTACGGACCTGTCCGGGACCATATGCAGGATTATCATTCCATACCTGCAGGATGGCCGATTCCTGCTCAGGAGTTATTTCCTTTTCCCCTCGACCTGACCGATGGGGTTGATACTCGAGAAAAGCTTCTTCACCGAGCTCCTCGAGTTGCTTTTGCCAATCATAGACTGTGGTATAGTGGACACCAGCTACTTTGGCTGCCTCCTTTGGCCCGATCTGTTTGGCGTGTTCAAGAACAGTAAGTTTTTGCGGTTGACTAAAATGTTTGCTGCCCATGACACTTCCTCCTCTGGTTTGAGCCGGGAAGAAAGTGTTACCCTGATTGAAGCCATTTTGTCCGATTTTTTTTTATCAGGAAACATCCATAAAGTTCGTTTTGCAAATCCACATAACCTTCCACACCGTCGGCAAATCGGATATAAACGGTATAATCCTGAACATATCGGGCTTCGACAATTTTAGGTATCATGGCTTACTCCAATGGTTTTATTTTTGGAGGGTAATTGCCTGCTTGAATGCAATCCCAGGCCTCAAGAAGTTCCTGCTGGTGTTCATCATACCATTCCAAGACATGCCGCAAAGCTCTTTTGGGAAACGTTCCCTGAACGATTCCGGTTTTGATCTCTACTGTAATCTGATACTCCCCATATAGAGCATGAAAATGTGGTGGTGGATGATCCCGGGGAAAGATACCAATGACGATTCCCAAAAAGCGAGCTAGTTCCAGCATCCGAGGCTCTGTTCACTGTGAGTTTCATTCATTTTTCTATTATACTCCATCTACTCTTTCCTGGCAAAGCCGTAGCCCAAAGGACTGTTTAACCGGGTGAATCAGAGTCTCGCCCTTCTCCACGATCACGCTCTTTCACCCGGTTAAATACAGCTGAGCTGTAGGCCTGTGGCCTATTTAACTGGGTAAACCGCTCGGCCCAAAATGTCCCTTTCCGGCCACGCTTTGTGTTGTATAACCGGGCTCGCCCGGTTAAACAACCACGCGACAAAGCGTGGTTCCGGCCGATAGGCAGGGTTTAACTGGGTGAACCCTGCTTGATCTCTTTGACGTATTCGGAAAGAGATGTCCATTTTTGGCGATAGAAGGGGATCTGCCCGCTCATGAGGGTATACTCGTCCCCGTATCTGCGCTGAAAACTCTCTCGTACCTCCTCATCCGAGACCTCGTCCTCCGGCCGTATGGTGACCAGGAGGTGGAAGTGATTGCCCATAAGGCAAAAGTATTATTCTCCTGTCCCCGTTTCAATCATTTTTTTTGGCAACCTTGACCTCATACATGTTTGGGCCTATAATCCTTTTTATTCTTCTTAAAGGACCATTATATGCCCAAAAGCACACCTTCCCACAAAGCCCTTCCCCCAGATCAGGCAAAACGCCTTGTCCAGCTTGGAAACCGTATTCGTTTGGCCCGCAAACGCCGTAAGATCACCTTGAAAACCTTGGCCGACAGGATGTTTGTGGACGAAAAAACCTTGCGCCGCCTTGAAAAAGGTGATCCTGGGGCAAGCCTGGGGGTCTTGGCAACAGCCCTGTTTTGCCTGAGCATGGAAGAAGACCTGGACAAATTGGCAAACCATGAGACGGATAAGGTGGGCAATTTGCTGGATCGGCAAAGGTATGAGGAAGTCCAAAGAGTGAGGGAAACCAACGACAAGAAATTGGATTTCTGATGGATATTTTTGTCTACATCTATCTTCCTGGGCGAACAGAAGCTGTGCCTGCTGGAATTTTTGAGTACGATCCTGATCAGAGTTTGGGGATGTTTCGCTACGGGAATCGCTATCGCCAGCGAAAAGACGCCGTTCCTGTCGATCCCATCGCACTTCCCCTTGGGGAGAATATCAAGACTTGCGAAACGAACTCCGGCCTTTATGGAGCCTTTCGGGATGCATCCCCTGATATGTGGGGAAGGCTCGTTACCGCTAAGGCCCTCAAAGTACCACCGGAAAGCCTGAACGAAGGAGAATACCTGCTTCACTCCAGCGGTCTGCGTGTGGGGAATCTTGATTTTCGTTCAAGCCCAAAATCTCCTGAGCCTGAACATACTGTTCCAACCCTTAGAGATATTGATGAACTGATCGACGCAGTAAGTCGAATCAGAAATGATCAGCCTGTCGATCAAGAAATTCTGCAACTCTTTCTGCATGGATCAAGTCTTGGCGGTGCAAGACCTAAATGCGTTATTCAGGATCAGGGGAGCTTGTGGATAGCCAAATTTCCGGATGTCCAGGATCGTTGGAACCATGCCCGTGTTGAGTGGGCTACCATGCTTTTGGCTAAAAAAAGCGGAGTGAATGTCCCGGAAATGCGAATCATCTCTACAGAGATGGGAGATGTTCTCTTAAGCGGGCGGTTTGACCGGGAGAATGCGGCCAACGGCTTTTTCCGGCATGGATATCTAAGCGCTTTGTCCGTTCTCCAACTTGATGAACGGGACCGGGATCGATTCAGCTATCTCACCTTGGCCGATGCCATCCGAAAGCACGGCATAGGCGATCAGAATACGCTTGAGCAGCTCTTTCGCAGGATGGCTTTTAATGTATTTTGCAGAAACACGGATGATCATCCCCGAAATCATGGTGTACTGTACAAAGGACGATTTGCGGATCTCTCCCCTGCTTTTGATATTACGCCAACTCCAGGCAGAGCCGGTGTTGGCCAGGATTTTTTCTTGAGCATGAGCATTGGCCCTCAAGGAAGACTTGCAAATCTAGAAAACCTGCAAACAGGTGCTCCCAGGTTTGGCCTTGGTAGCCAAAAAGTAAATGATATCCTATTGGAAATAGCTGAACGAATAACAGAATGGAAATCTTTCTATTCAGATTGCGGGATTTCCCAAAAAGATATTGATCTTTTTCGATCAACTTTTGAGTCCCAAATAGCAGAAGAGGTCCAGGAACTCGGGAATCAACCAAATCTTCGGTCAAGCTAGCAAAAAATCTTATGCAGAGTTTGACTTATGCCTTCCCAAGAAAGGCAAGGTGATCGAGCATCCAATAAAGAAAGCCCTCTAGCCGGTTTGTACACCCGACGAGAGGGCAAGAACGGGACACACGGTAATGTGTTGACATCATGTGGCGTCCCCAGCCGGATTTGAACCAGCGTCGCCGGCGAAGAGTTCCAATTCTCATGCATACGAATGTGCTTTGACACAACATGCAATGTGGATTATGTTAGCTATAACATTCCACATGGATGAGGTGTGATATGAGAACTGTCCAAATGACCCTTGATGACGACCTCGTCCAGGCGGTCGACCGTGTCTCCAATCAACTCTGCACAAGTCGTTCCGCTTTCACCAGAAAGGCCCTTCGCGAAGCGCTTGATCGCTACAACCTGGAGCAAATGGAGCGGCAACATCGTGAAGGATATCAAAGGCAACCTGTGTCGTCAGATGAATTTTCGATCTGGGAACAGGAGCAGCTCTGGGGGGATGAATGAAGCATGGCGAAATCAGATGGTACACATTCGTCAAGCCGGACAAGAAAAGACCTGTTCTCATCCTCACCAGGGACTCGGTGTTGGAATATCTCGGGGAAGTCACTGTTGTCCCAATCACGAGAACGATTCGCGATATCCCATCCGAGGTCTTCCTCTCACAAGCAGATGGAGTGCCCCAAAACTGTGCTGTCAATTGTGATCATCTCCAGACGGTTTCCAAAGGGAAAATCGGCTTTTTGATCACCTTCCTCCCACGGTCAAAAATGGATGAGGTCGGGCAGGCGATTTATTTTGCCCTGGACATTTGAAACAAAAGTGCCTCCAGAGGCAGGGTCTCTGAAGGCCATTTACTCCCAGATTCACTCCCGAGTGTTTTTGGGCAGTGATATGGATCCAATTTTTTTGACCAGTCACCCAAGACAATGGAGGTTCCCATGCAGCGCTTTCTCATCGCCCTTGTGCTCGCCCTCATCCTCCTCCGATGTGGGTGGCGAGGCGGTCCAGCCGCCGGACATGTCCCCCCGGCAGATGCTCGGCGGACTGATCGAGGCGGGCGTGCAGGTTGACGTCTGCGCCATTTTCCTGCCCACTGGGGAAATGGAGAAATCCGCCATGCGTGACGGTGTTGGTGTGGCTACGCCGATGGCCATCGGGGAGGTCATGGCCGCCCCGGCTACACGGCTGTTCACCTTCTGAAGCATCGTTCACGAAGGTCACTCTAACGCCCCAGCAGCAGGAGGTGCTGCCATGATGCAAACTTTAGTTCTTTCCATCCTTCGCAGTGCTGCGGTAGCCATAGTGGCATTGGTACCGGGCACAGTCCTGGCCGCACCGGCGTCGCTGGTTTCAGCGGACTGGCTGATGGCACATCGCGATGACGTCCACGTCGTCGAGACCGCGAAGTCAGTGGAGGCCTTTGACGAGAGTGGCCACATCGAGGGCGCTCCCTTTGTCGCGTATGCCCGTCTCGCGGTCGAGCACGACACTCCGGCGGGGCGCGTGCGCTATCTTCTGCCGGATCCCGACGAATTCTCTGAAGTCATGCGGGAAGCGGGGGTGAACGGCGATGACCGGGTGGTCATCACGCCCTCCGGGACGAGCGTCAACGGGAACATGACGGTGGCCGCCCGCCTGTACTGGGCCCTGCGCTACTACGGCCACGAGGACGTAGCGGTGCTCGATGGTGACGTCGCAGCCTGGCGGGAGGCCGGTGGAGAGACGACCACCGCTCCCGCGGAGGGCATCACCCCAGGTGACTTCACTGCCCGCACTGCCCAGCCGGAGATCCACGTTTCCGCTGACGATGTCGAGGCAATCCTCAAGGACAGCTCCGCGACGTTGACGGACAATCGTCCCCTTGAGCAGTTTATTGGTCTGTTCACCAAGGACTACGTCCAGGCCAGCGGGCATCTGCCTGGCGCTGTCCCGGTGCCTTACACGCTGTTCGCGAAGGCCCAGGATGGCATCCACTACTGGCGTTCCCCTGACGAGGTCCAGCAGGTGCTTCGCCGCCATGGGTATCGGCGAGGACGAGCCAGTGGTCGCCTACTGCAATTCCGGGCACGTCTCGGCCATGGCGTGGTTCGCCATCAACGAGGTGGGCGGTCACAGCGATGCGGCCCTGTACGATGGATCCCTCCACGAGTGGACTCAGTCCCGGAAGCGCGCGGAACGCCTGCTCCCATAGCCTAAGCCGGAGGCGACGGCAAGCCGCCGGCTCCGCCCGATACGAATCCCCCGTTTATGGTTAAAAAACCTTGGCGGGGTAGCGGGATATCAAAGTCCTCACATGCTCCAATCTCGCAACATAACACAACTGGCAGCATAATGTCCCTATTCTCCCGCTGCCGGGTTAAATTTCCAATCTTCCATTTTTAGTATTACTGAAAAATATTCAGGGGCGCGTGGGGTTGTTGTGTCGTCTCAATAATTACTGGATCAGGCTTACTCAACGGTCATTGCGAATTAATGGAGTCCCCCCTTCATCCTCCATACGTTCTCTGGTCTTCGCAAATTCAGACTTGAGAATTATAAAAGCCTCCACGACTGCGGGATCGAAATGACTGCCCGCCCCTTCCTCAATGATCATGCAGCTTTTTTCATGGGTGAATGCCTCCTTGTAGGGCCGTTTCGAGCGCAAGGCATCGTAGACATCCGCCAAGGCCATGATGCGGCCGCTCAAGGGGATATCTTCTCCCACAAGCCCGTCGGGATAGCCGCTGCCGTCCCATTTTTCGTGGTGGGACCGGGTCAGGGCAATCCCCATATTGATGAAGGCATTATCCGGATACCTGCGTTGCACCGCTTGCAGGGCCGTCGCTCCGATGGTGGTATGGGTCTTCATGATCTCGAATTCCTTGTGGGTAAGCTTTCCGGGTTTCAGAAGGATTTTGTCGGCAATACCGATTTTGCCGATGTCGTGGAGTGGAGCGGCATGATAGAGATTTTCTATGGAGACATCAGTGATGCTTTCGGCGTAGCGGTTATTTTCCCGCAGTTGTTGGACGAGCATTCGGCAGGATGTCCGGGTGCGCTCGATATGCTGGCCGGTTTCATCGTCCCGGTACTCCGCCAGTTTGGATATGGCGATGATGGTGGCCATTTGTGAAGCTGCAATCTCTTTTACCTTTTCCCGGACCAGATCCTCTAGCTGGAAATTGTGTTTTTCCAATTCCCGCCGCATCCGACATAGTTCAAGGTGGGTCTTGACCCGTGCCAGCAACTCTTCTTCCTGGAAAGGCTTGGTCACGTAATCCAGGCCGCCCGCGGAAAAGGCCTTGATTTTATCGTCGGTGCCGGCCAAGGCACTGATGAAAAGCACCGGGATGTCCTTCAGGCTCTCATCGGACTTGAGCCGCCGGCAGACCTCGAGCCCGTCCATCTCGGGCATCAGGATGTCCAGCAGAATCAAATCCGGCGGATTTTTGGCCGCGGCCTTCAGTGCCATGGCACCGCGCGGGAACAGCATCACACGGTAGCCCCGACTCTGAAGCATCTCATCCAGTAGCTTGAGGTTGGCCGGGGTGTCATCAACCACCATGATGGTAGTGGTTGGGTTCTCGTTATTCATTTGGGTTTCCCTTCTGCTCCATTTTGATTTATCAATATCTGTGATAGCGTTTCATAGTCGTACTGGTCGGCCAGATTCCTCAGCTTGCGTGCCGCTTCGGCGTCTTTCTCCTCGATCTGGGCGATCAGGGCGTTCAGTCCGGCCATATCTCCCTCATCAACGGCTTGGCACATGGCCTGCCGCAGCGACTCCGGCAGTGCCGCCAGATCCTCGCGGGTGAGAGGCTGAACGCCGGCCTGTTCCGGGGCTTGCCCGGCAGTTTCGGCATAGACATAGCGCAGCCCGAGGCATTTCCCCAGCACGGCGAAAACCTCCTCCGTCCTGAAGGGCTTGCGCACATAACCGTCCACGCCCCTGGCCAGAACCTCTTTTTCGGCATCGCCAAAGACGCTGGCAGTCACCGCGATGACCGGGGTGGTGCGGCCTTGTTCGGTGGCCTTGATCCGCCGTGTGGCCTCGTAGCCGTCCATCACCGGCATAACTATGTCCATGAGTACCGCATGGGGCGACCAGGCCTCAAAAACGTCCAGAGCCTCCTGCCCGTTGACCGCCTCCCTGATCTCGAAATCCAGAGGCGCCAGCAGGGCGGCAAGCAGGTCGCGGTTATCTTTCTGGTCGTCCGCAATCAGGATGCGGAAGGGGCCTGCGCCCGGCTCCAGGCCGACCACCTGCCACGCCTTTTGCTCCTTCTCTTGCGCCGCCCCCTCGACCGGCGTCACAAGTACGTCGAAACGAAAGAAGGAGCCCTTGCCCACCCGGCTCTTCACCGTGAGGCTGCCGTCCATCAGTTTCACAAGATGTTGGCTCAAGGCCAGGCCCAGGCCCGTGCCGCCAGCCTCCCGCCCCGCTTCCGATTGCCGGAAAGGCTCGAAAATGCGGTCCAACTCCTCCTCGGCAATCCCGGGACCGCTGTCCTCCACCTCCACCACCAGACGAACCGCATTCGCATTACCAACGGAGCTGCCCGTAGCCGTTTCGCCCCGGATCCGCACGGCCACCCCGCCGGTTTTGGTGAACTTGACGGCATTGCCCAGCAGATTGATCAAAATCTGCCGCAGCTTGCTTTCATCGGCGTTTACGTAATGCGGAACACTGCTATGCCGTTCGACCGAGAGCGACAACTGCTTGGCGACAGTGGAGGAACGGAACATCATCTCCAGGTCATCCAGCAGATCGTAGAGACTGAAGTCCCTCGGGCTCAATTCGAGCCTGCCTGCCTCGATCTTGGACATATCCAGAATATCGTTGATCAGATTCAATAGATGTTGTCCGCTGCGCGCAATGGTGTGGAGCATCCCGATCTGGCGCGGGGTGAGGGAGGCATCGCGCTCCAGAATCTGGGCAAACCCGAGCACCGCGTTGAGGGGTGTGCGTATCTCATGGCTCATGTTGGCCAGGAAGACGCTTTTGGCCCGACTGGCCTCCTCCGCCGCCTTCTGGGTGAGCACCAGTTCCCGGGTACGTTCCTCGACCCGTTGTTCCAGTTCCTCGTTGAGTTTGCGCAAGGTTTCCTCGTTCCGCTTGCGCTCGGTAATATCGCGCTCGGTGGAGGCAATGCCAATGGATTCTCCGGAATCGTCCACCAGTTTTGTGACGGTCATCCAGACATCGAGAACGCGGCCATCTTTGGTCACCCGCCGGGTCTCAAGCGAGGAGATCGCTTCGCCCGCCAACAACCGACGGACAAAATCCTTTTGCTCTTGGACCTTGCCGGAAGCCGTGAGGCGCTCAATACTCATCTGCAGCGCCTCTGCCTCGGTATAACCATACATCAGTTCAGCGCCGCGATTCCAGGCGGTGATCCGTCCCTCGGAGTCCTGAATCGTGATTGCATCGTTCGAGTCGCGTACCACCGTCACCATGCGGCTGGCCTCTTCTGCCGCCCGCTTGCGCTCGGTGATGTCGATCAACAACACGCGGCATACGGGCGCCCCGTCTTTCGCTTGAGCGGCGGTTTCCGTCAGATGGCCCCAGAAGAATCTGCCGTCTGGTTTGAGCAGACGCAGTTCGAATTCCTGCGGTTCGCCCGTCTCAAAAAGTTTCTTGTGGTGCAGGTAGTAGATGTCCTGGTCCTCTTTGAGAATGAAGCGGCTAATCGGCTGCTTGATCAGAACGGCGCGGTTTACACCCAGCAGGGTGGTAGCGGTGAGGTTGGCTTCCTGGATCAGTCCTTTTTCGCTTAAAGTACAATAACCCACCGGAGCCCGGTCGTAGAGGTCGAAATAGCGCGCCCGCGATTCTTCGATTTCCTCCTGGGCCGTGCGAAGCTCCTCGTTCTGCATCTCCAGTTCGATCTGGTGCACCTGCAGTTCGTGGAGCGTTTGTCGAATTTCCTCAGGCGAGAGGGCCGCGCTGTCTTCCGGCGGCCGGGAGGCCTGTTCCATGACAAGCGCTTCAGCCTTTTGCCGCAAATCATCAGCGGCTTTGGAGCTGTTATCATAGTTTGTCATAGGTTGCCTCCCTTATTTTCAGATGTCGAAGTCACGTTTGTTCCGGAATCCGTCCGCTCCCGGAGTAGAGCCTCGGATAATTTGCGATCTGTAAAATCCCTGGTGCTGAATATAATTTCCTTTGGATCGCCGGTTTCATCACGGCTCAACCGGCCCATTGTTTCAAACCAGCGGTATGTTCCGTCTGCAACTCTGTATCTGTATTCAGCTTTTCGACCTTTTAAATGTCTTCCCGACGCCTAAAACCTGTCTGATTGCAAGGCCAATTTCTCTTATGGTGGAGGTTTTGGGGATGACACACCAAAAAACGTTATGCGGGTAAGCCATTTCTGGATGACCGGTAAATGCGATAACGGGTATCTCAGGGCGGATATTGGCAATAGTCGCGGCTAGTGTACCGCCGTTAAAGGGCTTCATTTTATAATCGGTGACTAGGAGATCGAAGAAATAGGGGTGTTCCATGAAACCCGTTAATGAATTTATACGTATTGTTTGTGACAATCACGCAGGGCCGAATCTTTCCCGTTTCGGATCCCTTGGCAGGATCAAGATTTACATCAATAACCATCCCCCGCATTAACGTGTTCATGTTGGCCACTCTGATAATGCTGCGTCCGTCCATTCTTTCGTTTTATCGTCCTCTTCATAGACTTCGGCATATAAAGCAGCTGACTCTCGCAAGCGCTGCTGGGCCAATTCTGAACACAAGCGATCAAGGGCAGTACGTACCACGTTGCTTTTATCCTTAAATCCATAGCGCTTGAATTGTTGAATAAATTGAATATGCGATTCATTAAGGCTAAATTTGGCTTGAATCATAGTTACCTCTCAGAATGTCCTATTTTTGACCTATTTTAGGAACCTACTATATGGTCCAAATGATAAGTAGTCAAGGCACCCAATTTTTCACCACTTCCTAATTTCGGAAGAAGTCATCCATCCAAAAAGCCAAGACCATCAGCTGCGGATTGCTGGCATGCAGCCAGCACTTCATCCCTGTTCCCGGAGGCAAAGAGCAAAGTTTGGGCTTGGCTTTGGGCATCCTTCAATATTTTGCACCCAACCGTTTCATTGAATAGAGACCTTCCACCCCGCCGACCGCGGTGAACCTCTGCTCGTCCTTTGACCCCAGCAAAAACTTCACTTGGTCAAATACCTCGCCAACGAACTCCTTGGATCCAATAATCCCGGCACCGGCGATGATCTGATCTTGACCGTAATATTCCTTATAACGCTGAATCAGTTCCCGGTCTGAGACATCGGATTCAGGATAGGTCCTGACTACCAGGTGAAAATGATTGTCCATCAGGGAAAAACCCCACACATCATAACTATTGTATCGTCAGAATGATTTCTATATATCGCTTTTTCCTCTGAATATTACTCTTCCTTCATTATTTTAATTGTTCTCTCATCAAGGCATGATCGTAAAAAATGGTTCATGGGTTTTTGTTGACCTGTCTGATAAAATCCCAACATGAGTTTGTTAAATTCCAACTGACGTTTCGCAGGAAGATTGATGGCTGGGTATCCTTCGCTTAGCAAAAGTCCATTCATCATAAACCGTCCCATGCGTTTGTTGACATCATAAAAGAATTGGCCTCTTGCCATGGTAAGGAAGACATGGATGGCTCGGTCATAAATGTCAACAATTTGTGGTATTTCATTGATAAGAGACTCAAACAATAACGGAAGATCCTCGGAACTCGGCGGCATATAATCGGTTCCGGCAATAGTAACAGACCCGGTGCGAAACTTGCCCCAGGCAAGCGCTTCGTTTTTGCCGGCTATTGCGTGCAATTCACAAGCCCTCTGCGCAGATATGGAGAAATCCCCTTGCTCCACCCATCGAAAAAGAGTGCGCCAGGCATTTGCCTGATTCAAGGCTATTTCTTGATCAGTAACCTTATGTCCTCCAACAGTTATGCCATCCAGCAACGTCTGAATTTCAGGCAGGGTGAAAGGTATACCTTCAAGATTTACCGCATCATAAATCAGTTCAGATAGTTGACGTTTTGCCAACATTAGTGACCGCTCTTTGTTGGGTGGCATATGCCATACTGTATCTTGTGTCACTCGCTTTTCTCCTTGAAAACCGGCTTCGGTAGGCCGACTACCATCTCCGGAACGGTTTGGTCCCGGCGCACCTCAAGTAAGCTCACGTACAAAGCTATCTATACGGGGCATGGGATACCTCCAGGGGGATAGGTGGTGGGAGGTGTTAAGTTAATACTAGCCAAAACCTGATCACATTGCAAATCTAATGTCCCTTTCTGCAACCTTTTCACAATTCTTGGCGTGACAGATGCCCGCCAAGAAAAGCTACATTGCCTGACAGAGCTGGAAAAATGGCTTAACCTACTGCATAGCAGCTTAGGAGCGGACTTCTGCAAGTCGGTTCGAGTTAACACTGTTGTTAGCCGATTACTCAAAATACCGTTGGGCATATTGATGCCAATCATCCAGAATTTTCCCCCGTTTCTCGACATCCCTTTCGTGCAAGAGAGCTTTATAGGTTTCAATGTAGCCAGTGCGCAATTCCTCAAAGCGTTTGCTGTGAAATTCTTTCTTCATCCACTTCCGTTCTTCAACAGTAGGTTCACCCAGAAATTCTTCTACCTCAAAGAGATATTCTGGCTGCTCTCTATTAGAACCGTGCCAAATTTCCTGTTTTTTTATAGGTTCGTTAAACAACAACGGCAACAAGTAGATATTCTTTAGCATTGTGCTTTGCAGCCGAAAACGTGCTTCCTCAATGTTTCCAGCTCGGTAGTGCGCAAGGGCCCAGTACAGCTCGCAGATCGGTTCGCCAATATCATCTGGAAACTCTTGCTCAAACCAAGAATAGAATTCTAGCGCCTTCTCAACGTCGCCAGATAACAGATAGAAGACTCCAACCCGGTAGCGATTGCCAGAGCCGTCATTGATGTAGCCGTTCTTCTTCTTTTCATTGAGCAGGCCCCGGCGCGCTCGATTCGCACGGTCCCTAAATTTTTTCCTTTCGGCTGATTCCATCATTAATCCACCATGAGTTCCTATGTGATCTCGTTTTGGATTTAAACAGCTTAGCCGTAACCCTTCAGAGGGTCTTGGCGATTGCTGCTGGCGACCGGCATAGAGACTGTCCCTCGCTGAATACTACCTGAGTTGGTTTACTTAGGTTTCGGCTGATAATTTTTTTATTAGTGCAGAGGAAGGCTGGCGGGGACTGTCCCCAGACCGTTTTGTCCCCATCTATGCCCAGAAAGGAGCACCGAGTTTAAGGACAAGCCCCAAAAGATCATACCTGAGTTTCAATCCGCAGCTGAAGAGAGAGCCTTCTGGGAAACCCACGACTCCAGCGTATATCTCGATTGGTCCCAAGCACAGCCCGCATCTTTTCCCAACTTGACACCTTCGACCAGGACTGTATCGCTTCGACTTCCAGAAGGGCTCTTAGAACGAATCAAAGTTGTTTTGGGCCAGATCCTTTGAAGACCTTGAGCGGAATCGTGTGCAGATATCCTGTCACCGGAGGACTATCTGTTCTCTTTCAGCCATCTCCAAGGAGGAACATCTTCTGGAATTTTGGCCCAAAAAAATATGTCAGATTTGCCGGAGGCAAAACTGATTTTGGAGCACAAAGCTCATCCACATATCACTGGCCCGAATCTTGGATTGCTGTTCATAATACTCAATACATATCAAGCTGCAATTTTCAAAAATGGGCATAAGATCGGCTTTTGACCACAGGTAAAAGACCCGCCCATCAGGTCTGGTTTGCGCGTCCTGCCCCTATTTGTCAGCCACAGCATATCCCGCCCTGCTCCGCAGCCAACGTCCAAAATACGTGCACCAGGAGAAAGGTGCCTGATCAAAGGGAGCAAAAAGGACGAGGGATCTACGCCAAAGGTCTGGTCAAAATAGGCCTGGGCCTGGTTTTGGTAGAAGGATTTCGGGTTCATGGTGAGGTCCTGCTGGTTGCAGCCCAAACGCCAAAAGCTCTCTGCTTTATCCAAAGGCTGAAAATCCCTTCTGAAGACAATATATCTGTCACGCACTCAAGCGTTTCATGGAGTATACTCCGTCCACAGGCGTAAATTTCCGCCTGCCCTGATAAACATGGCTACTCCATAGACCGCAGGTCCGTTTAACCGGGTGAATCCTTGGACCGGACTAGGTGTTTAACTGGATGAAAAATAGCGGGTTAGGTTCATGAATCGGTCCACACGCCGAACCTTGTACTTGCGCCTGCGTTCTTTGTCCACGATCTTAGGATCGATTCCTCTCCTTGCGTCCTGACCGATCATCCGCCGCTGCGTTTGACGGTAAAGCCCTCTTTGGTCAGCTCCTGGACCAGCAGATCCCGGTGATCGCCTTGAATCTCAACCACCCCGTTTTTCACGGTCCCCCCGCTGCCGCACTTGGCCTTCAGCCGCCTGGCCAGTTGGGTCAGGGCCCGGCCTTCAAGCGGGATTCCTGTAATCAGGCTGACCCCTTTACCCTTACGCCCCTTGGTTTCCCGGCCAACCCGCACAACTCCGTCGCCGCCGGTAGACTTTGCCGCCGCCTTCTCCCGGCACCGGCAATCCATCTCTGCCTGGGCGCAATAGGGGCATACATTCCCTTTGTCTGTTGAATAAACAGGACGGCTGCCTGCATTGTGCTTTCTGCTCATAAGGCCCCCCAGCCTCCTTTGTTTTTCCGGCAACAGCAAACCCGCCCGAGAAGGTGTCCAATATTTTCTGAAACGATGATTCCGGATTTGCCCCAAGGCGTCTGATGAAGTAAATATCTGTGCTTGCCCCGTTAACTTTCTGTCAGTTAACTGGGTCTTTTATTCAACCGGGGTGGACAGAACACTTCATGCCTCTAATCATTTTGATCAGAATACAAAAGGACGGTAAGGATCGGTTTCCCGGCGGTTCCATGAAGCTCGCCGTCATCGCTCATTCCAATTCGAGCCGTATCCCCGGGGGGACCTGCAACATATGCCCAGCAATGATGGGTTGCATCCGGAAATTCAGCTTTAATCCGGGCAATAAAGATCTTTGCCTCCTCTTCAGTAGGAGCATGGGCAACTGCAGCAATAAACCTGCTCCGCTGGATTGTATCCTCGGTTCGATTCTCTGCTGCTGGAATTGTATACATTTGGCCCAAACTGCGTACTTACAGGTTTATCCCCTGCTCTCTTGACGGAACTGCAAAAAGTCGGTTTAGTTTTGTTTGCGATAAAAATTGAAGCTATAAGTCTTTGTCTTTACTGACCTCTGGCTTCTGATCTCTGGCCTCTGGCGAGTGCAAATACAGGTTTTGCACTCGCATCAACCAAGGCTGTAGTACTCGGGGCGTCTGTCAGCAAAGAGATCGTTTGCAGGAGTCATCCACTTGTTTCTGGCAATTGAGAGGTCCACCTCTCGAAGGACTACGCCCTGGTCATCAGGACCGGAGCAGGCCAGGACCTGCCCTTTGGGATCCAGGATTTGGCTCTGACCTGTAAATTTCAATTCACCCCGGGGCCGGAGTTCATGTCCCGTGCGGTTGGCAGTTATGGAGTACACGCTATTTTCCAGGCTGCGGGTGCGCATGGTCTGTTGGCAATAGGTAAGGACTAAATTTGAGGGATGACACAACAAATCGGCACCTTGCAGGGCCAGAGTCCTGGCCACTTCCGGAAAGACCCAGTCAAAACAGATCATTACTCCGATACGCGCCCCTTTTATCTTCCATGTGCTCAAGTGCATGTCTCCGGGATCAAAGTACTCTTTTTCTGTGCAGAAAAGATGAAGTTTCCTGTATCGATGCACAATTCCGGTGGGCCCAAGGACTATGGCGCTGTTGTACACCTTGTCCGCCCTGCGTTCGGCAAATCCGGTCACCAGATGCAAACCGTTACGGACACACAGCCTGATCAGCCTGTGCACAGTTCTCGATTCGTCTGGATCCTCGGCTACCTGCAGGAGTTCTTCCCGATCCTGGAACAGATACCCGGTAAAAGCCAGTTCAGGAAGAACAACGATATCGGCCTCTATTCCGGACAGGGTATCTTCAACCCGACACAGATTATCTGCAGGTGATGCAAAATCAGGGCAGTACTGAAAATATCCCACAATCATAGATTTTGGCCAAGTAAAGCATGTTGCAAAGATAAGCGAATGTCAAATATAATCAATGAGATAACAAGCATATCCTTGATGTTCTGAACAGCATAAATTATTTTTCTTAACAGTTAAATAAGGAACTTGATAAAAAGTATGTATTTAAGGATAAATATGCTTGATCTTTATCTATCATTAATGTATAAAAATGAACTGAGAGGGACAACAACGAAATATATTATATTTTAACATTCGAGGTTAATGTATGACCATGCATCATAAAAATATTAAGCGTCAAGTTGTAAAGAAACTTAAAGAAGAGTTCCCTCATTGGAACAGACTCAAAGCTAAAGAAAAGAAGGAAATAACAAATAAAGTGCTGAACGAAGTCGTTGCTATGTATGATTTTAACCAGGAAATTGATTGTGGAAAACACGAGCTATTTGGGATTGAAGAACAAGTTCACAATGAAGAAATATTAACAATTGACAAGATGAATAATTTTATTGAAGAACATAAATCTAATAATTTATTGAGATTGATAGGTGGAAACAAAGAGAATCCACATTTTGCTTGCGATGAACTTTTTTTCATAGACTCAATTATTGATAATCAGATAATTGATGCTTTACTTTCATACGAAGGGTATTCTCCTCAGATGAGAGATTTATTTCCGCACCATCTCTTTCGTGCCGAAATGTTGAAGACACTGAAATATCCAGAAATATCATACAGAAAGTTTTGCACAAAGGAGTATTTTGGAATGCATCAAAAAGAAAATAAGTGCTTTATTGGATTTCCTCTTCACAAAAATAAGATAATTGATCACACAGTCCTTTCTAAGTTTAGATCTGGCTTACAGTTTCATCAGCTAGTGAATATTCTTGTATATATTATATGCATCTTTCGAAACTCAGGATTTATAAATGATAATATTCTCTATGGGATAGACTCAACAGATATTACCGCCGTTAATCAAAGATATTTAGCCCAGATCGAAGTTAATGGAACAAAAATCAGAATATACGATGACCTTAATTGTGACTGTGGTAAAAGAAGAAATAAGCGAGATAAATCATACTATGTGATTGGGTATAGATTGCATACGTTAACTGCTATTAATCCAGAATCTGGGCACTCTTACCCCTTACTTCCCCTCTTAGCACCTGCAAACCATCACGATAGCCTCTTCGCTCATCCAATCATATCACTGGCAAAAGCGATCGGGCTCAATATCAAGCTCGTTACTGCTGATGAAGCGTATCATGATAAAGACTCAGAGATCTTTAATGATACTGGCGCTTCAATCATAACCCCTCCTGTCAAAAAAGTGAACATACCTGAATATGTAGACATCGAACTTAAGCAAGTTTTTTGCAGTAAATATTGCTCTACTCCCATGCAATATCTTGGGGTATATGAAAACCTGCATGAATTCAAATGTGCTGCTCAATGGGGAGAATGCCCCTTTGCCGGTTCATGCCCCCAAGCGAGATATATTGAGATTGATTCCGGGCACTTTCAGAGAATATCTATTTTCCATGAGCAAGCTCAAGAGGCCATTGATATCCGCAAGAACTCGGAAAGACCTTTTAACCTGCTAAAAAATGTCTACGGAGCAAGCCAGGCACGAGCAAGAAGCCAGCACGGCATTCTGGTCCAATGCACTTTTGCTCATGCCGCTGCTTTACTTGTAGAGATGGCTGGCACAAGGCGTAAAGTTACGCCATCCTATACCAAAGAGCAGCAATTGCCTTTACCAATGGCTGCATAGAAACGTACAGGGGTAAAACCAGAAAGCACAATATGACTAAATAGCACTTCATGCACCACTATCATGCTCGGGCATAGTGATTGAGCGAACTACGAACCGACCTATACGGATTTTAACGGTTAAAATACAATTTCAATCGCTTTTGGCTGAGTTGATTGAGGCGCTAAGCAACTAAAACCCGCCAGTTTTAAGTAATTTTGGTGGCCGGGGGAGTTCATTCTCTGTTCAAAAAAGCCTTTTTTCAACACCCTTAAGTAGAGGTTGACAGTTCATATCTTTGATGGATGGTGAAAGATTTAATCGCACAACCAGAGAACATCCCGTCCATCCATGCGCTCGGGAGTGGCTGTGAGTCCTAAAAGGAAATCGGGCTGAAAATAGTCCAAGACCCTGCGATAGGTAGCGGCCATGGCATGATGGAACTCATCCATGACAATGTAGTCAAACTCCCTGGGATGAAAACGTTCCATATTGCCTTGCCGTCCCAAGGTCTGGATCATAGCAAAAACAGCCCTTGATCCATGTGAGATTTCCTTGCTCCGGCCGCTGAAGATTCCCAGACCCTCTGGACCAAGGACATGGGAAAAGCTTTGTTTGGCTTTTCTGAGGATGTCTTCTCGGTGGGCAATAAAAAGGCATTTGTCTTTGCCGCTTTGGATGAAGTCAAAAGCGGCCAAATAGGTTTTGCCCACCCCGGTGGCTGCAATGACTGCCCCGGATCGTGCTTTTCTTTTTCTGAGTTTCAAAAGCCCCTCAAGGGCCTCACCTTGGGCGATGTTTGGGCTTACTGATTCTCTTTTGAATTGTTTTCTTTTCCCGTATGCAGCAGAGCTGTCTGCCCCAATGCCGGGCTGATTTGAGCTTTGTCCCTCGGTTCCATACGTATCAAACGGCTTCTCTCTTTCCTGAAAAACATCCCTGTGCCGCTCCCTGTACCCGGCCAAAAAATCATCGGTAACATGCACACACTCATTGGCCCACAGGGCTTCAAACTCACTGGTCAAAATATCGGTAATTGCCGGGGAGTAAAAGGCCGAGGCAATCCGGGCCTTGTCACTTCGTTCCATTTCTCCGCGGAAAAGTTCCAACAAAGAATCGGATTCCAAATGGGTGCACACAAAACCTGGGCTCTGCTCCAATCTGGCACCCAGACACTGACCGTCAACGCTTTCCAGAAAAAGGCCCTGCTCAAAACCGCCCTTCTGCTCCCGCCGTCGTTCCATTTCTGAAATCAGGTCATCAAAGCTATAGCCCAGCTGCTTCAGGATGGTTAATACAACTTCCAGGACATCGGCGGACTCCTTAAGCACAGAGGACTCCTCTCCAATCTGGACCTCTGTGAACAGCTCATAAACCGCTTCCAAAAGCTTTTGATTTGCTGCCTGGGTCAAATCCTGGCCCGAGAGATTTGAGCCAGTTGGTTGGTGGTCGTTATCCCGAATGATGGAAGGAATCTTGTCCCGGACAAGCTTGTGGTAATAGATAGGATGTGAGCCTGTGTCGTTGGGCATAGGGATGATTGCCGGTCCTTTCACTCTCTGATGGAATTACATACTTATTGTGCATTCATGTAAAACAGCATCTTACGCCTGACTTTGGAGCACAAAGCTCATCCACATATCGCTGGCCCGGATCTTGGATTGCTGTTCATAATACTCAATACATATCAAGCTGCAATTTTCAAAAATGGGCATAAGATCGGCTTTTGGCCACAGGTAAAAGACCCGTCCATCAGGTCTGGTTTGCACGCCCTGTCCCTGCTTCACAGTCAGAAGCACATGTCCTTGGGGCTTGATAGCCCTGAGTATGCGTGAAAGTATGAGCTGAAAACGCTCATGTGGCACATGGACCAGAGCCCCGACCAAGAGCAAGGCATCCATATCCATTCCTTGAAAATCAAAGGTCTCAAAATCAGCTTCTATCACCTTCAGTCCAGTATGCCGCCGGGCCAGCTCAGCCAAAGCCGGGGAAGAGTCCAAGCCAGTACAGAAATATCCCCTATTTGTCAGCCACAGCATATCCCGCCCTGCTCCGCAGCCAACATCCAGGATATGTGCCCTTGGGAAGTATGTCTGATCAAAGGAAGCAAGAACGAAGAAGGATCTACCCCAAAGGTCTGCTCAAAATAGGCCTGGGCCTGGTTTTGGTAGAAAGATTTTGAGGCCATCTATTAGGTCCACAGAATATCTTTCAGTTTCTTGTCGTATACACTGACTGTTGGTTCTACATCCCTGCATTTTTGATTTAATTGATGACAAATCACATTTATCTGCTTCTGATTCAATAAAGCTCTTCTTTGCCTTTTAATGAATGATTTTATTTGCTTAGGATTGAGGACAGGAATACCGTGAGGTGAAGTCTTGATAATGAACCATCCAGGCAGAGCAAGTATTGGACCGACAGATACTGGTTCCCCTGTAGCACTTTGCAGCCAATTTGAAAGCCACTTGGCTTGCCATTCTGCTTGTTTGAGAGGTCTTTGCTCTTTCCAATTGGGAAAGAATAAGGTCTGTCCATCATAAGAGACTTGAGCATCTTTCGTTGAGTCTCCAGTATGAGGTTTATGCCTAGCTTTGGTCTCCACAGCATACACTCCGGATGGGCCGACCAAGATGTGGTCAATATTAAAGTCTTCAGCTGGAAAGTCATGAAATACATGATACCCATCCAGCATAAGTTGATTGAGCTCCTGGCCCACATATACCTCTCCATCAAATGCAAGTCGGTATCTTCGACGGAGGTTGAGATTTTTTACAATTAAATATCCAAGATAAGCCATAATCAAAATACATATGGATATTATTACAATATTTGAAGTTATGTTATATTTAACATTTTCAAAATATAATTGCGATATATGAACTGAATAAAGGATAAGTGGAAACACAATAAAAAAAACAACATAAGATAACAACTTATCAGAAAGTTCATCTATTTTTTTGAACAGAGAATCTCCAGGATTTCGCAAATGCCTTCCCTTAAAAGGATTTTTATGATTTTTTCTTTCAAAAAAGAACCGACTAAAATATAGTAATAGACACAAAATAAAAACAGTTAATATTGTGATAAATATAATTAAAAACATTTTTATTTAATATCCTTTATGTATTTGACTTAATAAATATCCATTTTCCAAAATAAGTTCCTTATCATTAAGCAAATTTTGGATGTACTGCTCGACATACTGTCTTATGTTTTCAGTAGCTCTCGCATATCCCAGGAGCCGACATGCCTCAACCAGAGCTTCTTCCTTCGTCATCCCTACTCCCTTGTGGACCACCATACGGACGGCTTCCTTGATTTCCTCAGGAGCAACTCTTTCAATTTTTCGGGAAGAAGATGGAAGCATTGATCGATCCCGTACCACAGGAACTTTCATGTCCGATTGCCACAAAAAATCCCTCTTGCGGACAACTCTCCCCTTTTTCGCCGCTTGCTTTGCCCCTCTTTCAATCGCAGCCCGGATTCGACGCCCAGAACGTTGAATTCCAGCAGCAGAAATAATTCTGGAGGTCACCTCCAGCAGATGCACCGGACTTTCCACCTTTACAATTTCTTCAATCCAATCACCAAGGTCCTCTGAAGAAACTTCGTGCAGCTCAATGTCACCAAGATCCACATGCATTGAGGCCATATGATATGGGTGTACAGCAACTTTTTCCTCATCTTCGGGGGCTTGCCGATTCCCTTTCAACTTTAGAACCTTCATTTTCCACATAAGTTCCCCCAGAAGAACAGCTCGCCTTTCGGCTACTGCCTGCCTTTTTGCCCACCTTGGCTTTCTCTATGCTCTCTACGATGCGCTTTAGCTGCGAAGCGGGATCTCGAAACCAATCGGTACTCCACACCCTGTGAATTCGCCATCCCAGAGATTCGAGCACCTCTTGCCGCAAACAGTCTCTGTCACGTGCCCATTGGGCACTATGATATGCTGCGCCATCGCACTCGATACCAAGCAGGTAACGTCCGGGACTGTCTGGATCTGTAACAGCAAGGTCTATTCGGAATCCTGCTGATCCAACCTGAGGATGCACCTCAAATCCAAGCCCTGTGAGAGCCCGGTAGACAGCCTCCTCAAATGGAGATTCCACCTCCCCTCCCAGGGCTTTCGGTACATCGAGGATCCCGCTCGCAGCATACTTGAGAAATGTCTTCAGGGCAGCTACTCCCCGGGCATTACTTCGATTCAAATCAATATCATCTGCCTGTAAGTTGCTAAACACTTCACACCGCATTCTAGCACGGGTTATAAGCACATTGAGTCGTCGCTCGCCCCCTTCTTGATTAAGCGGTCCAAAATTCATGGCTAAATAACCTTGGCTGGTACGTCCAAAGCCCACGCTGATAAAAATCACATCCCGCTCATCTCCCTGGACGCTTTCCAGATTTTTTACAAAAAAAGGCTCTTCTGGGTGGGCAGCAAAAAAGCCTTCGCAGGATGGATCTTTATAGCGCAAAAGTTCAAGTTCATCCTGAATTGCTCGCATCTGGGAAAGATTAAAAGATGCCACTCCAAGAGTAAGTTCAGGACACTTCCTTGCATGCTCCATAACAGCATTTGCTACAATTGATGCTTCAGTACGGTTTATCGCCTTACCTCGCTCATAGGCAGCTTCAGGGAGGTGGTTGAAAACAAGACCCAAATCCCTCCTGGAGTAGTCTGGTGCTGGAAACACAATGAGTTTGTCTTCGTAGAATTCATGGTTGGACACGGCTATCAAAGATTCGTGGCGGCTGCGGTAGTGCCACCGCAGCATTGTATCTGGTGCTCCGCGGGCTGAAAACAGACCGAGTACACTTTCAAGGTCCGATGTTCCACTGTCCCATTCATCTTCCTGATAATCATCAAGTTCACCCACCTTGTCAAAAAACTTTGTCGGCGGGAGTTGTCTGCTGTCGCCTACGACAACTGTTTGTCGGCTGCGCAATATCGCGCCCAAAGCATCCACAGGTCGCACCTGGCTGGCCTCATCAAACACAACCAGATCAAACTGAATACTCTCTGGTGGGATAAAGGCGGCAACAGACAAGGGGCTCATCATGAAAACAGGTTTAGTATTTTGTAGTGCATTGCCTGCATCCATCATCAGCCGTCGTATAGGACGGTGCCTTCTCTTTTTTGCAAACTCATGGTTGAGAATACCTACCTGTCCGACACCAGAGCGGCCAGGTAGCCCCTCCCAATGTAACCTGGCCAGATAGGCCCGGTTTAGTTCCAAAAGACTCTTGTCCAATTCCTGGAATTTCTGGACACGATAAGTATGGGTTTTTCCGTCAAATCCAGCCAGCTCTTGTCTCTCCCGCATGGCCTCCTCAAGCAATAATTCGTGTCTCGTCTTTTCCAAAACATCCACAAGATGCTCTGATGATGGTTCCCATGTGGCCGCGAGTTCGGCTATAATGCCGATCCCATACTCCTGCATGCGATCCCTGAGATGATTCCAGGTTACTATATCTTGGAGATGTGGGGCCTGAAATTCCCATGTACGTATAAGTTCTTCCTGCTCATCATAAGGGAGTGATAAAAAGCCGCCTTCGCCAAATCGCTGCTCTTGATCAAGGCTCATCTCTTCAATGACCGCCGTCTGGGCTTTCTGATAATCATTGAACCTGTGTTCCAGTCTCTGAACCACCTGCTCCAGTTTGTCAGATTTTTCCTTCTGCTTCAGATACTCGAGCAAACTCGGTAAAACTTCGCCGGAATCTAGCTTTTCGTGGATCCTTGCAAGATAATCAACCATGCCCTCAATGGCTTCCCAGTCCGAACGCCAACCGTTCCACTTGGAACCACAAAGCTCAGCAAGGAGCTCAATGGAATTTTCAGGATTCTTTTCCCATCTCTGCATTTCAAGAATCGCATCCGCCGTTTTCTGTAATTCAGCTGGACCCCGTGGAGGCATCTCTTTGTACAAACCGGCAATTTCCCGGCGTGCCTGCCTATATTTGGAGGAAAAGAGCCTCCACCATTTATTTTGGTAAGCTGCCAAATCCATTCTTGCTTCATGGATTTCCGCGTTCAAAGTTTCTGGAAGAAGTAAAGGGTCAAATCTTTCGTGCATTTCTTGCATTTGCTTACCCACAGAGATCGCTTGCTGCAAAGCATCTCTTTGAGAAAACCATTCAGGGCGCTCAATGTCCACACACTTCAAATCCGGGGCGTCTAAAGCATGTCGCGCAGATGAGATAAGCAAACAAAAAGCTGAATAATCTTCAGGAACCTGTTCGTTGAAAATCTCAGCCAATTCCGAGACAGCTTGCCTGGTAGATTTCAGATTATCAAATGCAGAACGACATTTTTCTTCAAGATTCTGACGATCTGAAGGGAGGAAAAAAGTTCGGCAACTGCCCCAGAAAGGATGCTCTTGGGGCACCCCCATGTCGGATACAAGGGCCTGCAATTCCTCAGTCAGGCTTCTGCGTTCAACGTACTCTGATCTGGTCCATTCTTTGAGACCCATTTCATCGATCACTGGGACAGAAATTCCACGTAACCGCTCCTGTAGGCGTAGCAAAATACCGTATGCATGATAGGGGGTAACTCCACTCAGCCCAATGGGAGCATGGATGGCCTGAGAATAACGATTGAGATGTTCTCGAGTACGCCTTAATTCTTCTACACTCTGATCTCGGCCTTTGTGCCGCGGTCTCCCCTGCGATAGAGTCTTCTGCAGTTCAGCCAGGAAGGCCTTCTTATTTGTCTTGTGGCTATGCAGTTCCATGCAGGCTTCTCCAAGTCCCACGTCATCCATCCGACGTTTAACAACTTCAAGAGCTGCCATCTTCTCGGAGACAAATAAAACCTTTTTTCCATCAGCAATGGCTTCCGCGATCAGGTTTGTAATTGTTTGCGATTTGCCTGTTCCAGGGGGACCTTGAATCACGATGTTTCGTCCGGCCTTCATTTCGAGAACGGCCATGGTCTGTGAGCTGTCTGCGTCCCGAACCTGATGCAGATCCGTAGGGTCAACTTTTTCGTCAAGCTTTTCCTTCTCGTCAAACAAAGGGCCTGGATCCTCAAAACCCTCATGTAAAAGAGAGCAAAGCACTTCATGCTCTGAAGGCTTGCGGCCATCGGGCCAGTTCTCCTGATCAAGGTCCTTATACATCAGTAGTTTACTAAACGAGAAAAAACCCAGTGCTACCGCCTGTTGATCAACATCCCAGCGAGGCATCTGCTCCACAGCGTGAGATACATGCGCAAAGTAATCCTGAATAGCAAAGCTGTTTTCAGAATCAACGATGGAGGGCAAATCAATGCCAAACTCAATTTTAAGTTTCATTTGAAGAGACAAGTTGGTGTCAATTTCGTCTCCGGTATATTCCAGCTTGAACCCGCTACGAACGCTTCCACGAGAAAGGCTTACAGGGACTAAAACAAGAGGGGCTTTCCTGAGAATTTCGCTCGAATGATCCTCGTACCAATGAAGCATCCCCAGGGCTAGAAAAAGAATATTGACCCCCTGCTCTTCGATAGCAGTACGAGCTGTATAATGGGTATTCAGAAGTCTGCGCTGTAGGCGGGAAGAGCTGTATGGGGTTTGAAGTTGAGTGTTATGACTCTTGGATTGACCCTTGTCCAGGGAAGTATTTTGAACCCCTTGTTCTAAAGCCAAATTCAGCTCATATGAATTTCCTTGATTCTCGTCATTGTCCGATTGCTTGCCTTGCTCATTATCCATGGCGAGAAAAAACATGTATTTACCCTCATCAACAAGGGCACGAGACACTTCCTCCGGAAAGGCATCGACAATGTGAACTCCTTTGCTCTTAAGCTCTCGGTAATTGAGAAGGGTATTCCTGAGTCCAAGATCAAGGAGATCTCTTCGTTCCTGGTCCAACTTTTCAGCTACTATACTCATGAATTAAGCGAATCTCCAGCAACCTGCATTGCAGAGGAGTGAGCCTCATATTTTACAAGTCATTTACCTGCCGTTTATATCGTTAAAAAAACCAGTTTCCTCGTCATTGTCAATGAAATCAAATAAGTCAACTACGTGAGATATTGCAGGCAACCCAAATAAGGCCCGCCCGGGGAACCCCAAAGGAGCAATGATTCCGCTTGATTTTTAAGGATATTAAAATCTCAAGTAAAAATACTGGAAATACCCAGGCCTTCCCTTACGGGCACACCGGTTCAGGCTTCCTCAAAATAGTCGTAATCAATCCGCTTGACCTCATACACTCTGCCGGTGCTCACTCCGACCCCGCAATCGATCATCATCTCAGCCAATTCTCTACCATCTATAAGCACGATCTTGCTTTCGATGCTGGCGGCATACTCCCTGGCTCCTTGGCTGAAGCTGGAGGTGGTAATAAACACCCCTTTCCTAGCCCGCTTACCCTGCAAGGCTCCGGCGAACTTCTGGATTTCCGGGCGGCTGACAGGATTTTCCCACTTCTTGGCCTGCACATAGATGACATCCAGCCCCAGGCGGTCTTCCTTGATGATTCCATCCAGGTCTTCGTCTCCGGCCTTGCCCAGAGACTGGCCTGCATCCTGAAGTGTGCCTCCATACCCCATGGCCAATAGCAAATCGATGACAATCTTCTCAAAGGCCCCTGAAGTTCCGGCCTTGATCTGGCTCAGCAGTTCTGCCGACAATTCCTGTCTCAAGGTCTGATAGGCTTCTTCAAGAGTTTCCTGGGGAGTCTGCGCTGTATCGTTTTGCTCAATGTCGTTCTTTTTGCTTCCGTGGCTTATCTTTTCAAGGTATTCCGGGAATTACTTCAACAGCTTACGGTCTACGCGTTCAGGCTCTGTGCTCAATAAGTCCAGACCTCGCTGGGTAATGACCGATATTCCTCTTTTGGGGCTTTGGATAAGTCCAGCCATCTTCAGATCCGTCTTGGCCCAGGCCACGCGGTTAGTGAAGACCTTCTGGCTTCCACTGGGCAGAAGCTGCTCTTTTTCTTCCTAGGTCAGCTGGAAATGATCAGCCAGGACCTGGGTCAATTCCTGGTTGGAATGTTCTTTGCCATCGCCCAGTAGCTGAAGCAAAGGCAGCATGATGGTCTGGAAATCAGGGATGCTCATCTTAGAAAGCATGTTGCAAAGATAAGCGAATGTCAAATATAATCAATGAGATAACAAGCATATCCTTGATGTTCTGAACAGCATAAATTATTTTTCTTAACAGTTAAATAAGGAACTTGATAAAAAGTATGTATTTAAGGATAAATATGCTTGATCTTTATCTATCATTAATGTATAAAAATGAACTGAGAGGGACAACAACGAAATATATTATATTTTAACATTCGAGGTTAATGTATGACCATGCATCATAAAAATATTAAGCGTCAAGTTGTAAAGAAACTTAAAGAAGAGTTCCCTCATTGGAACAGACTCAAAGCTAAAGAAAAGAAGGAAATAACAAATAAAGTGCTGAACGAAGTCGTTGCTATGTATGATTTTAACCAGGAAATTGATTGTGGAAAACACGAGCTATTTGGGATTGAAGAACAAGTTCACAATGAAGAAATATTAACAATTGACAAGATGAATAATTTTATTGAAGAACATAAATCTAATAATTTATTGAGATTGATAGGTGGAAACAAAGAGAATCCACATTTTGCTTGCGATGAACTTTTTTTCATAGACTCAATTATTGATAATCAGATAATTGATGCTTTACTTTCATACGAAGGGTATTCTCCTCAGATGAGAGATTTATTTCCGCACCATCTCTTTCGTGCCGAAATGTTGAAGACACTGAAATATCCAGAAATATCATACAGAAAGTTTTGCACAAAGGAGTATTTTGGAATGCATCAAAAAGAAAATAAGTGCTTTATTGGATTTCCTCTTCACAAAAATAAGATAATTGATCACACAGTCCTTTCTAAGTTTAGATCTGGCTTACAGTTTCATCAGCTAGTGAATATTCTTGTATATATTATATGCATCTTTCGAAACTCAGGATTTATAAATGATAATATTCTCTATGGGATAGACTCAACAGATATTACCGCCGTTAATCAAAGATATTTAGCCCAGATCGAAGTTAATGGAACAAAAATCAGAATATACGATGACCTTAATTGTGACTGTGGTAAAAGAAGAAATAAGCGAGATAAATCATACTATGTGATTGGGTATAGATTGCATACGTTAACTGCTATTAATCCAGAATCTGGGCACTCTTACCCCTTACTTCCCCTCTTAGCACCTGCAAACCATCACGATAGCCTCTTCGCTCATCCAATCATATCACTGGCAAAAGCGATCGGGCTCAATATCAAGCTCGTTACTGCTGATGAAGCGTATCATGATAAAGACTCAGAGATCTTTAATGATACTGGCGCTTCAATCATAACCCCTCCTGTCAAAAAAGTGAACATACCTGAATATGTAGACATCGAACTTAAGCAAGTTTTTTGCAGTAAATATTGCTCTACTCCCATGCAATATCTTGGGGTATATGAAAACCTGCATGAATTCAAATGTGCTGCTCAATGGGGAGAATGCCCCTTTGCCGGTTCATGCCCCCAAGCGAGATATATTGAGATTGATTCCGGGCACTTTCAGAGAATATCTATTTTCCATGAGCAAGCTCAAGAGGCCATTGATATCCGCAAGAACTCGGAAAGACCTTTTAACCTGCTAAAAAATGTCTACGGAGCAAGCCAGGCACGAGCAAGAAGCCAGCACGGCATTCTGGTCCAATGCACTTTTGCTCATGCCGCTGCTTTACTTGTAGAGATGGCTGGCACAAGGCGTAAAGTTACGCCATCCTATACCAAAGAGCAGCAATTGCCTTTACCAATGGCTGCATAGAAACGTACAGGGGTAAAACCAGAAAGCACAATATGACTAAATAGCACTTCATGCACCACTATCATGCTCGGGCATAGTGATTGAGCGAACTACGAACCGACCTATACGGATTTTAACGGTTAAAATACAATTTCAATCGCTTTTGGCTGAGTTGATTGAGGCGCTAAGCAACTAAAACCCGCCAGTTTTAAGTAATTTTGGTGGCCGGGGGAGTTCATTCTCTGTTCAAAAAAGCCTTTTTTCAACACCCTTTTAGAAACCTCTTTCCAGTGTCAGTCAAGTCAACACTGACATGACTTCTACCCACTTTTTTTCTGACATCTGATGCCTCGTATGAAACTAGAAATTAGCTTATTTCAGGATTTATGCACATCCTTGATAAAATAACAAGAAGATGGCCGGAGCCATAAGAAAAGCGCATCCCCAGGGAGGACCCTGGGAACGAAGAACAAAGAGGAAGAGGGCCAGCCCTTGAGGGCAAGGGCGGCCTACGACAAGGCAACGGCCCTTGCGTAGGGCGGGCCCGGCACTCACTTCTATCATGAACGTATATTTTTTGCAGTGACTTTCCAGTTGGAAGTGAGTGCCGGGCCCTGCCTCTTTGCCAGTTTCACCCTCGATCAAACTGGCGGCCGCCGCCAGAGGCTGCGCTGACCTCTGATAGCGAGTGAAAATAACCTGTTGCACTCGCAATCTACCCTCCCACCCTATTCCTCTCAAACATCTCCACCGGCATGGGATACCGAAGATCCCAGATCATCTTGATCGGTTTTTCGCTTTCAAAGCTCACCAAGTCCCCTGGTCCAAAAAAAGTATATGGCATAGTGACTCCCAAGTTCTTCTTTTGCTCCCGAACAAAGAACAATACGGTGTATCCTTTTTCTTTATGGTGGATCATATTTTGCCCTGCCCGGCCCTTTTGGGTGGTGGTGGACTGCGATTCCCAGTGCAGGCGGTGGCGGCTGATGGGATAATCTACATACATGGTGGTTGGCGAAAACTCGTGCTCAGTCTTTTGGAAAGTGAGCAACAGGGCGTACGTTTTTATGTCCTGTGCATGCAGTACACCTGTACCCGTTGGGCCGGTTGTATTCATATTGGCCAGCCCCAGGGCTGCATTAATGTCTCTGCTGGAGTGCTGGGCATGGAGCTCCAGTTTGTGCTCAAAAGGAAGATCCACATACGTGCCCTTGATCCTGGACTCCTGGCCAGCCCAAGCCAGAATCTCATCCATGTCAGCCAGAATTGTAGGGTTCCTGGACAGGCGTTTGAATGAATCTTCCAGGGAGGGCATGTTCAGCTTTTCGCCTTTGTCCGCCCACATTCGATAATGCGCAGAAACGGCAGCATCGCCGGCTGCTGAAACCGCCTGGTCTACATGCCCATCCTGGTCTACATGCCCATCTCGTAAATGCTGGACTATATGTTGCAGCCTAGCAATCTCCTGAGGTCCGTTTATGCCGGCTATTCTGATCAGGGCTTTTTTCAAACCTAAAATATCTGGATCAGCTGGAGGGCTGGCCAAATGCGCCTTGGCCTTCCACCCGGTCCAGGTCTCTTTGACCAGCAAGCGCTCCGGCTCAAAATCGTGGTAGCGGATAAAATTCCCGAATGTCAGCTCCTGGCCGGTCTTCGCTGTGAAAGGTCTGCAGACGTTCAGGGACCTGCACAGCCAGGTTGCGCAGGTTTTCCCGGATATTGTTCAGGACATGGGTGCGGGTGAGACGATCGAGCTGGATGGAGCATCCAGGGGGAAGATGAGGGAAATCCAGCTCCACTTCCCGGTCAATGGAAAAACGGTGCGCGGGCAGCAGGGCCTTAAATTTTCTGTCTATGCGGTATTTGCGGTGGGCCTGGCCCACAAAATCAAGAACTGTCAGGCAGTCTTTGCCGGGAGCATGACGCAGTCCCCGCCCCAGTTGCTGCATAAAAACCGTCAGGCTCTCTGTGGGCCGCAGGAACAAGACCACGTTTATGTCCGGGACATCAAGGCCCTCACTCAGCTTGTCCACGGTAAACAGAAAAATCAGCTCTCCACTTCGGAGCTGTTCCAAAAGGCTCCTGCATTGTGCACTGTCGATGCCAGAAACCAAGGCAGCCGAAGCAATACCTTGCTGATCAAACATTTCGGCCATATACTGGGCATGCTTGATAGAAACGCAAAACCCGATTCCTTTGACCTGACTGAGCTCCGGCTCATATCGCTTCAGGCTGCTTAATATTGTATCCAGACGCTGCCTGGCCTGGATGTGGGCTCCGGTGTAGACCTTTTCCAGTTCAGCTGTATCGTAGTGGCCGTTTCTCCAGAATCGGTCCTGGTTAAGAGATACAGGATCAGCCACCCCAAAATAATGAAACGGACAGAGGAGCTTTTCCTCCAAGGCTTCCGGCAGCCGGATTTCTGAAGTGATGCGGTTGCCGAAGTCAGCCAAGACATTGCCCCCATCCATGCGCTCCGGAGTTGCGGTCAGTCCGAGGAGGATCTCAGGCTCAAAATGATCAAAAACCGGTCGGTAGCTGGCCGCTGTGCCGTGGTGAGCCTCGTCAATAATAATGAAATCATAGAAGCCTTTGCCCACTTGCTCCCACAAACGCCTGCTGGTTAGCATACCTATGGAACAGAACAGATGCTCCAGACGTTCAGCCTGGTACTGGCCGACCAGAAGATCGCCGAAGTTCTGATTCCGAAGAACATTTCGAAATGTGACCAGGGCCTGCTCCAGGATCTCCTGGCGATGGGCCACAAACAAGAGCCGGGCCTGCCGACTTTTAAGCTCATAAAAGCGCTGATAATCAAAAGCGGCAATCACCGTCTTACCGGTGCCTGTGGCTGCGACTACCAGATTGCGCCATTGTCTGTGCACATCACGAGCCTGCTGCAATTCTTCAAGGATCCGTTCTTGAAAGGGATGCGGCGTAAGATCGAAAAAGACCTGGAAGTGAGCTTGCGGGTTTCTGGCCCTGGAAATGGCTCTTCTGAGCTGTTGGGGATCCTCTGGATCAAATGGAACAAACTCCCGGCTGTTCCAATAGGTTTCAAATTCCGCAGTAAATTTCTCAATGATCTGGTCCAAATCCTGCTCAGTCACCTTCAGATTCCATTCCAGACCACTGGTCATGGCCGCATGGGACATGTTGGCCGAGCCAATATAGGCAGTAGAAAACCCAGAGAGGCGCTTGAAATGATAGGCCTTGGCATGCAGCCGGGTGCGCTGGGTATCATACGAAACGCGGACAGTGACATTGGGCATCCGGGCCAGCCACTCCACTGCAGGGGCATCCGAGGCGCCCATGTACGAAGTGGTGATCAGCCGCACTGGTATATTTCGATCCCGCAGATCCTCAAAGGCAGGCATTAAAAGGCGCAGTCCGGACCACTTGATAAAAGAAACCAAGATATCTACAGCATCAGCAGACTTCATTTCTGCCAGCAGTTCGTGCACCAGCTGCGGGTCCCTTGGGGAACCGGTAAACAGACTGCTTTCCGATATAGGAGTTTGGGGTCTGGGAACTCCGGGCTGGGCATAATGAGGAGGGGTTATTTCCAGAAGAACCGCTTTCTTGTCTGGAACAAGTTGCTTGGCCTTTGCAATGTCCTCCTTTGTATTGAACAGGTGAGCCAAAAGGGCATTACATATTTCAAGCCGCTTGTCGGGACTGGTCTCTTCACCCAGAACCTGTTGCATTACTTGAGCCACAAAATGGGCATACTTGGACGTCTGCTCTTCTGGGTCGAGCTTGCCCAATACTGAGCGCATCTCAGGATACCTGGCCAATATATCCTGCAACGACGTGTCGATCAGGGCGTCATAGATGCCATATGGCAGATCCTTACTCATTGCCGCCCATTCTCCAGCCAGCTGTTGTAGGCTGCAAGCACAGGAAGGTCTGCTTCTGCCCAATCCAGTGCATGCAGGGCCTCCGGCTTGAGCCAAAGAGCCTGACTGTGCTCTCGTAGTTTGAAGGCATTGGATGTTGTTGAACAGACATATGGATACAGGGTAATCCGAAAGTCAGGATATTGATACGAGACTGGGGACAGATCGCAGATAATCTCCACGTTCAAGCTCAATTCTTCAAATATTTCCCTTTGCAGACAGTCCCGGGGTGCTTCATCTTCCTCAATCTTGCCCCCGGGAAACTCCCACTTCAGTGGCATTTTCATGGAAGAACTGCGCTGCGCAGCCAAAACGTGGCCATTCCGTTCTATAATTGCACATGTGACGTGGATATGAGGCATGACTTGATTGCTTGTTTAGACGGACGAAGGATTCATTTTGATTTGATGGTTTAGTGCAGACTGATAACCGGAGTCCTACAATTTCAACTACCTCTAAATATTAATACAATATCCTTTATTGATCAAGAAGCAGCATAAAAACCTCAGGGATAATATATTGATTATCACTTTCTAATTTTGTATTTAAAGTTATCGAATGTTGCCATGGGGTACAAGGGAGATGAAAATGCGATCTGATTGAGTTTATATGGTTATGATCATTAGGTTCAGGATTATAACCATTTCCTAATTTAATATTATTACCTTTTGATGTAATAATCCTTTCCTGATTAATTTTACCAAATCCATCATGGTGACCAGGTTCGCATTGAACCCATCCATAATCAGACAAGTAAAATTCAGCCCAAGTATGACTACCTAAGTCAAAAAATGCTTGTAGAGAACCAGATTCAGGAAATGTATCAGAAAATGGATGAAAACCTGATATGCTTCTAGCTGGAATCCCAGATGCCCTACAAAGAGCTACAAATAGATTTGCTTTACCACCACATGCTGTTCTTTTAGTTTTTAATACAGATAAAGCATCTTCATAATCATTTTTTGTTAATTGTTGCCAGTCTTGCTTAATTATCCAGTTGAAAATCGACTTTGCTTTTTGGTAAGGATCTATTAAGTTTTTTACAATAGATTTGGATTTATTTATAATAAGATCATTATTAGTTTGGATCCAAGGAGTAGTTTGAGTATATTTTTTATATAATAAAGAATTTTTATTGTATTTTATTTTATATTCAGATATTTTTATTGTATGATCAATCTTTGATAGAAATATATCAAAGGCAATACAAAATGTTTTGTGACTTTGAGCATCACTCCAGTAAGCTATTTTTGTACCACTATTAGGATCTACATATTGCTCCTCCGGCATAGGAGAAATGTTAGTAGCATTCACATTGCTTACACCATGTCCATCCCAATACTTTGGTATTGGCATCCAAATCATACTTGCATTAATATCATTTATAAAAATAAATTCCATTTTATATTTATTTGCAAATGATATAGAATAAATAAATAATGTTGAATAGAGAACAATAAAAAATATCATCAGTCGCTTGAATGACACGATAAAGTCCTCCTTATCATTAAAAGAATATCTATATGTTTTACGAAATATAAAAATTAAATAATATTATACAACATATATCATGTAGTTTGTGGACTTTAAGGATTGAGTCGTATTTCAGGACTAACGTGCCATAGTCTTCATGTAACCCAAGTGAGCAATGTCTCTGCAAATCCAGTATTGTCATATCCGAAAAACCTTCCGCCGATGCCACTCCAGGCAATCTTGATCTGGAATGTGCCATTCTTCCACAGGTGTAAAAATTGGCCGCTGTTCCAACGTCATGATAGGCCCTGGGTTGTTCTGTTCTGATCTAGCCAGAGGCGAGACCAAGACTTCGTAGTCCCTGCCTACGCCCATGAACCCACGATCAAAGCTCCAGTGGCAGAGCCGGCACAGGGCCAGGCCATTGGCCGGACGGTCGTCTCGGCTATCTGCCCAGGGGCGGATGTGGGCGGCCTCGACTATGGTATGCCCTTCCGGGGTGATCATCCGGATGCCGCAAAGGGCACAGCGGTGACTGTACAGATTCATGATGGCCTTGCGGAAGCCCTGGTCCCTGATCTGCTGGGGCTTGTCCAGCTGACCAAAGGGCATGGCTGCTTCTGCGGCCTGGAGCAGGCGCTGGCTGTACTCAAAGGCCTCCTGGTTTTCCACGGCCTCGTGCAGCAGACTCTGGCGGACATCCGGGGCGAAATAGGTATTCAAAAGTGCAGCTCTGAGCTCTTCCCTGCTCTTGTGGCCGGAGAAAAGCTCAAAAAGTCCCTGGTCGATCTCTGCACCCAGGATAACGCTTTGCAGCCGGGTCATGGAGGAGGTGATTCTCTCCCCCAGCTCTTTTTCCTGACCTGGCTTGGGCACCAGCCTCCAGAAGCCTTCGCTCTGCATATGATAAAAGGGATAGGCCATGTTGCACTTGCCGCTTGGGGGTTGGACCAGCTCCCAGAAGCGGGCAAAGCGCTCGATGAGATCAAATGAGGGCTCGATGAACGGAGAATCGATCTGCCCCTGGGCGGCCAGATCCAGGATGGACAGGAGAAGAAACGGCTTGTGCGGGGCGTGGTGGGCAGTGGCTTCTGTCCAACGGGTGCGGTTTGTGTCTGTGCGCAGGCGGGTCAGCTTGTGCAGATAGTCAGTCATGATGTTCAAGGCTCAAGGCTCAAGGTTCTAGTCTCAAGGTACAAGGTTCAAGGTATACCTAGTTAAGTCCTGGCTTCGACTGGTCAGCAGTGCGGCATTTAACTGGGTTCACGGTTATAAAAATAAAGTATATTTAGTATGGTAGAAGCTATGACGCCCAATTCATTCATGTTGCAAACCAAAGAGGGCGAAAGATCTGTCGCCCCTCCGGCCAATCGGTAAATTTCAGCCCAAGATGACACATCTTGAAGTCGTTGCCTTATAACTAGCAGATAAAATAGGATAAATTTGAGCAGCGAGTGATTAAAGCGTGTCTGTCAAGAAATGTATTGTTCAATTGCATTTTCAGCATTGAGGATTCTGATTGCGGGAACGAATAGGTTCGTGGGAATGCGCCCATCCGCACAATGTCATGGCCCAGCGTGTTGTGGCATCTTTATATTCTGAATATCAATATGTTACAAAAAAGAAAAGACAGGATAAATGTCCTTCTACCCAACCAGCTTGAAAGCTCTGCCTTGATACCAGAAACTTAATAACCTGTCAATATGATGGCTGATGAAATTCAATATTTCACAGTTGGAAGGGAGGAATTCGAGTGCAAAAACTTTTTTGCACTCGCCGGGTGTCGGGTATCAGATTCGGGGATCGTGGGAAGAAGGCATGGAGCATGGGGAGGAAGACAGAGATCAGAGGTCGGAGGTCAGGAAGAAGCAGATGGGAACTGTTCTTCGTTCTTGGTTATTCGTTCTTCGTTTTTCAAAATCATTTGGACCTGTCTGCGGACAGCTAAGCTGCTATTGTCTAAGGATTCGATTGTCCAGCTCTACCACTATGTTGTCATGAAAACTCGATATACTCACTCAAGCTTTTATAGTTAACATTTATAGATTTACAGTATTAAACGCTCTAAAGCGAGCTACGCCCGCAACCCAAAGTTCTGAAATGACAATAAGTCACCTCTTGTGTAAAGATAGGTTGTATCCACCAACCAAAATCACAGGAGGTGACTTATGGATAAAATTATTCAAAGGTTTTCAAGCTTAGTCAAGGGCAGCATCTCGGGTTTTGATCGTATCGTTTTCAAAGGCCTTATTCGACCACTGATGTCTGCCAAAGAAGTCATGAAATTTTGTGCTGCGAAAGGCATTCTCAATAAAAACTATAAACAATGGATGACTGATCAGAGTGCTTCCTTGAATCAAGCTGCTGAACAGTATGCCAAAACACATTGCGGACATGGGGTTACCCACATCAATACTTGGAAAATCCGCAAAGAAGAATTAGCTCGTGAAAGACAACGAGAAGAGCATATTGAAAATGGATTGATCGGCGTATGGTCCTGTCTGGAGTCAGCTCATTCCTATCGTGCCCAATTTTGTAGTAACTCCGGATATCCTCAGTTGAAGAGTTATCAAACACGGTGCAAACACCTCTATTTCTACTTTGATCATCTCAAATACGGGTTTATGAATATACGCTTACAGACCTGGTTCCCCTACCACGTCCAAATATGCTTGAACGGTCGGGAATGGTTGCGCCGAAGTCTGGAAAAAAACGGCATCGATTTTTTGGCCAAAGGAAACAAGTTCCTGCATATAGCTGACTATGAAGAAGCACAACGCCTTCTCGATACCCAACTGGATGCCCGATTTGTCGACCTGCTCGATGAGTTCCTCCCGATTGTTTTTCCTATGATGTCCGATATATTGGGACCTTATCTTTCTTATTATTGGACCATGTGGCAAAGCGAATGGGCTACTGATTTAATTTTTACTTCACCCAAAGAATTAAACTCAATAGCAGACTCTTTACTCCGGCATGCGCATATGACTGGAACAAGTGCAAATGTCTTACGTTATCTTAACCGCCCTCTGACTTTATCAGGAAAACCTGACTCTCGATCCAAGGATCAGGTTTGCTCTCGGGTCCAAGATTTCAACGATGGAGTTCGAGTGCGCCACTGGGTCGACCAGAACAGCGTCAAGGTCTACAACGAGCAAAACAACCTGCGTATAGAAACAACCATCAATAATCCAAAGCAATTTAAAGTTCATCGACACCCTGAGGGTTGCCCTAAGGATGAACCGAAAAAACGTCTCTCATTACGAAAAGGGGTGATGGATATTCCTTTACGAGCGAAAGTCTCGCAAGATGTCAACAACCGCTTCATGGACAATCTCTCCACGTTCAGCGATGAAATTCCTGCCCGGGATCTTATCGACGAAGTAATCTCCTTTCGTACAGAAAATGGTCGCAGATTTCGAGCGCTCGATCCAACAGGTAAAGACCGGGATTTACTTCAGGCAATTGCCGATCCCAAGATCAGGATCTCTGGATTAACAAACAAAATGTTGCTTTCAACATTGTCTGAAAAGACTTTTGGATCAAGACGAACCCAAAAACAACTGTCAGCAAAGATAAGTCGTCATCTCCGATTACTTCGTGCCCATGGAATTATCCGCAAGCTTCCCAAACAGAATAGGTATCAGTTGACCTTGAAAGGTATCCGGCTGACCACTGTCTTGAATGCTTTTCTCGCAGCATCGACTGAAAAACTCATGGAAATGGCGGCATAATTTTCTTGTTTTTTATGACAGAAATTCACGGATAAGGCACTAAGATACGGTGTAAACCTTTTGCATGACGCTTCAACTGCCAACCTATTCTAAGCAGGGCTGCATACACTAATTTAGCTTTTGTAGAGGGCCATTGACTCATGCCGGGCTTGCAAACATTTCAGAAATTTCAAATATTGACTCGCCATGCTCTATACGGTCTGCTAGGATCCTTAATCCAAGGGCTTTGACTTTAGTTATAGCTTCCTCTTTTGTCTGTCCATAAACCATTGCCCCAGGCAAATCAATAATTTCAGCTATCCATCTGCCGTCTTCTTCCCGGTCAATTTCAATTTTCATTTTTTTACCTCCTTGATCGTTTCAGGCAACCAAATCCTGAATGTCATGGCAATCATTTCATAAAGTGACTGTGCAATACATAAGGAATTGTAAGTTATGTGCCAAAAATTGCAGATCCACTGTCGAGTTTCTCATCACGGCGGATCGCTTCATCGATCCATAGCGTCTCTATTTCAGCCTCGCTCATGATTTCTAAACTGGCCAGCAGTTCGCGGGCCAAACGTGCGCGTGCTTCCGGATTAAGGCGAAGCGCTTCTTTTTTTAGTTCCTCAATGCTCATATAACACCTCTGAACTTGAATGGAAGCTGCTGAATCAGCTGTAATCCATATTCTATTTCAACAAGAAATTGGTCGTTGTCTGCCCCTCCGGGATCGCCAGGCTCCAGTCAGTCTGGCCAGGAAAGAAGGTCGACCGCCGGATCGCCCTTCCTATGACCAGGGGTCAGCTCATTATTCAAAAAGCCTTCAGTCTTTTTAAGTGCTTCCTATCCTTGGCGAGCTCAGCGGCTTTGCGTGAGAACTCTTGAGTTTTGTCTTCATTTCGTAGAATTTGAGTTTTTCCTCATCTGATTTTTCATTCTGGGCACTTGGGTCAAAAGGCAGTGAAGTAACAATACCGAATGCTGCTTTAGCTTCATTATACGAGTTATTGAGCATTCTGCGGACTCCACCCCCAAAGCTGATGCTGTACGCACCCAGATATCCGTCATATACGATCTGATTCTTAAAAGGCAACAACACACCCTGCACAAGCACTGGAACGTATGGGAACATGTCTTTGAGACTCTCTGTCAGGGAAAGAACACCATAAGCTACTGCCGGAGTCGAGGTTGACAGAAAGATGGTGTACTTTTTCAGGTGCCGGCAAAGATAGAATTCCCCTTTCAGGTAATGCCTCCAGGACCTGACAATCTCCAACTCATCCGATGTAAAATGAAAGGGATTTTCATGAACAAATGATTCAATGAGTTGAATGTCTTCATAGAGTTCATCTCTGACCTGTACTCTTTGCTCCGTGGGTAACTGCATGAACTCATCCGGAGTGAAGACATCTTCCAGAACTGTCTTTTGGCCATTCACATACACCAGCAAGGCTGAAAACAACTTGAAAAATTGTCGTTCATCATCTTCAGGCAACAGCATGTCAATGAATCCTTTTTTTGGTTATGCTTCCTCGAGCACTTTGATCGAGAGGTCCTCCAGGATGTCCTTGACCTTAGCCTGGTAGGCCAGCATATGAGGCGCTTTAAGATGATCGCGGAGAGCTTGCAAGCTCTCCCACTTTTCAATAATTGTGACAACATTTTCGTCGAGAGTCTGTGGTGGCAAGTCGGCGTCGATATCTACAGTTGGACAATACTCGATACAACCCTTCTCTTTCCTAACGTCCGGTACATTAGATTTAAATATTTCAAGAAATTCGGAACGCCGTCCTGCCTTCACACGTATGGATGCCATTACATAAATCATAGTATTTTTCCTTGTTTGAGATGAGCGTATATGAAATGTAGCCGCTATCTATTCGTAATTGTGGATTTTCTTTTTTTAGGGGGCTGAACCCGGCCCGTCTCTGTAACTATCTATTGTTACTACCAATGCTGGCTAAGCCCGCAACCAAAAGGTTCCAGGTTCACGGTTCACGGTTAAGAAAAAAAAAGTTTGTTACATTTACCAAAGCTTTACTTCTCAATTTCTTCCTCTTCAAACCGTGAACCCAGAACCGTGAACCTTATCCGTCAAGACCTTGAACTGCTTCAGAGAAACCAATTTTCTTGTTTTTTATGACAGAGTTTAGAGGATAAGGCACTATGCTTTTTCCGCAACCCTGCGCGGAAAAAGAGGCCCTTCGGGGCAACTCTCACTAAATCACATGTAGAGCCGACAATTATTTGGAAACAACACATGACCATCCAAGAATTAAAAATTTGACCTCGACAGATTCTCCTTGCATATTCAATAAAATATCCATTGCAAGGAGACATGATATGAACTATGCAGATGATTTTAGCCAGTACTATAATGGTTTGTTGGATAGCATGTATGACTGTGTTGATCGTATCGTTCTCAATGGATATTTTCCTTTGGGTCAGCAAGGAGGCGGCTTTCGTCATTGGTGGAGACAATTGACCGGTTCTGATGAAACCCTCAATCAAGAACATCTGCAACGCATGGCTGGAAGCTTCAGCCGTCGGTTGCACGCCTTTGCCAAGAAGCACAACCTTCCCATTATCCATTGCAAAACAGGCGAACGTAAGCACTTGTTGGTTCCGCAATATCAGCCCACTGATCCAAATTTTAAGGGGCTTTTCCTGATTCTTGTAGCTAAAGCCCCGGCCTTGGTATGGGAAGTCAAGAGAAGCAAGAACGGTGCTCTGCATCTTGAACGTAAGACTCCCTGGCCATATGTTAACCATTATCATTTTCACATCATTGATCCGGATTGGGGACATATAACGATCAAAATGAGTGGTCATCCCCCCTTCGGTATCCAACTGATACTCAACGGTCACGAATGGGTCGAACGAGAGGCCCGAAAGCAGACTATTTCCTATGTTAAGGAAGGTAACTGTTTTGTGGGTGGTTCCGATTTCCAGACTTTGGATCAGATCGCAGATACCTTGTGTGGTCACCATGCTATAGGGCGACTGAACGAAGTCTGTGACCGTTGGGTATATTCCTGCTGTCTCTGTTTCGGCTTGTCTATGCAGGAGCAGGAGATGTCTGGGTTTCGTTACCGATATTCGTGTTATCAGCTTGAGTACAGTCGAAACCTGTTGTTTGCAAGAGGCAGAATGCTTGATAATGTATTTCAAGGAGTTATTGACCGTACGCGAAAAACATTGGATGTTGACCGTCTGAAAACCATATTTGGACGAAAAGCCCGTCCTGCGCACAGAGCAAAACCAGGTAAGACATCGCCTCGCTTTGAGTGTGTGACTGACGAATCGGCGTATGATCTGACGGTGTTTAAGGTTCATTTTGGTCGTCTGACTCTTAAGATTTATGACAAGAGTGCCAGGGTGTTGCGGGTTGAAGTAGTAGCACACAACGTCAAGGACTTGCGGTGTGGTAAAGTTCTGGAGAAACTCTCGACCATGCTGGAAAAGCTCCAGAGAATGGCGGTCGACTTTCTCAATGTGCTTAAAGCCGCACATATAAGCTATCTTGATGAAAACATCTTGGATAACCTGCATCAACCAACACATCGCGGGGCCAGGCGTCTGGCCGGCATAGACCTGCAAAGTCCGAGAATGCGTATTGTCTGTGAATCCATGCTGAGTTTAGCTCCCAAGCCTGGAGGATTTACTTGCGTTGAGTTTGTCGAACAGGTCCAAAAATCTTCTCAAAATTATAATCGAAGACAAGCATCTTACGATCTGAGCAAATTTCGTGGCAAAGGCTTTGTTGAACGAATCCCAGGAACACGTAAATATCGCAGCAGTGATTTCGGCATTCAAACAATAGCAGCACTAATCATCCTGCGCGAAAAGGTTGTCAGGCCGATACTTGCGGGAACGGTTGATAAAAAGGTGGGTCGTCCCCCCAATAATATTCAACCGATTGATAAACATTATGAGAACTTGAGAAATGAAATGCGGCTTACATTTGAAACACTTGGCATAGCAGTTTAGTTGTTTCTGTAAAGACCAACATGTTGTTTTGAAAATCCTGTTAAGGCACTAACGTGCCATAGGCTCCATTGTTTCCAACTGAGCAATCCATCAGCTCACACCCGAAAAACCTCCTTTCGATGCCATCCCAAGCATTCCTGATCCAAGATGTGACAATCCTCATCAGGCTTGAAGATCGGCCGGTGTTCCAGGGTCATTATCGGCCCTGGATTGTTCTGCTCCGAGCGGGTTAGGGGCGAAACCAGGACTTCGTAGTCTTTGCTTACACTCATAAAGCCACGGTCAAAGCTCCAATGGCAGAGCCAACACAAGGCCAGACCGTTGGACGGGCGGTCGTCCTGGCTGTCCGCCCAGGGACGAATGTGAGCGGCCTCGATAATGGTATGCCCTTCTGGAGTAATCATGCGGATGCCGCACAGGGCACAACGGTGGCTGTACAGATTCATAATCGCCTTGCCGAATCCCTGATCTCTGATCTGTTGGGGGTTTGTCCGCCTGGCCAAAGGGCATGGCCGCCTCTGCGCCCAAGCCCTCGCTTTGCGAGCTAGCATTCAGAGGATTAACCACCCGCTCGCAGATTCGCCCAGTTGAATACGGCTTTGCCATAGACTGAAGGTCTATTCAACCGAGCGAGCTCAAGACGCGAAGACCGCCAAGGGGAGGATGCCAAACGTTGTATTCCAGCCTGAGTGTGTCTTGCTTTGTGTACTTTGCGCCTTTGCGGTTGAAAAATCTGGCCTTGAGCTGGTGCAGATAGTCCATGCAGAGGACACATCCTTATAGAGACAAAAAATGAGGTCATTACCGGCTGTCAAGAAATTGGCCAAAGGCTATCAGCGCTATTAGCTAAAGTCAACATATTGTGCTGATACATTTGAATATTTCACATCAGAGCGGACAACAGAGGCAGTGGTCCGTAGTCGATGGTCTGTTGTCTGTGGTAAGAAGGCATGGGCATGGAGCCGGGAGTTAGCCCCGCCTCTGGCAGCGACCGCCAGTTTGATCCAGGGTGAAACTGGTTACGAAGAGGGCGAATCGAGTTCGCTTGCGCAGCGGCTCACACGTTTGTCAGCACGGGGCTTCAACGGGTAGGATTACTCCATCCGCTGCCCGAGTGACTACATAGACAAACAGACAATTTCCATGGTGGGCACCTTTCAGCCCACAAGATTGATCAGGCTTGGCCTGTGTTCCAGGCCTCTTCATTCTGTTTGAAGAACTGATTCTGCATCCTTTCATCCCTCTCCCGGCGAACCACTCACCGGCAACCTATTGGAGGACGTCCAGCAGCTGATGTGTATGAGACTTCAATGATAAATTTTAAAACCGCAGTGTATTCGGATACATGAGGATTTCGAAATTTTGCAGCAACGAAGGAGATGAGTGAGTTTCCGGCTCAAACACTAGTCTATGCCTTTGTTCTGTTCAGACGATTTTAAGGCTAAGTTCCCATTTAAATACTTATGTATGATGCTTGAAATAAGAGTTTGATATGGAACGCCTTCTTCAATGGCTTTTACCTGAATTTTGTGATAATCCTTTTGAGTCAAACGGAGATTGATGCGCTTATCTTTTTTTAAGGTACTTCGGGCCGCTGATTCAGCTTTTTCTTTCTCTTTTTTGAAGTTTTTGACTGATAGCCATTCATCATTATCGATGGATTCCATCAATTCTTTTTCTTCTTCATCAATCGGCTCAAATGCCTTTTTAATCAATTTATCCATCATTCCCCCTTTAAATCATAGAGTTGGGTAAATTTACCGTTTGTCCCTTTAAAACTTATGGGATTCGGGCACAGCCACTGCTCTTCCTCAAATGAACTTTTTTTCAGGATCTGCTCTTCAGAAATGCAGCTTGACTGCCTTCGCCATTTGACATACATTATGTTTGCAATTGGCGAAAAATCCATTGCAAAGGAGGCCGTCATGACCCAACAAACCGCACAACAAACAGTCCAGAACGGGACAGAACACTCGTTTGACATATTTCCCTGGGTCCAAAGGCACCTGGACTTGCCCAAAAACAGACTGATCGAACTGACCCAGATATCAAGCAGGACTCTGGACAGGCGAAAGCAAAAAGGCGAGTTCGAACCGACGGAATGGGAAAGGATCTATCGGTTCAAGGAACTCCTTGAAGCCGCGACCCGGATCATTGGAAACGAAAAAAACGCCAAGCAGTGGCTGAAAACTCCGAAAAAAGTACTCGGCGGACAGACCCCTCTGGACGCCGCCAAAAGTGAAAAGGGAGCCCGGGAAGTCTTCCGGGTCCTGGGAAAAATAGAACACGGGGTTTTTGGCTGATGCATGAGCTGCATGGATGGCGACTGATCCACCCCAACAATCTGGAAACAGCCTTTACCGGCAAAGGCTCCGGGGAAAACGGCGGCCGATGGAACCATATCGGTTTCCCGGCCGTGTACACAGGCGCCTGTGCCTCGGTTTCGGTCATAGAGGTTCTGGTCCATTTCGAACTCTCTGACCTTCAGGCCATCCCCTTTTCCATCATCCACTTCACCGTTAAGGTCCCCGCTTTGACCAGGATCGAGCGATCCGCCATGCCGGATGACTGGCAAACAGATCCCCCGCCGAAAACCCTGCTGGATATGGGGACCAAATGGCTCAAGGAAGCAAAAACACCTGTCTTGATTGTCCCTTGCACCACCGTCCCTCAAGACGATACCTATGTCCTGAATCCCCGCCATCCCGATCTGGATCTGACCATCAACAGGGTTGAAAGCTTTTCCTATGATCCCAGGATAACCGGCAAAAACGAGGTCTGAAAAAAATCGGTGCGCCAGAGCCAGGAAAGAGTGTCCAAGGACGAATTCCGGGAGCTCAAGGATATCGTCCCCAACCTGGCTCAAGTCCAGACCAGGACCGAAACAGAGGTCCGAAAGCTGGCCAAGAGCCAGCAATTATAAAAGCAGATGAGCGGACTCTCTGATACCATTGGCTATGGTATAGAGGATGGTAAATATCTCAACTGATGAACTCTATATTACTCAAACAACCATTGCATCTTTGAAACATCAGAATTTTTCTTTGCATGCAGTTCATTCATGCTCTGATCATACCTTTCAGTTAATAATGGGATAGTTTCGGCGATTATTTGTAGATACTTTTGCAAATCACTTTCCGTTAAACACGGTATCTTCCAGTAACGTATAGATGGCAATGTATCCAGCAGGGACAACATAGCTGAATGCCCTGACACGAGGCCGCCCCCCGCAACCAGATCATGCATGGCGTTGGTCATGAAGCTGACCGCGCCCACTTCCTGACTGATATACTCCGCCAATTCCGCAGCCACTGCCACTTTTTCCCGTGAGGTTTCGGCGGCTGCAAGTCGTTGTCCAAGTTCGGCCACACATTCTCCTGTCGCCTTTGTCGCCTTGGTCAGGTCGCCCGTGCGACGGGGGTAGGCTTGGGTGTTCAGACGACAGGCAATGCCCGACTGCTGAGCCGCTTGGTGCAGGCACTCAGCCACCACCAGATTGTCGTTTTCTGCGTTGGCGCGAACCCACATCTCGGGATCTGGCAAGTCATCGCTCACCCCAGGAACGAACTGCTTGCCCTCCACAGTGATCAAGGGTATTGCATCCAGCCCCAGGCTGTGCATCAGTCGGCCCTTAGTACCTAGGTTGACAATGCCTTCCAAATCTTCCACCGGTCCCAGCCCGCCGCGGGTGGCATTGATCACCGACATCACGGAGAGAGGTACACCCTTCATCTCGACCACGCCACCCATCATACGGCCGATCTGACCGGGCAGGTCTTCGTCGGCAAACTGCATCTGCCCCGAATGCTGCACAGCAAAAGTATCGACTACAGCCAAGGCTGTTGCAGCCTGGAAAGCCGCCGCCTGTTCCATAGCGCCCTGGCCGTACACCCGGCCGAAGATCTTGCAAGCCAGGGGTTGCGTGAAAAGCGCCTCCTGACCCAGGGCCGTGTGCACAAGACGTTTCTCATGAGGCGTTACGCCACGGCGCGTCCAGGCCTGGCCTTGGCCGCCGCCGTTGGTGACCACGGTGAAGGTATTGGTCTGCGGATCGGCAACAACATCGGCCACGCGTGTGTCCACAGGGTAGGCCATACGCAAGAGTGCCGCAGTAACGGCAAAACCTACCGAATCGTCCTGCACAAAGCCTGCGTTACTGTGTGCGTGCCCGACGCCTACGTGGCCGCAGACGCCTAGACGTCCTTGCTTGCGCTGACTGGCTTGTACCTGCATGACGGTTTCCTTCACTTCTTTGGCTTATGTCCGATCCGATTATTTTGTGCCCAACAAGAAGAGGCTGAGTTCCGGGATGAAGAACAAGAAGAACAAAGCCACAAACATGGTTGCCAGGAATGGCAAAACGGCCCAGGAGAGACGTTCGATGCTGATCTTGCTGATGGCGCAACCGACAAAGAGATTCACGCCAACTGGCGGGGTCAAAAAGCCCATGGATACGTTAACAATCATGGCGATGCCAAAATGGACCGGATCGATCCCCAACTCGGTGATAACTGGAAGAAGCAGTGGGGTCAGGATAAGAATGTTGGCCAAGGCGTCCATGAAAGTACCCATGAAAAGCAAAAAGACAATGATTATGGGCAACAGGATGTACTTATTATCTGATATGCCCATGAGAAAATTCACCATCATGTCAGGTACGTTGTAGAACATAAGAATCTGGCCAAGAGCAGTGGCCGTGGCAACCACGAGAAAGATGGAAGCAGTGGTCAAGGCAGTGCGCCGAAGGATGTCCCAAACGTTGGCCCAACTCAGGGTGCGTATGATGAGCCCTTCGACAACAATGGAATAGACCACGGCGATTACTCCTGCTTCCGTGGGTGTGGTCATGCCGCCGTAAATGCCCCCAAGCACAATCACCGGCACCATCAGAGCGTGGATGGAATTGCGCAGGGCAATCAGAAATTGTTTCAGCGTAGCTCTCTGGCCTGTGCCGGTATAGCCACGTCTTTTGGAAATGACATAGGCTGCAAGCATGAGACAAAAGCCTACAAAGATGCCGGGGATGATGCCGGCAATAAACAGATCGCCCACAGATACACCGGCCGTGGTGCCGTAGATGATCAGTGGCACGCTGGGTGGTATCATCACTCCCAGACAGCCGGCGGCGGTGTTCACCGCCGTGGAAAAAGGAAGATCGTAGCCCTCTTTCTTCATGGTCGGAATCATGATGCCGCCCACCGCTGCCACTGTGGCCGGTGCGGAACCGCTCAACGCACCGAAGAACATGCTGGTCAGGACTGAAATGTGGGCCAAACCGCCCGTCAAGTGCCCTACAATCGTTCGCGACACCTCCAGCAGCCGCTCAGCCATGCTGCCCTTCTGCATGATCTCCCCAGCCATAATGAAAAAGGGAACAGCCATAAGCGGGAACGCGTCCAAGGCTGTGATCATCTTCTGCATCAGGAAGGCCGAGGGCAGATTGCCGGCGAACATGCCGATGAGCACAGACAGGCCAATGGCCACGCCAATGGGCACGCTCAAAATCAGAAAGACGATCAAGGAAACAAAAATGAGAACAATTGTCATGTCCACAGATAGCCCCCTAGGCTTCGAGTTCCTCTGCTGAATGTTCAGTGGTGGTAAAAACCTGCCACAGCCGCATTGCCGTGCGTAGGGCCATCAAACCGAGTCCAACCGGGATCGAAGCAAAAACCCAATACATCTTGATCTCCAGGGCCGGTGTTTTTTGACCAGTGCTCACTAGGAACTTTATCATTTCAATGCCGTAGGCTATACAAAATAAACAAAAGACGATGGTCAAACCGTACGCAACTGCTAACACGGCCTTTTTAAGACGTGGCCCAATATATTCCCGGATAATAGTCACTTCAAGATGCCGATCTTCTTTAATAGCGTAACTGCATCCGACATACACTGCCCATATGAATAGATATCGTCCCAGCTCTTCAGACCAGTCTAGAGAACTTTGCAAGACGTAGCGATTGAAAACCTGCATGGTGATAACGATGGTCATGCCCCCGATGCACAACGAAGAAATCACTTCCTCTATTTTTGAGACCACGTTGTATAGGTGATTGGACACGGCAGCGCCCTCCTTGTCGTGGGAAAAAGCGAAGGGGGTCATATGACCCCCTTCACTATGCAGACTTATTTCGTGCCAGCCGCAATGGTTTCCTTGGCCTCTTTGATCAGGTCTTTGCCGATACGTTCTTCAAACTGGTCGTAGACGCCCTTGGTCGCTTCAGCAAAGCGGGCCCGTTCTTCATCGCTTAGCTTGACAATGTTGACGCCGACCTCTTTAAACTTCTCGAGTATCATTTCTTCATTGCTGCGGATACGATTGCGCTCAAAAAGCTTCATTTCCGTGAACGCTTCCAGGAAGAGAATCTGATCCCTCGGGTTCAGGCTATCATAGAAGCGCTTGGAGATCATGACCAGGTGAGGACTGTAGAGACTGCCGACCAGAGTTAGGTTCTTGTTCACTTCGTGAAAGTTATTGAACCAAGCCAAGTTGAGGTCGATGTCAATGCCGTCCACGGTTCCTTGCTGTAGCGCGGTGTAGACCTCGCCCCAGGCGATAGGGGTTGGATTGACGCCCATTGATTTAAGGGTCGCGATGTGGGCTTTGGAACTTGTGGCCCGAATCTTCAATCCCTTGCAATCTTCCAACTTCTCAATGGGTCGCTTGCTGTTGAACAGGTGGCGGAAACCGATCTCGATGTAGCCCAGACCCAGAATGCCGGTCTTTTCAAGAGCGTCGCTTGCTCTGCGGCCAATGGGGCCATCGGTGATGAGATCGCTGGCTTCATAGCTGGGAATCAGAAAGGGCATGTCAAAAATAAGGAAGTCGTCAGAAAAAGGGGCGAGGTTGGGAGTGGATGCAGAACCCATCTGGAGCATACCGGTTTGAAGACCCTGCACCACGCTGTCGAAGTTGCCGAACTTGCTGCTGTCGTAGATATCCACGCGGAATCTGCCGTCACTTCGGGTTTCCACCAGCTCTTTGAAGTATTCAAAGGCTTCTCCCATGGGATGCTTTGGAACGTTGGGATGGGCGAGCTTAATGACCGTTGTGTCTGCCGCTTTGGATTGCACGCCGACGCCGAGGACGAAGGCCATGGCCAGCATGACCAGGCTAAGGGTTTTCAGCAGTTTCATTTTCTAATCCTCCTGTTCTGTGTGTATGTTGACTGTTGCCTGCAAACTCATCAGTTGGTACATGCAAAAACAAGTTTACTCGCCGTTGGCCCAGCTTTGCTGAAATGTGTCCAGATAGGCATACAAGGCTGGTGAGCCGCCAGTGTGCAAGAAAAGAATACGCTCGCCCTGCTTGAAGCGGCCTTTGCGCACCAGATCAATCAACCCGTCCATGGCTTTGCCTGAGTAGACCGGGTCCAGCAATATGGCCTCGGTCTTGGCCAGCAGATTGACCGCTTCGACCATGCCCTGAGTGGGACGGGAGTAGCCCGGGCCGACATAGTCGCCGTAGCAGGCCACAGCTTCGCGGGGCACGACGCCGGGACAGCCCACGCGCTCTGCTGTGCGCTGTGCCAAATCGTAGACAATGGCTTCCTGGTCTTCTTTGGTCCGGCTGACGTTGACGCCTGATATTGGAATGTTCATGTGGCAACCAACCATGCCTACGACCATGCCGGCGTGCGTGCCGGCGCTGCCGCTGGGCACAATAATGTGGTCTAGAACCAGGCCCGTCTCATAAACCTGTTGGGCTAACTCTTGCGCGCATGCCACGTAGCCTGTCGCCCCGATCGGATTCGAAGCGCCGCCAGGAATAATATAGGGCTTGCCACCCCCGTTGCGGCAGACTTCGGCCTCTTGTTCCATTGCATCCATCATGTCCGAACCGCCCGGAACCACGCTTATCGAATCCACGCCCATGAGATGGAACAAAAAGTTGTTGCCGCTCGCTTTGGGGTCATAGCTGCCGGGCACTCTCTCTTCCAGCACCAAGCGGCACTTCAGCCCTTCTTTCACTGCCCATCCCAAGGTGAGTCTGCAGTGGTTGGACTGCACCGCACCGCAGGTTATGATCGTGTCCGCCCCCTGTTCCAGAGCATCCGCAATGCAGAACTCAAGCTTACGGGTCTTGTTGCCGCCACCGGGTCCAGGCAAAAGGTCGTCACGTTTAATATAGATGTCCGGTCCGCCCAGGGCCTTGGAGAAATTTGGCAGATATTCAACAGGCGTGGCCGCTTGCAGATATTGACGTCGAGGAAATTGTGCAAGATTCATGACTACTCCTCATGCTCGCCGCGCAATGGCTTCCATCTCTACATCGGCGCCTTTGGGTAACGCGCCAACCTGGAAAACCGAACGTGCGGGATAGGGTTGTTGAAAATGCTCGGCATAGACTTCATTCATAGCCTGGAAATCTCCCATGTCGACAAGAAAGACAGTGGTCTTGACAACATCGTCAAGGCCGCAGCCGGACTTACGCAAAACAGCCTCCACATTGCCAATGACCTGACGCGTTCGGGTTTGGATATCACCCTCGGGGAAAGCGCCCGTTACCGGGTCGATGGGCAACTGTCCTGAAACAAAGACCAGCTCACCTGACTTGATGCCTTGCGAATATGGCCCAACTGCCTGCGGTGCTGCATCTGTCTGTATTACCTCTTTTGTTTGGGCCATCATCATTGCTCCTTCTTTTTATGGCATTTAACTTATTATTGATTCACATCGTATTTGAATTGTTATCCATACGTACTTCTTTCAGATAATTGTATATAGTGTATTTTGTTACGCCCAAAGACTTCGCAACGTATTCAACAGCCCCTTTCAACAAAAAAGCCCCATGGCTTTCAAGTAACTCAACAAATTGTATTTTTTCTTGCTTACTCATTAAGCTGGGATGCTTGCCAAAATGAACAATAGCACTTTCCATGAGGGAGTCGATTGTTTCATTGAGACTTGAAGCAAAAGTCTCTTTTTTATATATATCGTTGCTTTTGTCCGTTAATGTTAACTCATCCATCAAGGCGCTCACATTGATATATTCAGTAACATCAAAATTAATACAATACGCACCAATGACTTGCCCATTATTGTCTTTGACAAAAATTGTACTAGACTTGATGCGTCGACCATCTCTTCCTACAGTACTATAGTTATAAATATCTTCGATGGAGTTGCCGTCCCGCTTGAGTCTTCGCAAGACAAGGTCAGTAATAGGCGCACCGACACTTCGATTGGTAACATTGCCCTCAATATAAACCAGAGAGTTCGGAAACTTGCTGAAATCGTGAATTGCAACTTCACAATGGCGGCCGAAAGTTTCAACATTGCTTTTGGCAACAGCTTGCAGGTTTTCAAATATTATTTCCTTGCAACTTGTCATTGCCCTTCTCTCCTCCATGTGGTTTCTAGCTTGAGGCTACATATTTTTTTGAAATTGTCAACAAATTTTTTTGAAGTTTTCAAAAAAAAATTTCTGCACTCGTCAGAGTCCGAGATCAGCGCTGAAACCTGACACCTTGGGATCTTGTTTCATACGAGGAATCAGACGTCGGTAAAAAATTCTACCTTCAGCTTTTGATGCAAGTGAACGGCTCCTGACGTTGCCCGCGGTTTGTTCCCCTTTCTTCCGGTGGGATGGATTATCAAGCATGAGTATCCGGTCATAGATCATGTTTCCAAAGTCGCCTCACCGGTCCTGGTCATGCACAGCCGGCAAGACGAAACCATACCCTATCGTCTAGGCCGACGTGTCTATGAAGCAGCCGGGGAGCCAAAAGAGTTTGTCACCCTTCGCGGCGGGTATGTTTGGGGATTTTTGGCCTCAAAGGAGATCTATATGCAGGCCATACGGGAGTATATCATGGATTGACCGGGATGGCTGAAAGAACGCAGACAATTTCGCCAAGATGCTGGAACGATGGGCTGATGTCCTGGATGGCCGCCTTTTCTTTAGCGAGTCTTTTGACTTAAATGGCATAGGAAGCTACCGAGTACCGCGGTAAAAGGCCAGGCGCGAGGCGTTCGGTTCAAAGGCTGCCTCCAGCTCGCCCCTTTCGCTGTCCTCAAGAGGTCCGCTTTGACCGGCACTGACCAGCTCCTGTACTTCCTGTGGCCAGGAACAGCCTGCGATGATAAGATCCGGACCGTTGTCCAGGGCATAGCGAAGCAGTTTTTGAGCTGTGACCCCAGTTCGGGGCTGCACATATTGGCCGCCTCCCAGGCATTTCATGCCGATTACAACCATACCCTTTTGCCTGGCCTCCTGGAGCACATGGTCCGAAAATCCGCCCACAAGTGTTTCCGCTGGATTGACCGGCAGGAGAACAGAGTCCAGAGGCCAGTTTTGAACGCAGTTGAGAAGGATGTGCGGGTCGTGGTGTCCGGTAACCCCTATATGCTTGATCCGGCCCTCCTTCTTGGCCTGAATGAAGGCTTTCAGGGCTCCGTCCTGGGCTTCGATCCGTCTGATCTCCTCGCTGGTGCGGACATCGTGAATCTGCCAGAGATCGAGGCTCTCGAAACCAAGCGTTTGGAGGGTGTTGTCCAGGTCCTTCAGCGCACCTGAATACGAGCGTTCTGCGGACTTGCTGGTGTGAAAGATCCCTTGTCTGGCTTGTGGCTGCTCTGACCACACCGAGCCCAGATAGGCCTGGCTACCGGAATAGGCCGGTGCGGTGTCGAAATAGGTTATGCCCTGGGACAAGGCTTCCTGGATGACTGAACGGGCCTCGGCCTGGCGGCCGAAGGTCCGGAGTATACCTTCTCCTCCCAGGCCGATCCGGGTGACCTGGGGTCCTTGCAGCGTGAAGGTGGTTGTTGGCAGGCTGGACATGATATCTCCCATTCAATTTATCTGCTAGAGTCAAAAGCTTTTGAATTACTGCAACGATAACTTCTTTCATTGACCATCGTCAAACCCAGGCCGAACAAAATCCCGGGCATGAGGAAAGACTGTTTCCACTTTCCGTCGCAGCCGCTCCAGGCAAAACATGATATCCTGCAACCCTTCCCTATCTTGCTGCATATTTTCATGAACTACTCCCCATGCAGCCAGAGAGCGGTCAATGCCAATCAAGGCTACTTTGGCTGATCCGTCTGCATCCCGGCCATAGCTTTCCAGCTCGCTTTCCTCTTCTTCAGCCTGACCATGCAAGGCCCGCATGATCTTGGCCTGAATCAGGAACAGATACCAGGATATGATCTCCTTGGCCTCCTGCATCCTGGGAGCCTCGCCGACAGAGATGACCCCCGGGATTTCCATCGGCACATCTCGTGTCCATATCTCCGAGTTGTCCAGCCACTCTTTGGCCATCTCTCGATACTTTCCGGCAAGAAGAGTGCAGATATGCTCTTTGGCTCTTTCCATGGCCTGTTCATGTCCCACATCCTGTTCATCTTTAACTGCATCCAGATCGATCCCTCTTTCCTGGGCCAAATCGTAGAGCATGCTTATGGTCACCTCAAATATGTTGGAGATGGATTCCCAGAACCCGGCATTTGCTATGTCCGAATCCTGCTGATCCTGGAAGAACTCTTGCTCCATCGCAAAATTCATACACCTGGCGGTAAAAGCACACCGCTCGCACCACCGGTCACAGTAATTGTAGATGCCAGGTATGAAATCAGGATTTTGAGCTATTTCTTTTATCCGGTCTTTATCCATACATCCGTTCTCCTTACAGACTGATTTATCAAAATGAAAAGGTCTGGTCAAAAGGATCCAGTACTCACAAAATGTGCTCGTCCTCCTGAGCACCAACCACAAATTTGCCTCCATCACCCTGCAAGGCGACGAGCTCGATACCCTGCGGGTCATTGGGCGGGTCCTGTGGAGTAGCCGGGAATACTGATTAGTTTGTATAAAGGCCAGCCGGTCCAACTGATTGCATACTCCTCAATCAGTATGTAGATTTCCAGGTCATGGACGCTGCCCCGCGCATTATTCTGCACCTGGACATGGATGCCTTTTTCGCCTCTGTGGAGCAGGTGGACCATCCCGAATTACAGGGAAAACCGGTGGTTGTGGGGGGCCTCTCCGACCGGGGTGTGGTCTCCACTGCCTCCTATGAGGCCAGACGGTTCGGAATCCACTCGGCCATGCCCATGGCCACGGCCCGCCACCTCTGCCCCTGGGCCGTTTTCCTGTCCGGGAACCGCCGCCGTTATTCCCAAATCTCCCGGGATATCATGCACATCATGCACGACTACTCCCCGGTTGTGGAAAAGGCCTCTATTGACGAGGCCTATATGGACCTGACCGGGAGTGAACGGCTCCTGGGTCCACCCCGGGAAGTGGCCCGGGAAATCAAAGGACGTATCTTGTCCGATCACGGTCTGACCGCCTCCATGGGTCTGGCTCCGAACAAGTTCCTGGCCAAGATCGCCTCCGACCTGGACAAACCGGACGGTCTCCGCATAATCCCCCTGGAAACGGTTGCCGAATTTATGGCCGCCCTGCCGGTAGCCAAGCTGCCTGGAGTGGGATCCAAGTCCCTGGAGCGGCTTAAGGAGCTGGGCGTCACCCTGTGCGGCCACATCAGCCGCTATTCCCTGGAGTTCTGGGAAGCCAAGTGGGGGAAAAGGGGTCGGGCCTTATATCACCTGGCCCAAGGGATGGACGATTCACCGGTGGTCCCCCGCCGCCGGGCCAAGTCTTGCGGGGCGGAAGACACCTTTCCCCAGGATACGGCCGACCGCAGAGTGATCAAGACCTGGCTCCTGCACCAAAGCGAGGAAGTCGGTCGGGCCCTGCGGCGCATCAACTCTCAAGGCCGAACCGTGACCCTGAAGATCAAGTTTAGTGATTTCCAGTCAGTTACCAGAAACGCCACCCTGAACCGGCCCACGGATTGCACCCAGACCATCTTCCGCACTGCCTGCACCCTTTTGGATGGGCTCAGCTTGTCCCGGTCCGTCCGCTTATGCGGTGTAAGCGTCTCCCAGTTTGAGCGCCGTCAGGCCCAGCTGTCCCTGTTTTTGGAACATAATAACGAGTCGGATCGGAACCTGGATCGGGCCGCAGACCTGATCACCTCCAAATACGGCCCCCAAGCCTTAGTCCGGGGGGCTGTCCTGGACTTGAAAAAAAAAGAGCTTTTAAGGAAAAAGGAAAACAGATGATTGATCAAATACGGGAAAACATCTTCCGCATCACCGTCCCCATGCCCAAGAACCCTTTAAAGTACCTCAACGCCTATGTCCTGCGCGGCCAGGACCGGACCTGTCTCATCGACACCGGGCTGAACCGCGATTCCTGCCGGCAGGCTCTGCATCAAGGACTTGAGGAACTCAGCGTGGACATTCAGACCCTGGAGGTCTTCATCACCCATATGCACTCCGATCACAGTGGACTGGCCCCGGCCTTAAACGCTCAAGGGGCGATGGTCATGATGAGCGAAGCGGACGGACAGGTTCTCATCCAGCCGGCGGACTGGGAGGGCATCCTCTATTTCGCCAGCCTCAACGGCCTGCCCGACGATCAGCTCCAACAGACCATCGACACCCATCCCGGATTCAAATACCGACCGCAGGGAGAGATTGTGATCACGGAGATAGGAGAAGGAGACGTCATCGAGTGTGCGGGCATGGAACTGAACTGCCTGCTCACCCCGGGCCATACCAAGGGCCATCTCTGTTTATACGAACCCGATCAAGGCCTGTTGTTCGCAGGAGATATGCTCCTGGAGGAAATTACCCCCAATATCTCCCAATGGCGGCCGGGACGCAATCCCCTGGGTGAATACCTGGACAGTCTGGATCGATTAAAGGATCTGGACCTCTCTTTGGTCTTGCCTGGTCACCGGCGCTTATTTTCCACCCCCAAAAAACGGATTGAGGAACTTAAGACCCACCACCACAAGCGCCTGGAAGAAGTGAGGGCCATTGTGCGTACCCATCCCGGGAACGCATTTGACATCGCCTCGCGCATGAGCTGGGATCTGAATACTCCGGACTGGGAAAAGTTTCCCCTGGCCCAGAAGTGGTTTGCCACCGGTGAGGCCTTGGCCCATCTCAGTTACCTGGAATCCCAGGGAGAAATCTCCAGGGAGATGTCCGGGATGCATCAAATATGGACCAAATCCAGCGGATCGTGATCCCGGCGGATCTCCATTGACGACGACATTTCTTCGTTCCCAGGATTTATCCTGAAATTTGTTCCATTTCACTGGGATCCCCCTGCCTGCCCGCATTGCTTGCGCTTTTGCATAGAAGACATCAGGATGATGAGACTTCCGCAAGCAAAAGCGCTGCAGGCGGGGGGACGTCTTGCTCTTGTGGCTCAAGCCACTTCCCTTGCCAAACAGTTATTATCATTCAGGCAAATCGCGGTGTACGCCTCTGCACAAAGGCCTGAACACCTTCGGTAAAATCCGGATCGGACCAGGCCCGGACCTGGAGAACAGCCTCTTCCTCCAGGTGCCGGCTTAAATCGTGGTCCAAGCTGGCCTTGAGCAAGGCCTTAGTAGACACAATGGCCCCCTGCGGGCCGCTGGCCAGATTGCCGGCCAGTTCGCGAACCCGTCCCTCCAGCTCTTGATCTGGAGCCAGTCGGCTGAAGATGCCCAAGGTATAGGCCTCCTGAGCGGACAAAGTCCGGCCGGAAAGCATGAGTTCCATGGCCCGGTGCATACCCACCACCCGAGGCAAAAGCCATGATGCCCCGCTGTCCGGAACCGCGCCGATATTCACGAAATTGGGGGTGAACCGGGCCGACTGAGCAGCAATGCTCACATCGCAGGCCAGAACCAAGGCCGTACCCGCTCCGGCGGCCACACCATTCACTGCAGCCACCACCGGTTTGTCCATTGTCCATATCTTGGTGATCAGTTCTGCGGCCAAATCGACTATTTCCCTCTTTTTGGACTGATCGTTGGCTTGCATGAGCCAGTCCAGATCTCCGCCGGCACAAAAGGCCGACCCGCTTCCAGTCAAGGTCAGGACCCGGATATTGTCGTCTGCGGCCGCTTGATCCAGGATCTGGCTCAACTCTTTGGTCATAGCCTTGTTCAGGGCATTGTACTGATTGGGCCGGTCCAGGGTGATCACCCCCAAGCCAGGTTCTGGGCACTCGTAGCGGCAGGTACTGAGTTTCATGGCTCTACCCTGTTTTATGTAATCTTATTACCATCCGACCGGTAAAGTTCGTCGCCCTTTTTCAGGGCCTAAATGAATATTCCATACTTTCTATCCCCATGTCTCGGGCGCTTCCCCTCGTTGGTAAGGATAGATATGAAGAGTATTAAAAAACAGATCAACCGGCCCGCGCGGGCCGGTTGATCTGTTTTTTAGCTGGTGAGAGTGCCCTTGAATTCCGGTTTGCGCTTTTCCAGAAAGGCGGTAGCCCCTTCTTTGGCGTCCTGGCTGACAAAACTGGTGGCAAAGGCCTCGGCTTCAAAGGCGCATCCGGTCTTCAAATCCGCCTCTACGCCTCGATCGATGACCTGCTTCACAGCCCGCAGGGAGGTCCGGCCTTTGCCTGCCACCTTTTTGGCCGCCTTCATCACCGAATCCTGGAGTTCAGCATGAGGGAAAACCTGGGCCACCAAACCAATCTCTTTAGCTTCCTGGGCCGATATCTGATTCCCGGTCATGCACAGCTCTTTGGCCTTGGCTCTGCCTACCAGCCGGGACAGGCGCTGAGTCCCGCCGAATCCGGGAATGATGCCCAGATTGATCTCCGGCTGCCCGAATTTGGCCTGATCCGAGGCATAGATAAAATCACAGCTCATGGCCATTTCGCATCCACCGCCCAGGGCAAAACCGTTCACACAGGCAATGACCGGCAGGGGCATCTCTTCCAGGGCAAAAAAGACCTTTTGCCCTTCCTCGGCAAACATCCTGGCCTGGAGGGCATTCATCTTGGGGAACTCGGAGATGTCCGCCCCAGCCACAAAGGCCTTGTCCCCGGCTCCGGTAATGACCATGACCCGGGCATTTTCGTTGTTTTGGACCTCGGCAATGGCCTGACCCAGTTCCCTTAATGTATCAGGATTGAGCGCATTGAGCACCTTGGGCCGATTAATGGTCACCAATGCCACACCGTCTTGAACTTCCAGCAAAATGTTCTCATAAGCCATACGCGATTCTCCTTTGTTCAGCTCAACTGACAATGACGTCTTTAAACAATCAAAAACTCCATGCTGATCCCAGGGACAGTGCCATGGAGTGGTGGAAAATTCAAATAGGTGGAAACCTCTCGTCTTGACGAAGTACCCCTCCTGAGGTCATGCTCGCTATCAGCGCCTTAGCTAGCCGCAGGTGTCCATTTTGATCGAGCAAGAAACGAGACATTGGTCAAACTGGTGGCTTCTTACGAATAACAAATAACGAATAACCAATAACAGGCCGCCAGAGGCGGCGCTGAAACCTGACACCTCTAACCTGACTGAAAGGAATATGAGCAAACGACTGAGCATTGACGACTTTTCCATTACTTTGGAACTCCCGGTACAGTGGGGGGACATGGACGCTTTTGATCATGTAAATAATGCCCGTTTTTTTCGATTCTTCGAATCGGCCAGGATTCATTATTTTCAGGCCTTAAACCTGCATGCCTTTTTCGCCGGATCCAGATTGAGCTTTATTCTGGCCAAGACCGGGTGCACCTTTATCGCTCCCTTAACCTTTCCGGACACTATCCTGGTCGGATGCCGGGTGGTCCAAACCACATCCTCGCGGATCGAACAGGAATACCTCCTCCACTCCAACAAGATGGACACAGCCTCAGCCTTGGGCACGGCCAGCCTGGTGGCCTTCGACTACCAGGCCATGACCCGAGCCGAGTTTCCGGACCAGGTCCTGAAAACCGTCCACAGGCACGAGGGGCTGAAAACCGAGTCCCGAGAATAAGGTCCGTGGATATCTTCTGCGTGGGCGGCTCTGTCCGGGACTTCCTGCTGGGAAGGCCGGCAGGGGATACGGATTACACAGTTCTGGGATGTACGGATACGGAATTTCAACGCGCTTTTCCCCGAGCCCGCAAGGTGGGCAGGACCCATCCGGTCTATCTTTTCAAGGGCCGGCAGTACACAGTGTCTCCGGCCTTGAGTATCGACCGGGACTTGCACAACCGGGATCTGACTGTCAACGCCCTGGCCATTGATCCCCTGGGCTATCTCTACGCCCACCCCCAGGCTCTCTCTGACCTGGTTCACAGGATCCTGCGCCCGGTGGCTGAACAGAACTTCTTTGACGATCCCCTGCGGGTAGTCCGGGCGGCCAGATTCAAGGCCGGCCTGCCCGGTTTCCGGCTTCTGCCCGGGCTTCACCACTTACTGCGCCGCGTGGCCTCCTCCGGGCTCTTGGATCAGGTGGCGGCTGAGCGGGTGGGACGAGAAGTTCACCTGGCCTGCCAGAGTGCTCAGCCCGGACATTTTGTGCGGGTCCTGGCCGCATCATCCACCCTGGGTCCCTGGCTGGTCGAACTGGAAAGGACGGATTGGAAGGCCACGGCCAAAATCATGGACCGGGTGGCTGGAAAGGAACAAAGAGTTTGGATGGCCCTGGTCCATGCATGCACAGACCCGGGTGCAGGCTGCCCAGTGGTGCTAAAGCCCGATGTGGCGGCCGGTTCCGTGGCTTCTGAGATGGGACGCAGGCTATGTCTGCCCAAACAGATGATAGGCGCCGGACGCTTGGCCGCTACCTGGCAGCAGGCGGCAAGCCGGTACCCAGCCCTTGAAGCCTCTCTTCGGGTCAGGCTGCTCATGGAAGTTCACACCCACAGGATCATGGATGCATTCTGGACCTTGATCACTGCCATCACCGGTGAGGATCTCATTGATCAGACCCATTCAGATTTGCAGACGATCTTGAATATACATCTGCCCCCGGCCTGGCAAGGTCTGGGCCGGCGTTCGGGGGAATACCTGCATTATTTACGCTGCAGAGCCTTGGAGGGGAAGGAAACTCGGGGGGCAAAGAAGGGATGAGGTGTCAGCTTTGCCTCCGGCAAATCTGACATATTTTTTGCCCCAAAGCGGGCAAAAAAGGGGTTTGCCGGTTTGATCGAGAATGAAACTGGTTACGAAGAGGCCTGACCCTCGGAGAGGACCGGCCTACGGAAGAGCAGCGAGCCGGGTTGTACCGGGTAGGCCGCCCTTCTCCGAAGGGCTGGCTGCTTTCTTCTTCGTTCCCAGGGTTTATCCTGAAATTTCTTCCATTTCACTGGGATCCTCTCACGTCTAGGCGTGAACGTCTTTCTCTTATGGCTCCGGCCATCTTCTTGTTATTTTATAAGGATACGCATAAATTCTGAAATAAGCTAATTTCATACGAGCTGAAATCTGAACGCTCATATGGACCCAGGTACAAACAGTTCTCCACCTCAAGACCTTACTAACTCATGACCATTCCACCATCTCCCCCCCCTACCCTGCGCCTTATCATCACTGGTCGGGTGCAGGGAGTGGGCTTTCGGCCTTTCGTCTACCGTCTGGCCCAAGATCTGGGTGTGTGCGGACAGGTCCGTAATACACCCCGGGGTGTGGAGATTATGGCCCAGGGCGATCCCTATGTCTTGCTGGCTTTTCCGCAAAGATTGCAGGCTGAGCTTCCGGAAGTGGCCGAGATTACCGGATTGGAGCGTTCATGGCTGGAAGATCACCCCCCTTTTCAAGATTTTCGCATCCAATCCAGCACCCCGGGGCAGGGGCACGATGTATTGATCAGTCCGGACATAGCCACTTGCCCGGCTTGTCAGGCGGAGATCCGTGATCTCCAGGATCCCCGTTATATGTATCCTTTTACCAATTGCACCAACTGCGGCCCCCGCTACACCATTACCGCCCGGGTACCTTACGACCGGTCCTGCACTTCCATGGCCTGTTTTCCCATGTGTACGAGGTGCCAGGAAGAATACCACGATCCCGGCAACCGCCGATTCCATGCCCAGCCCAATGCCTGCCCCGTCTGCGGCCCCAGCATATGGTCCACTGCCCCGGACGGGACTGTCCTGGACAATGGAGACCAGGCCCTGAACCGGGCCGCGGAAACTCTGAGTCAGGGCAATATCCTGGCCTTCAAGGGCCTGGGCGGGTTTCACCTGGCCTGCCTGGCCTTTGATCCCAGGGCGGTTCAGTGCCTGCGCCAAAGAAAAAAGCGTCCCGGCAAGCCCTTGGCCCTCATGGTCCCGGACCTGGATACCGCCGCCGACCTGGCCCATCTCACCCCGACCGATCGGGACTGGCTCACAGGAGGAATTCACCCCATCCTCCTGGCTCCTAAAAGACGAGACGCCGGCCTCCCGGACAATCTGGCCCCAGACACGGACAGCATTGGCCTGATGCTCCCCTACACCCCCTTGCACCTGGTCCTGTTTGCCCTTCTCCAGGACCGCCTGGGTCCAGATATGCCTCCGGCCTTGGTCATGACCTCGGGCAATGCCGGCAGCGAGCCCATCGCCCTGGGCAACCGGGAGGCCCTGGACCGGCTGGCCTCCATTGCCGATCTCTTCCTCCTGCACAACCGGGACATCCTGGTCCGTTGCGACGATTCCGTCCTGCGCACTCTGCCGGGTCGGGTGAAACCCCTTGTCTTCCGACGGGCCAGAGGTTTTGTCCCTTCACCGATCCGGATTTCCCTCAAAGGTCCCAGTGTCTTGGGATTGGGCCCGGAACAAAAGACCACCGTGTGCTTGACCAAGGGGAATCAGGCCTTTGTCTCCCAGCACATTGGAGACCTGCACAACCTGGCTACCTATGCATATTACCAGCAAACCCTGCAGCACCTGCAGGACATCCTGCAGACCTCTCCCCGGGCCTTGATCACCGATCTGCATCCGGATTTTCTCAGCACCCGTTTTGCTGGGGAACAAAAAAAACTTCCAGTCTATGCCCTCCAACACCATGTAGCTCACATCCTGGCCGTTTCGGCTGAAAACGCCTGCCAGGAGCCGGTTTTGGGGCTGGCTTTGGACGGAACTGGATTGGGTCAGGACCGCACTTTGTGGGGGGGCGAGCTCCTGTATGTCCACCCTCGAACCCTGGAATACCGACGTCTGGGCCATTTCAGTCCCATGCTCCTGCCCGGTGGGGAACAGGCGGTCGTCGAACCTTGGCGCACGGCCCAAAGCATGTTGTTCGCTCAAGGGATATTCGCTGCGGAAGGAAGAAGGTGGCCCTGGCTGGAAGAGTACGCCCGGGCCAGTGAGGTGATCGGCCAAATGCTGGACAAAAAAATGAATTGTGTACTGACCACCAGCTGCGGCCGGCTCTTTGACGCTGTATCCGCCCTCCTCGGCCTCTGCCAGCGAATCGAATATGAAGCCCAGGCAGCCGTGCGGCTGGAAAACATGCAAACCAGGGATGAAGACACGGCCTACCTTTGCCCCTGGGAGGTGAACCAGGACATGTCCATCCTGGATACCGCCCACCTCTTTGCCCAGGTTCATGCCGACTGGCTCTGCGGGACTGCACCAGAATGTATCAGCCGCAGATTCCACCTGGGTCTGATCCAGGGCCTGGCCGACTGGACCCTGGCCGTGTCCCGGCAAACGGGGCTCAAACGCATCGCCCTCAGCGGCGGGGTGATGCAAAATGCCACTCTGGCCAGGCGACTGCCGGCCATGCTGGAAAAACAAGGGCTCACTCCCCTGACCCACCGCTTTCTGCCTCCCAACGATGCCTGCATCTCCCTGGGTCAGGCGGTCTATGGACAAACCTTGCTCAGCCGGGGGCTGTAGGGTCCGGTTTCAGCGTCAGCTTTGCCTCCGGCAAATCTGACATATTTTTTGCCCCAAAGCGGGCAAAAAAAAAGGAATTTGCCGGATTGATCAAGGATGAAACGTGGGGTTTTGGTTAGGGGCGTGAACGTCTTTTTCTTATGGCTCCCTCCATCTTCTTGTTATTTTATTCTGATTTGTCATTCTGAACGAGTCTTCGAGTGAAGAATCTCTCTTTCCAGGCTCACCTAGGGAGTAGACAAACTGCTCTCACGAATACTCTCTGGTATCCCTTGCTCATCCCACTTTCGTTGCCGGTAGTACTCCCGGATCATAGTCTCCATCTCCTGGGGTCTGATTCTGCTTCCATCCGGCAAGGTCTGGTCAAAAAGCCGCTGCGGTAAGCGATCATCTTCGGCAGTCAAGCCCTGATCCAAGTTGATTATCCGGGTCAGGTCCATAGTCTCAGCGGCCATATCCCGCAATGCCGGCCAATCCAAATCCTGTCCGGTACACAAACCCAGGATATGTTGAAATTCCGGGCCGTAGATCTTGCGGAAAAAACGGCAGACGATCAGGGAGTCCATGATCGTGCATTTATCTTCGTGCTCTACAAAGGAGGCCACCAATCCGGCCGGATCGTCCGGGTCGGCTTCACCGCTCAGCTCGGCTCGGTGAAAAGAGGCCCGCAGATGGCAAGCCCCCCGGGAGCTGACTGCATAGGCCAGGCCCATGCCTTTCAGGACCCGGGGATCGTATCCAGCCGGTTCCATACCCTTGACGTGCACGGCCAGGTCCTCCAGCCCCAGTTCCTGAGCCGCCCGGCCGATACCCAAGGCCAGGATTCCCCCCAATCCCTGCCTGGAGGCCATCTGGTACAGAAGATCTGCAATCCGCCCCGGGTGACCGTATTCCAAAGAGGTTTTGATCCGCCCCTGCCTGGAGGCCTCAATAACCAGCCCGGCCAGATTCCCGGCACTCATGGTATCCATTCCCAGCCGGTCGCAGACATCGTTGAGATAGGCGATCTCCCGCAGATCATTGATCAGGCACAAACCTCCAAAGGCATACAGGGTCTCATATTCCGGACCTTCGAGTTGCAAGCCTCGGTGAGGACCGCTTTGTACTCGGGACAGATTACGGCAATCCAAAAAGCACCTGGGGCAGGCCCGGGCCCTGGCCTCTAACTCCTGGACCACGGCCTCTGAGCCCAGACTTTCCCAGCCCGGCATACGCCCTCGGGACCAGTAGGCACTGGGAAAAGCCCCGGCCGTATTCATCAGGTCTACCATGGCTGTGGTTCCGAATTTGCGGTAGTTCTCGGTACCCGCCTGGTGCATGTGCTCCCTGGCTGTCGTCTTGGCCCACAGCTGGAGGGCTTCTGGGTTGTGGACCGGACGTCGGGCCTGGCCGGAAAAAGCGATGCCCTTCAGTTTTTTGGAGCCCATGACCACCCCGGTTCCGCCTCGACCGGCCATGTGCCAGCCATCAGTGGCCACAACCGCAAAGCGGACCAGGTTCTCTCCGGCCGGGCCGATGACCACGGTCCCCGCTTTTGAGCTGCTCCTGGCCCGCAAGGCAGCCTCTGTGCGGGGACAATCCAGGCCCCAGAGGTCCGAAGCCGGATGAAAGATGACTGTCTTTTCGGTGATCTCCAGCCAGACCGGTGAACTGGAGATACCTGTTATATTGATGGCGTCAAACCCGCACCGGCTCATGAAAACAGCCGCCCCGCCTCCGGCGTAAGATTCGTTGAAACACCCGGTCAGAGGGGATTTGGTGAACACACCGAACCTGGCCGACCCCCAAACCGAGGTGTCGGTGACCGGACCCAAAGCAAAGAGAAGTGGATTTTGCCCTGCAAAGGGATGGATGGGCTGGCCGGCCCCTGGAGCAAAGAGATGGGCAGCCAGGCCTTTTCCCCCCAGGGTCCGGGCCAAAATTTCAGGGGCCAAAGGTTGGATATCAAAGGTCCGGCTGCTCAAGTCGATATGCAGCAAACGTTGAAAGAACCCGGAAATACTCATTCTTTTTCCAAACGCCGCTCCAAAGCCTTAACCAAAATGGGCCAGGCTATGGTCGCATCGCACAAGACTTCGGCAAACTTCCCGCCCTGGGACGGGGGAGCAAATTTCCCCCAGGACACCCCTTCCTGGTAAGTACATCCGGACAGGCCACCCCAATGGTCCGGTTCCGGACAAATGCGCACCCCATACTGAAAACGGGAATAGGGCCAGGACAAATGGGGATGGGTTTGCTTGGCCATTTCCACAAAAGGCCCCATCTGTTGGGCCCAATTTCTGGGCACTCCCCCGCCGATGGTGAAGATACCCAGGCGCTTGGTCTGCACCACCCGCCGGGTGTAATGGAAGAGATCGGCAAAGGGGTTGAAATGGAAAGGAAGCTCCCCAGCCTGGATGTCCTGGTCGGCAATCTCCGGGGTCAGCTTGATCATATAGGAGGCGATATCCAGGGCCAGTTCTGAATCAGTAAAGGCCGGGATATATACCGGCACATCCTGTTCATAGGCGGTCTTTAAAATGCCCATGCCCGGAACGTTGCCATGCAGGTACTTGCCGATGGCCGCACACACGGTCCGGGAAGAAAAGACCTGGGTCTTATCCAGTTCATCCAGGACTGAATAAATGATCTTTTCGGCCTCAATGAAATTGAATTCCGATTCCAGGGTGTCGTAGACCCGGTTCAATCCTGCCTGGCAGAGTTCCGGATCGCTCATCTCCCCGGGTTTGTACTTGTAGTGTTTAAGCCCGATGGATTCAATGAACCCGTGGGCCATGAGGGCTCCGGTGGAGATGACCGTATCCAGCCAGCCCTTCTCCATCATCCGACAGAGCAAGGGGCCCATCTTGGCCACGGTCATGGCCCCGGAAAAGGTGCCCACAACGTGGCAATCCGGATCCTGGACCATGGTCTGCAAGACCTCCAGGGCCTCGCCCAGCCTCCGGCCGCCAAAAGCTGTCTTGGACATGGACCACAGGAGATCGTCAAAGTCCTCCACCTCATCCGGATCCAGAGGGATCAAGGGCTCAAGCCCCAGGTCGTCCGGTTGGAGCATCTTGGCTACATTTCGGAATTTTTGGTTTTCATCCATATCCATTTTCCCGTATTTGTTTCCTACAGTGCCTTACCAGTTGAAAGGTTCAAGATTCATGGTTCAAGGTTATAAATATAAAATCAACAAGATATGCATTAAGTTTTAACTGTCCAGTTACCAGGAAAAAACAAAACAACTCAGCCTGGGAAAAAGAACAATGTATTAAAAACCGAGTACCGGTCAAATCTTTCCCTTCTATCGGTAAGTTTATTGAGTGGACGAATGTCATTTTGAGGCCCTGGTTTTCAAACAACCGGATAAGATTACCCGAAAGTTGCGCGGAGAACAGATGAAACAACGCATTTCCAGTGGAGGAAGAAGTCTGATCAGTTATCTGCGAGGCTCAGCCTTTTCGTCGGTGGGAGTAACTACTTGCCCCACCGGTCCAGGAGGCTGAACCAGGCCAGGGTCGGGGGTATGAACCAGGCCCGCTTGCGATAGAGGGGAAATCCGGGAAAGGAAGGATGCGGAAAGGGCAAGGCATGGGGATTCTCTCGGCCCAAAAGGGCCTTGGCCGCTTGCCGGCCAAGATAGGAGGCCAGGGCAATGCCGTGTCCACAATAGCCCAGGGCGTAGAGTTGCCCGTTTCTCTCTCCGGCATGGGGCATGTGATCCCGGGTGAAACCCACCCGGCCGGACCAAACGCATGCCGGCCGGTAAGATGTGAGTTGGGGATAGACTGCACACATGTCCCGGTGCAGGGCCAAAGCATTATTTCTGAGGGAACCCCAGGTAAGGGGAGGTCTGCCCCCGAAGAGTAACCGTTTGCCATCCGGGGAGCGCCGAAAATAGTGCAACACACGCTTGGTATCCGAGACCGTGTTCTCTTTGGGCAAGACGGTAGCCATGACTTCCGGGGGTATTTCCTCGGTAGCCATGATCACACTTTCCACCGGCACGACCCGCTTGCTCAGCCAGGGATCCAGGCCCTGGACCAGCCCGTTGGCGGCCACCAGGACCCGATCGGCCTGTATCCCGCCTCGGCTGGTGAACACGCGCATCCCACTTTGGTCCCTGTCAAGACCTTGCACTCGGGTATGCCAATAGACATTTACCCCGGCGGCCAAGGCCATGTTATATAAGCCGGTGGCATATTGAACCGGATTCAGGGCCGCGGCCCAGGGATCGGCCAATCCACCCCAATACCGATCTGTCCCTAGGGTTTCGTGCATCTCTTCCGGGTCCAAGACCCGGGGGAGTCGGCCCGAAATCCGGGCCATGCTTTCTTGCTCTTGATAGAGCCAATCCCGATGATTGGGATGCACAGCAGCCGTAATGTGCTCGGTTTGCCGATAATTACAGGAAATTCCTTCCTGCCGAATGAACTCCTCCACCTGGCCGACCGCGTTTAGAGATGCGGCAAACAGGGCCTTAGCCTGCTCTAACCCGAATCTTTGAATCAAGGATGAACAATCCAGGGGAAAGCCGGAGAGGACCATCCCCCCGTTCCGCCCGCTGGCCCCCTGTCCCGGTCCGGTCTCCTGATCCACAACCGTAACTTGGAGGCCGCTTTGAGCTAAAGCCAAAGCCGCGCTTAAACCGGTATATCCTGCCCCCACAATGAGCACCCCGGTATTTCCGGGCAGCGGCGGGTTTGCTTGCGGCCAGTCATCCTCCTCTCCCCATTTCCAGTAAACTGTTTCCAGCATGGACGTATTTCGCATTTTCAAACTGTAATGGCCAATAGACGATTGGGAATAAAACGTCCCAGCCTTACTCGGAGCAAGGCTGGACGTTTTACTTGACAGTGATGACCGGGCAGGGTGCCTTTAAGATAATATACTGGGCAGTAGATCCCAGGATGATTTTCTGGGTTCTGGATTTCTTGCGGATCCCCACGTACATGTGATCAACCTCTTGCTGCTTGGCATACAGGACCAGGTCTTCGCCTGGTGACAGACCACGCACAAGCTGTTTGGTTTCGCAACTCACCCCTCTGTCTTTGAGGAATTTTTCCACCTCCCGGAGGTCGTTTTCCACTTGACCGATCTGTTCTGGAGATTCAGCGGATCCGCCTTCCAAAGACGTGACCACGATCACATGGGCATTGAAAACCAGAGCATGCTCCCGGGCCAGATCCAAGGCTGCCTGGGCCACAACTGTACCGGTATAACCGACTAAAAACTTCATGGCTTTGTCCTTTTCAGCGCCGCCGCTGGCAAATCTGAAAATTTTTACGCTGTTGTACAAAAAACTTACATAATACTTCTTACCACGTCGTTGACAGTTGTTTGCTTACATCCACCGTTTGCGTCGCTTGTAGGCCTTGATCTCCTTAAACGACTTTCGACCCCCGGCCTGGGTCAGTCCCATGTAGAATTCCTTGACATCAGGGTTATCTTTCAACTCGGATGAAGGTCCTTCCAGGACGATCTTACCGGTCTCCATTATATAGGCGTAATGGGATATGTCCAAGGCGATCTTGGCGTTTTGCTCCACAACCAGGATGGTGGTGTTCAGTTCTTGATTGATTTTTTTGATGTTCTCAAAAATTTCCCTGACCAATAACGGGGCCAAACCCAAGGACGGCTCATCCAGCATAAGCAACGTCGGGGCGCTCATCAAGGCCCTGGCAATGACGATCATCTGTTGCTCACCGCCGGAACAATACCCAGCCAAGCGATTGGGGATATTGGCCAACCGTGGGAAATGTTGATACATCAACTCATGATCTTCCCGAATTCTTTTGGCCCCGTCCTTGCGGGAGATGGATCCCACTCGAATGTTCTCATCAACGGTCAAATGCTTGAAGACCCGGCGTTCTTCGGGCACCATGACTGCGCCCTGTCGAACGACGTATGTGCCCAGCATATTGGTCACATCAATTCCCCGAAATTTGATGTACCCATCCCGGATATAGCCGTTTTCCGGCTTGAGCAGTCCGCTGATGGCCCGGAGGGTTGTGGTCTTTCCCGCCCCATTGGTCCCGAGCAGGGCGACGATACCTCCTTCTTTGACCTGCAGGCTCACGCCCCTTAAGACCTGAACGATATCGTGGTACACGACTTCAATATTATTGACTTCCAGCAGATGGCCGTTTGCTTGCGTATTCATGGGCATTCGTACCTGCGTATCAGACAGTTTCTGGTCCCATTGTTCTGGCTCGAGCCTTACAGCATCATATTCTTAATGATTTTCCCTGAGATTGCCCGGCACTCACTTCCTGTATGCATGTTCCAGGAAAGCACAAAGCTTCTTTCTGCAAGCGAGTGCCGGGCCGGGCAATGACGGAGTTGGATGGTCATACGTTTCATTCTCGATCACTCCGGCAAACTGTTTTTTACGCCACAGCGTAAAAAATATTTCAGATTGGCCGGAGGCAAAGCTGAACCTGAAACATTCAAGTTACTTTATCTTTTCCGTATACTCCGGAGTAAACGGCTTGCCTACCGCCCGGAACTCTCCGTCCTGGACCGCATAGAGTTGCAGGGTGTCCACTCCTTGATGATCATCCTTGGAATAGGTCACCGGGCCGACTGCGGTCCCGGAATAAAATGCGTTCATCCCGTTCATAGCCAACAGTTCCTCATACAGGGTTTCCTTGGTCACTTCTTTGCCCTTGGCTTTGGCCCGTTTGATCACTTCGGTGGTAATCTCAGCCACCAAGATGCCAGCTGCATAGTTATGAGAATTGGCCGTCTTGTCGTCTCGATCGTATTTCTCAGCCAAGGCCAGCTGGGCGTCAGCCCCTGCGCTTGGCTCGCTGGTGGTGATAAAGGACGTTGTCCAGTAGTAATTCTCAGCCGCATCTCCGGCCAGAGCCACGAGATCGTTGCCACCGGTGTAATGGGCCCCCATAAATGTCATTTTGTCTTCCTGGCCAAAGCTCTCAGCCACCAAGCCCATGTTGCTTGCCCCCTTGAGCAGAGAGGCTACCGGGGACTGCACCGTCTGAGTAATCACATACTGCACCCCCTTGCTCCTCCAGCGCATGAGGGTCCCGGTGTGGTCCAGGTCTTTGCCGTGTTCCACCACTTCCACAATCTCGATATCCAGACCGGCTTCAACGGCTTTTTCCACGTCTTTGACCGGTTCCCGGCCAAAGGCCGAGGGATGGACATACATGGCCACCTTGGGGGTGCCCCCTTCATGATTTTCCACCACGTACTCAGCCAGCCCGATATTCTGGGCCGAATAGGAAGCAATGGGCAAAAAGATATAGTCCGAGCCTTCTATGTTTCCGGCATGATAGGAAGCCGGCAGGGTGGGCATTTTGACTTCATCAAAGTCCCGTTTCAAGGCCAGGGTGCTGCCCGTTGAATAGTTGAGATAGAAGACAATGCCCGCATCCAAGAACTCTTCGAAATTTCGCTTGGTTATGGCTGTTTCATACTTGTCATCCCGAATCGTACAATCGATGCTGTCCTGGCCCAGAAGATTCATGTCGTTGACATAGCGAAAATAGTCTTCAACTCCTTTGGAATAGGGGTTCCCGGCATCCGAGGTCGGCCCGGTTATGGCCAGGGAGATTGCTGTCTTGTACTCCTTGGCCATGGCCGATCCAGGCATGACCAGCACACAAACCGCCAAAGATACAAACAACCACATGATGATCTTGTGCGTCTTCATAACATCCTCCTTACCCAGGTTTGGTTCAAAACAGTTTTCACCTCAAGGATGAAAACCGGGGTCCAAAAATCAATACCGAAACGGCCACAGTTTTATATACGAGCGCAGGATACGCCACCAATTGGCGATTCCCCGCGGCTCAAACATGAGGAAAAGCACGATGACCAAACCGAAGCTCAAAGGGCGCAGTCCGGTGGCCAAGTCCAAGGAAGAGGGCAGGATCCCGCCGGCCCATTCGGCCAGATTTTCCACCTGCAGGTCCAGGGTCTTGATGGCCGCCGGTCCGAAAATACAACCGGTCACCTGGCCCAGTCCTCCGACAATAGCCATGGCCAGATATTGAATGGATTCATGCAGAGTAAAGGTCTCAAAGCCGGCCCCCCGGTTCAGATAGGCCTGCATAGCCCCGGCAATACCGGCAAAAAATCCGGACAGGCCAAAGGCGAACACCTTGGTAAACCCCGGATGCATGCCCATGGCATCCGCAGCCCGGTCGTTGTCCCGCACGGCCACCAGGCTTCGTCCGTACCGGGTACGTATGAGATTTCGCACCGCGAATCCGGCAGCCACCACAGTGATCAAAAGGACATAGTACCAAAACATATAATGCTGGCTTCTGCCCACCTCACCGCTTAACCAGTGGACACGACCCACATAGATGAATTGGCCCTGGTTGAAGAATTCCATGAATCCGACCACCCACTGAAAGATGAGCTGAAAAGAGAGGGTGGCCATGAGCAGGTACAGGTGGCGCAAGCGCAGGGCGGGCAGTCCGACGATGAGCCCAAATACACCGCCCATGAGCCCGGCAAGCAGAATCATCACAGGCCAGGCATGGGTTATCAAGACATGCTGATCACCAATGACTCCGGCCAGAGCGGCCACTGTATAGGCCCCTATGCCCATGAAGGCGGCGTGGCCTACAGAAATCTGTCCGGCAAATCCGGTGACCAGGTTTAGACCATACAAGGCGATGATCGCGATCAGGATATTATCCAGGACCAGCATGTACTTGGTGCTGATCTGAATAAAAAAAGGCCAGACAAAGAGAACCGCCAGGAACAGGACAAAGAGCAATCTGTCCATATGAGTGGAAAATATGCGCTGCTCTTCCCGGTAGGTGGTAAAATAATTGCCGGTGGCCAACCAACGATTTGCTGACATAATCTACACCCGCTCGATTTCATGTGTGCCAAACAAGCCGTGAGGCTTCAGTAACAGGATAACCAGGAGCAAGACATAGGGCACAAGGGTTGCAGTGCCGTTTAAACCCCAGTTGCCGTCCAGATACCCACTGGCAAATTGTTGGATAAGCCCCATGATGATGCCGGCCACCACCGCACCGGGCAGTGAATCCAGGCCCCCAAGAATAACCACAGGAAAGACAATGATCCCGAAGGCGTGCAAGGTGTCAAAATTAAGGCCCACAATATTGCCCAAAATACCGCCAGCCGCGGCAGCGCTCAAGCCGGCGGTAGCCCAGGCCAGGGCAAAGACCTTGGGCACGGAAATACCTATGGACATGGAGGCCATTTGGTCATCGGAAACCGCCCGCATGGAGACTCCAACCGTGGACTTCTTGAAAAACCAGGAAAACACACCTATGAGCACAAAAGTGATCACCACCCCGACCAGCTGGGTATACGAAATGAATATCCCATAAAAGATAATGGGCTGGGTGGGGAGAAAGCTGGGAAAGGACAAGTTCTCGGATCCAAACGGGGTCAGATAAATCACCCCATCAATGATGGACATAAGTCCAATGGTGACCATGATCACCGAGATGATCGGCTCCCCGATCAGACGTCGGAGGAAAATTCGCTCCACACTCATGGCCAAAAAATAGGTTATGACCATGCTTAACACAAAGGAGAAGTAGATGGGAATGCCCACAAATACGGTCAGCGAATAGGTAATATAGGCCCCTAAGGCAATGAACTGCCCGTGGGCCAGGTTGAGCACCCGGGAGGATTTGTAAATAAGCACAAATCCGATGGCCGCCAAGGCGTATATGGAGCCCACAACGATACCGCTGACCACGAGTTGCAAAAAATAGTTCATACTTCTTCTTCCATTGTGTAAAATCGGATTGTGGTTTTCACAGTTGCCGTCTGGCCATCCTGGTACTGATAAAAGGCCTCCACTTCTTTGTATTGCACAGACTCATCAAAAAGGCTCTGGTACAGGTTTTGGTATTTTTCACCCACAAATTTGCGCCTAATCTTCCCGGTTTTGGTCAATTCCCCGTCGTCCACATCCAGCAACTTATATAACATGGCGAAGCGATGAATCTTGAAGTGCTCTTTTTCCGCATTTTGATTAATTTTCTTCACTTCCTCATACACCAAGTCGGCCACTTCCGGCTTGGTGGACAGGTCCATATACGTAGAAAAGGATATCCCTCTATCTTCTGCCCACTTACCGACCACGATGGGGTCAATGTTGATCAGAGCAGCCACATAATCCTTTTGATCCCCGAAGATGACCGCCTCCTTGATGTACGGACTGAACTTAAGACGATTTTCCAGAAACATGGGGCTAAACATTTCACCTTGCTTATTGTGCATGACATCAGAGACCCGATCGATGACCACCAGATGTCCATTATCGTCGATGTAGCCGGCGTCCCCGGAGTGCAGCCATCCGTTGTCCAGGAGTTCCTGAGTCTTCTCTGGCTGCTTGTAGAAGCCCGCGGTCACCGAGTCGGAACGGGAAAGGATCTCCCCCTGCTCTGAGATGTGACACTCGGTTTTGGGTAAAGGCTTGCCCACGGTATCCGGGCGAACGTCGCCATCCCGGTGCATATAGGCTATGCCCGTAATCTCGGTCTGTCCGTAGATCTGCTTTAAGTTGACTCCAATGGCCTGATAGAAGGTGAACAGTTCCGGCCCCAGGGCGGCTCCACCGGTGTAGGCCCGTCGCAGGCGGCGGAGACCAATTTGATTAACCAGGGGACGAAGCAGAAGCAGATGGCCCAACCAGGAGAGGAAAGAGAGGGAAAGAGGCATTTTCTGACCGGACATTCGGTAGGAAGCCGCCTTTTCTCCAATGTTCATAAAAAAGTTGTAGCAGGCCTTGTTCAGGCGGTAGGATTCGTCGATCTTGAGCCAGATCTGAGAGCGGATGGTTTCATAGATCCTGGGCGCGCCGAACATAAAGTGAGGACCGATCTCTTTGAGGTCAGCCATGGCCGTTTCCACGGATTCCGGGAAATTGATGGCAATTCCCGTAGCCATGGCCACCCCGAAAGAATTCATCTGTTCTCCGATCCAGGCAAAGGGCAAAAACGAGACATATTCATCCGTCTGCTCCAGGGGATCGACCTCGGTCAATTGCAGACCCATATTGATGTAATTGCGATGGGTCATCATGGCCCCTTTGGGCAGGCCGGTGGTTCCTGAGGTCAAGCACAGGTGGCAGACGTCATCCGGGCTTCCCTGGTCCACCAGGGCTTCGAAGAGCCCTGGATCACGTGACTGGGCTGCGTCGCCCAAGGCATAGAGTTCCTGGATATACATGAACCATGGATCGGATTTGTAACTGCGCATGCCTCGATCATCTTCATAAATCACTTTATTGACCCGCGGTACCCGGTCTCGGATCTCGACCATTTTGTCCACTTGCTCCTGGTCGGAACAAAAGACCAGGGTCACATCCAAGAAATCGATGATCTGAGCCAGCTCATTGGGCAGGGTTGTTTGATAGATCCCGGCCGAGATCCCCCCCACAGCCTGGGCTCCAATGGATACAAACAACACCTCCGGGATGTTGTCGCAGATCAAAGCGATGGTATCCCCCTTATCAAGACCTATTTCCTTAAGCCCTAAACCGGATTTGCGGGTATAGTCGTAATACTCATCCCAGGTGTACGGGATCCAGCGGCCGAAATCTTTTTCCCGCAAGGCGGTCCGGGATCCACTGGTTTTGACCCGCCAGCGTAAAAGTTGGGGAATACTGTACTGGAGCAAGAAATCTCTATTTTCCATATCTGGTTACTCTTCCCCGATATAGGCCTCAATAACCTTAGGATTGGAAGCCACCTGTTGTGCACTTCCGGAACCGATCACTTCTCCGAAATCCAGAACATATATATGATCGGAAATATCCATAACCACGCCGAGATCATGTTCCACAAGAATAACGGTCAGTCCCCATTCATTCTTAATATCGAAGATAAATCTGACCATGTCTTCCTTTTCTTCAACATTCATGCCGGCCATAGGTTCATCAAGTAAAATTACCTGCGGGGACAAGGTCAGAGCCCGGGCCACTTCCACCCGTTTTTGCACCCCATAGCTCAAGTTGCCGACGACTTGTTTGCGGTAGGGCTCAAGCTCCATAAAATCGATGACCTGTTCCACATGTTCCCGATTCTCAGCCTCTATCCGGGAGGCTTTTCCCCAAAACACAACAGCGTGCACCAAGCTATAGGTAAGGTCTTTGTGCCGGGCGAGCATGAGATTATCCAACACCGTGAGGCCCCGGAACAGTTCCAGGTTTTGAAAGGCCCTGGAAATACCAAACTTTGATATTTGATGCGGGGATAATTTGGTGAGTCTCTGGCCGTTGAAATGGATTTCACCGCTGGTGGGATGGTAAAATCCGGAAATGCAGTTCAGGATGCAGGTTTTTCCAGCCCCGTTGGGTCCAATGATAGAGGAAATCAGGCCCGGGGCGAGTTCCATGTTCACTGAGGACAGGGCGTGCAGACCGCCGAAGGTGAGGGTAACATCTGAAATACTCAGGCTGGGCATAACACTCCGATGTGTATGTAATGCTGTCAAACCCGACCATCCGCTCCGACACAAATCTGGTTGCGGAATATAAATAGTGTTCACAGAAAAAAAGGCCTGTTTGACCGACCGGTAAACGATGTCCAGAGCATGACCTGCAGCCCTGGTATGGGGCGCATAAATGTACACCGAAAAGCGGTCTCAACATGGCTATATATTGGGCATCTTGTAGTCACGATAGCCAAAGGCCTTCATGATGTCAACCCTTTGCTCAAAAAATATCTATTGCAATCGCCCACCGTTCGTAGAGCCGACGTTATGGGTGGTTTGACTCATGGATTCCAGTTCGGCCTTATATCTGTCCACAAATTTCTCCCGCATACTGATGATATCCTCAGTCGGTCGGTAGGAATACATGATATGCCTGGGTTCGATTGGGGTCAGATCAGAGTTGTGGCCAAAGACGCACAAAGGCCTGAACACAATCCCCGGTTGACCGTCGTCCTGTTCCTCGATTTCCAAAAACAACGGATAGTTCCATACGGGATCTCCGTTATCGTCCTTGCCTAGCTCATAGATAACATGCCATCCCAATCCCAGAACCGCAATCCAAATCTCCCCTTGCACCTCGCTCATGGCCGCTCCTTGTGCTCGTAATACAAAAAGGCCGGGCATGTACATGCCCGGCCCCTTAATACCAGACCGCTCTCCTGCGCACAATGCGCCTGAACCATAATTAAGTAAGAGGAGGGTCAAAAAAATCCAAAGTCTGTGGCTTTTTATTTTTTAATAGATGTCCCCTCCTTTACTGGCCATGAACTCCGGATAGGCCTCCATGCCGCATTCTCCCATATCCATGCCGTTGTACTCCATCTCCTCGCTGATTCGAATGCCCATGACAGCTTTAAGTCCGAGCCATAAGAGTAGACTGGTACCGAACATCCAGGCAAATATGACCACAATGCCGGCCAATTGCCCCCCTATGCTGGCCTGGGGATTGGAGAGCAACACAGCCAGCAGGCCCCAAATGCCTACCACCCCATGAACGGAAATGGCCCCTACTGGGTCGTCTATCTTCAACTTGTCCAGGCCCACGATGGAGAAAACGACAATGATTCCGCCCACCGCCCCGATACAGGAGGCCAAAAACATGCTCGGGGCGCTGGGCTCGGCGGTAATGGCCACCAGACCGGCCAAGGCCCCGTTAAGGCCCATGGTCAGATCGGATTTGCCGAACTTGAGCTGAGAAACGGCCAGGGCCACAATCATGCCCGAAGCGGCGGCCATATTGGTGTTGGCAAAAACCATGGCCACGGCATTAGCCGACTCCACATCCGAAACCTTGAGTTCAGAACCGCCGTTAAACCCAAACCAACCCATCCACAGGATAAAGGTCCCCAAGGCGGACAGGGGCAGATTCGCGCCAGGAATAGGGGAAATCTTTCCGCTGGGGCCGTATTTACCGGTCCGCGGACCCAAGACCAAAACCCCGGCCAAGGCGGCGGCCGCTCCGGCCATATGCACGATCCCCGACCCGGCATAGTCGGAAAACCCAAGCCCGTCCAAAAAACCGCCGCCCCAGGTCCAGTACCCATGTACCGGATAAAGAACTCCGGTCATGACCACGGCAAAAAACAAAAAAGCCCACAGCTTCATCCGTTCAGCCACGGCCCCGGAAACCACGGACATGGCTGTGGCTACAAAGACCACCTGGAAAAAGAAGTCGGCCATAGATGAATAATACGGGGCCTGATCTCCTCCAGAGATGACGCTTTGCACACTATTGTCTCCTTGGACCAAGAATCCGAAACCAGGCAGAATGGATCCACCGTCTCCATACATGATATTGTAGCCGATAAGCATATACATGATGCAGGCAATGGAATACAAAGCTATATTTTTGGTTAATATCTCTACTGTATTCATGGAACGAACCATGCCGGCCTCAAGCATGGAAAATCCGGCAGCCATCCACATGACTAACAGTCCGGATATGAGAAAATAAAATGTATCCAGGGCATAACTGATTTCGAGTACAGATTCCACGTTCCTATCCTCCTCTATGGGTTACGTGACATTTTTGTCCTCTGTCTTCTGGCCTGCAAGGCCTTATTTTTTCCAGGCCCGATCTTTTTACAGGGCGTTTTGACCCGACTCCCCGGTTCGAATCCGCAGGGCATCCTCGATTGAAGCGACGAATATCTTGCCGTCTCCGATCTTTCCTGTCTTTGCGTTGTCTTGAATAACCTGCATGACCTGGTTGAGCTGATCATCCTCAATAACCAGTTCAATCTTTATTTTTGGAATCAAATCCACTTCATACTCCGCTCCCCGGTAGATCTCCTGATGTCCCTTTTGCCGCCCGCACCCCCGCACTTCAGTTATGGTCATTCCCTGTACTCCCATGGCAGTCAGGCCTTCTTTGACTGCATTAAACTTGAAGGGCTTGATGATGGCTTCGATCTTTTTCATTGCCTCCTCCTTAAAGTTGATTCATTGGAAAGGTTCCGTGTGTACGAGGCGTCAAACTGCCTTGAAGGAGATAAAGCAAATGGCTTGCCAAAACTTATTAAAATAATATTTTCAATTGCTTACATAAATACACCCAGAAACATATCTTAGATTCAAGCACTTTCTGATACAATTTTGTTCTTTCTTTTTTTGTTGTCAGCTGACCACCCCTTTGCTTGGCCGTCGGAAGTCGTCTAAACGATACATTTTTGTTCAGATTTGCCGGAGGCAAAGCTGAACCTGGACATTCTTTACAAATAGCCCGTTTCCGTCTATTTACAGGCGAGAAGTCCAATCGGCTCCGGTGTCGGACGAATCAAGCCCCAGGCCTGCATATGGTGGATACAAACCCACAAAATTCGGCTGGACCTCCCATGCTGCATATACTTCGCATCCCTTGCTTACGCCTCGTCTGGTCCTGCTTTGCGACCCTGGTCCTGTTGATTATCCTCAACCAGGTAGCAATTGCCCAACCCCGATCCTTGCCCATCGATTCCGCATCCGGCGATGAACCATGGGTCTTACGGGCCGAGAGCATGCAGGTGTTTGAGAAGCGCAAGGTGGTCGAGGCCCAGGACAACGTCCTGTTGACCAGGGGGGATGATTCCTTGCAGGCGGATTTCGCCCGCTATTACTGGGACACAAACTGGATCTATCTCCAGGGTAATATCCGGGTTAGGTTCGGTTCCGATACCTTGCAGGCCGAAACAGCGGAGTTCGACCTTAAAAACGATGTGGGATGGTTGACCAATGGGCGGGTCTTTCTGGAGGAGTCCCACTTGTACGTCACCGGGGAGAGAATCAAAAAGACCGGTCCGGAGAGTTATAGCTTTGATCAGGCGGAAATCACCGCCTGCGATGGACCCAATCCGGCCTGGTCCCTGCAGACCTCCCGGGGAACGGTCGCTCTCGACGGGTATGCCCACCTGTCCCATCCCAGGTTCAAGATCAAGGGCCAGCCGGTCTTGTATTCCCCCTATCTGGTCTTGCCGGCCAAAAAGAGACGACAATCCGGAATACTGATGCCCGAACTGTCCACTGGAAGCCGCAATGGACTCAGCCTGAATCTCCCCTATTACCAGGTCTTAGGCCCGGACCGGGATGCAACGGTGTATGCTAATATGATGAGGAACCGGGGGGTGATGTTCGGTTTGGAATACCGGACCACTCCGGATCTTCTGACCAAGGGCTATTTCCGGGCCGATTGGCTGGACGACTCCCTCAAAGACACGGATGAAGATAACGACCAATTCCAAGACGACCCCTGGAAGCGCCCCAACTCCGAACGCTACTGGATCCGGGGCAAGTACAATGGAAAACTCTTTACCCCGGACTGGAAGACCAAATTCGATGTGGACCTGGTTTCAGACCAGGACTATCTTCGGGATTTTGACTCCGGGATAAGCGGTTTTGAAGAGAGCCGGGACATCTTTTTGTCCGAATTCGGGCGGGATATTCAGGACAAGGACGACTTGAAACGGGTGAGTACTTTTTTGGCCAGCCGCAATTGGGCCCAAGTCGGCTTATACTCCCAACTGGAATATACCCAGGACCTAAAATACATAAACGACAATCTCTCCTCCTCCCAAAACCCAACCCTACAGCGTTTGCCCCAGATAGACCTGGATTTTTTTCAGTCCCGGCTTCTCTCCACACCCTTGCAATGGAAGGCCCAAAACCAGATGACCTATTTCTGGCGCGAATTCGGAACCACCGGAGTACGCACCGACTTGCATCCCCAGATCAGCCTGCCCGCGAGCAATGACTACGGTACAGTCATCCCCAGGCTGGGCTGGCGTCAGACCCTCTACGCCCTGGACAGAGTGGAAAACGCATCCAATGTGGACGGAAAATCCCACACTCGAGGGCTGTTCGACGCCCAAATCACCGCATTCACTTCCTTTAAACGCATCTTTGACTTCACTCCGTCCCAAGGAGCGGGTTACGGTCTGGAATCCCCGGGAGAGTCACAATGGACCGGAATTAAGCACACCTTGCAGCCTGAACTGGAGTGGAACTATATCCCGGATGAAGACCAGGACGATCTCCCGGATTTCGACGCATTGGACCGCATTGAACCGGAAAATGAACTAACCTATTCTTTGCAATCCGTGTTCACTCGGCGCAAGGTGACCTTGCGGGCTCCGGAGGAAAACGGGGCCACACCCAAATTGACACCGAGCTACCGCGATTTCTTGTTGTTTGAACTGGAGCAGAGCTACGACTTTCGAGAGGCCACCCGCAACCGGGACCGGAACACATATCCCCGACGCCCGTTCTCCGATATCCGGGCCGAGTTGCAACTGCGCCCTTCTTCCTGGCTCTCTGTCCACTCCAAGACATGGTTTTCTCCCTACGAAACCACCCTCACCGAGCACGAACATTACCTCCGGGTCCGACCCAAACCAAATGCATCCGTGTTTTTCGGTCTGGATTATCAAAAGGAGATGCCCAAGGATATTCGACGCAAAGACCAAAATCCCATCAACGTGGTCCGGGCTGGAGGGACTTACAGACTCTCCCCCTCCTGGCTTTTCGGGGTGGACATCAAACAAGACCTAGAAAATTCGGAGATCATCCATCAACGGGTAAATATAGGTTACAGGCACCAATGCTGGGGATTGGATGTGGAATTTGAACGGACGGAATACGAGGACAAGGCGACTGTGATGATTAGTCTGTTGCAGATAGGACAGTTCGGCCAGGATATCAGTACCGAACGGGAGTAGGGGCTGTGCAGGAAGAGGGGAACAGATCACAGCTTATCCAGGTATTACCCCCGGAGCTGCAAAACCAGATCGCCGCCGGGGAGGTAGTGGAACGGCCTTCCAGCGTACTTAAGGAGCTGATGGAAAATAGTCTGGATGCCCAAGCAAGCCGCATTTTAGCCGACATCCAAGGCGGAGGACAATCCTTGATCCGAGTCGAGGACAACGGCCTGGGCATGGGACCCCAAGACCTGATCCAGGCCATGACCCGGCACGCGACAAGCAAAATCGCCACCTTCCAGGATCTCTTGAGCATCGCCAGCTTCGGATTCCGGGGCGAGGCCCTGCCCTCCATCGGCTCGGTATCCAGAATGCGCCTTCGCTCCATACCAGCCGGCCACTCCGATGGCGCGGAACTGGATGTGGAATTCGGAGTCCTCTCCGAGGTCAAACCCATTCCCTTTCGGGAAGGGACCAGTATTCAGGTCCGGGACCTGTTTGCCAACACCCCGGCCAGACTCAAGTTCTTAAAGACTCAGCAGACCGAGGCCAAACGCTGTCAGGAGGTCGTGAGCCGTTTTGCCCTGGCCAACCTGGATACGGCCTTTAGCTTCATATCCAATCAGCGTACGGTCCTTGATTTTTCGGCCGAACAGAGCCTGGCCGAGCGCTTGCAAGGCATCTGGCCTCCGGGGATTACGGACAGGCTCCTGCAGGTGCAGGCCAGAGACGAGGACTACTCCCTGACCGGGTACATCGGTCACCCGGAAACGGCCCAGGCCAGAGGAGACCGTATGTTGTTCTTTGTGAACAAACGGCCGGTCCAGGACAAGATGCTTATCAGCGCCCTACGCCAGGCCTTCAAGGGCCGGCTCCTGCACAAGGAATACCCCCAGGCGGTCTTGTTTTTGCGCATCCCCAGCCGGGAGGTGGACGTTAACGTCCACCCGGCCAAACTGGAGGTCAGATTCCGGGACGAAAAGCGGGTGTTCAGCCTCTTGCACCATGGGGTGGGCAAGGCCCTGGACAGCTCAACATCCCGGGATGGCCAACCCAAGCCCGAGGCATCAAGCCGTGCAGGTTTTGTGCCCCCTGAACCCCAATATACATTTCACACCTTTGAGGATTTCCTGCCCCCCCAAGCAGCCGAAACCCGGCCGGAAACCAACCAGCCTTCACCCTGGCCATCAGAATCCACTCTGGAGGAGAGCCCGCAAAGTCAGAGTCAGGATCATGATCCCGATGTGCCGCACCTTGCGGCTCCAGCCCGATTCTCCGTCCAGGGATTTACCTATCTGGGGCAGATCCAGAACACCTACTTGCTGCTCATCTCCAAGCCAGGCGATTTGATTCTGGTTGATCAGCACGCAGCCCACGAACGTATCCTCTACCACCGCTCCTCCACCCAGGGCCAGTCGGGACAGAAAAGGTCCTTGGCTCTGCCCATGCACCGACCTCTGCACCCAAGTGAAAAAGAGCGGCTGAGCCGCATCGCCCCAATGTTGCGGCGACTGGGCTTTGAGTTAGACAACTCCCAGCCCGGGGCTGTGCTCATTCGGGCCGTTCCCGCCCATTTGGATCCGGCCAAGGCCAAAGGGCTCTTGGATCAGATCCTGGGAGAGCAGGCGGATTCCCAGGAAGACTTGTGGCAGATGATGGCCTGCCGACAGGCCATAAAGTCCGGTGAGGTCCTCTCCGATCAGGAGGCTTTGGAACTGATCCAGCTGTGGATTGCCACCCCGAACAAGGAGTATTGCCCCCACGGCCGACCGGCCATGATCGCTCTGGGGGTCAGTGACTTGGAGCGGATGTTCAAGCGGAGGGGCTGAAGATGGGAGTGCAAAAACTGTTTATGCACTCGCCAGGGGTTAGAGGTCAGATTTGCCTCCAGCAAATCTGACATATTTTTTGCCCCAAAGCGGGCAAAAAAGGGAAATTTGCCGGATTGATCAAGGATGAAACGTGGGGTTTCAGCCAGGGGCCTGAGAGGCGCCCCTACCACTAAACCGTACGTTTCATCATTGATCAAACTGGCGGCTTCTTACGAATAACAAATAACGAATAACCAATAACAGGCGCGGCCAGAGGCGGCGCTGATCTCTCTTTGGCCCGAACCGCCACCGCCTATATCTCCCGCCCCACAGCAAAACCGGCATGGATGGCGTCTATGGCCTGACCCACCTCCCGGGCGTCGCCCACCGTCCGGCAGTCAAGGCCCTTGGCCTGCAGTTTCTCCTGCAAAGGATTGTACGCCCTTGAGCCCAGGGCCCAAACGACAGAATCGGCCGAAATCCGCGTTTCCTCTCCTTCTTTGTCCACGACCACGCCCTGCTCTTCAATGGCCATGGCCTTGGTTTTGGTCTTAACCTGGACGTGGAGCTGGCGAAGCTCCTGGAGCATGGTCCATCGGGTGCTCTTGCCGATGTCCTGGCCGATGCGCTCCAGCATCTCCACCAGGACCACCTGGTGGGTACCCTGCAAACACTGACTGCGCAAGAATTCACAGTCCTCAACCTTATGTTCCAGCAAAAATTTGAGTTCATCCCCACCCAGGGTTCCCCGCCGGGCCAAGGCCAGGGCGCATTCCACTCCCACAGCCCCGCCACCGAGGACAACCACCTTCCGGCCCGGCCAAACCTTCCTGTCCAGCACGTCCCAGGCCTGGCATACATGGGGCAATGCCGTTCCTGGCAGCTTTGGGCTCACCGGCTTGGCCCCGGTGGCCAGAACAACAGCATCCGGCGAGTGTTCCAAAACCCCATCCACCGATGCCTCCTGTCCCAGGCGGACCTGAATACCGGAATTTTCCACCTGATGGGCCAGATCCCGAGCCAGGGTGGCGAATTCCTCGCGTCCCGGAGGAGCCGCGGCGATCCACAACTGTCCGCCCAGTCGGAGGGATCCTTCCCAGAGGTGCACAGTGTGCCCTCTGTTCTGGGCGGCCAAGGCGGCATTCATCCCAGCCGGTCCGCCGCCGATGACCAGGATGTTTTTGGGGGACCAGGCCGGGCGCAAGTCGGTTTCCAATTCATGCCCGGCGGTGGGATTAACTAAGCATTCCACCGGCTTGAGACGGAAGATATTGTCGAAACACCCTTGGGCACAGCCGATGCAATGCACAATATCCTCTTCCCTGCCCTGCTCTGCTTTGTTGGGCAGGTCCGGATCTGTGATCAAGGCTCGGCCCATGGCCACCATATCGCACATCCTGGTGCCGATGAGTTCCCGAGCCAAATCCGGATCGTTGATCCGGTGGCTGGCAATGACCGGCAGTTCCGTGGATTCCTTTATCTGACGGGCCAGATAGGTAAAGGCCCCCCGGGGAACGCTGGTCACAATCTGAGGGACTCGTCCTTCGTGCCAGCCCACGTTGACGTTGAAGGCATCCACCCGGCCCTTTTCAGCCAAAACCCGGGCTACAGCCAAGAGGTCTTGACTGCTCATTCCCTCCTGCATGAGATCGTTGCCGTTCATACGGACCACAAGGGGAAAATCGGGGCCTACCTGCTCCCGGACGGAGGCCAGGACCTCCAGAGCAAACTGCATCCGATTCTCAAAGCTGCCTCCGTACTCATCAGTCCGCTGATTGGTGAGCGGAGAGATGAATTCACTGATTAAATAGCCGGTGCCGGCTAAAATTTCCACAGCATCGAACCCGGCTTTTTGTATCCTGGCCGCCGCCTGGCCGAAACTGTGAACGATGGCTTTGATCTCCTCCATCTCCAGGGCTCTGGGTCTTTCCCCTGTCAACTTGGAAGTCAGGGCCGAGGGAGCAACGGCCTGCTCTCCGTTCATGAAAAAAGAGAAGTTGTACCGCCCGGCGTGATTGAGCTGCACGCAGCTTTTGGCTCCTTGGTCCCGGATTACCTGAGCCAATTCACTCAACCCGGGAATGAACTCGTCCCTGTGGGCTCCGATATTCAGCGAAGAACCCGACCGCTCGTCTACTGTAGCGAAGCCGACACAGATGATCCCGGCCCCGCCTTGGGCCCGGCGGGCATAAAAGGCTTTTAAAGGTTCGGTGACCTGAAAGTCCTGGGCCATATTCATGTGCATGGCCGGAATATAAATCCTGTTTTTAAGCTGCAGGGAATTAATGTGTATGGGCCTGAATAAGGGATCGTGCAAAATATCCATAGTATCTCCTGGATGCGTTGATTTCTGTAGCTTTTTCCTAATAGAGCGGTGGTCTGGAGTCAATCTCTTTGCCCGACCGCCAAGAGAATCGATGTTCTCCAGGCCTTGCCCCCACAGCCCACAGCTTGACAGAAGCCCCGGGAAGACATACACATTTTTGTACTACGCCCCCGTAGCTCAGGAGGATAGAGCACAGGATTCCTAATCCTGGTGTCGCGTGTTCGAATCGCGCCGGGGGCATAAGAAAATCATGGGGTTACGGGAACAAATCTGCAAGCAATCCGTAACTTCTTGTAGCTTGTAAGCACTATGTAAGCTGGTCTGTAAGCAAAGAAAAGCCCGGATCTTCAATATGTCCGGGGAGATATAAAAGCCGCAAATTTGCCTTATTTCGTTCACCTCCGACTGTACCCCTCGGGAAGCTCAAAAAAGCCAAAGTACGGCCATTGTGAAGCACTTCTTCTTAAGCTATGTAGTCAAATATTATTACACGGGCATAAAAAGGTCTGTGAATATTTTGTGGCCGTAAATTGACAAACAAGCTAGAAAATGCTTACTGATGATACAGATTGGCAATCAATGGCTAATCGCAAAAGGAGAAAATGGTTATGGTCACGATCGCCGAAAAGCCGGACATCGTCAGATTCCAGGACACTATGCGTAGGTTTGCCAAGCAAAAGGATACTCTGCACAAGGCTTATCTTTTGCCAGCCGTATATATCATGTTCTGGAGGGTGTATTTCAGGAACAAAGGCACAATCAAGACAATTCGTAAGACAATGGAGAAGTGCGACACTACTCGCGACGGCCAGTACTTGGAAGACCTGCACACCCAAGCATTGAACATGAGGAGCAACTTTGATCTCTTGAGTAAACTCATTCCCAAAAGCCCCTCCACGCAAGCCATGAAAAAACGAGCTGAAGACCTGTTTTATGACTGGGATGATATAGCTGAAGACGTATATCTAGCCAACGATCCAGAGATACAAGACCTTATTGGCAAGCTTGAAGAAAAGCTTTGAGCCGGATAAAAACGAGTAAGAAATTTCTCGCCTCCCAAAAGAAGGCCCTCAAAAAATACGCTTTGTCAGAAAAGCATGTGCAAGAAACGATAGACAGCTTAGAGAATGATCCTTACCAGGGTGACGCCTGGCCAGGCTTTAGCGGACACTCCGTCCGCAAAATGCGAATTGGGCTCCCAGAATACAACGTGAGCCCTAGACAGGGCCTCCGGTTCATATACTACCATTCGGAAAACAAAGATGTTGTATTTCCCATCATATTGAAACAGAAAGGAACATATAACGAACGTGATCTAAAAAGGGAAGTAGCCAAGATACTTAAAGATTTTCTGGCGGAATAAAAGCCCGCCCCCACTCAGAAGACGGGCCACATGGGGGGACAGGATGTGGACTATGTAGACCGCCGGGCAAGGGTTGCCTCACATCGGAGACAATACCCTCGCCGCCGGGAGATTCGCTTGCCGCAGATTCGGCAACTGAGCAGGATCTGAAAGCCGGGAGTGACTTTCCCAGCATCTTGCAGGCCACGATTAAATAAAGCTCGCAGTGGGTCAGCTTCCACATTCCGTTCTGTGCTGACCTCTTTTTTCAGCCTGCGGATCTCGTTTTCCATCTCGTCCAGGCCGTTCTGATGCTGCGCCCATGCTTTTTGTCGGGCTTCATCCTTGAATTTGGGTTGCCACTTCTCGTCAATAGAGTTCAGTTTTTCATGGTGGAAGAGGCTTACATTGCATGTCTTTCTCCTATCCAGTTCTTATAAGTGAAGGAATCGGTTTGACTGCTCTTCCTTCAAATGTCAGAGCATACCTGCAAGCATCAGCCGCATGATCTGCCTGCCTTGTGTCCAGGTACTGTGCGGCCTGTTCCACGGGTGAGAAAATCTGAATTGGATCGCATTGGGAAACTCCTGTGTTCGTTAAATATTCGAAGTAGGTTTTCCGGTCTAATCCGGCCGTCCTCATATTTGCTTGAATTATATCAATATCCACCTCTCTGTACGTTGGTATAACTACTGGCCGCCACGTTCCTTCCCTGACATAGCAGCGATGATCTCCTTTTTGCCGCTCAAAAACAAAACCGGCTAGCTTGAAAACACACTCAAGAGTTTTCCAATCAATAGGTGTTATGCGGGGCATGCGGAATTGTTCTCAGCGAACAAGGGAAGGGAAACCGTCACCGTTTTTCCACTTTGTTTTGCCTTTAAGGGTCCTTGATTAACTTTTTTAAATCCGCAATCGATTAAGACATTATCCAGGACACCGCGATCGTAGCATGAGGTCAAAAAAAGCTCTAAGGTCTCAATCAGGTTATGCAACGCTATCTCTTCAGTCTCTCCCTGAGAATAAATATCAAGCATTTTACATGAAGCGACATACCAACGTTCCTTTTGTTCGATCTGACAAGGAACCTCGATATTGAAAGTGATCATTGAGCCTCCACCTTGGCCCACCATAGAATTTTTAAATGAAAATCCCATCAGTTAGCCTCCGATCCATAAAACAGATGCAGGATGTCAACACGACTGTCAATCCTGTTCCATTGATTTCTATGTACTCCTACTTTACTCATTCGGCCGCCGGGCGGAGAACCAACCCCAGCGCATGTCCCCATCTTGACAACAATCCAGCTTGAGCTGCCAGCGGGAACGCAGGTAGTCGAAGTCCTCCTCCGAGAACTTGCTTATGAACTCCTCTTTGCGGGAGTCCAGCCTGTGCAGCTGTTCCTGGAGAATGGAAATCAAGTAGTCGGTCTGATCTTCAATGGTCACCTGCTCAAACCCGGCCTGACGGATATGATCCCCGTAACGTTCCAGTTCCACAAGAGGGTATCCTGATTCCTGGATATAATTTTCAAACGTATCGCTCCCCCGTCCCACCTTACGGGCGTAGTCTGTGATCATAACCGCCCCGCCCGGAGCCAGCCAGTGGTAGAATTTCCGGAACAAGGCGTCCTTGTCCGGGACATGCAGGAGGGTCTCTCTGCTCCAGATGACCTCGAAAGCCCCCTGGTCCCAGTCCATCTGATGGATATCGCCCTGCAGAAAGGACACGTCCGGAATGCCTTGTTCCTTCTGCCGCTGGGCGGCAATGTCCACGATCTGCTGGGTCAGATCCACGCCGATAACCTGGGCCTGGTATTCCGAAGCCATCAAAAAGGCCGGGCCACCCAGACCGCTGCCCACGTCCAAAACCCTGGTCCCCGGAGCCCAATGCATCCGATCTATGATCTCCCTGGTCACCTGGGGCTCGCCATAGCCCAAAAACCCGGGACCGAAAATCCACTCATAGCGATAAATTCCGGTCAGAGAATATTGTTCGTCTTTGGCCATATCTATACTCCTTTATGTTTACCTGAATTGTCGACCTTGACCCACAAGGGATTGGTAAAGGCCCGGTTCCCCCGGGCGTCGGAAACCACCAAGGCGTACCAGCCATCCTGCGTGGGTTGGACCATAAACTCAACCCGCCGATTGCCCTCCGGACCATCGAGTCCCAGACTTTCGGCCATTTGCCCGTTATGAATGAGCTGGATATCTGTAAGTCCGTGCACTGCTACCAGGTCATAGACCAAATTCAGGTCTTCTCCTTGATCCACCACCACTTCCTGCCCAAATGGAATTTCTGGAAAAATCAGGGGACCATAGGTGACAAAGGAGCGGCCGGCCTTGAGGCCTGCGATAACCGCAGAGGCATTGAGCTCATCCTGGATATGCACATACATGCGCACCGCCCCGCTGGTGTCTTGCCACACGCTGTGGGTGTCCGTTCCAGCGGCGAGATAGACGGATTTGCCTTGATTCCAAAACTCCCAAGCCTTATGCAGGGTCTGTTCCGCCGGATACTGGTAATTGATTTCCAAGAGATCGAAATTGGGCACAAATCCCCCCGGGGCCACACCCAGTTCCAGGCTCCGTAAGTAGCCGTACGTGCTGAACGGGTGGTTGACGACCACCACTTCCGCCCCCAATTCCCGGGCATGGCCAAAGATCTCTCCGGCTGTACTCGTGCCCGGATCCAGCCCCAGCTCCACTTTGGAATTGACCGGATAGATATTGAAATGCCCCCAGGCTGGAGAAATCTCCATGGCCGGAATAAAAGGAACGTTCCGCTTGGCGGCCAGCCCGGCCATGATATCGTTTTTCACCGTTGCGTCGTGATCGCTGAGCAAGGCCACATCCAATCCGCAAGCCAATTGAGATCGAAGCACGAACTCCGGGGAGGTCACTCCATCCAGGACGTCACCGTGGTGGTGCAGGTCGACCCCATACCAGCCCCGATCGGCCGGCCTGGCCCTGAGTTCCAGCTTAACATCTACATGCCGGTCCTCTTCGGCCTGCAAGTGCACAGGCACTTCCTGAGGCAGGCCCAGGAAATCTCCTCCGTGGGAAACGGCAAAAACGTATTCCCCCGGGGGAATGGTCAACTTCGCCCAGCCTTTGACTTCCAGGTCTGTGAAATAACGGGACTGGCCCAAAAATCCGATCACCGGGGCCGGCCCTTGGGCGATGTCGATCCGGGCATCCAGCGGGTTTTGATCCCGCTTGTCCGTGACCTGAAAACTCAGTCCAGCTGGGGATTGCAATCCGAAAAAATCTTGGGTTGTGCTCTGATCCGCAGTAATGGTAATCTCTTGGACTTGGCTCTGACTATAGTTTTTGGCCATCGACTGCACGGTATAGGACCCAGGGGCCAGGCAAAGGGAGTAACTTCCCCCTTGGCCCTGAGCCCAGGTCAGAACCTGTTCGTTGTGTTTCACTACCACATAGGGCTCCTTCACAACCTGCCCGGCCTGGTCCAAGACCCGGCCTTGGAGGATGCCGAGTGGGGATCTCCTCTGGCCCAGCTCGAATTTCAGGACCTCGGAAATATTGCTGTGAGCACAGACCTGAATCCAGGCCTGCACACTCTTGGTCTCCCCCGGAGTCAAACTCAGTCGGCCGAACATGTCCTGGCCAAAGTGATCGATGTATTGCACATACGGGGCGTGCAAAGCGATACACCATGTATGGTCGTAACCGATAAAGCTCCAGGTCAGGGCATCATTGGTTTGACCTTCCTTGATTCCCTTTAATCCGGGCGGGGTGAGCATGTATCCGCCCTTTAAATACAGGGTGTATCCGGGTTGGATATCCTTTAAGGCCAAGGTTCCGGCATTGGTCATCCAGGTAATCACATGGATGTGGTTTTTCCCCCTGAGCAGGGTGTACTCGGTAACCAGCTGCACTTCTCCCCAGTCCCTTTCAATCCGGACGACACCTCTGTCCGGGCCGCTCTCCTTTATCTGGACCCGGTGGTAGGTATTGGGCCAACTGGACCAGTTATCAGGTAAGAAATCGAAAATATTGACCAGATCCACCACGGACTGTCCGTCGGCTATCGGAGATATGTCCAGAATCCCACCCGGCGGCATGCCCCAGGGCGGCTTGGTCTGGGTGGCGAACTTGCAGATTACTCGGTCGTTCATCAGGGTAAGGTCCCCTGAAGCCGTGGCATCCCCGTCCGGGATGGACATGCCCTCGGCAGTGACGGTCACCCGGCCCTGGTCGGACGTATTTGGCGTTGTGGTCATAAATATCGTGAAGTTTACAGGGAAAAAATGAAACAGGGGAAGAATATTTGATAAGTGGGCGGATGAGAACCCTCAAGGGGGCCACAGTGCGAGAGACGGATGAATTTTGAACAAATTCTTTCTTTCCAAGCAAACGGATGGAATTTGATCAGACTATGCCTGGGGCTGCTCCTCGGTGTTAACCTGCATATCGACACCATCTCCCAGAACTTTGGGCTCATACTTGTAGGCATCTAAGATATCCAGGATCTTATAGATCTCTTCATACAGTCTGGTGACTTGCTCCAGGTCCATATCGTCTAACCCAGAAATAAGCTTACTTTCAATGGAGGCAGGAAGAGATTGATACAGGGTATGGCCTTTCTCCGTAAGGGATATCAAACTGACTCGTCGATCTTTGGGCTTGCGAATACGCTCAACCAATCCTTTCTTTTCCAATCGGTCGATGATTCCAGTAATATTGGAAGGGGTTACATATAGCTTTCGGCTCAAGGCAGCTGAAGACAGAGGTCCTTTATCGTCCAAAATTCGCAAGGCCTCACTTTGCGGACCGGTCAAACCGTAATATTTTTTAAGCATTGATGAGTTGTGGTGTATAGAACTCACCAGTTGACGTATAGCAGTTACAATATGTTGAATAGCTTGTTTTTTTTCTTTTTCCATTATTCCGGTCTCAAGGCTCAACAGCCATATTTCCTCATTACTAAAAAGGGCAATCTATACGGTCTGTCCCTCGTTCTATTTCATGATGTCATGTATGACACAATCAGGTCAAGCCCTCGTTCGATTAAAATTTCGAGATTTTTTCTCTGAACAATCTGTCGATTATTGTTTACTCACATCACAAGTGCAGATAATGTCCGCCAACTCAAAATTTTCCTCTTGCTTTGTATTATGGTCAATATTTTAGAACACCCCGTGGGCAACCAATATTCTCACTCCAATTCCTATGAGCACAACTCCACCCAAAACTTCAGCCGCCGGTCCCATTCGAATGGCCTGCACCGCCTTTTGTCCCAAATACAACCCCAAAACAGTCATTCCGAATGCCACCAGCCCAATGATCAGAATAGGCACCCAGATGGAGATACCCAGAACAGAGAAGGAGAAACCCACGGCCAAGGCATCGATACTGGTGGCCACGGAAAGGGCGACCAGGGACATCCCTTTGCTCGGGTCCCGGCGCAGGACTTGATCCTGGAACTCAAAGGCCTCCTTAATCATCTTGGCCCCGATGATGAACAGCAGGCCGAAAGCGATCCAATGATCAAAAGCAGCAATGTATTCCCGGACTGTCCTTCCGGCCACCCAGCCAACCACCGGCATCCCGGCCTGGAAAAAACCAAAGTGCCAGGCCAGGCGAAACGTCTGCCTCTTGCTGACCAGTCCCATTTTCACTCCCAGCCCCAAGGACACGGCAAAGGCGTCCATGGCCAGAGCCAGGGCCAGGGTGAACATTTCTCCAAGGTGCATAAAAGAGCTTAAAAGCCGGGCAGCTTAAACTTCATGGTCACTTCTCCGGTCTGAGAATCCACCGTGAGCATGGGTTTGTCTGCTTCGGTCGTGTGCAGCCTCTGCCCGGTGGCCATCTCCAAGAGTCCACTCATGAACTCCAAGCCCTGGTTAAGGACCGCTTGCATACGTTCCGGACTCTGTCCGGAATCTTGGGCACCCCTGCCCCCGGCTGGAACCGCGCTATCCCGGGATTTACCCTGCCCGTCGCTTTCGGCCTCCGCTTGGGCGGCCGCGATCTGCTCTTCTCCGGCCATAAGGGACTCTTGCTCTGTGCATCCGTCATCGCTTTGGGCATAGACTGCCGCTTCTCCCTCTGGAGACAAAGTTCCGTCTTGATCGCCATGCTCAGCACCCTCGCTTTCCGCCTCAACTCCTTCTCCGGCCAGGGCTTGGGGATTGAGAAAGTGAGGTGTATCCTCCGGGATTTCATCGCTGACCTTGGCTTCATAGTCCGGGGGATCCTGGCTCAGCTCTTGGCCCATCATGGCTCGCAGCTCATTGAGCAGCTGATTGCGTTTCTCCCGGGAAAACTCCACCCGATCCACCCCGCCGTCAAAGACTCCGGTGAACAGCTCTGTCTTGAGCTGGATCCCGGCCAATATCTTTTCCTCAATACTGTCCTTACTCACCAGATTGATCACATTCACGCTGGAACTGGCCTGCCCGATGCGGTTCACCCGGCCAATGCGCTGATTGAGCCGGGCCGGATTCCAGGGCAGCTCGAAATTGAGCACGCAGTCCGCAGCCTGCAGATTCAGACCGGTACCTCCGGAGTCGGTGGACAAAAACACCTTGCACTCCGGATTATTGGTAAACTCGTCAATCAGGGTCTGGCGTTTATGCACCGGGATCTTCCCGCTTAATTCTACAAAAGCAATGCCCATGCGGGACAGCTCTTTGGCAATGAGAAAGGTCATGGTCGTCCACTCGCTGAAGATGACCATCTTCCGCCCGCTCTGGATGACCAGTTCGTCCAGAATGCCCTTGAGTTCCTTAAGCTTGGGGGAAATTTTGGTCTGGCGATCCACGAGATAGGTGCAGTCGCAAACCCGGCGCATCTGGAGCAGGATCTCCTGGATACGCCGCACATCCATAGGGGTTAAAAACTTCTTGTTCAGCAAGGGAAGCAGGCTGGATTTATATCCGTTGTGCATATTGGCCTGCTCTTCAGACAAGTCCAGATAATAGGTATTGGTCACCTGCTCCGGCAACTCCTGGAGCACCTCTTCCTTCCGCCTGCGGATGACCAGGGGACGCAATTTGTTGTGCAAAAGATCCAGGTTGTGGTAGCCTACGATTTTGTCTTTTTTATCCCGACTGAGCAAAAAATGGTCAGCTGCAAACCGCCACAAGGGAGCCAGAAGATGCGGATCCAGGAACTGGACAATGGAATATACGTCCTCCAGCCGATTCTCCAGCGGCGTTCCGGTCAGGACCATAGCGTGTTTGCGGGGAAGGCTCTTGACCGCATCCGCGGTCTTGGTGGCGAAATTCTTGATTCTCTGGGCTTCGTCCAAAATGATCAGATCCGGCTTATACCGGCGCAGAATAGTCACATCTCGGAGCACGGCTTCGTAGTTGGTGATCTTGAACAGGCTTGGATCCTGGAAGTAGGTCTCCTGCCGCACGCGAGGGGAGCCGGCCACCACCACAGCCCGCTCTGCAGTAAATTTCTCCACTTCCCGTTTCCACTGCTCCTTAAGGGAGGCCAGGGTGATAACCAAAATACGCCGGAAACCAAAGACTTCTTTTTTCAACAGCCCCAGGATAATAGCCTGTAAGGTCTTGCCCAGGCCCATTTCGTCGCCGATCAAAACCGCCTTGCGATACAGGCCGAACCGGACTCCTTCTTCCTGATAGGGATACAAAACAGCCTTGACGTCCTGTAAAAGCGGCAGCTCTTCTTTGGACAACTCCTCTACTTCCTGTTTGAGCTGGTACTCCTGGACCCGGTTGTGCACCTCTTCCCGGACTCTGACCTGCTTGCAATCCTGCACTGCGCTCAGAAAGTCGAACAGCCGGCTCAGATCGGCAAACTGAAACAGCCCGTCCTGGTGAAAATAGGTTTGCAACACCGGAAGAATGGCCGCTATTTCCCCTTTTGGCCGCTCGCAGAACATGCGGGGGGCTTCGTGCACCGAATCCCAATACACATCCACAAAGGGAAAACGCTCCTGTGCCGCCTGGTGCAGATCCTCGGGACCCAGAAACCGTTCCTGGAGGGCCACGAGATGCTTGCAGGTCCCCAGCTGGTTGGTGGCAAAATCCGGGCAGGAACAATGCCCCAAACCCTTTTCCGGATCGTGCAGGGTGACCGTGTATTGCCGTCCGCTGCCCGTCTCCAGGAGGTGATCGCCCTTGACCATCTCCCCCCGGATGAAGGTGAATTCCTCCTTCTTGGCCCGGCTTCGCCGGTCCTCGAGGGCTTTGTCTCGGATTTCCTCCGGGGTGAGCCAATCACTGGGTGGACCTTCCTCTTCTCCCGCCGGTTGTCCCTGCCAATCCTCTATCCGATCCAGAACATCCAGGATCACAGCCACTACATGCTTGCACCCCGGCCCGGGGTAGGGGCAATCGCAGGAATAGTCCAAATGGCCGTTGGGCATAGAAATAATCGTAGTATAATCTCCGTAATTTCCATCTACCTGATAAGTAAACCGGCCTTGGTCCAGGTCGGCCTGGGTGCACATATAGGCCCCGTATTCATACAGCTTGCGCCCGCGCTGAAAAATGACTGCACTATCCGCCACCTGGTTCTCAATGGTTTGCATATCCACACTGAGCATATTCTGGTCTCCTGGGTGTTCACTTTACCGCTATGGCCTTTATATCTTGGAGCAATAAAAATAAATGATAAGGATCCGTGGGACCGGGGTCAAAGTCCCGGGATGCCTACCATCGCCGCGCCCTTTCGTCCTTGGCGTGAACCAGCAAAGGGCGCATGCCGGCAATATCAGCCGCCTGCACAATACACAACAAGGCATCCTGGAGCAAGGCCAGGGTAGATTTGTGCTCATCAAAAAACACAAAAATTTTATAAAATTACCCCTAAATCCTGGACAAGCTTTCAAAAGTTTGCTACAAGGGGCTCGCCATGCACATAAAGAGCCCCTTTTCATATTTGCCAAGCATAACGCTGCAACCAGTCGAAAGAGACCAGAAAGACCGGTTCAAGTCTTTGATGGCCAAGCATCACTATCTTGGAGCCTCACCCAAAATTAGTGAAACCCTCTGGTATGTCGCCACACACTCTGATCAGTGGGTTGCTCTGCTTACATTCTCGGCTGCCGCTTTGAAGTGTGCGGCCAGGGACCAGTGGATTGGATGGGAATATCGGCATCGGTTTGACCGATTGAAGTTGCTGGCAAACAACTCTCGTTTTCTTATCCTGCCGGGCTGGAACCTGCCAAACCTGGGCTCTCGTATCCTATCACTTTGTGCAAAGCGCATCTCTTTTGATTGGCAACAACATTTCGGCCATCCACTGTTGCTCCTGGAAACCTTTGTCGATCCAAAACGTTACACAGGCACCGTTTATCGCGCCTCCAACTGGATAGAGTTGGGGCTGACCAAAGGTTTTAAAAGAATCGGCCAAGGATACAGTGCCAAACCTTCATCCCCTAAGCTCATCTTTGTCTTGCCACTTCAAGCCAACTCCAGAAAACTTTTGTCTTGTGCCATTCTCAAGCCAACCTATCAAAAAGGAGAACCAAAAATGACTATGAATGCTGAACAGATGCGCTCGCTTCCGGAATACTTCACAACTGTAATCGATCCTCGCAGGGCACACGGATGTCGTCATCGAATATCTACAGTTCTGGCCATTGCATCAGCCGCCACCCTGTGCGGAATGAAAGGCTACAAGGCCATCTATGGCTGGGCTAATAACCTGGGGCAAAAGGCCAGGCAACGATTTCGGTGTCGCAAAGAAAAAGGAAAATATGTCATCCCCAGCCAGTTCGTTATACGTGATGTTCTGGTCCGGGTGGATCCAATCGAAGTAGATCTGGCCCTGCAACGCTGGAATGAAGACCAAGGCCTGACAGACACTTGCCTGGCTTTTGATGGCAAAACAATGAAAAACGCCATTGATGAAAATGGGCGGCAAACACATATTGCCAGTGTTGTTGGCCATGAATCCAAGGCCACCTACACCCAAAAAAAGTAGGTACTCTACCTGTAGACGAAAATAGCGAAGAAACAAAGCAAACAAACGAAATCGGGATGTTTATCCCAATCCTGGACCAAATAGAAATCTCTGGAAAAACTATCACCGCCGATGCTCTTCTTACTCAGAAAAAACTGGCCGAATACATCGTGGGGCGCGGCGCAGACTACCTTTTTACCGCCAAACAAAACCAGTCCACTCTCTACGCCGATATCAAGAGATCCTTCGTAAACCGAAAAGAACCTGACTGTTGTGTCCAAGACCCACCAGCCCATGGTCGAATAGACACTCGCTCCGTCTGGGTCACTTCTGAGTTAAATAAGTACCTTAAATTTCCCCATGTTGGCCAGGCTTTTTGCATACATAAAAAAACTGTGTATCAAAAAAGCGGGAAAATTGAGGAGAACACTTTCTATGGTATAACCAGCCATAGTCCGGAGAAAGCTGATCCTGCTAGAATACTACAAATTCATCGTGGACAATGGACTATTGAAAACAGCAAACACTATATCCTTGATTGGACTTATGACGAAGATAGAACTAGGATTAGAACCGGCAATGGTCCAGCAAATACCAATCGCTTAAGAGGTTTCGCCATAGGGTTACTTAAATCCAGAGAAGTCAAAGATATCGCTCAGAAAGTGCGAGACCTGCACCAAAGAGTCAGGCTCGTCTTTGATTATCTAAAAATGACCAAAAATTCTCGAAAAACTACCACAACATAAAGGAGAACAAATTTGCCGTGGGAGCAAGGCCCGCCCCAGTCCCCGCACGGCTATTTGGTTCTCCTCCATATTGTCAAAATTCCTGTGCTCGCAGCTTGAACTCCTGGAGGCATCACGTATACACTCCACCCATGCCTGAACACGCTACTCTCCACGAAACCGACCTCTTTTCGACCCTGGACCTAGGGGCCAGCCTGATCACCGTCAACCGCAGGCTGAGTCGGAGCTTCCTGCACCGCTACCACCAGTATGCGCAAGCCCAAGGGCAAACCGCCTGGGAAACCCCGGACATCCTGCCCTGGAGCGCCTGGATCGCCCGCTGTCTGGAACGGGCCGTGTACCTCCGTCCGGATCAGCCCCACCCCCTGCCCTTGACCCAGGATCAGGAACTGGCCCTATGGGAGGAAATCATCCGCCACTCCGAGCCAGCTCAAGGTCTCCTGCATGTGGGGGAAACCGCCAGACAGGTCCGCCAAGCCTGGATACTCTTCCGGCACTGGAATCTGGAAGATTTTACCGATCCCCTGCTCTGGACCTCCCCGGACCAGGAGGCCTTCCTGGGATGGAGCCGGGAATTTCAGGACCGGGTGGACAACCAGGGCTGGCTGGAAGAGGCCAGGCAACCGGAATACGTGGCCGGGCTTATCTCTCAACATGGCCTTTCTCTGGTTGCACAAGAAGCACCACCCTGCCCCCCTCAAGGGGAAACAAAGACACCAGCAGGAAACCGAGCCATACAAGAATCAACGGAATCCGCCGTCTGTCCCTGCTCCAGCACCCTGATCCTGGCCGGGTTCGAGCAGATCAGCCCTGTGCAGGAACACATACTGGAAGTTCTGGAAAACCAGGGCTGCCCCACATACATCCTGACCTTTGAAGAACATCCCCCCAGGATCGGAGTCCTCTCAATCCCGGATCGCAGCCGGGAGATGGAATACGCCGCCTGTTGGGCCCGCTCGCATCTGCAAACCTGTCCGGATCAGCGCCTGGGGATTATCGTCCCCGATCTCTCTCAGGTCCGGGAAGAGATCGAGCATACCTTCGATGCTATCTTGCACCCGGATATGGCTTCCCTCCCCGTGATCCCCCGGGACCGGGCCTTTGATATCTCCCTGGGGAAAAGCTTAAATAGCTATCCTCTGATCCAGGCCGCTTTGCACATCCTGGACCTGACCCGGGATCCTTTATCCCTGTCTACGCTCAGTGCCATGCTCACCTCTCCTTTCATCGCCGGAGGGAATTCGGAGTTAAGCACTCGGACCGGACTGGAGGTCGCCTTGCGCAGTCTGCGGGAAGAAAAGATTTTCCGTTCCCGACTCTTGGGCTGGGTTGAATCACCTGAGCGCAATGCAAATCCTCGGGCTTGCCCGGTGCTGGCTCACGCCTTGAACACCTTGTACCACCGATGGCAAGGATTGCCTCCTGCTCAGGCCCCTAGCGCCTGGGCCAGGGATATAGGCGACCTGCTCCAGGATATGGGTTGGCCCGGGGAGAGAAGCTTAGACAGCCACGAATACCAGACAGTCCAGGCCTTTCATGGCTGTTTGCAACGTTTCGCCGCACTGGACCGGGTCATTCCGAGCATGCCTTGTACCCAAGCTGTCAGCCGCCTGCGATCCATCCTGACCCAGACCGTGTTTCAGCCAGAGGGTCCGCAGGCCAGGGTGCACATCATGGGCATGCTGGAGGCCGTAGGCGAGCGCTTCGACCGGATGTGGATTATGGGGCTTACCGACCAGATCTGGCCTCCGGCCCCGGAACCCAGTCCTTTCTTACCTCTTTCAGTCCAGCGCCGTTTGGGCATGCCCCGCTCCTGCCCGGAGCACGAACTGGACTACGCCCGAAAAATCACCTTTCGTTTGCAACACAGTGCATCAGAAGTGATCTTAAGCCACCCCTTACGGGAAGAAGACCGCGAACTTCTGCCCAGTCCTTTACTGGACGGCCTGCCCAACCTGGATCCGGACCATCTCCACCTGAGTCCTTTTCCTGATCCCTGGCTGGAGAGGGCTAACTGGGACCATTTGGAGGTCTTCTCCGACCAGCAGGGCCCTGCCCTTCGGGTTCCCGGCCGGGCTCCCGGGGGCTCCGGTCTGCTCCGTTCCCAGGCCGCTTGTCCCTTCCAGGCCTTTGCCCGCCATCGCCTAGGGGCCAGGAGCCTGGATGAGCCGGTCACCGGCCTGGGCCCTCCGGAGCGGGGTACCATCATTCACGCCGCCCTGGAGTATTTCTGGCAGGCCTGCCCAGATCAGACCACTTTGCTCGGTCTGTCCTCTTCTGACTGCAATCACCTGGTCCACACGGCCGTGGACCGGGCCATCCAAAATATGCGCAGCAGCCGCCCCTTAAACATGACCAAGGAGTTCATTGCCCTGGAACGCGAACGCCTGGTCGATTTGGTCCAGGAATGGCTGAGCCTGGAGAGGAAGCGCCAGCCTTTTAGGATTCATGCCCTGGAAAAGCGCTTAGACATCGATATAAACGGCCTGAACATCAACGTGGTCGTTGATCGTATCGACCGCCTGGATAACGGTAAGCTGGTGGTCATAGATTACAAAGCCGGTAAACACTCCATGAGCGAATGGTTTCAGGACCGACCCGTGGAGCCCCAGATCCCCTTGTACAGCCTGTTCTGTCCCGAACCGGTGGCCGGGGTCTATTTCGGGGTCGTACGCAAGGGGGAGTCATCCTTTGTCGGCCTGGGAGAGGAAGAGGAGATCGTCCCCGGATGCAAAGGATTTGACCAACACAAACTGACCCAAAACTTTACCTCTTGGGAGGAACTCCTGGCTACCTGGAAGACCCAACTTGAGGACTTGGCCGCCGAGGTCTTAGACGGCTGGGCCCAGGTGACTCCGAGCAACAATCAGGCCTGCCGCCAGTGCGACCTGCATTCTTTGTGTCGGATATTTGAACTTGACCCAGGTAAGCCAAGGTAAAAACAATATGAGCACACTCCAGAAAAACTTCCGGTTCGTCTCCATCTTCCCCCCGAACCCGGAAATAGAGAGAAATATCTATGCCATCACCACCAAGGGACGCTGAACAGCGGGCCGCGGCCCTGGACCCGACAAGATCCTTCATCGTCCAGGCCCCGGCCGGATCAGGCAAGACCGAACTCTTGACCCAGCGGACCCTGGCCCTTTTGGCCACAGTCCAGGCCCCGGAAGAGGTCATGGCCATCACCTTCACCCGTAAGGCGGCCGGGGAGATGCGGGCCCGCATCCTACACGCCCTGCACCGGGCTGCGGCCGGAGAAAAGTCTCAAGCTGACCACGAAAAGACCACCCTGGATTTGGCCCAAAACGTGCTTGCCCGCAGTCACAGCCTGGGCTGGGAACTTCCATCCTCACCCTCCAGGCTGCGCATCCAGACCATTGATTCCCTGTGCTCCGGCCTGGTCGCTCGCATGCCCCTTCTGTCCAGGCTGGGAAGTCAGGGTCGGATCGGCGAGGATCCGGAGCAGATGTACATGCAGGCCGCTCAGGCCACCCTGACCGAACTGGAGAACAACTCCCCCTGGTCATCTGATGTGCGCACCCTGCTGGCCCATCTGGACAACGACATGGACAAGACCAGCCGCCTTATCGCTGGAATGCTGCCTCAGAGGGAACAGTGGCTGCGTCACCTGGCCGATCCGGACAACCGGCAACTCCAGCGGCCCGGCCTGGAGGAGGCCTTGACCCGGGCCGTGGAAGATGTACTCGGAGAACTTCGGGAGCTCATTCCTTCGCAGTCGGCCCAAAGCCTGATTCGATTAGCCGGTTTCGCCGCCCCCCGCCTGCCGGACCCGGAAAAGATGCCCGAGCTCAGCCTGTGCTCCCATTTGCAGGACCTGCCGGGGAGTACCTGGATGGAGCGCACAAAATGGCAGGGCCTGGCCCGCCTGAGCCTGACTGGGAGCGGGGGGCTCCGCAAGCGGGCGGACAAGAACCTGGGCTTCCCCCCTCCCAGCGGATGCAAGGACCCGGAGACCAAAGCCCTTTTTGAAGAGATGAAGGACGAGTTCTCAGCCTGTATGCAGGCTTTAGGCTCCGTCCCCGGACTGGAGGCTAAATTCAATGAAGTCCTTCTCCTTCCCGAACCCAGGTACAGGCAAGAGCAGTGGACGGTCCTGGAATCTCTGTTCGAGGTCTTGCGCCTGGCCGTGGGTCATTTGCACCTGGTCTTTCAGGACTGGGGAGAAGTGGATTTCGCCGAAGTCACCAGTAGGGCCAGGCAGGCCCTCGGATCCCCTGAAGATCCCACGGACCTGGCCCTGATCCTGGACCACCGCATCCAGCACCTGCTTATCGACGAATTCCAGGACACCAGCATCTCCCAGTTTGTGCTTCTGCAGTCTTTGACCGCCGGCTGGAGCCCAGGGGACGGTCGGACCTTTTTCGCCGTAGGCGATCCCATGCAATCGATCTACAGCTTTCGGGAGGCGGAGGTCGGCCTCTTTTTGCAATCCAGACAACAAGGCCTGGGACATATCCATCTGACCCCTTTGACCCTGTCCGTGAACTTCCGCTCCCAAGCCGGGGTGGTGGACTGGGTCAACCAGGCCTTTCCCCGGGTCTTGCCCCAGGCCGAAGACCCCTTGACCGGCAGTGTGCCCTATTCCCCGGCCCACGCCTTTTTGCCCCCGGAAAAGAGTCCGGCCGTGAATGTGCACCCTTTTTTCCATTCCGGATTTGAACATGAAGCCGAAGAAGTCGTCTCCCTGATCCGCCAGGCCCGGGAGGTTCACCCCCAGGGAACGACCGCGGTGCTGGTCCGCAGCCGCTCCCATCTGCGGGAAATCGTCCCCGCTTTGAGCCGGGCTGGACTCTCCTTTCAGGCCCTGGATATCGATCCCTTGAGCCGGCGGCCCATCGTTCAGGACCTGTGCGCCTTGGCCAAGGCCCTGCGTCACCCAGGGCACAACCTGGCCTGGATGGCCGTACTCCGAGCCCCGTGGTCCGGTCTGGAGCTCCCCGATCTGCACCTTTTGAGCCCGGAAAGAAACGTATCGTCCATTTTCTTCCGTCTCCAGGACCAAGAGGTCCTTTCCCGGCTCAGCCCCCAGGGCCAAGCCCGCCTGCGCAGGGTTGGTCCCATTCTTGAGCAAGCCCTGCTCCACAGGGACCGGACCAGCATCCGATGCCAAGTGGAATCCTGCTGGCAGGCCTTGGGTGGACCGGATTGTCTGTCAACAGAAAGGGACAGACACGATGCCCAGACTTTTTTTACTCTCTTGCAAGACCGATTTACCTCCCCAGGACCTCTTCTGATCGATGCGCTGGATACGGCCGTGGCCGAACTCTTCGCCCGGCCGGATACCGAGACAGATTCCGGCCTGCAGGTCATGACCATTCACAAGGCCAAGGGCCTGGAATTCGATACGGTCATCCTTCCCGGACTGGGCCGCCCTCCCCGCTCGGACGAACAGCAGCTCCTGGCCTGGCTGGAGCGCTCCACTCCAAACGGCCGCAGCGATCTGCTCCTGGCCCCCAGAACCGCAACCGGAGAGGAGAAGGATCCCATTTATGCCTATATTCGCCACCTGGTCCAGGACAAGGCTCGGCATGAAGACGGACGTCTCTTGTATGTGGCCGCTACTCGAGCTCGAAAACGCCTGCATCTTCTGGGGCACACCACCCGAACCGACAAGGGAGTTCGTCCTCCGGCTTCCGGATCCCTCCTGGCCGCCTTATGGCCTGCGGTTGGACCGGAGTTTGAACTGGCGGATGCAGATGAGTTCGAGGCTAATGAACATACAAGGAGAGACAGGGAATCACCCCAGGCCCAAACCTTGTACCGCTTGATCCCGAACTGGCAGCCCCCCCGGTTTCCGGCCGGGGTCTCTCCGGCCCCGGCCATGGATTGGGAGCCAGAAGAGGAAGAAATCGTTTTCGACTGGGCCGGGGAAGCGGTGCGCTGCGCCGGAACCTGCGTGCACGGCTGGCTCCTGACCATTGCCAGGCAGGGACTCAGCACATGGGACGTCTCCAAGGTGCCCGAGCTGCGCCCGGTCTTTGTCCGTCAACTCTCCGGACTGGGGGTCAGAAATTCGGAACTTGAGCAGGTCGTGGACCTGGTCCAGGAGGCCCTGGAAAACACCTTGGCCCACGATCTGGGGCGCTGGATCTTGGCTCCGCGGCCGGAAGCGGCCAACGAATACGCCCTAAGCGGTGTACATCGGGGAGGCATTGTCTCCGTGGTCATGGACCGGACCTTTGTGGATGAGGCTGGGGTACGCTGGATCATCGACTACAAGACCAGCCGGCATGGCGGAACGGACGTGGAGGGTTTCCTGGAGCGGGAGAAATCTCGCTATCAGCGGCAAATGGAGACCTACGCCCGGCTGATGCAGGCCGGAGAAACCCGGCCTATCCGCCTCGGCCTCTACTTTCCCCTCCTTTCCGGATGGCGGGAATGGTTGTATCCATCGTAATTTGTGTTCAGTGTTCTGGCACCTTACATCTGAGAACAAAATTATGGTACGTGTGGCCCGGAATGGGCCCTGTATGCCCTCCCCTGCCCGGAAATCTTCCAGGCCTGGACACATGAAGGGATACATACGGATTGCCCTTGCTTGAGACGACTGTGGCTTCCACTCTGTTCATCACTCACCTGCAGCTCTCCCCAGGTACACAACACAATTTCCGCCCCTTTGCCGGTAAGCTCGAGCTCGGAAAGATCTGGGCCCAACTCGACGACCGATAAAGCAAACTCATCGGTCATGACCGGATATGCGTATTCCCCCGGAATTCGAGGCTCCGGTTCGATGATCTGAAAAGGGCTGGAATCAAAAGCCACGATCCGCAACAGTTCAGGGACATCCACATGCTTGGGCGTCAACCCGGCTCGCAGGACGTTGTCCGAATCGGCCATAATTTCCAGGCCAAAGCCGTGCAAATAGGAATGCAGCCGCCCCGGGGGCAAAAAGATGGCCTGTCCGGGTTCCAGGCGCATAAGCTGCAGGAACAGGACAGCCAAGACCCCGATGTCCTGGGGGTATTCTTCTATAAGTTCCGCCAACCAATAAACGGGATCGTCCATATCCCGCCCGGCCTCAGAAGAAACTCTTTTCTCCACTCGATCCAAAACCTTGCGACGACGCTTCTTGTCCATGGTCAAGAGGGAGTTGAGCATCTCCGTTAAGGCCTCCGGATCATCATCGCTTTTCAGGAGGCTGATTTCTTCCCTCAAGGCTTGTGGGGCCAACCAGGAGAACCATGCAGCAATCTCGGTCGAAGACCGAAAACCGTTTAATCCCCAGAAGGGTTCCAGGGCGCAAAGGCATTCCGGCTTGGGGTTGGGATCTTTATAAGACCGGTTGGCCGCATGCAGAGGGAGAGCAATGGCTTCTTCTTTTTGATACCCCTCCCATGCCTGCTGGGCATTGGGATGGACCTGCAAGGACAACGGCTTGTCCACAGCCAGAATCTTCAACAGGAAGGGCAAATGCGGACCGAACCGGACTCCGTTGTCCTCGCCCAGGATAAGGGAGGGGTATTGCTCTATAAGAGTATCCAGCCGTTTCCAGTCTCCCTCCACCCAGACCTGGGAGGGGGCCTTGGGATGGGCCCCCATCCACAACTCGGCCTGAGGGACGGATGAAGGGACCTTTTGGCCTAAGAAGGTGGCCATGAGCTCTTGGGACCCCCATGCATAATCCTGAATGGGATTGGACATGGGCAAAATGGAGAGCATAGATATTTTCCTAGCTTGTCGTCCCCGGAGGCACATCTCCATGCTTGGGAACAATACACAAAAAGACAAACGGCTCCTGGCTCATCTTGACAAAGGAATGTTCAGAGTGGGGAGGAACATAGGCCCAACTCATGGACTCCAACTCATGCTTCCGGCCCTTGAGATGCAATTCTCCCCGGCCTTGCACAATAACGACATAATGGGGCCAATCATGGGTGTGCAAAGGCACAGCCGCCGATCCCTCCAGGGTGAAGCAACGCATCACGTAATCGGGCCAGTCTTTTTCCGGACCAAAGACGATCCGTTTGGTGATTTCCGAAGCCCCAGGCATTTGGGCTCCTGGCAAATCCATTATTTTTCCGCATACCTGTTCATAGCTATCAAACATTTTTTGCTCCAATCACCAGCAGATTACAAACACATCAACTATACAATTGTTCATATTCAGGAACCAAATCGGAGGTGAACCCGCGCATGCCGTCTGCAGTCTGCTCGTGGGTGAGCAGATCGGCCATGACTGAAAACGGGAGAGTGGCAATATGGGCCCCGGCCAGACCCGCTTCCCGGACCTGCCTGGGATTGCGCAGGGAGGCGGCCAGCACTTGGGCCGAACAATTCGAGTTCTCCAAAATTCGGATTGAACTTCCCATACAAGGCTCGACCCTGAGCAATCATCTCCTCCCGATTTCCGCCACTGACCTCCAAGCTTACCGGAACGTCCCCGGCCTGCAGCAAAATGTCTCGGATATAGCGAGAAATCTCAACCGCCTCTCCCTGTTGCTGTCGAAAAACAACGGCCTTCTTGATCAGGGAGGGATTGGTGGTCACTCCGTCCAGTATGCCCAATAAGGGGGCTTGTCGTATATCCTCGAGTTCGGCACTGTCCACAAAGATCTTCATCCGTTTATCCCTCCTGCCGGTTTGAGCTTGATCTTCGGTTCCAAGACCCTGAGTCGTCAAGCAGAATTTTTGGTTTCCCTTTTCAGCTTTGCCTCCGGCCGCAGACGTCCAGTTTGATCGAGCATGAATCTGACCCGGCACTCACTTCCCTGAAGAGGGGCAGGGCTTAGGGACAAGCCCGCCCTACGAAAGAGCCTTGGCCCTGGCCGCCCGGCACTCAATTGCAGGAGCTATCGGTGTATCTTGATTGAAAGCCTTACATCTCCAATTGAGTGCCGGGCCATCCCTCTTTGTAACCAGTTTCATATTGGATCAAACTGGCGGCTTCTTACGAATAACAAATAACGAATAACAAGCCCGCCGGAGGCAAAGCTGACACCTGAACACCTTGAGTCTCGTTTCATATTGTATATGCTCACGAACCCAACACAGGTACCTTCAAGTTATACTTGACCGAGGCAGTGCCTTTCCCCTAGTATTTGAGGTCAAGGAAAATGACAAGGGATCGCTACAGATTTTCAGGCCCTTGCGTGCCCGAATTCAGAGGAGCCGGATATGACCTCAAAGAAAGAGCGTTGCCCTCGCCTGAAAATAAATTCTGAAACCTGCCCCTGTACCTATCCTCATTGCACCAGACATGGTTTGTGTTGCGAATGCATTCAATATCACCGTCAAAGGGGAGAGCTCCCGGCCTGCTACTTCAGTCTCGAAGAAGAACGTACGTTTAATCGAAGTATAGAATTTTATGTCCACCGGCACTTCAAAAAGTGAACCCCATGTTTGACGATTCTTTTTTTGACCGAATCCTGGGCCTCGTTTGCAGTGTCTTTGATGCTTACTCAGCTGTTCTCTTTCTGCACGTCGGAGACAACACCTACACATTGACCTCCCACTTCAGCCTTGGAGACAATATTCAGAAAGGGACGTCGGTCCAACCCGGCAAAGGTCTGGTCGGCTGGGTCTTGCGCAACAATCAACCCCTGGTGGTCAACGACTTTCATCGGGAAGGCGATTGTTTGGGATATTACACACCGGACGCGGAATCCAAAATCAAGGCTTTTATGGGCTGCCCCTTGACTGGAGGACAAGGGGCCCTGTGCCTGGACAGCAAGAAGTCATACTCCTTTAGTGCCAAGGATCAAAAGATCCTGCACCAGTTTGCCCAACTCATCGAATCTCTGAATCAGAAATTTCACGAACAGGAAGACTCGAAACAGGAACTGCGGTTTTACGCTTGCCTGCAAGCCTTTTACAGGCTCCGACACAGCAACCCCAGATGGACGTTTTTTCTGGAAAACCTGCTGCAGATACTGGCAAATTGCACAAACTTCAGCTATTGTCTGTTTGCTTCCAGGGACGAACTCGGGCATGGATACTCCCTGGAAGGATGGAATAAGCCAGTCTTTCGGCGCAAGGATCTGCTCCGGAAAAAGTTTGATATCAATGCCGGGCTTATTGGTTGGGTGTTTCGCAATCACAAAATAATCACCACCGCGGACAAAGGTGAGCAGGTCCGAGGCACCCCCTTGTTTGAAAAACACTCTGACGTCCCACGTTTTCAAAGCGTCGTCTGCTTGCCGCTTATTGTTCACCTGCGGACCAGGGGAGTGCTCATCCTGGCTGACGAAGAGAACAAACCCATCTCCAACCAGTTACAAGACTTCATCTCTTTGGTCTGTGATCAGCTGGCATTGTTTCTGGAAAATCTGTATCTGAAGAACAAGCTCAGACAACAACAAGATCTGTAACCTAAGGACAAGACCATGGTGTTCACTCGGCTGTTTGGATTTCTGGGCAAGAATCTGGCCATGGATCTGGGAACTGCAAACACGCTTATTTACACCCCCAGGGACGGAATCGTCCTTAATGAGCCCTCGGTTGTGGCCCTGGATTCCCGAACGGATAAAGTTATTGCCGTGGGCAAAGAGGCCAAAGAGTTCTTGGGTCGCACCCCGGAACGTATCCGGGCCATCCGGCCCATGAAGGACGGAGTGATCGCTGACTTCGAAGTGACCAAAACCATGATCGCCTTTTTCATCAACAAGGTCATCCGGGGACTGCAACTGATCAAACCCAAGATCGTCATCTGCGTACCCACCGGCATTACCCAGGTCGAAAAGCGGGCAGTTATCGAATCCGCCCAACAGGCCGGAGCCAGAGAAGTCCGTCTGGTGGAAGAACCTATGGCCGCGGCCATAGGGGCCAGACTCCCTATCCATGAGCCCATGGGGAATATGGTGGTGGATATCGGCGGAGGAACCACGGAAGTAGCGGTCATCTCTCTGTCCTCCGTGGCCTATGCCGAGTCGATACGGGTGGCCGGGGACGAGATGAACGAGGCCATTCAACGCTACATAAAAGATCAATTCCAAGTCCTGATCGGAGAAAATGCGGCCGAAAAGATTAAGATCGAACTGGGTTCGGCTGTCCCTTTACCCGAATCCAGAACCCGAAGGGTGTCCGGAAAAAACATGGTCGATGGGCGGCCCAAAACCATCGAGATCAACGACGGTCAGATCCGGGAAAGTATTAAAGAACCGGTGAATATGATCGTTTTAGCCGTTCGTAACGCCCTGGAAAAGACGCCCCCGGAACTGGTCACCGACGTGTCCAACAACGGCATGCTCCTGGCCGGAGGGGGGGCCATGCTCAAGGGCCTGGATCAGCTGATCAGCGAACAATCCGAAATCAGCGTTATTGTGGATGAAGATCCCTTGACCACCGTCTTGCGGGGAACAGGCATCGCCCTGGAACAGGAAAAGAATATGGAATACGTCTTTGTCAATTAATTCTATTTTCAGCTTTACCTCCGGCAAATCCGATTTTTTTGAGGGCATACTTTCATGCAGTGCGTAGCAGCTTCAACCCTCCTTCATTCAGTTCAGGACATCGGGCACAGGGCCGGGGAGATCATCCTGGCCCAATGGGATAAACCCAAGAATATCGAGTATAAAGGGCGAGTTGATCTGGTCACGGACACCGATCGAACTGTGGAGTCCTTTCTGACCCGGGAACTCTCCGCCCTTCTGCCCGGGTCCACCTTTTTGGCCGAAGAAACCGCAGCCGAAAATAGTCTGGGGCGGTCCACCTGGATTGTGGATCCCCTGGACGGGACCACCAACTTCGCCCACGGGCTGCCGGCAGTGGCTGTGTCCGTGGCCCTGTGGCGGGAAGAGGCCTTAGAATTGGGCGTGGTGCACCTGCCCAAGACCCAGGAGACCTTTGGCGCAGAACGCGGCCGTGGTGCCTGGATGAACGACGTACCCATATCCGTCTCCAAACAATCCGATATTTTCCAGGCCTTAGTGGCTACCGGTTTTCCCTACGCCAAACAGGAGAGAATAGATGACATCATACCCCTTCTCTCCAAGGTGCTCACCACCTGCCGGGGTGTGCGACGGATGGGAGCTGCGGCTGTGGATTTGGCCTACACCGCCTGCGGTCGTTTCGACGTCTTTTACGAGCTGGGACTAAAACCTTGGGATACGGCGGCCGGTTGGCTCCTGGTCCAAGAGGCCGGGGGACGGGTCAGTCAATTCTCCCCGTTTGAGCCTTATAGCCTGGGAGTGGATTCCATACTGGCCTCCAATGCCCATATCCACCAGGACATGGCCACCTTGCTCCAGAAGGCATCAGGCAAAGATCGCGCCGAGCTTGTACAGAAACCGCAGGGTTGAACTGACCTGGCCGGGAAAGTTGTGGACCAAGGCCCCGACCTCATGAGAATCCAGAAGCATTCTATCATCTGATCCTGATCTGCCTTGTATCCAGGGTTCAGAGCGCAACGTGGCCAAATATACGGTTAGGATCTCGTTGTCGGTTTCCGGGGAGGCCTCCCAGCTTCGGAGGAGACGCAACTTGGAAATGGCCAGACCCAGCCTTGCGTACAGTCCTCGGCGGACGGTCTCATACCCAGAGTCACCGACATGCACATGTTCGGAGAGAGTGACATCCCAACACAAAGGAGAATCCGGACACAGGCTGGATCGTCTGGAAATAAGCAGAACCGCCTCCGGCCAATAAACCAAAGCCGCCGCCCGATGATGCTTGAGCTTTTGACGGTGAACCACGTTTTGAGGCATGACTCCCACAGGCCTGTTCGCGTGGTCCAATACTTCCAAGTAAGGCCCATCCGATGGGATGGAATTGACAGCAGAACGCTTCATACCCATATCGTGAAGAGAAGAGAGTCAGTTCGTCGAGTCCATTATGGACAGGTGATCGTTTACAGTTTCTTTCCGAAAAGTTTTGTCCAGATTTGACCAATACCTGTCTTGTGAGGAATGTTATGCCATATCTTGATCAGATGCAATTGTCCGGGAAAAGAGTTTTGGTTCGCTCAGACCTGAACGTACCCATTGAAGAGGGAACCATCCGGGACGACAATCGAATTCGAGCCTCTTTGCCTACCTATGAGTATATCCTGGACCAGGGGGGCAGCCTGGTCCTCTGTTCCCATCTGGGCAAACCCAAGGGCCAAAAAGATCCCTCTTTATCTCTTCAGCCAGTGGCCGGGAGGCTGCAGGAGCTTTTGGGCCGAAAGGTCCAAATGGCCCCTGACTGCGTCGGCACCGAGGTCCAAACCATGGCTCAGGCCTTACAGCCCGGCCAAGTCCTTTTGCTGGAGAATCTTCGGTTTCATCCGGGTGAGACCACAAACGACCCGGATTTCAGCCGACAGTTGGCCTCCCTGGCTGACGTCTACGTCGACGACGCCTTTGGGGTGGTGCATCGGGCCCATGCCTCGGTGGTCGGAGTGACCGAACATGTTCAGACCGCCTGTGCCGGTCTGCTTTTACAAAAGGAGATCGAGTATCTGGGTAAGGCCGTGGCCAATCCGGAGCATCCTTTTGTTCTCGTAGCTGGAGGGGCCAAGGTATCCACCAAGCTGGGTATATTGACCAATCTCTTGGATACCGTGGACCGGATCATCGTCGGCGGCGCCATGGCCAATACATTCCTGCGCAGCATGGGCGTTTTGGTCGGCAGCTCGAAGGTTGAAGAGGACCTCGTCGATCAAGCCCTGCAAACCATGCAGGCCGCCAGGTCCAAGGGAGTCAGCTTCTATCTGCCGGTGGATTGTCTGACCGGGACGGATCTCAAGGCCGCGCAGCCCAGTGGGGTGTTTCCCTTTCAGGATGTACCGAAGGAGGAAATGATCCTGGACATCGGCCCGGCCACCCATACCTTGTTTGCCGAAGTGCTTCGGGATGCTCGGACTGTGGTCTGGAACGGCCCCATGGGCGCTTTCGAAAACCCGAGTTTTTCCCAAGGCTCCGTGGGCATGGCCCAATCAGTGGCCAAGGTGGACGGCTTGACCATTGTCGGCGGCGGAGACACCGACTCCCTGGTGCATACCTGCGGCTTGGCCGACTCAATGAGTTTTATCTCCACCGGGGGAGGCTCTTTTTTGGAATTTCTAGAGGGCAAGAAGCTGCCTGGAATCAAGGCCTTGGGTTTATAGGCCAGGAGGTATAAAGCATGACGAAATTGTGCATGGCCGCCAACTGGAAGATGCATAAGACCCAGGCCCAGGCCAAGGAAACCGCCGCCAGCCTGGTTCGGATACTTGGGTCCTCTCTACCCCAGGACCGGGAGGTGCTGCTTATTCCCCCGTTTACCGCTCTGCAGGCCGTGGCCGAGGAGGTGCACTCCGTACCCGGATACTCCCTGGGGGGCCAAAACTTCTACCCTGCCGAGCAGGGGGCATTTACCGGGGAGATCAGCCCGGGCATGCTCTTGGATCACGGCTGTTCCTTTGCCCTGGCCGGCCATTCTGAGCGGCGGCATGTTCTGGGCGAAGGCAATGAATTCGTGGGGCAGAAGGTCCGCTTTGGTTTGGATAACGGCCTGGGCATGATTTTATGCATCGGGGAAACCCTGGCCCAGCGCGAAGACGGACAATTACAAGACGTCCTGGTTGAGCAACTCAAGGCCTCTGTATCCGGTCTGCAGGGTCCTCACCTGGCCGACAAGCTCCTTATTGCCTACGAACCGGTCTGGGCCATCGGCACAGGCAAGGTGGCTCAATCCGAAGACATAGCCCAGGCCCATGCCTTTGTTCGCCAGCAGCTCATCGCCCTGTTGCCCCAGGTGGGTCATTTCGTGCGTATTCTTTACGGAGGCAGTGTCAAGCCGGACAATATCGGACAAATCATCGGTATTGACAATGTGAACGGAGTCCTGGTAGGTGGTGCTGGCTTGGAGGCGGAAAGTATGGCCGAGATCGTGACGGGCGGATAAAGCCGGGATGATAACGGACATAATCCATAATATACCAACTGCATAAATAAACATTGAAATGTAATTTCTTGGGGAGATTGTTAGAGTGGACACCCTTATCCTGACTATCCATGTCATTGCCTGCGTTTCATTGATCGTCCTGGTGCTGATGCAATCCGGGGCGCAGGGAATGGGCGTAATCTTCGGCGGATCCAGCTCCTCCCTGTTTGGAAGCAGCGGGGCCGGCGGTTTGCTGACCAAACTGACTGTGGCTGTTGCCGTTGTTTTCTTCTTCACCTCCATGTCCTTTACATATATGGACGCCAGCAAGCGGGCGGCTCCACCACCTTCAGTCGTCCTGGAGGAAGAACAACCTCAGCAACAATCCCAGACCCCAGCCCAGCAACCGGGGAATGAACAAAACTCGTCGGAATAAACAGCTGGACAGGTCTAGGCGTATCAGGTAATATTTTTTAGATCAGCCGAGGTGGTGGAATAGGTAGACACGCTATCTTGAGGGGGTAGTGGGCAACAGCCCGTGGGGGTTCGAATCCCCCCCTCGGCACCAAATTTCGCTCATAAAAAAGGCAGGTTGTACAACCTGCCTTTTTCTTTTTCAGGAGAGAACAAATCTCAGCATTGGGTGCAGGACAATCCATAGGATCCACGAGCTTTTTGCAAATCGTGCCTTATTCCGTGTAGCCACTGCCAACCATCAGGTCGCAGTCTGTCTTGCGTACATAGGCGTGTTTCTGCTCGCCTTTCCACTCATAATCCACCCAGACACCGGCGTCGGTTCCCTGCATGACCGCATCATAGACCGGTTGGGCAAGTTCCTTCAAGTTTTTGCCGGTGAGCTCTGGATGAACGACCAGATTTCCGTCCTGCTCCATAATGTCTTTTGTTGTCTCTGGCCTCTTTGAAATGTGGCCATGCACGTCTTTGACCTGAAAGATCTTCTATTATTATTTGCTCTATACCCAGCAGATTACCGATACGGCTGTACGTCGGGGATATATTCGATCATGGACAGACGAGTCGCAATCATAGCATCCCCTCACCCCCCCTGCTCCCAAAGAAAAGTTGGATTCTTGCCCTCGCAGCTCTAACCTGCCGGCAGGCTTGTCTTTGATCAGCGAATTAAAGCAAAGGCCGGCTTTTTCATCACCCACCCCTTGCTTACCCGCGCATCCTGCATTACAATTATATTTATAACTTATAATCAAAACTTGTATTTTTTAATATAAAATACAATATCTCTTGACTTATACCTACCAACCCTCAATACACATACGGTTTGGAGGGCTTGAGCTTATCTCTGGGAACTGGGCTTAAAACAGCTAAAAAAAAACATCTGACCCGATAAGGAGGAAGTATGTTTTTTGAAAAAGATTTCTCCCATATCCGCAGTCGAGACAGTACCTGGCAACTTCCGGTCCAGACCAAGAGTGTCTGTCCGGATTGTACCAAAGTCTTGGATGCTATTTTGTATGAAGACTCCGGTCAGGTGTGGATGCTTAAAAACTGCCCGGACCACGGGGAGTGGAATGAGTTGGTAGACAGGGACAGTCGTTATTTTCTCCAGCGCCGGAAAAGGCATTTTGAATTCCCCTCCGGTCTGGAAACTCCGCAGATCAAGAGTACCGGCAACTGCCCCTTTGATTGCGGGCTGTGCGATCAGCACCTGAACACTCCATGCATGGTCAATATCGACCTGACCAACCGCTGCAATCTGAATTGTCCCATCTGCTTTGCCAACGCCAATGCCAGCGGTCGGGTTTTCGATCTGAACATGGAGCAGTTAGAGGACATGCTGGATACGACCATGGCTATCCGTCCTCGGCCACCGCTCAGTGTGCAGTATGCCGGAGGCGAACCGACCATTCATAAGGACTTCATTCAAGCCGTGCGCATGGCCAAAGACAAAGGGGTTCTGGACATCCAGGTGGCCAGCAACGGCCTCAAATTCGCCCAAAGCAAAGAATTTACGGCCAGAGCGGCCGAGGCCGGGCTCAATGTGGTCTATCTGCAGTTCGACGGCCTTAGTGACGATATCTATAAACAGTCTCGAGGGCGCCCCCTGCTGGAGACGAAGATGCAGGCCATAGAAAACCTGCGTCAGGAAGGGGTGATGGTCACTTTGGTGCCCACCATTGTCTCCGGCTTAAACGATCATCAAGTGGGCAAAATCTTAGAATTTGCAGTCCACAACAGCGACGTGGTTACTGCAGTCAGCTTTCAACCTGTCTCCCTCACCGGCCGATACGATGAATCCCAGCGCAAAGAAATGCGCTATACCATGTCCGATATGGCCCGGGACATTCAGGATCAGTCCGGTATCCTGGATATGTATGAGGACTGGTATCCCTATTCCATCGTCAATCCCATCAGTCGGTTGGTACAAGCCATCAAGGGGACGCCGCAAAATCACTTCAACTGCCATCCCCATTGCGGCACGGCATCCTATGTGATCGTTGATCGAAACACCAAGCAAGCCGTGCCTTTGACCAGGTTCTTCGATATCCAGGCCGCTATGCACGATATCGAACATGAAGCCGAGGCCTTGGAGAAGAACTCCTGGCGCAAACCCTGGTCCAAATTCCAGCTCATGCGTAAACTAAAAAAGTATTTCCGGCCGGAAAAGGCTCCGGAAGGCCTGGACTTCGACCAACTCCTGGAATTTGTAAACACCTTCATCGACGCTGGACGGGTAGACAGGCCGGAGCGGGGTCATTTCTTTCATACTATGGGCCAACGCTTCGATGTCATGCTCTTGGCAGCCATGCACTTCCAGGATGCCTACAACTTCGAGCTGGATAGGGTCCAGCATTGCGTCATCCATTACGCCGCCCCCAACGGCCGGCTTTACCCCTTCTGCACCTGGAACAGCGGACCATGTCATCGCTATGCAGTAGAAAGAAAGTTCTCCCGGCCATTGAAAGCCGACAGGGATCAGATCTAGTAATCAAGGAGGGTCTAAGGCACCCGGGGACCTTAGACCCTCCTTGTCTCCCCGCACAATTGATCCTTCAACCCCAAATGCAATTTAGCTCAGAACATTTCAACGGATGATGGCTTCTTTTGGAGGAGCAGGATTTTTTATAGAATCTTTCATCCTTCTGTTTTCAATCCCAGCATCCCAGCCCAGTTGAACACCCCAGAGGTTTACCAGGTGAAAGCTCTTTACATTTCACTTGGGGACCCCTGTTCAACCGGGTAAACATCCCAGCATTCCAGACTACTGCCTACTGTCTACTGCTTACTCCCTACCTTTTTCCAGCATCCCAGCATCCCAGCATTCCAGCATTCCAGCATTCCCCATGCTTTAATCCTCCAACTCCAAACCAATGGGACAATGGTCCGACCCCATGACCTGGGATTCCATCCAGGAGTCTTTAACTTTGTTCCGCAGTTCTTCTGAGACAAAGAAATAATCGATCCTCCACCCCGCGTTTCTCTTCCTGGCTCCAAAACGGTAGGTCCACCACGTGTAGTGTCCGCCTTCGGTCACGAACATGCGGAAGGTGTCGATATATCCGGCAGCCAAAAATTTGTCGATCCATTCCCGTTCAATAGGCAAAAACCCGGATACCTTTTCGTTGGCTTTGGGGTTTTTCAGATCGATTTCCTTATGTGCTGTATTCACATCACCGCAGATCACAATTGGTTTTTCCTTGCGCAGCTCTTGGGCATGATCCAAAAAGGCATCGTAAAAATCCATTTTGTACTGCAGACGTTCATCACTCATCTTGCCGTTGGGGAAGTAAACGTTGAATAAGTAGAAATCTGGAAATTCCATCTGAATCAAGCGTCCTTCACCCTGGAACTTCTCCTGGGGCAACCCATAAACAACACTTCGCGGTTCGACCCTGGACATGGACATCACCCCGGAATAGCCCTTCTTGACCTGAGCTGGATTCCAGTATTGGGTATAGCCGTCCACTTCCTTATGTTTTGCATCCACCTGTTCCGGATCGGCCTTGATTTCCTGCAGACAAATGACGTCCCCGTCGCACTGCTTGAACCAGTCCCAAAATCCCTTGTCCACTACAGCCCGAAATCCGTTCACATTCCAGGAATATATTCTCATGTTCTATGCCCTCATATTTTTGGGCGTTTTGGCCCAAAAAATATTTCATATTTGCCGGAGATCCCGCCAACGGCGGAACTCGTATGAAACTAGACATTAAATTACTAAGCTGTCCCCCTATAACATTTCGGAATAATAAGAGGATGGCCGGAGCCATAAGAGAAAGACGTCCCCAGGGAGGATCCCGGTGAAATGGAAGAAATTTCACTGGATAAACCCTGGGAACGAAGAGGGGGTGCCTCTCACGCCCCTGGCTGAAACCCCACGTTTCATCCTTGATCAAACCGGCAAACCCCTTTTTTGCGCGCTTTGGGGCAAAAAATATGTCAAACTTGCCAGAGGCAAGGCTGACCTCTGATCCTTGGCCTCTTTTCTCTTGACTGGCTTAGCGGCTCCTGTCAATCTGCCGCCATGGATCAGATCTCTCATCAACCAACCTATATCCCCTTTGTCTTTCCTGGCTTGGAGCGCATCCAGTGCCGCTTCACCACCCGCTTTGGAGCGCATCGAACCGAATCTGAAGATCGCAGGAAGCAGGTGCAGAAAATGCTTGCCGCCCCGTCCTGGCTGGACATGGAGCAGGTCCACGGCACGGATATGGCCGTCATCACCGATCCGGACAGGCAATACGCCCGGACTCGCCCCCGGGCCGATGCCCTGGCCACTGTTCTGCCCAATCAGGCCCTGGTGGTATCAGTAGCCGATTGCCAGCCCCTGCTTCTGGCCCACACTTCAGGCCGGTTCATTGCCGCCCTGCACGTGGGCTGGAGGGCCAACCGGGCTGATGCTCCCGGGCTGTGGGTCAAGCGCATGTGCACAGAATACAAAATCTGGCCGCAGGAGATTATGGCTATGCGCGGTCCCAGCCTGGGACCGGCATGGAGTGAGTTTGTCAACTACCAGCAAGAGTGGGGACGGGAATTTGAAGGCTATTTCCACCCCCAGACTCAAACCGTGGATCTTTGGGACCTGACCCGGGATCAGCTCCAGCAGGCCGGCTTACGCCCGGATTGTATCTTCAGCCTGGACCTGTGCACCTACTCCCTGCCCCAGCTTTTCTCCTCCTACCGCCGGGACAAAACCATCAGCCGCCAGGCCGGAATCATCTGGATTTCGGATTGATTCTAAACACCAGGACATAGAGCACCGGGCACAAGAGCAAGGTGAGCAGGGTAGAAAAGGCCAGGCCAAACATAAGTACGTTGGCCATGGGCCGCCACAGTTCTCCGCCGTGCAGGGCCAGGGGAAGCAGGCCCAAAATGGTGGTACAGGCGGTCATGACAATGGGCCGCAGGCGCATTTTGGCTGCCTCCAAAACGGCCTGAAGAGCATTATCCTCTGTTTCCCTCTCAATCTCGATCTGGTCGATCATCATGATTGCGTTGTTCACAATGATTCCCACCAGGCTGATCATGCCCAACAGAGCCATAAAACCGAAAGGCGAGTTGGTCAGGAGCATTCCGCCCACCACTCCAATCATGGCCGGAGGCAGGGTGAGAAAAATAACCCCTGCTCGGCGCAAAGAGTTGAATTGGACAATGAGGATAAAAGCGATAAGGCCCAAAGCCAAAGGAACATTGACCATGATAGACCGATTGGCCCGCTCGGATTCTTCATACTCTCCACCGTAGGCGATATCAAAACCCCAGGGCCAATCTTGGGAATTCTGCATTTCCTCCAGTTGGGGCATGCTCCAATAGGACCATGCTCCAGCCAGAGCCAGAAGAACAAAAAAGACCCAGGCTGTCCGGTTATTGTACAGGCACAGGGCGGCCAGATTCATCATTCATATCCATTGCCCAAAAAGCACTCAATTGATCTGTCCCACCCTTTTCAAGACGGTATATTCATCAAACTTTTTTTGTTCATCCTGCACTTTGCTTTCGCAGTAGCCGGACTTCCATACCCTCCCGCAGGCGGTGCACACCGCGAAGGACAATGAGTTGTCCGCTGTTTAGACCGGATATGATTTCCACTCAAGGTTAGCTCCACCGGATAAGTGCTCAAAGGCCCGGCCTGGACTCCGACTTCACTGACCCGGGCCGCAAATTCCTCCTCTGGCAAGGCATCAATCCGAACAATTGCCCTATCTCCTTCCCTGACCCGGGAAATCACCGCCTCGGGCACACTGATCTGAACCTGCATGTTGTGTTCAGAATTGAGGACCACCACCGGTCGTCCGGCCTGCAACGTCTGATGGACCTCCATGGGCACATCAGCCACCCTGCCGGCCAGGGGAGCACGCAACACACAATCCGCCAGATCCTGCTCGGCCTGGTCAAGGGCATTGCGGGCCTCCTCCTCCTGAGCCTTCAGGGCTTTGAAGGTTCCCCGGGCCTGATCCAGCTCTTGCCGGCTGACGTTCTGGGTTTCATACAAAGACTTTATTCGCCGGTAATTGGACTTGGCTTCCTCCAGGCGAGCCTGGACCTCTTGCAAACGGGCCTGACGATCATTGACTGCCAAACGGTAATCTCCTGGGTCCAGACGCGCCAGGACTTGCCCCGGTTGGACATGGGATCCTGTATGCACCAAAATGTCCTGGATTGTCCCTCCCTGCTCAAAACTGAGCCGGGTCTGGACCGCAGCCTGCATCTGACCGGGATAAAAAACCTGTCTTGGACCGTCAGGTTGGGGAACGATCATAGTTACCACCGGCCGGGGCCGGGATACTTCCGAAGAGGCTGAATCCACCTCCGGTTGACCGTTGCAGCCCAGGAAGACGAACACCAAAAGCAAAAGGCTGAACCGGGATGCTCGTACAAGTGAGCATAAATATCGGTTACGATCATTACCGTCAATGCGAGGAGTCTTTGACGAAGCAATCTCTTGATCGTTACCGCCACTTGTGAGCAAAAGTAATAACCGAGAGTGCATCTCCTTTTTCAGATTTTTATCCATGAGTACTCTTAAGATCCAGCACCAAGCGATAAGCCCCTGGTCGGGGGGGGTCCGAGTCCAGGATAACAGCTTGCTTTGTTCGGGCATCGGCCTGCACATCCAAACAGATGCAATCCGGTTCTATGTTCACGCCCTGAAGCAATCCTTTTGCTTTTGTATTCATCACTTCTCCGGGTATATGCAGAGAAATGTGCTGAAAACCTATGCGCAAGATGCCCTTGTCCACTTCCGGGATGGCAGCCGGACTTGGACCCCATGCCTCCACTACCACCCGGGTATACCCTGGGTGTTCCCCGACCCTGAATCCGGTAACGTGAGTTATGCGAGGTTCGGATTGAGCCTCCTCCCGGGGACGGTGATCGGGCTCGAGGACAATATCAGTGCGCACGGGCATGCGCTCTCCCTGGGAGAGGGAAGAAATGACCACAGGTTCTTCAGGTTCATCTTCAGCCGAAGGCTGCGGGGAAAAAGAACTCAATGTTTTGTTTTCCGGGTCAACCTTTTCCTGGCTCAGAGGCCAGAAATCCAAAATCAGCTGGTAATGTCCGGGCCGATCGTCCTCTTTCAGCACCACCTCTTCCACCCACACGTCTTCTCTCGTGGTGTGCAAGATAACTGAATGCACGGATTCATCTTTTGAGGTCTGGATTCTGGTGAAAAATGTGTCCTGAGGCAGGCGGGAAGGCTTCCATTTGGGGGGAAGAGCCAGGGAGCTAAATCCGATCCGGTATGTGGCATTGGAGAGCGGGCCCATGAACTGAGGCCGAGGTCCACGGCAGGCAAAGACCGCCCGGCTCGCCCCGTCATGCACACCCAAACGCAGATCCAAAAGCTCGGTTTGCTGTGCACAGAGCCCAGTCCCGGCCCAGACGAGGGCCAGAAGGGATAGTATGAGCGTACGAATCAAGAATCCAACTCCTTGCCCGATCAAACATCCTTGCTCTTAAAAAACTTGCCGTGTACTCTAGATCCCGGTAGATAACCTGTCAACAGAGGACTTCTCAGGTGTCAGTCCCGCCTCTGGCCGCAGACGCCCAGTTTGATCGATGATGAAACGTAGAATCTGATTTGACGGTTTTACCCTGAAGAGGGCCAGCCCGGCACTCACTTTTAGCTTGAACGTTTATTCATGGCAGTGACTTTCCCAGTGGAAGTGAGTGCCGGGCCACATAGACTTATAAATGAAACAGGACCAATTGCCAAAAATTAAGACAACATTTTTGAGACGAAGTTTTAGTTCCAGCCTGGGAACGAAGAACACTTCATTATGCCTCACTTAATCGACTACTCACTCTACCTGGTTATCAGCCAAAGCGACTGTCTGGGACGGGATGTGTTTCAAGTCCTGGAACAGGCGGTTTCAGGTGGCGTGAGCCTGGTCCAGCTCCGGGAAAAGACCATGCCTACCCGAGATCTGGTCGCTCTGGCCAAAAGAATGAAGGCCTTTCTGGACCAGCACAACATCCCCTTGATAATCAACGATCGGGTGGGTGTTGCTTTGGCCGTGGACGCCGATGGGGTGCATGTAGGGCAGGAGGACATGCACCCCTTGGACGTTCGCCCTCTTATCGGGGCGCACCGCATCCTCGGCCTTTCCATCAATACCCAGGATCAATTGAGCGAAGCTCGAACCTTGCCTGTGGACTATCTGGGCATCGGCCCAATTTTTTCCACTCAGACCAAAAAAGACTGTAAACCGGTCTTGGGGCTGCAGGGTCTGTCTGCTATGTGCCGAAAAGCACGAATGCCTGTGGTCGGCATCGGGGGAATAAAGCAGGAGAACGCCAAGCAGGTCATCGACGCCAGGGCCGACGGGATAGCTGTGGTCTCGGCCATCTGCGGTGCCCAGTCCCCGCAAGAGGCTGCAGCAGAGTTGAGACACTTGATTACCAGGTAGCTGCGGAAGGCGGACTTCTTCTTGGTCAGTTTCTTAAGTTCGGTAGGCCAATAGTTGACAGCTTTGTCTTCCAAGGATATCACTTTGTGAAAAATTTCCTTTAAGGAGGTCACCTGCATGAACTGTCTGATTTTCGGCCCCAACGGCAGTGGCAAAGGCACCCAGGGTTCCCTGGTCAAGGACAAACTCAATATCGCCCACATCGAATCCGGAGCCATTTTTCGGGAACACATCAATCAGGGCACGGATCTGGGTAAAAAGGCCAAAGAATACATTGATAAAGGGGAATTGGTTCCTGATGACATTACTATCCCCATGGTCCTGGAAACCCTGAAGGATAAAGGCCAGAACGGCTGGTTGCTGGACGGTTTTCCCCGCAACATCGTCCAGGCCAAAAAACTTTGGGAGGCCCTGCAAGAAGCCGGCATGAGCCTGGATTACGTGATCGAGATTACCCTGGACCGTCAAGTGGCCAAGAATCGGATCATGGGCCGGAGGTTGTGCGTGAACGATCCCAACCATCCCAATAACGTATTCATCGACGCCATCAAGCCAGATGGAGACAAATGTCGGGTATGCGGCGGCGAATTGAAGGCCCGCTCCGACGACCAGGACGAGGCGGCCATCGACAAGCGCCACGACATTTACTACGATACCGAAAACGGGACCCTGGCCGCGGCCTATTTCTTCAAAGACCTGGCCAAACAAGGCAAAACCAAGTACATTGAATTGGAAGGCTCCGGAGACATTCAAAGTATTAAAAAGACCCTGGCCGACCAGTTGAGCTGACCAATAATCCCGAGCCGTTTGTGCCGTAGCTCACAATCCCGCTCCGGCGGGATTTTTTGTTTAGAGGCTGACCTTTTGTCCGCCCTTCCCCAAGAGGGCGAAATACTTTCGCCCTCTTGGGGAAGCAATCCGCATGTTTTATTCGTGATCAATCCGTCAAAGCTCGTATAAAACAAGATTTACCCTGAACACTGAACACTGGAAACTCATAAGACCATGCCCCACATCGATCACCAAGGCGGACCTATCCTGGTCCTGGGAGCCACCGGCTATGTCGGCGGACGGCTCGTTCCCCGACTCCTGGACCTGGGCTACACGGTCCGGGCCGGGGGCAGATCCGTTAACAAACTCTCCTGCCGTCCTTACAGCCAACATCCCCGTCTGGAACTGGCCGCAGTGGATGTCTTGGATGAGTCTTCCCTGGAACAGGCCTTGTCCGAATGCCAGGCAGCTTACTACCTGGTCCACTCCATGCAAAACAGGGGCACGAAATACAAAGACCTGGACCAACAAGCGGCCCACAACATGGTTCGGGCTGCCCACAAAGCCGGCCTGAAGCGAATCATCTACCTGGGCGGCCTGGGCGATGAGGCCGACGACTTGAGTGAGCACCTGCGCTCCAGATATGAAGTGGGGCGTATCCTGCAAGAAGGCCCGGTACCCACCACCTTTTTTCGGGCGGCCATTCTGTTGGGAGCAGGCAGCGCATCTTTTGAGCTCCTCCGCTATCTCGTGGACCGTCTGCCGATCATGATTACCCCTCGCTGGGTGTTCACCGAGTCCCAGCCCATAGCTGTGAGCAATGTCCTGACCTACCTGACCGGATGCCTGCAGGTGGAGGCCACAATCGGCCAGACCCTTGAAATCGGCGGCCCGGATGTCCTGAGCTACAAATCTCTTTTCGACATCTACGCCCAGGAAGCTGGATTGCGCAAACGGGTGATCATTCCGGTCCCCCTGCTCACCCCTAAGCTCAGCTCGGCCTGGATCCACCTGGTCACCCCTGTACCAGCTGGGATAGCCAAGCCCTTGATCGAGGGCCTGCGCAACCGGGTGGTTTGTCAGGAAAACCGGATTCAAGACCTCATTCCCCAGGACTTGCTCACCTGCCGCCAGGCCATTCGACAGGCCTTGCAAAAGGTCAACCAACAGGAAGTGGATACGTGCTGGTCGGACGCCGGGAAACTCAATCCCCCGGAATGGGTGACTTGCGGGGACGCGCCTTATGCCGGAGGAAGCATCAAGGAATGCAATTACAAGGTCACCCTGGGCAGTACGCCGGAAGCCTTGTGGCCGGTCATAACCAGCCTGGGGGGAGAAAAGGGCTGGGGCTATGCCAACAGCCTGTGGGCCTTGCGCGGACTTTTGGACCGGATGATCGGCGGCATCGGCCTGGCCAGGGGGCGACGGACTTCCAAAGACCTTCGGGTTGGAGACGCTCTGGACTTCTGGCGGGTACTGGTAGTTGAGGAATTCAACCGCCTGCAACTTTTAGCCGAGATGAAGCTGCCGGGTGAAGCCATTCTGGAACTGGAAATCGTAGACTTGGGCCAGGATCGATGCGAATTGCGCCTCATGTCCCGCTTTCTCCCCCGGGGACTTTTGGGACTGGCCTACTGGTACAGTGTCTATCCCTTACACGGTCTGGTCTTTAAAGGTATGCTCAAGTCTTTGGCCGCTTCCTCCAAGGCCAAAATCATTCAGGGCCCAGAGTCTTTTGACCGTAGTCAGGATGCCTGCGCACTGCCGGTCAGTTCTTCAAAAACTTGACCGCGTATGAAAAAGTGATGCGTTATCAGTTATCCGTTACCGGGTCAACTTTGCCTTCGGCAAATCTCGTATGAAACACCTTCAGATCACAAAAATAACTAAGGCAACTTTCTATGTTCTGCTCCTAACCGCAATTGTATTGCCTTCTTCTGGCATGGGTCAGGTAAAAGACGATAGGCTTGCAAAACAGATCGGCCAGATGCTCATGGTCGGCTTTCGAGGCCTGACGGTGGATGAGGACAGCCCCATCATCAAAGACATAAGTCATGGCCGGGTGGGCGGGGTCATCCTCTTTGACTACGATGTGGCCTTAGACAGCTCGCAGCGCAATATCGCCTCTCCCCAACAGCTCCAAGAACTGACCGCAGACTTGCAGGCAGCAAGCCATGAGACCCTGCTTCTTGCCATAGATCAGGAAGGTGGCAAGGTCGCCCGGCTGAAGGAAGAGGACGGTTTTCCCCCAACCGTTTCCCAGGCCTGGCTCGGAGAACACAACGACCTTAAACTGACGCGCAAATTTGCTTCCCGCACCGCAGTCATCCTATCCGAGATGGGAATCAACCTGAACCTGGCCCCGGTTGTTGATGTCAACGCCAATCCGGACAACCCGGTCATCGGGAAACTCGGGCGCAGCTTTTCCTCCGACCCGGAGGTCGTGGCCCGGCATAGCGCAGAAGTGATCACCACCCACAGAAAACACAATGTGCTCACCGCCCTGAAGCACTTTCCCGGCCACGGCAGCTCCACACATGACTCCCACCACGGGTTTACCGACATAACCGACACCTGGACCGAGGCGGAACTTATTCCCTATGCCCGCCTGTTTGAGTCCCCAGACGCGGACATGGTCATGACCGCCCATGTGTTCAACGCCAACCTGGACCCGGAGTGGCCGGCCACCTTATCTTCCAGGATTCTGAACGGCCTTTTGCGCCAAAAGATGGGCTTTAAGGGAGTCGTCATTTCCGACGACATGCAAATGGGGGCCATCCGGGACAATTACAGCCTGGAAACCGCCCTGGAGCGGACCATCCTGGCCGGGGCGGACATCATCATCTTCGGCAACAACCTGGTCTATGAGCCGGACATTGCTCATAAGGCGCTACAGATCATCTCCAACCTTGTCCATGAGGGCCGCATCTCCGCTTCGAGTATTCTGCAATCCAATGCGCGGATCATGAGATTAAAAAACAGTCTGGTGAAGGTACGTTTTGGCAAGAACTGAAGGAAAAAACCGGACTCCAGGCCGGTGATGATGCCTGCCGGAAAACAATCCTGAACGGCTTTGTTTTACGGCCTTGGATGCTGGAGATTGTGGACCGCTTAGGCGATGAAGGTCGCAAATGCGCCATCCTCAGCGATCAGGTCAACTGGCTGGATCTTCTGGAGGATGAGTACACCTTTTTTCACCACTTCGATCGGGTCTTCAACAGCTACCACCTGGGCAAAAGCAAGCGCGATCCCAGCTTATTCACCACCGTTCTTGACGCGGTCGATACTCGAGCAGATCGGGCCCTGTTTGTGGATGATAGTGAAGGCAATATCCAACGAGCATCCGAGCAAGGTCTGACCACCATTCACTACCGTTCCAAGGATGATTTCCTCCACCACCTGCACAGGCTGTGCCCGTTTATAAATGATATCTAATTCCATGAATGATCCATACGCTGGGATAGCCAAGTTTTACGATCCGCTATTGCAGCCGGTTATGGCCAGGGTGCGCTGGGAAACGGCCCTGTATTGCCTCCACAATAACCTGACCAGTGTTCTGGACATCGGATGCGGAACAGGACGGCAGTGCATTGTCCTTCACCGGCATGGCCTGCAGGCGACTGGAGTGGATATCTCCCCGGCCATGCTGGAAGTTGCCAGGTCCCAAAGCCCCCAGTCCATTTCCTATTTTTGCCTGGATGCCACCCGCACTGAGTTTCCGGACTCCTCTTTTGATGCTGTCACCTTTTCTTTTGCCCTGCACGAGAATCCCCTGCCCACAGTCCAGGCCCTGCTTCAAGAAGGACACCGTGTGCTCAAGCCGCAGGGGGTGCTCCTGATAACCGACTATCTGGCTCCAAACTCTCTGCCTCGGCGCTTTGTGCATTTTGGGATTGCCGTCATTGAACGTTTGGCCGGCCGGAAGCACTATCGCAACTACCGAGGATTTTTGTCTGCCGGCGGAGTAACAAAAGTGTCCTATTCAGTTCTAAAAATGCGAGCTCTTGCCTGCCGACCCTTTTTCTTCAATAGCTTCGCCTTTATTTCCTTGCCCAAATAGAAGTCTTTGGGTCAGCCCAGCAGGGCTGGGCCTTTATTTCTTTGACACCTTTGCATAGCCTCATATAATATTGCTACTATACTCTGAGCCGGGACCAACAAGGGAAAAGGATGGGATGAAAAGAGGGCAGCCATGCAATCAATGCGCGAAATAAAAGATATCATTAAATCCGAACTGCCGCGGATGGTGGAAACAGATCCCGAGATTAGGGAATTCATATTCAAAATCACCCGAGATCTCTATGCCGGAAAACAGGAAACAGAGAGCCGTTTTGATCGAATTTTAGATGAATTGCAGAGAGATAGGGAAGCTAACGATAGAAAATGGCAGGAGCAAGCTAAAAGATGGGAGGCTAACGATAGAATATGGCAGGAACAAGCCAAAAAATGGGAAGCTAACGATAGAAAATGGCAGGAGCAAGCCAATAGATGGGAGGCTAACGATAGAAAATGGCAGGAACAAGCCAAAAGATGGGAAGCTAACGATAGAAGATGGGAAGAGCAAGCCAAAAAATGGGAAGCTAACGATAGAAAATGGCAGGAGCAAGCTAAGAGATGGGAAGCTAACGACAGAAAATGGGAAGAAAATAACAAAAGATGGAATGAGCAAATGGCCATGTGGCATGAACAAGAAAAAAAGTGGGAAGAAAATCAAAAAGAGATCCGAAGCCTGATCAAATCAGTGGAAGCCTTAAGCAGGAAGCATGACTCGAGCATTGGAGCCTTGGGATCCAGATGGGGACTCTATTCCGAAGCCTCTTTCCGAAATGGCCTGAAGGCTATTTTGGAAGATACGTTCGAGGTCAAGGTCGAACGTTATCAAGGGTATGACCATCAAGGCATGGTCTTTGGGCGTCCGGACCAGGTGGAACTGGATGTGATCATTGCCAATGGAATAGTGATCTTGTGCGAAATCAAATCGTCTATCGATAAGGCCGGCATGTACATTTTCGATCGAAAAAAAGAGTTTTATGAACAAAAACATGATAGAAAAGTTGATCGGGCCATGGTCATTTCGCCTATGATTGACGACAAGGCCCTCGCACTGGCCAAAGACTTAGGTATAGAAACCTATTCTTATGCTGATGGGGTAAAGCTATGAGAATCCCGAGATGGGCATGACCTAAAAAGCCCGCTTAAAAAAGCGGGCTTTTTATTCGTAGCATTCCACAGAGAAAAGTCGGAAGACCTCGCCTCCTTTCCTCCAAGCTTATATTGCATACCTTATTGCACCTGGGTCATCTTGTTCACAGCTTTGCTCAGCCGGGCTACGCGGCGATGGGCATTATTCTTGTGGATAACCCCTTTTCCGGCTGCTCTGTCCAAGACAGAGTTGGCCCGCTGCAAAGCTTGTCTGGCCTGCTCCAGGTCATTGGACTGCACAGCGCTGCGAACGGCCTTGACCGCATTTTTGACATGGCTCTTGACTGCTCGATTCCTGGCCCGAGCCTTCAGACTCTGCCGATGACGTTTCAGGGCCTGCTTTGTATTTGCCAAGCTGCATTACCTCCTGCACTTGAAATCTGTCTATACGTAAAAAAGTGTCTTCCGTACGGCAAAAGAATCTTTTACGCAACAAACAAGTGTATTGTCAATAGGTTTCAGGTTCAGATTCAGGGCTTTTTGGTTCTGCTTTCCATTTTCAACAATTTCAAGTGATTTGCTCTGTATCTGGATGACAGGGAAATGTGTCTCGTTTCATACGAGCCTTGCTTCCGGCAAATCTGAAATATTTTATAGAGTTGCCGGAACCAAAACGAAAAGTCATATAAATCTTCGCGTAACAACAAAGAAGGCCAACCCTTGAGAGCAAGGGCGGCCTCCACAATCCCCAGAGCCTAAAATGGAGCCTATATCTGCAGGGCGCTGAAATCGGCCAGAGCAGACAACCGGTTGACCAGGGTCTGCAACATATTCAACCGATTCTGCCGCAAGGATTGATCCTCAGCCATGACCATGACATGGTCGAAAAAATCGTCCACAACCGGACGCAGCTCTCGCAACAGGCCGAAGAGTTGATCAAAATCCTCCTCTTTCCACAGGGCCTCCCACCTGGGCTGCACATCGGTCAGGGCCTGGGCCAAAGCCTTTTCCTGGGGTTCAGTGAGCAAATCATCCCGGTACCCGGCCTGGAGATCAACCCCAGCCTGCTCACCTTGCTTGCGAATGATATTGTCCGCCCGCTTGAAAGTGAGCACGGCCTGATCAAAATCAACTTCCCGACTAAAACGGTCCAGAGCCTGCAAACGCTGATCAAAGGCCCATAAATCATCAAAACCAGCCCCCAGAGCGGCATCCACCACCCGAGTCCCCAACCCCCGACCAGTGCACAGGGCCCGGATGCGGTGGGCAAAGAAATCCTGTAACGCCGCCAGCGTGGCCTCTCTTCCTTGTTTCCACTGCACATCTTGATAGACGTCAAAGGCAGTGCCCAGGAGCTCACGCAGGGAAAAGCGCAGGCCATGCTCCCAAGCCGTGCGAACAATGCCCAGGGCCTGCCTGCGCAGGGCATAAGGATCTTGGGCCCCAGTGGGAACCATATTCAGGCCGAAGCACCCGGCCAAGGCGTCGACCTTGTCCGCTATGCTTAAATACGCGCCAACCCGGGTGTCGGGGACCTCGCTTTCCGGTCCGGTGGGCAGATAATGCTCGGCAATGGCCTGAGCCACGGGCTCTGACTCCCTTTTCTGCCGAGCATAAATGCCGCCCATTGTCCCTTGCAAGTCGGCAAACTCACCGACCATTTCCGAAATCAAGTCGACCTTGGCCAAGGCGGCTGCCCGAACTGCATCCTTTTGGACCCCCGTCTCCTCTTTCTCAGTCAGAAACACAGCCACCTGTTGCAGACGTTTGGCCTTGGCCCCCATGGAGCCCAGGGGGCCAAGAAATACCACCTTGTCCAACTCCGCCTGCCATTGCTCTAAAGGAGCTTTGCTGTCCACCTTCCAGAAAAATGCAGCATCCTCCAACCTGGCCTTAAGCACCCGTTCCCATCCAATGCGGACCAAATTCAGATCCTGAGGTTCTAAATTCAAAGTGCACAAAAAGAAAGGAAGAAGATTCCCAGAAGCGTCTTCCAGTCCAAAGCTCTTTTGATGACTCTCCATGCTGGTCAGAAGAACCTCTTTGGGCAGTTCCAGATACCGCTCATCGAAACGGCCCAAAATGGGTTGAGGCCATTCCACCAGGGAAGCCACTTCATCCAACAAGGTGTCCTTCCACACTACCCGGCCGTCCTGTTCCCGGGCCAGATCGTCTCCCTGTCCTTGGATCATCTGGGTACGCTCCCGTCGATCAAGGATAATCCGGCCCTTATCCCCCAGGACGTCGAAATATTCTTGTGCTGTTCCCACTTCCCAAGGTCCAGGCCCGTGAACCCTGTGCCCCCAAGTCTGTCCAGCAGCGTGTAAAGAAGCGATCTGAACCGGAACCAAGACATCGTCCATCAAGGCTAAGAGCCAACGAATAGGCCTGGCAAAGGTAAAACCGCTGGCTTCCCAGCGCATACGCTTGGGCATGGCCAGTTTACCCACAATGTTCGAACAGAGACCGGGCAGGATGTCTATGGATTTTTGTCCCCCCACCTGCTTGCGCACAGCCAGGTACGGCCCTCTGGCCGTATCCTGGATAAAAATGTCACTTTCCTCCACCCCCTGGCTGCGGGCAAATCCCTGTCCGGCTTTGGTTAACCCCCCGGAATCGGAATAGGCAATGGCCTGCGGCGGTCCGGTGATAACTTCCGATCTGTTTTCCTGGTCCCGGGCAATATCGTCAATAGACAGGACCAGTCGTCTGGGAGTGGAAAAAACGCGCACATGCCCGTAAGAGATGTACGCTTGGTCCAAGGATTCGCGGGCCAATTCATCCAAGCCTTTCTCCAGGTCCGGCAGAAACCTGGCCGGCATTTCCTCTAAACCGATTTCAAAGACAAAGTCCGACATGGAGCCTATCCTTTCCAGTGGTGATAATGAGAATTTTCAAGTAGACATTTGGCAATAGTTGTTCAGGACATTAGCGGATAGCCAAGTTCTTCTCGCTGATCCGCGTACAGCTTGGCCACTGATGAAGCCAAATGCCTGACTCGGGCGATATATCCTGTCCGTTCGGTGATGGAAATAGCCCCTCGGGCATCCAACAGATTAAAAAGGTGTGAACACTTCAAACAGTAGTCATAGGCCGGCCAAGGCAGCTTTTTTGCACACAGTTGCAGACATTCCGCTTCACTGGCCGAAAAGAAATCAAAGAGCATCTCAGGGGTGCTCTCCTCGAAATTGTAGGTGGAATGCTCCACTTCGCCCTGGTGATGGATATTTCCATACGTACAATGTTCGTTCCAAGTCAAATCATACACCGACTCCCGACCTTGCAGATACATGCAGATCCGCTCCAGACCGTAGGTCAGCTCCAGGCTGACCGGATCTAAGTCGATGCCTCCGACCTGTTGAAAATAGGTAAACTGCGTAATCTCCATCCCATCTAACCAAATTTCCCAACCCAGGCCCCAGGCCCCCAAGGTCGGTGATTCCCAATCATCCTCCACAAAACGGATATCGTGCTGGCTGGGATCAATCCCCAGGGCGTACAGACTTTGCAAAAATATATCCTGGGCATTGTCCGGGGCCGGCTTGAGGATGACCTGGTATTGGTAATAGTGCTGCAGACGATTGGGATTTTCTCCATACCGGCCATCGGTGGGTCGCCTGGAGGGCTGAACGTATCCCGTATCCCAGGGTTCCGGCCCGATTACCCGCAAGGCGGTCGCCGGATGAAAGGTTCCAGCCCCGACTTCCACGTCGTACGGTTGATGCAAAACACATCCATGCCGGGCCCAAAAACTCTGCAGGGTCAAAATAACGTCTTGAAAGTGCATTCCTCTGCTCCGATCTGATCATACATTTATTTGAGAGTCACGAGGCTGAGCTGCCCTCTGTCTTCTGCCTTCTGTCTTCTGCCTTACAACCTGCGAAACCATCCCCCGTTCCATTGCAGACCAGTATGGTAGGCAACGAAAAAATCCAGCACCTGCCACAACCGCTTATCTCCAGGCTGGGAACAACCGAACCGAACCCAATCCATTGGCCCTCCTTGCAAGAGGGTTTGCATTCTGCCCAGATCAAGTTCGCTCATCACAGCCGATTGTTCAAATTGTCTCCTGCATTTGGCGCACACAGCAACACCCTCAGCCCAGGAAAAGCTTTCCCCCCTCTCTCCAGACAGAACCTGACCACACAGACCACAGGTAGTCACTTCCGGCCCGTAACCGTACAGGCAGGTCAACTTGGCCCGAAACAACAACGGAAACGAGGCCGGAACCTCGGTTGTGCCGCTTAAGACCTGCAAGGCTTGCAGAACAAGATCAAAAACCGGCTCTGCCTGCTGGGCACCTATGTGTGCGGATTCCAAAAACTTAACACAATTCACCGCCATGCCCATTCGGGACAGATCGCGATGCAATCCAGCAAAACGGTGAACCAAGGTCCCTTGGCTCCAGGCCAGATAACGTCCGGACCTCGGAGTTTGCACATCCACGCGCAGATGGTTGAGAGTGTCCAGGCACCCGGAAAAACGCCGACGGCTGCGGCGTCCGCCAAAGGCAAAAGCAGTTTCCACCCCCCGTAAAGGAGAAAAAAAGCGGACCCAACAGTCGATTTCCCGAAAGGTCCCCACCCGCAGCACCAGAGCGTGTTCGCCCCTGCTTTCCTGTCTGGTCATGGAAAACTAATACTTAAAACCTCACCAGAATCGGCATCCAGAGGATAGGCTTGGCCGTCAAAGGTCAGTTTCACCCCTCCGGCATTTCCCAGTTTGATTTCCAATGCCTGTTCAAAACGAAAGGTCACCGACTCTCCCGGCCGCAAATAGAGGTCTCGCTGCTTGGAATCTATATTCGCACTCATCCAACAGGCCTCGTTAGCTTCAATTTGCAATGCATGTTTGGTGTCCCCAGGTGGAGGCTGAGATCCTGATCCTGATTCTGATTCTGATTCTGATTCTGATTCTGATCCTGATGTGGAAGCGACCGACTCCTGCTCATTTTCGGAAAGTGTCCTCTCCGCTTCTTGACCCTCTCCGGCCTGCTCCGAATCAGAATCTTCTTCCTCTTGCTGCTGCAGGTTCTCAGGTTCAGGGGTCTGGGCTGCGTTCAACACCTCCTCGTCCGGAGCAGAGCGAGAGGTGAACTGATCATCCACGACCAATTCGGCTTCCGTTTCTCCTTCCTGCGCTTCTTGGTTCAGCTCCGCCCCTTCCTCTCCTGTCCGGTTGGCCAGGAGGTTTCCTTTGTTTTCCTGTCCATCGGGTTTCTGTCCCCTATCATTTGATTCTTCAACTGACTGGGACGCTTCGTCACCTTGAGAGCTGGTCTTGAGTTCAGACGGACCCCAAAAGAGATCATAGACCAACCAGCCCAAGGCCGCCAGGAGAACGATGGACACCAGAACGGACACCAGCGTCCACTTACTCTGATCCTTGATCGGTCTCAACTCGGTGGGTAATTGCTCGGTCTCATCTTCAAACTCTTCATCTATTCCGGCTTTTTGGGCAAAGGTTCCGGCCAGCTCGTCAGCATTAAGCCCCAAGCATTGGGCGTAGTTTTTAATAAACCCTTTGGTATAAACAGGGTGGGGCAAGTCGTTGATCCGCCCCTCCTCTATGGCCTCCAGGCTGCTCAGGCTGATCTTGGTCTTTTGCTGGATATCGTCTAATGAAAGGCCCTGCCTTTCGCGTTCTTCTTTGAGATATGCGCCCAGTTCTGAATAATCCATGGCAAGTCCTCACCCACGCTTCGTCATCTGCATATGAAACTTGAGTGTAAGTGTTTACGGTATGTTTTAGCTCGCATCCTGCAACCGAACATCGATCACAGCCTTTTCCCGCAGGCCTTGTATATAATCCGAGAACCTCTCTTCCAGCTTCCGGGCGTACAGCTTCTGGCGGATCTCTTCCTTAACTGATTCAAAAGACTGTGTTTGTTCATCAGTCATCTCTTCAAGAGCCAAGATGGCATAGTTCCCTTGCAAAGAAAAGACCTGACTCACTTCTCCGGGTTGAAGATGGTTAAGGATGTCGCGCCATTCCGGTCTGAGGTTTTTCCAGGCATATACCCCTAAGTCCCCGCCTTGATCCGCCCCAGGGCCCTGGGACACGGATCCGGCCGCTTCGGCAAAGCTTATATCCCCGGATACAATGGATTCACGAACCTTTTCCAGGCGACCTCTGTCCGGGTGGAGTATAATGCGCAGATGTACCTTTTGCGGTTGCCTGTATTCCTCTTTATGCTGTTCAAAATAATCCCGCATTTCGTCTTCGCCGACCACAACCTTCTGCCGGACCATATTACTGAGGACCCGGGACTTCATAATCTCTTCCTGCATGGCCTGTCGATACCCATCAAGAGTCATCCCCTGGTCCCGAACAGCTTGCTCAAATTCGTCCTGACTCAGATTGTTTTCCTTTTTGATTTGCTCGATTTGAGCATCTACTTCCGCATCTGAAACCTGGATTTCAAACCGCTCAGCTTCTTGTTTGATGAGCTTATCGTTGATCATGGCCTCCAGGACCCGGCGCTGCATGTCCTGAGATTTCTGGGCACTTTCCGGCCCACTCTGGTCTATGCCCGGACCCCCTCCCTGAACCTCCGTCTTAAGCTCATGCAGGGTGATGATCTCGCCGTTGACCACAGCCACGATGCGGTTTACCAGCTTGGCCGCTCCCAAGCTGCTGAAAAATAATACACAGAGGCATGCCCCTATGAGTCCACAACATATCCAGCGCACAGATCTTCTGTATTCATTTCTCTTGGTGTGCAAAATGATTTCCCTCGTCAATCCAGAACCCGTCATTGATTATAATCCAATTGTAAATCGTTCCTGCCAATATACCATCAATGCTCTGCACCGGACGGGACAGACTCAGCCAGTAAATCGTCCAGCATGAGACCTGCCTCTTCAATTGCCGTAGAAATACTTGCTTTGTCCTCAAAGCGCAACTCCAACTTTGCCGGAGGGTCGAACTTGGTTCTGTCTTGACGGGTTTGCAACCAGGCCAGGAAGGTCTCTGGATCCAAAGGCCTGGAGTCCTCCGACCAATGCACTACCATCCGGTTGGGAAACAGATCTGCCCGCTTGACCTGCAAGGCGGCCAAACGGCGTTTAAGTTTCAACACGGCCACCAGGTTGTGGACCGCTTCCGGCAATGCGCCGAATCTGTCATGCAGGTCCTCGACCCATTCAGCAAGTTGCATATCGGACGTGGCCGAGGACATACCCCGATAATATTGAAGGCGTTCCTGAGGGGCTGGGACGAAGTGGCCGGGAATATTTGCTTCAAAGGTTATATTCAGCTCCGGATCCGTCTCTTGCTGCACAGGTTCGCCCTTGACTCGGCGAACCTCCTGCTCCAGCATCTCCAAAAAGAGGTCCAACCCCACTTTGCTCATGGTCCCGGACTGGACTTCCCCCAATATATTCCCGGCTCCGCGCAGACGCAAATCCTCCATGGCCACCTGGAAACCGGCCCCGTGATAGTCCATATCTAAGATAGTCTGCAAGCGCCTGGCCGATTTCTTGGGCAGCTTACTCACCGAGGGAACGACAAAATAGGCATAGGCCTGGACCTTGGAGCGCCCCACCCGGCCCCGTAACTGGTAGAGCTGACCCAATCCGAACATCTGGGCCTGATCCACTATTAAAGTGTTCGCCCGGGGGAAGTCCAACCCGGATTCGATAATAGCCGTACTAACCAGGATATCCACCTCCCCGTGCCAGAAAGCGTGCATGGTCTCTTCCAGGTTACGTTCAGACATCTGGCCGTGAGCCATGGCCACCCGGGCCCCAGGAGCCAGGGACTGCACATACTCTTTAACTCGAGGAAGACCTTGGACCCGGTTGGATACCCAGAAGACTTGTCCTTGCCGGTCCAGCTCTCGCTGAACGATGGCTCCCAGCATGCCTTTGTCCCGCTCCACAAGGGAGGTCTGCACAGTTTTACGTTCCTGGGGCGGCGTTTCGATAATGCTCAACCCTCTGATCCCGGACAGAGAAAGTTGCAAGGTGCGCGGTATGGGAGTGGCGGTCAAGGTCAACACATCGATGGTCTGGCGGATATTTTTCAACTTTTCCTTATGCTTGACCCCAAAGCGTTGCTCTTCGTCCAGGATAAAGAGGCCCAGGTTAGGGATATGCACATCGGCCGAAAGCAGCCGGTGGGTACCGATGAGGATGTCCACCTGTCCTTTTTCCGCCGCAGCCAGGATTTTCTTTTGCTTGCGGGCCGGAACAAACCGACTGACCATTTCCACCTGGACGGAAAAATCCTCCATGCGTTGCTTAAAGGTCTGATAGTGCTGTTCGGCCAGGACCGTCGTCGGACAGAGCATGGCTACCTGCTTGCCGGCGCACACGGCCCGAAAAGCGGCCCGCAGGGCCACTTCGGTCTTTCCAAATCCCGCGTCACCACACACCAAGCGATCCATAGGTTCATCGCTTTCCATGTCTGCAAACACATCCCGGATGGCCTGTTCCTGATCCGGGGTCTCTTCAAATCCGAAGGTGGTCTCAAACTCGCGCAACATATCCTGGTCTGGGACGTACGAATATCCTTTAGCCACTTTCCGGTAGGCATACATCTGAACCAAATCGTGGGCAATGGCCTCCAAGACTTTGCGCACCCGTTCCTTGGTCTTGCTCCATCTGATGCTGCCCAATCGGTCCAGGGCCGGTGTCGCGTTTTCCGGACCCTTATACTTTTGAATCAGATTTAAACGGTCTGCCGGGACGTAGAGCTTGTCCTCTCCAGCAAAAATCAGGACCAGATAGTCATTTCCGGTCTGATCTACCTGCATCCGGGTCAGCCCGGCATACTGACCCAGCCCGTAATCCCGGTGGACCAACAGATCATCCGGTTCGATCTCTTCCAGTTTTTTAAGGCCCTTGAAATCATCTGTTCGTTTTGTACCTCTTCTGGCTGAGCGGGCCGATCCGGGCTGCAAGACATCCTCGGACAGGATGCGCACGTGGTTCCAGTGCAATTCATAACCGCCCTCCACAGAGCCGATGAGGACAAAAACCCCCTTGCGATCGGCCTGATAGGCGGTATGGACCGGGATATCCTCTTCTCCGATCAATTCCAGAAAGCGACGTCTGGAGTTTTGGGTATGAAAGACAAGGACAACCTGATACGTGGTCCGCAACCACTCTTTCAAGCTCTCAACCAGTGCCCGCCAGGGGCGCTTGCGCTGTTCCGGTTGCCAAAACACATCCTGGAAGGAAGCAAATCGGCGCTCCGGCAAGGCCAGATTCTGGTCCCTATCTCCCACCGGCAGGCTCTCAAAGAGGATCTGATCCCGGTCGATCCATAGCTTGCGGGCCCTTGCCGCCGGCTGAACCAAATACCATTCCGGCCAATGAAGCCCCTTTCTTTCCTTCTCTGCTTGAACGAATGTATTCCAATCCCCTTCAATCCCTTCCATTCGTGTCCTGGCCTGACTGGCATCCAGAAGCAAATACTTGCTTCCCTCTCGCAGCCATTTTCCCAAAGATACGCTCTGGGGATAAAAGAGCCCCGGCCAGATAAATTGCTCTCCACCCTCCAAGGCTGTTTCCAGGTGGGATTTGGTCGGTTTGTCCAAGCCACCTATGGTCCACAAGTGGGTCCAATAATCCCGGGCCTCTTGCATGGCTTGCTCTTGGAACACAGCCGGCACGCAGGGCAAAAGAACCATTTCCTGCAACTCGTGCCGTGAGCGCTGGGATAAGGGCTCAAAAACCCGCATGCTCTCCACCAGGTCTCCAAAAAATTCCAACCTTATTGGCCAGGAATAACCGGGAGGAAAGATATCGAGAATATCCCCCCGCCAGGACAGCTCGCCTATTCGGGTAACCATGGAGACCCTTTCAAAGCCCAGGATTATGGCCTGCTCAACCAGAAGCTCCGGGGAAAAGTCCTCACCCTTGTGGACCAGAAAAGACTCCCGATCCAGGATAGAAGGCGGCGGCCAATAGGGCAACAGATTATCCAGACTAAGGACAAGGCCTTTGGGACTTGGTTGATGGCGCAAAGCGTATAAGACGGCCCAGCGCTGAGCCCACAAGGTCCGATCCAAGTGCTGGGGATCATATGCCGGCAGGCTGAGCCATTCCTGCTCCCAGATCGGGAGTTCGGGACTGGAGGGGGAAAAAAGGGATACAATGGAGAAAATCTGGGCCAGAGTCCCCTGATCCGGGACGATGAGGAGCACGTTCCGACCCTGATTCAGCTCTCGTTGAGCGATAATCGCTTGGGAGGCAGGGCCGCTTTTACAAACGATGGGGTTGGCTTGTCTGAGACTTTTTTGCAGTTTGGGAGGTATTAACACGAAATTGTTCCTTGATCACTCATCGGGGCGGTTGAAATATGCAAAGCAAAAAGTGAGTGAATATGGCATACCGCTCAGCTAAGGACCAGATCATGCGTATCCCTTCCGAGATCACAGATCAAGCCCTGGTCAGGACGAAGCCACGGTAATTTTGTTCTCAACTGCAAGGTTCCGGAAGTATTCAGGTTTCAGTCCCGCCGCACACGGGACCTCCGGCAAGGCTGACCGCCAATCCATGGCTTGCAAAATTTTCCACATTGGATCATAATCTATTTGCTTGAGCGGACCGCAAGCAAATTGACAAACCAACAAAGGAGGCAGTTGGTTAATGGCCCAATACTTCCCCTATTTTGAAAATGTATCGGTTGCCGATCAAATCAAAACCTTACCTAATGAAGAGCTTTTGGATTTTTGGGAAGAAACCCAGTTCATGGAATCCTACGCCGAAAAAGATAATGATCAACTCCCCTTTTTCAGTCTCGAATACGAGCGGGCTGTGCTCCAGGAATTACAGCTGCGAAGATGCATGGGGCACCTGGAATCCCGCTTGTAACGCATTTTCTTGGCCAAGCAAAAAACCCCGAATCGATTCGGGGTTTTTTGCTTATTCATACTTTGATTTGCTGCCCGACGCTCCCTACCCACGGTAATTTTGTTCTCAGGTGTAAGGTGCCTGGAGTGTTCAGTCCCGCCTTTGGCGGGATCAGTGTTCAGTGTTCAGCTTCAAAAGCCCCGATCCATGCGGATATGATACTTTGGAAACACACTAGTACCACGTCTCAAAAATGTTGCCTCAATTTTTGGCAATTGGTTCTACTTCATTTATAAGTTTAATTATTACTTAAATTCGAATTTCCGTGTCGTTGAATAGTGGGTCAAATGTAAATGTTCCTCGTATAAAACGAGACTCAAAAAAATTGCTAAATTACAAGTTTCATCCCGGATCAAACTGGCGGCCGCCGCCAGTGGCGGCGCTGACCTCTAACCCCCTACTCCAGAAACCGGCCGGCCGATGCAAAAATAAGCAAACCCCTGGCTGGCCAAGTGTTCCGGATGATACAGGTTTCGACCGTCAAAAATCACCGGAGCGCTGAGCCTGCGCTTGATGCCTGAAAAATCCGGGTTCCGAAACTGGTTCCATTCCGTGACCACAGCCAAAGCCTGGGCCCCGTCCAGAATCTTGTATCCGTCGTTTCCAATCTCGACCAAGGGATTGTCCGCATACCACTGCCGGGTCCGCTCCCCGGCTTCCGGGTCATAAGCCCGCACAGTCATACCTTGTCCGGTCAGCTCATCGATCATAGCCAGGGCAGCAGATTCCCGGATATCGTCGGTGTTGGCCTTAAAAGAAAGCCCCCAAACGGCCAGGGTCTTGCCGGCCACCCCGCCTTGGGGCTGGAAGTAATCCTGGATCTTGGTGGCCAATGTCGTCTTCTGGCGCTGATTGACCTCATGCACTGCAGTCAACAACTGGGGCTCGTAGGCATGGTTCTTGGCTATATTGACCAAGGCTTGGACATCCTTGGGAAAGCACGAGCCTCCAAAGCCCATGCCCGGGTAGATGAACTCATAACCGATGCGGTGGTCGGCTCCGATCCCCAGCCGGACTTCTCGTACATCCGCTCCCACCCGTTCACAGATATTCGCCACCTCATTGATAAAAGATATCTTAGTGGCCAGCATACAGTTGGCCGCGTATTTGGTCATCTCTGCACTGCGCACAGACATAATCATCAGCTTGTCCCGGCTGCGGGCAAACGGGCTGTACAGGATTTTGAGCAGCTCCGCGGTGCGCACATTGTCTGTGCCCACAATCACCCGGTCCGGTTTGAGGAAATCTCCAACCGCGTCGCCTTCTTTTAAGAATTCAGGGTTGGAGACCACGTCGAACTCCAGCTGTGCCCCCCGGGAGGCCAGTTCTTCCGTGATGATTCGGCGGACGGCATCCGCCGTACCCACCGGGACCGTGGACTTGGTGACCACAATCTTATAATCGGTCACGGTCTGGCCGATCTGCCGGGCCACAGCCTTCACTGCGCTCATGTCGCAGGACCCGTCACCATCAGCCGGAGTGCCCACACAGATAAAAACAAACAGGCTGTCTTCCAGGCCCTGGGCCAGTTGGGTGGTAAAGCTCAGCCGCCCGGCCTGGTGATTGCGTTGAACCAGCTCTTCCAGCCCGGGTTCATAAATATGTATTTTGCCCTGCTGCAGCCGGTTCACGATTTCTTCATCCACATCCACACAGACCACCTGATTGCCCATCTCGGCAAAACAGGCGGCAGTCACCAGTCCCACGTATCCAGTTCCCACAATGCAGATATTCATCAGTCATTCTCGAAAATTATTGTTTGTTATTTTCCAAGACATTAGGTGGAAAAACCGTTCATATCCCTGATCCCTTGCTCAAGTTTTTTTTGGGCCTGTCTGACACCATGCTTGACTTCTTCCAGGATCCTGATCGCATGTTTGTGCCGAAGGCCACAGTGGTCTACGGCGAACTTGAGCAATCTTTCTCGGGCAGGCCACTTTTTCGAGCCGTCCAGGGTCAGGGCCATAGCATCATTTGGAACATAAACAGTGGTGGTCACGACATCAAAGGTGGGGGCCAGCATTCCTCTTCTCGCCTCAGGATTGTCATATACGAGACAGAAATGGCTTTTGTGAGGTAGTTTCGCAAAAATCCTTCAGGGAGATTCATGTCGAATATGGGATGCAGGGAACCAGCAGGGGATACGTAACTTTGCAGGCGAACAGGCATGGTTAAGGAAACGGATTGTTTCTGGCCCACCTCTGGATAGTAGGTAAAGACATCGTGAGGCTTCCTGCCTTCCCTACCCAGGGCTCCAGTCTGAAGGCCATCAGTTAGCACGTGGATCACAAGGCCTGCTCCATGAGGAGGTCATCCAGGGTCGGAGGTTCGCCTATATCCGTGATCACCAATGTTTTGGAAAAAAGGTTCAGAATGTTCAGGACCTTTTGGAGCCCCGGATCCCCTCCTGTTCCCCGTTCCAGATTGCAGACAAAGGCCCGGGAGACACCGGCCCTCCTGCCCAACTCGGACTGGTCCCAACCCTTTTGTTTGCGTAAGACGGCTATCTGTGTGCCGAGTTCCTGCCTATCCATGTTTATTATTTTAGACAAAAAAGCATATTTGTCAACTTTTGCTTATAATTCTAGTCATATTACAGGGAACGTATAAACTCAGCAAAATGCACAATGCGCCGGCTGTTGTTCCGATGAAACAAAAGGTGCTCGAAATCCTTTTATCGCTCCCACGCTCTGCGTGGGAGCCTCTGTCGACCGCTCCGCGGTCTTTTTTCTTCGTTACGAGGGTCCTCCCTCGTAACGTTCCCTCTTGGGGCTCCAGCCCTTTTTTATGGCCTGGCTTGAACCCTAGACCAGAGAAGAGAATGGCCGGAGCCATAAGAAAAAACGTTCCCAGGGCGGATCCCGGTGAAATGGAAGAGATTTCACTGGATAAACCCTGGGAACGAGAAGTCAAGAGTTCAGCCCTGAGCAAATCCCATTCAGGCCTCAGCACATTTCAAAATCGCTGGCCGGAGGCCAAAGCCTGGATAATCGGCCCGGATGGCCTGGATCTGGCCGACTTCCTCAGCTGCAATCTCACCTTTTTGTTTGCCAGGACCTCTGATCACCCGTATCAATAACAATCTCCAGATTGCATGCATTGACACAGAAACCTGCGCATGTATATACTGTAATATATACACAAAAGGAGAGATGCGAGATGAAAAAAACACAAACTGCTAAGCTATTTAAGAATGGCAGTAGTCAAGCAGTGCGACTTCCTAGTGATTTTCTTCTAAGTACATGACAATAATTTCGCAACATGTTTGAATTCATGAATTTTCGTGCCTATATGACTTAATATATCATCAAGTATATCTAACCCGTAACGAAAAATACTGACAGCCTTACGTCCATGGCTTTTTATTTTTATTTTTTTAATCTTATTTTCAATAGTGCCGACTTTATACGCCCATGCAAAAGCAATTGCTAATAAAGCTGTCATTTTACTCAAGCGTTCATAGTTGTTTAAGTGCGTTGATTCAAAATCAAATCCTTTAGACTTTAGTGCTTTAAACATGGTTTCAATACCCCATCTTTTGGCATAGTCTTCAAGTGCTGTATAAACACGGCTTTCAGTAACAACAATTACAAGCTCACCATTTTTTGATTTCGTACCAATAAAAAATAGTTGTAAACCCCATAAATATCTTTTGCCTTCTAAAATCTTTGTTTGTCCTATAGCTATATTTTTAAAAAAGTTTTTAACTGGAGCAAGATCACCACTTTTTTTATTTATTTTATATGAATCTTTTATACGTATTCTTACACTAATACCAAGAACACGAGTCAAATATATAAACCAATCGGTACCAACAAACTCTCTATCTGCTACTAAGCAATCTATGTTCTCTTTTCCAAATACTTTTATATATCTATTAATCAATGATATTCGTTCTTTTGTATTAGAGTTTCCCTGTTTAGGTAAAAATATCCACATTATTGGTATTGCTAGGCCATCAGTCGCAATTGCTAATGTCAATATATTAATATCTAGTTTTCCAAACTTCCAATTTGTTCTATCTACTGCAAGTACGACATTTTCGCCATAAAACCCACATATTTTCATTATACATAAGGCTATATCATCATAAGAAAAAGTAAATTTTGCAAAGAAATTTGATATTCTTTTGCATCTTGACTCTTTATTTGCTTTACCATCCATCTTAATTGCAATTTTTGATAGGGAAACTGAACGTGCTTTAAATAAAGCAGTGATGAATAATGCAACTAACTGAATCCTGGCTGCATTCCAATCAAGATGTTTACCAAGTTCTTTCTTCGTAATTTCAATATGATGCATAGCGACCCCCTTTGGTTTTAGGGGATCGTTATCAGGTTGTGGAATATAAATCAAGATAAATATGATATTATTTTTTATTGAAGCGCTCAAAATAGCCTCATAGAGGCCGATGTGAGTCCATTTAACATGAATTTCGAAGCTTTTATAAGCTTTGAGTCAAGAAATGTCAAAATTAGAATAAAATTTATAAAATGTAGTTTTTAAAATATTCACAGCATAACTGCATCTTAAGTTACAAAAAATTGTCCGGTACTAAGGATTTTCTTTTCAATAGTGATGAGGTGTATGTCTCTCGGGATGAGACCACAGGAGATGTGGTACTTTCAAACAGGCCAGATGCAGGTGCATGGAAAGACTTCTTCGATCTTATCCATTCTATTCCTGATTCAGATAAGTTCATGGCTGATAGACCGATGAATGTCCTCGCACAAGAACATGGTATTTTTGATGATGATTCTTCACAAGAAGACTTTGCAAGCTGATTTATGCTCTATATGTTGGATACTGACATATCAAGTTACCTAACAAAAGGGCGTTCTGCGAATATAGAGACAAAATTCAAAAGTATTCTGCCATCAAAGATCTGTATATCAACAGTAACCCGTGCAGAACTCATGTATGGGTTAAAGCTTTTGCCTGCCGAACATCGATAATAATACCAGCTCGTCAACTAATCATCTGGCCTGCAATCATTATCCGCAAAAAACATTCTGATATGGCTCGCCGTTTTTATGAGGACTGATCCGGATAGTCACTTTCTGGTCCATGCGTTTTAGAAAATCCAGCAGCTTGTCCGTGGTAAAACGGCTGAAATGACCGTTTAACAGGTGGGAAACTTCAACCTGCTTTATCCCTAAAAGATCAGCCAGTTCCCTTTGTTTCATTTTTTTTTCTTTTAAAAGCTGAATCACATGGCAGCCGATCATGGCCCTAGCCTGTAATTCATCAGCTCCTGGCAATTCAAGGTCGGCGAAAACATTGCCCGAGCTTTCCTCAAATTCAATGTCTGTTTTCGCTTTTCTCATCTTTTGCAAGCTCCTGCGCTTCCTTGTAACGTTTATTAATCAAATCTATGTCTTTTTTCGGTGTGGCGATACCTTTCTTCGATTTCTTCTGAAAGGCATGTAATACATAAATATTTTTTCCCAATAGGACTGCCAGAACACAACGGTACGCTTCCTTATCGTACTTCAGCGCAATTTCAATAACGCCCGAATCTATACCCTTCAGACTTCACGGTGAATACCCATTCATTTTTATAAGTACTTAGAATTGTTATACAATAACCTTCTCAATAAAAACTGTGCACGACCGATGCATCAAATTGATAACATACTGATATAATTGGTAAAATAATATATAAAATAACTAAAGATAAGTCTTGATTTTCCAAAGTTTTTCTGCTATCTTCTTCCCATGAGCCCAACATGCCGGAAAATCGAAAACTTTCTCGTCGGCTCCGAGTACGACCACAAAGGAAGACATATCATAACCGTCTTCTTAAACGCCATGCCCGTGACCCGTTTTGATGCCGACGAAAACGCGGAAAGAAGACAGGCTGCTATTCAGCTCGTTGAACTTGGACTCTGTACCAAAACCATTGCCGGCGAAATCTGTGGCTTCCATCGAAATACCGTCGCCGACCTTTTGAAAACAAAAGAACTTTTAGGCCTGGAGGCGGTGCTCCTCGAAAATCGGGGCAGAAAAGAACCTGTCAAATATATCAATGAGATCCAGGGACATATACGAAAGCTTCAAGAAGAACATCCGGACTGGTCGGATCAAAAAATCGCCAATCAGGCTGGGAAAGATTTGGGCATGGAGGTCTCCAGGAATGCCGTGGCCCGGATACGAATCAAGCATGAACCTCCAAAACCTAAACCGCCCGACAAACAAGAACTCCTGGATATGGCCAAGATTGCCGAGGAGACAGCAAAAGAGCACAGTCCACAGCAGCAGCTCAAACTTCCCTTTAAACTTGATCCCGAACTGAAGCAAAAGCAAGAAGAATTAGCCGAAACAAAATCCCCTGAGGCCAAGACCAAGGCTGAAGAAGAGCTCATAGCCAAGCTCAAGCAGGGAGAACGGCTTCCCTTTGCCGGGGAGCTCATGCACCATCTCTTTCTCCAGGAAATCGGGTTTGAGGAACTTCTTTCCTGTTATCCGTATCAATTCGGGAGCAGGTATCAAGCTCTCGATGCCCTGGGGACGATCTTTCACAGCATCAATCTGGGCTTTCCCTCGATTGAATCCTTAAAACTGGCCAATGCTGGTGACCTGGGCATATTGATCGGTCAGCCCCGTGCACCGGAAAAGAGACCCTGCGAGGACTCCTTGGCCGTCTGGCCTCACAGGAGAAAAGTCCCCAGCTGATAGAAGATGTGGCCCGCAACCTCCTTGAAAAAGATCGAATCGACAAGGAAGTCTTTTTTATAGACGGGCACTTCCTGCCCTACTACGGCCTGCACGTCATTGCCAAAGGCTACTATACAGTCCGGCGCATGCCCTTGAAAGGCAATGAGATTTATGCGGTCACCGATTTACAGGGCAGGCTCCTTGTTCTTTCTCACCGAATCCTGTGAGATCGATTTCAGGCCCATGATTGCCCGCAGCGCCGAGATGCTCATCGACCTGGGAATTGAGCGCCCCATCCTGGTCTTTGACCGGGGCGGGTATGGGGTTCATTTTTTCAACGAGCTGGATCAGCAGGCTGATTTCGTCACCTGGGCCAAACACCTTCCTGAAAAGGCAATGACTGAATTGCCCGGCTTTATCCCCATGTGTATTGCAGAAGAAGAAATTGAGATTGCTGAAACGTCTCGAACCATTCGAGAGACGACTCAAACCGCCAAAAACGATGGCCGGAACGAGCCAAGTTCCATGCAGGTGCGCCTGGTGGCCATCAAATTCCAAAAATCAGGCAAGTATATGGGGATATACACCAACAACACAGAGAAACCGGTCCACGAGATTGCCTATTATATGCTTCAGCGTTGGGGAAATCCGAAAACTTCTTTAAGGAGTCCCTGGCTTGGTTCAACCTGGATTATCATCCGGGCTATGATCTCAAAGAGCTTGAAGAGCAGCCCTTGGTGGACAATCCAGACATTGCCCTGATTCGAAAAGGGATCAAAGCCCTCAAAAACGATATCAAAGAGCTGCAAAAGGAGATCGATCTCCGTAAGTATAAACTCGGCAACCGCCAGGACAAACGGATCGAAAAAAAGCTCACCAAGCTTGAGCAGGAGAAGGCGGAAAAAGAAACCGAGCTTCAGCGCTTTGAAGATAAGCTCAGTCAACTCCCGGATAAGATCTCAATCCTGGAGCTGCTCAAGGGAAGACCCATGAACCGCTGCGATCTGGAAAAGAAAAAGCTCTATGATCTCATGCAGTGTCTGGCCTTCCATTCCCGGGAACGGTTGGTGGAGATCTTTCGGGACTGCTATGATGATCCCAGGGACATCAAACAAATACTGGGGATGATCACTCGAAGATCCGGTCTTATCAAACTCATCGGCGACACCTTGGTCGTGATCATAGATGGAATCGATAACACCAAGTATCGCAAAGCAGCCGACAAGCTCTGCCACAAGCTCAATGAACAAGAGATCACTCTTGTCGGCCGCCTGAAAGTGAAGTTGTCATTTCATCTCAATAAGATACGAAATAAAATATTTGTGCCAATAGAGCGTGCATGATTCTTAATGCACAAAAAAGTCATTTACCGGGATCTCTGACCCTTAAACGGTTTTGCGTCTTTTGGCATTTCACCAAACTGGATAAGTTGAAGCTCATCACCTATCAACTTTCTTGCCTCTTCCGAAAACTCCAAAATATTTTTCCGCTTTGATTCTCAGACCAGGATTATCATCTATGCTTGGGTCAACGATACACATTCCTTGCCAGCATCGGGCAGCAAGACAGATCCATACACAGTTTTCCAAAGAATGCTTAGATCGGGCAATCCCCCGATGACTGGTCATCGATGAAACAAGGTGTATTCATCTTATTGCGTCAGTAGCTCTTGGCCACTCACGGCAAATTTGTTCTCCTTTATGTTGTGGTAGTTTTTCGAGAATTTTTGGTCATTTTTAGATAATCAAAGACGAGCCTGACTCTTTGGTGCAGGTCTCGCACTTTCTGAGCGATATCTTTGACTTCTCTGGATTTAAGTAACCCTATGGCGAAACCTCTTAAGCGATTGGTATTTGCTGGACCATTGCCGGTTCTAATCCTAGTTCTATCTTCGTCATAAGTCCAATCAAGGATATAGTGTTTGCTGTTTTCAATAGTCCATTGTCCACGATGAATTTGTAGTATTCTAGCAGGATCAGCTTTCTCCGGACTATGGCTGGTTATACCATAGAAAGTGTTCTCCTCAATTTTCCCGCTTTTTTGATACACAGTTTTTTTATGTATGCAAAAAGCCTGGCCAACATGGGGAAATTTAAGGTACTTATTTAACTCAGAAGTGACCCAGACGGAGCGAGTGTCTATTCGACCATGGGCTGGTGGGTCTTGGACACAACAGTCAGGTTCTTTTCGGTTTACGAAGGATCTCTTGATATCGGCGTAGAGAGTGGACTGGTTTTGTTTGGCGGTAAAAAGGTAGTCTGCGCCGCGCCCCACGATGTATTCGGCCAGTTTTTTCTGAGTAAGAAGAGCATCGGCGGTGATAGTTTTTCCAGAGATTTCTATTTGGTCCAGGATTGGGATAAACATCCCGATTTCGTTTGTTTGCTTTGTTTCTTCGCTATTTTCGTCTACAGGTAGAGTACCTACTTTTTTTGGGTGTAGGTGGCCTTGGATTCATGGCCAACAACACTGGCAATATGTGTTTGCCGCCCATTTTCATCAATGGCGTTTTTCATTGTTTTGCCATCAAAAGCCAGGCAAGTGTCTGTCAGGCCTTGGTCTTCATTCCAGCGTTGCAGGGCCTGATCTACTTCGATTGGATCCACCCGGACCAGAACATCACGTATAACGAACTGGCTGGGGATGACATATTTTCCTTTTTCTTTGCGACACCGAAATCGTTGCCTGGCCTTTTGCCCCAGGTTATTAGCCCAGCCATAGATGGCCTTGTAGCCTTTCATTCCGCACAGGGTGGCGGCTGATGCAATGGCCAGAACTGTAGATATTCGATGACGACATCCGTGTGCCCTGCGAGGATCGATTACAGTTGTGAAGTATTCCGGAAGCGAGCGCATCTGTTCAGCATTCATAGTCATTTTTGGTTCTCCTTTTTGATAGGTTGGCTTGAGAATGGCACAAGACAAAAGTTTTCTGGAGTTGGCTTGAAGTGGCAAGACAAAGATGAGCTTAGGGGATGAAGGTTTGGCACTGTATCCTTGGCCGATTCTTTTAAAACCTTTGGTCAGCCCCAACTCTATCCAGTTGGAGGCGCGATAAACGGTGCCTGTGTAACGTTTTGGATCGACAAAGGTTTCCAGGAGCAACAGTGGATGGCCGAAATGTTGTTGCCAATCAAAAGAGATGCGCTTTGCACAAAGTGATAGGATACGAGAGCCCAGGTTTGGCAGGTTCCAGCCCGGCAGGATAAGAAAACGAGAGTTGTTTGCCAGCAACTTCAATCGGTCAAACCGATGCCGATATTCCCATCCAATCCACTGGTCCCTGGCCGCACACTTCAAAGCGGCAGCCGAGAATGTAAGCAGAGCAACCCACTGATCAGAGTGTGTGGCGACATACCAGAGGGTTTCACTAATTTTGGGTGAGGCTCCAAGATAGTGATGCTTGGCCATCAAAGACTTGAACCGGTCTTTCTGGTCTCTTTCGACTGGTTGCAGCGTTATGCTTGGCAAATATGAAAAGGGGCTCTTTATGTGCATGGCGAGCCCCTTGTAGCAAACTTTTGAACGCTTGTCCAGGATTTAGGGGTAATTTTATAAAATTTTTGTGTTTTTTGATGAGCACAAATCTACCTGTTTCTGATAAAAAAAATCCGGACAAAATAGCTTCAATCAGGGTAACACTTTCTCCCGGCTCAAACCAGAGGAGGAAGTGTCATGGGCAGCAAGCAATTTAGTCAACAGGACAAACTTACTATCCTGGAGCACGCCAAACAGATCGGACCAAAGGAAGCAGCCAAAGTAGCTGGTGTCCACTATACCACGGTCTATGATTGGCGAAGACAGCTCGAGGAGCTTGGTGAAGAAGCTTTTCTCGAGCATCAACCCCACCGGCCAGGCCGGGGGGAAAAGGAAATAACTCCTGAGCAGGAATCGGCCATCCTGCAGGTATGGAATGATAATCCTGCATATGGTCCCGGACAGGTCCGTAGCCAGCTCCGACGTCAGGGCACTACCATCTCCATCCGTACCATCCGGAAGGTTATGGAGGCCAACGGGTACACTGCCAAGCAAAAGCAGGAAGAGACCTCGGCCACTCAGCGCTTCGAGGCCAGCCGTCCCTTGGAGCTGGCCCAGATGGACATCCTGGAGGTGACCATCAATAAGGCCCGGGTCTATCTGATCCTGCTCATTGACGATTTTTCGCGGTTTATCCTCGGATTTCGGCTCCTGGAGCAAACCTCCGTGGATGAGGTCATACAGCTGGTCCGGGGAGCTGTCGACCAGTACGGCAAGATGGAAGAGCTGCTCACAGACCGTGGCTTTGTCTTCTACTCATGGCGTGGGATCAACCGCTTTGAAAAGTACCTGGAAAACCAAGGCATAGATCACACCCACGCCCGGCCTCACCACCCGCAGACCTTGGGCAAGGTGGAGGCCTTAAATAAGCGCATCAAGAATGAGCTCTTTAGTCAAGAGCATTTTTCCACTCTGGAGCAGGCCTTTTCGGCCCTGACCAAATGGGTGGACCACTATAACCACAAGCGTCCGCACCAGGGACTGGGAGGTTTCCTGGTTCCGGCCGAGCGCTTCCAGGGCCAGGAGCAAAAGGCCCTTGACGACATAGCCAATTCACGTGACGTTACCGCCCAGATCCAGGATATAGAGCGCAGTATCGTCAATTTGGTGCTGGCCCCGGACGGGTCGGTCACGTTGTACCTTCTGGGCCAGCCCGTAGTGATCAAAGGAGGTTCCCATGTCTGAGTCTTTGACCCCGGAAGAGGTGGCCATCTTGATAAAGGCCCGCCGGATCCAGAAAGACAAGGGCCTGGATAAAGATTTTGACGTCAAAAGCGTCTGCGAGACAGCTGGAGTCTCGCGCAAGACCGGCTACCAATGGGCTGAAAAGTTTGCCTCCAGTACAGAAAGAACAAAGCGTTCGGAACTTGAACACGATCTGGCCGAGCTTCAGGCTAAGAATGAAAAGCTTTCCAAGGATTATGAGCGAGAAGCCTTTGAAAACCGTGCCCGGAAGCTGGCCTGGGAAATCCACCATGTCGATGAGTGGCTGGCCAGTAAAAAAAACACTTTCAAGAGCCAGACAAACAAAAAACGGTAGCTTTTGTCCGCAATGAGCCCTGGTCGACTCGGATTATCTCCTGGCTTTTGGGCATTTCTTTAAGCACGCTGAGTGACTGGGATCAGGCCTATGATGACAATCTCTGCCCCTATCGCACCGGCGACAAACGGGGCACCGCGACTAAAGTGACCATGGAGATTATCCGTCACATCGTGGACAAAGCCAGGGCTCTCAAAGAACGGGGCAATCGACTGCGGATCACAAAATTTGTCCAGACCATCAAAGATGAACTCCAGCTGGATCTGGGCCTAAAGACCATCAAGGACATCCTGATTGCCAATGATTTGTGGAGACCACAGACCAAGAAAAAACGGCCAGAGTTTTATCAAAGCTTATGCCAGCAGATCCCTAACGGGGTGCTCAGCCTGGATGGGAGCACCATTAATGTCCACGTGGGAGACCTGGTTATGAGCTACAATCTCGAACTTGGCGTTGATGCGGGCAGCTTTTGCCATACTGCCTATGAGATCACCCCGACGGAAACGGGCGACGGGGTCCTTTCTGTCCTGAAAAAACACCAAGAGGCCTGGGGGCTGCCTTTGGGCGTCGTCTTTGATAGAGGCAGTGCCAATTTAAGCGAGGAGGTCATGAGTTTTCTGGATATGCACGATATTGTCGTCTTGCCTGCGGGGCCGGCCAATCCCAAGGGCAACGGAACTGACGAAGGAGCATTCAGTCAACTCAAGCAGGCTATTGGAGAAGTGCATATTGATACGTCATCTCCCTATGCTCTGGGTGAGAGCGTACTGAGGATGCTCGTCTGCCTGTATATGCAGATGCGCAACAAGCTGGCCCTGCGTACGCCCCGGCCCACTCCTGCCGATCAGATGCAGACACCTGTCTCTGCCCAGGAGCAGGAGAAAGAGCGGGCCCGACTTATAGAGCACCAGCAGAAAAAGGATGATGATGCCCATCAGGCCAAACGAGACAAACTGCATTGGCTGATCACTTATCACAACATCACGCTATCTTCGTCTGAACTTCAAAGAGCAGAATATTGCATCAAAGGCTATGACCAAGAAGCCATAACCAAATCTGAAGAAGCGTTTTTAAGGGCAGTCAACCGGGACCACAACCGCTGCAACCTGTCTTATTTTTTCGGCATCTTAAATAATATTCAGCAGGATCTGGACGACGAACGTTACCAGCAGTATTGCCAAGAGCGTTACAGCTATGAGCTGCACCAGGAAAACCAGAGGCGCAAGGCAGAAGAACAGACCCAGAAAGTACCCACTGTGGATAGCATCCTTAACCTTGTGGTAACAGCCATGAATCTGGACCAGGAGTTTCTCAGGCAATCGGCCTTTACAAGATGCAAAAACCGAATCCAGGACTTACTTTCCTCGATTCGCTATATCAGTCCACTCCTGAAGAGGTTTCATGAGGCACTCGGTGCCAGAACCGATCTGGAGCTGGAGCAAAAAGAAGAGGCGCTCACGCACATTGAGCAGCTTATACATGAAACCGCCGCGGCTTGAATGTGTTACCCTCTGGACCGGATTTTGTTCGAATTTTTATTGCAACGGCACACCTGTTTCTGCTTGGCCACTTCCTTTCTCTTGACATCCATGCAGTGTATTGAGTATTTTTACTCAGCACATTGAGCAAATGGTATATTTACATGCATCTTCCTGAATTCAAAAGAGATAAAACAAGAACACTCATGAGCAGACTCCGGGAAGACCGGCCTCTTATGCAAGTGCTTCTCGGTCCCCGGCAGGTAGGTAAAACTACCGCTGTCTTGCAGGCATGCCAAGAATGGAGCGGTCCCACAGTCTATGCATCAGCCGATGCTCCTGCCCCGCCAGGCGGCGAATGGATCGAACAAGCCTGGAATACAGCCCAATTCAAATCTGCCTCTGCCCAAAAAAAAGTGCTTTTAGTTCTGGATGAAATCCAAAAAGTCCATAACTGGGCAGAGCACATCAAGAAACTTTGGGACCAAAGCAGAGCTACTCTTCCTCCCATTCATCTGGTTCTATGTGGATCATCCTCCCTGCAAATTCAGCAAGGTTTGACTGAAAGCCTGGCTGGTCGATTTGAAATGTTACGCATGCCCCACTGGTCCTATAATGAAATGAAACAATGTTTTGGATGGGATCTGGAGCAGTATATAGTTTACGGCGGATACCCCGGATCAGCCTCAATGATCGCTGACTGGCAACGCTGGACCGACTATATTCAACATTCATTGGTCGAAACAGCCATTGGCAAGGACATTCTTCTCTTGCACCGGGTGGAGAAACCGGCTCTTCTGCGCCAACTCTATGCCCTGAGCTGCGATTATGCCGGTCAGATCGTGTCTTACCAAAAACTGCTCGGACAATTACAGGATGCCGGTAATACAACCACCCTGGCCCATTATCAGCATTTGCTGGAAGGGGCGTACCTGCTCAAAGGCCTGCAAAAATGGCATGGGACTAAAATAAGGACCCGGGCATCCAGCCCCAAATGGCAGCCCAGAAACACTGCCCTGGTCACCTCCCAATCCGGCTTGCCCCCTGATGAATGGCGGGCTGACCACAAGCGCTGGGGCCGTCTGGTGGAAATTTCCGTGGGCGCCCATCTGCTGAACAAGGGAGAAGACCAGGGCATCACAGTCTATTATTGGCGGGAAAGAAATCAGGAAGTCGATTTTGTGATCAAAAAAGGAAACCGCCTTGCTGCCCTGGAAGTCAAGAGTTCAGCCCTGGGTAAAACCCATTCAGGCCTCAGCAAATTTCAAAATCGCTGGCCGGAGGCCAAAGCCTGGATCGTCGGCCCGGATGGCCTGGATCTGGCCGACTTTCTCAGCTGCGATCTCACCGCCTTATTTGCCTAGTACTGCGTCTCAAAAATGTTGCCCCAATTTTTGGCAATTGGTTCTATTTCATTTATAAGTTTATTTTTAAGTCCATCAAATTCGAATTTCCGTGTCGTTACCAGCCTTTTGTGAAGTACTTCAAGCTCTGCTCTCCTCAAAACGAGATTGGGACGGGACCCTGAATCAACCAATATGATCCTGCTCAGATGTATTTGCAGAGATGTTGTATGCATACAGCAGGAAGGCGGACAATGCGGGTAGTAAGGCTGGAGAGACGTCAAGGCTTCAGGTCAGACGCTTCAAGGAGTAAACCTGCTCCAAGCCCTTGATTCTGTGCGGCTTGCGTTCCCGCTTGGGCCTTATGATGTTCCGGAAGAGCTCAAACCCCTGGCTGACGAACTCCTTTGATCCAATGATCCCGGCATCTGTTCACCCAGTTAAACACGGCTTTCGCCGTAGACCAGAGGTCTGTTTAACCGGGTAAAAAACCGGGTCCGTTGGATAAAGCGCTCCACCGATTCTGGCAGGGGCTGGGCACAGCATCCAGGATCTTGCCATTTCCTGTATCAACACCGCCCCGGGCATAGACAAACTCCCGATACAGGCGTAACCGCTCCTTGGGACTCTTCACATTGTATTCCTTAAGGCCCAGATTCCAGGACAGGAACTGTTCCTTATAGCTGGACCGGAAGCGGTAGCCAAGGGACGACCAGCGGTGGTCCTCAGGCCTGTCCACCAGCCCAGCCCGGACTGGGTTCAGGTCGATGTAGGCCAGGCAGTTGATAAGTGTCTCGCCCTTTTCCACGATCACGCTTTTGAACCGTTCGGCCCAGAAGGTCCCCTTCCGCCCCCGCTTTTTGTTGTACACCCGGATAAAGCTTTGTTTTATTTCTTTGACGTACTCTGACAAAGACGTCCATTTCTGACGGTAAAAAGGAATCTGACCGGTCATCAGGGTATACTCATCCCCATACCTGCGCTGAAAGCTCTTTCGTACCTCCTCATCTGAGACCTCGTCCTCCGGCCGCATGGCAACCAGGAGGTGGAAGTGGTTGCCCATAAGGCAAAAGCCGAAAACCTCGCAGAAATAGACTGCCGAGAGTTGCTGAATGATGGTCAGCAATAGGCTTTTCTCCTGCTCGCCAAGAGGGTAGCCGTCCAGAGCTGTCCGGCTGATAATATGATACGTAGTCTGCTGGTGGGGAATGAGGAATCTTGGCATCCGGGCCATTTTGAGCCTCCTGCTTTCTTCAATACAGCTGGTAACAGCGTATTGGGATCATGCTCCAATCTCGCAACATAACACAACTGGCAGCATAATGTCCCTTCTTCTTTATTCCCTCTTGACTTTCTTATCATGGATGTCCCCATCTGCTCGCTTTCAACTAAGACGGGATATTTTGACGGGTTTATGGTTACCTCTCGCAATATAATGTCCCAATGCAGGCTAATTGCATAGGAAGCTCAGCAACTTATCATTGACTTACTGCTGTTTTGAGATCCCTTCCACTTCCTGAAAGAACTTTTGAGCGTTGTTTTTGATGACAGCTTGCGTCAAAAGGCTTTGGAGCGTCTCCAGGGTTTGAATTGAACGGACTTTTTTGATCAGGTCTGGGGGTAAGGTGCCATACTTTGCCTGAGCTACTGTTATCAGACTATCCTGAGCATTTTCGATTTTGCCTTCAGAACGTCCTATCTCAACACCTTCCTTCCTCAAAATATCAGCTGTTGTTTCCACGGTCTCCTCCCCGTGAGGCAGATCCCTCACTATATCTTTGGCTTGTTGAATCGTAACTGCCCCGGTCCGGAGCACATACTGCAGAATCAAAGCCAGGTACTCGGTGATCTTATCTTTATCCTGCAACTGTTGGAGCAGGTCTACAATCTCCGGCAGCTTGTATGTCTGCCCTGGGTTATCGATGTATTTCATGATCAGCTGCACAATGCGCAAAAGGGTCGTCGTCTTGAGCCGCTCTTCGTCTATGTGCGAAATGTCGTGCAACAGATGCTCGAATTGAGGCACGAATTGACGAAAGTCCTCTGAGGGGAGGTGGAAAAGGTCAGCAAACTCCAGACTGTGCCTCCACTTCCTCCGACCATGATGTACAATGATAGGGATAATGATCGGCAGGTACCCCTCGTACTCATCCTCTCGAATGAGCTTGAACCACTTCTGAACCATATAGTTCAGGATCTGGAGCCTGGCAAGCTTTTCCGGTCCCTTCTTGTGCTCAAACAGGAAATAGACCTCCCCCAAAGTCCCGTCCAAGAACTGCATCTGGGCAACCACGTCGGAGAAATACTCCTTAAACTCCCGAGAGACATAGCTTTCCAAATCAACAGCCACAGTACTCAGATCGATATAGGCAGTGATTTCTTTCGGTAAATAGTGTTCAATGAACCCGGTGACAATCTCGATACGGGTAAACGCACCCTTGAAAAACAGATCATGTGGATTGGGCAGTTTATCGCTCATGGGTTGATTATAGAGGAACGGCTCGATGACGGCAAGGGATAGGATAACATGTCGCACAATCTCAACTTTTGCCCTAAAGTTGAGATTCACTCATATGAGCATCGAAGAGCAGAGTCAGTACAGCATTTCTGTTACGGCCCCAATCGCTTCATGAAGTAGATGCTGTCCAAGCCCTGGATCCTGTGCGGCCTGCGTTCCCGCTTGGGCCTTATGATGTTCCGGAAGAGCTCAAACCCCTGGCTGACGCACTCCTTTGATCCGATGATCCCGGCATCGGCTTGCCCGGTGAAACCCTGCCTTCGGCAGGAACCACTCCTGTGGCGTGGTTGTTTCACTGGGTGAAAAGAACCGGGTCCGTTGGATAAAGCGCTCCACCGATTCTGGCAGGGGCACAGCATCCAGGATCTTGCCATTTCCTGTATCAACACCGCCCCGAGCATAGACAAACTCCCGATACAGGCGTAACCGCGTATTGGGATCATGCTCGCTCGTCAATCATTTTTCTCCTGTCCCCTTTATTGAGAAGGTATATGACCCAAAAAAGTTCCCTTTCTTTCCAATGCGGAACCAGGTTCAGAACTTGTATCGCAAGCCTAATAGATAAAAGTCTGAGGCCCCCTTGGTTCCCCCAAAGATTCCGAAGACACCAGACCTGTGATGGACCCTATACACAAGACTTAACTGCGAGTATTGGGGCAAAGAAAAGGTCAGTTCAGCTGTCAGATAATTCAAAAAACGTCGGGATTGGCCCCTGTTCTGCACTTCCTGCTTTGGGGGCTTCGAGGTAAGTGAAAAGCCTTCCCCAAAGGCGATACTGGTCTGGAGTATCTGATCCCAGGGCATATTGTCATACCTGAGCAGCATGGCTACCACATACTCTTCATAGTCCTGATGCCCATGCTTGTGAGCACCATGATGCTTGGCGAACATGCCCTCGACTTCCAGGCTGAAGTGATTCCAAAACTTGGTCAGTTGCCTGGACAAGGATAGGCTGTGCATGTAATTCTTTTCAGTTTTCCCAGGAAAGTTGAGCACGGCTTCTCCAAAAGTCCGGGGAGTATACATGCCGGAGAACAGGGTTAGGCTCCAAAGATGATCTTCATCTCGCGCCTCATCTGCCTGAGTATCTGCCAACCCCCCTGCCGGCATCCCCAATACACAGAAAATGATACATACAGTAAAGAGGATAAAACCTAATCTCCCTGATGGTAGATTTTTTTTTGCAAAGCGAGCATGAAAGAACATTTTAACTGTTGCAAGTTCTGTCCCTGCTCTGCGGCACAAGCCAAGCCAATGGAAAGGCTCAGGGGAATCTTCCATTCATGCTCCTGCTTAAGGCTGTCTATCCTGGCCCAAATCCGTCTTACAATCTTTTCTTTCTTTTTCTTCGTTACAAGGGTCCTCCCTTGTAACGTCCCCTCTTGGGGCTCCAGCCCCTTTCTTTTTGGCCTGGCTGGCACCCTGGACCAGAGAAGAGAATGGCCGGAGCCATAAGAAAAAAACGTTCCTTAGGCGGATCCCGGTGAAATGGAAGAGATTTCACTGGATAAACCCTGGGAACGAGAAGTCAAGAGTTCAGCCTTGGGTAAACCCCATTCAGGCCTCAGCTAATTTCAAAATCGCTGGCCGGAGGCCAAAGCCTGAATCGTCGGCCCGGATGGCCTGGATCTGGCCGAGTTCCTCAGCTACGATCTCACCGCCTTATTTGCCGGATCGTTTACACCCCCGGGTGCAACAGGCGGGCGGCCCGATTCCTCAATAAGCATCCGGACCTTTTAGCCCAGTACGAAAAGGCTCTTAAGCTGCTTGAGCTGCACCCGTTTCTTTATCGCTCCCACGCTCTGCGTGCGAACTTTTCAGGACGCTTCAGCGTCCAAACAGACCGCAGAGCGGTCCAAAGAGGCTCCCACGCAGAGCGTGGGAACGATAAGGGGGGGCCTCAGCGAAGCAATCTCAGCACCTCAGACTTATTCTGGGCAAATAACATCGCTTCCATTGCCTGGTCCAATGTATGAGAGTCCTGCACAGATTTGATTAAGGCTTGTTCTTCTGCAGAGAGGGTGAACTTTCGATTCATGAGGGTTATTAGAGCAATTTGTTTGCCTTCCTGCCTGCCTGCCTTCCTGTCATAACTTATCTGCAATAGTTGGCATAATTGAATCTCCCTGGGGAATTTTTTTCAGTGCACTATGCACATCCTGGACATCTATATTTTCTGCTTGAAGAAACGGTCGTGGGCAAGAGGGCTCGAAGAACTCATGAATCAAGCTTACACTGGGCTCGTAGGTAAGGCAAGTAATAGCAGCTTATCGCTCCCACGCTCTGCGTGGGAGCCTCTGTCGACCGCTCCGCGGTCTGACCTGGACGCCGGAGCGTCCCTGGAAGTTCCCACGCAGAGCGTGGGAACGATAAAACTGGATGGTGAGAAAATCTTTATCCTAACACACATATTGACCATCTGTACCAGATCATGTTTTGAAGATTTCATACCCAGGATCTACTGTATCTCCTTTGGTGTTAAAGGATTATTCATTTTTCCTTTTCTTCGTTACGAGGGTCCTCCCTCGTAACGTCCCCTCTTGGGGCTCCAGCCCCTTTCTTTATGGCCTGGCTTGAACCCTAGACCAGAGAAGAGAATAGCCGGAGCCATAAGAAAAAACTCACGTTAAGTTTTGATACAATATAGAATTATAAGCTCTTGTTTTTACTAACCTCTGGCCTCTGATCTCTGACCTTTGGCGAGTGCAAAAGCAGTTTTTGCACTCGCATCTGAGTAGGACGCGGTTGCCCTCAACCGCTGTCCATCCTTCCTAAGCCCAATGGGCTGCCCTTGAGTTGAGGGCAGGGGCGGCTTCCAGACATCGGTTCTTTACATGTTTACTTTCAAACGAGCATGCCTGCGGTTTGGCAGGCATGAGAAGTTATGGGTTTATGAAAACGGCAGGTAGAATCCTCCGCCCGATCGGGGCCGGGGAAAGCCTTCTTGGATGGAAATACGCAAAGATTGCCCCAAGCGTTCACAGCCGGCAACTGCATCCTTGTTGTCTTCAAAGCGCTGGAACATCGTTTTTTTCACTGCAGTAAAGGCTTGAAACTCTTCCTTTGGCCAGTGCAGGGCCGGCATTCCAACTTGGCAGTCAGGACCCAGGCCGCAGGAAAAACAGGGAGGTGTATCGGATTTGAAAAGGACCATCCCCGCAAGGCTACACATCCAGACCTCTTTTAGGTAGCCTGCGATGTCCATTCCGGCCCGTTCCGGCTCTTCCCCGCCCACCGCGACCACGGCCACCGGAAGATCCCGCAGGGCCGGCTCCTGGTGGTACAAGGGAAAGAGTCGTTCCAGGAAAATGTGGGCTATGGAATTTAAGCGCCCGTTATAGTTCACTCCGCCGACAATCAGTCCCTTAGCGGCTTCCAGCTTTTGGTACAAAGGGGCCATGTCATCTTGCAAAACACACCGCTTGCTGCGCGCACAGCAAACGCACCCTTTGCACGGGGCAATCTCCATCTCTGCCAGTCTGATGATCTCATACTCCAGCCCACTGGCTTGGGCCACAGCATTGACCATCCGCTCTAAATTACCCTCTGGCTGTGGGCTGGAGTGAATGGCTAAAATCATGTCAGTCTTCTGGAGAGCAAGTTGGGGATAATTGGTATTGACAATCTAAGTTTACAGAACTCAGATTAGGCCAGTTTGGTCGAAAATAAAAACTCATGATCTGGTGCTAACGATTTCATCAGAGGCTTGAGGTGTCAGGTTTGCCGCCGGCAAATCTGAAATCTCTCCAAAGCGGTAGCAAAAAAGAGACCCTCCCCTAACCCCTCCCTCCTGCCCAAAGCGGCAGCAGGGAGGGGAACCAGAGAAGAGGGCTGGAGCAATAACCGAAGTCTCACATCTCCCTCTTAATTCCCCTCCCCTTTTCTTCGTTACGAGGGTCCTCCCTCGTAACGTCCCCTCTTGGGGCTCCAGCCCCTTTCTTTATGGCCTGGATTGAATCCTGGGCCAGAGAAGAGAATGGCCGGAGCCATAAGAAAAAACGTACCCAGGGCGGATCCCGATGAAATGGAAGAGATTTCACTGGATAAACCCTGGGAACGAGAAGTCAAGAGTTCAGCCTTGGGTAAACCCCATTCAGGCCTCAACAAATTTCAAAATCACTGGCCGGAGGCCAAAGCCTGGATCGTCGGCCCGGATGGCCAGGATCTGGCCGAGTTCCTCAGTTGCGATCTCACCGCCTTATTTGCCGGATCATTTACACCCCCGGGTGCAACAGGCGGGCGGCCCGATTCCTCAAGAAGCATCCGGACCTTTTAGCCCAGTACGAAAAGGCCCTTAAGCTGCTTGAACTGGACCCGTTTCTTTATCGCTCCCACGCTCCGCGTGGGAGCCTCTGTCGACCGCTCCGCGATCTTTTTATGGACGCTGGAGCGTCCCCGGAAGTTCCCATGCAGAAGGGGTTTTTCTTCGTTACGAGGGTCTTGGGACTCCAGCCCCATTCTTCATATCCCGGCTGGAATACGAGACCAGAGAAAAACAAGAGGATGGCCGAAGCCATAAGAAATATATATTCACTGGTCCACTTGAAGTATCTATAATAAGCTCAGAGCCATCTTCAAGCCCTATATCAGATATGTAATAGTTTGCACCTCCTGAATCACCAGACAAAGTAAGTGTTGAATTATCTAATGCAATAGAATTATCCTCAGATATACCAGAAGTCTCATTATCATTAGTAGTAACATAGGCGGTTGGATTATATTTACTATCTATTCCTGTTACCTCCAAAGGGTCCGGATCAATCCTGCCTATGTTATTTTCGATTTACCCTGAATAGCTCGTCTGCTCACCAATTTCCTGTGTACCGTTCATTCCATTGATATTTTGACCAATTACTAAATTTCCGTCGATGTCTGAATTTCCTTCTATGATAAGTTCTTCATTGGAACCTATGTTTGCTTCCCCTGTGGAGTTAAACGATCCATTTTTTAGGTCATTAATATTTGTGTTATTACTGTTATAACTGAGAATCCCAGCACTATCTTTTGTTTCCAATTTTGTATCCCCAAACGCAGCAAAGTTGATTACAGGCAATGGAGTAGCTTCAAAGTTAACATTTATTATTGACTTAGCACTTTTGGCTAGATCAGAACTAAATCCAGTACTGTTAAATGTATATATGTCTTCACTAGCTGTAGGGCACACCACAGAAGCATTGAAAGAGAAGCTCCCTGGAGGATTTCCTGGTATTATCGTACAATTTGAAGATGAAAGCGGAGAGGATCCATTTTGATTCAATATTTTTATGCGGGCCAAAGTATAATGCACACCAGCTTCTGCGTCAAAAAAAGACTGTGTATTCAGCTTGCTATTTCTAGAAATAAGCAGCTCAATATTCGTTAGACTTAGTGACGCCGTGCCCATAATGGATAGAAGAACTAAAATGAGGACTGTGACGACCAGGATCGAGCCTTGCTCATTGGGAGTCTTTTGCACATTTGACATAATTGCAAAGCCATTAACTCACTAGATAGAATCTAACCAAAAAAATGAAATAAAAATTCATACTTTTTAAGCTTAACACATTTGCAACATCACTATTTTGGACTTGTATTAGAATTCTCTCCAATACGCTCTTTCAATTGATTTATTTGCTTTCCCCGCATTCTTCAGAGCTAATTGGCTATACTTAATTTGGGCATTTCCTTTTACGTCTACTATTGCATTAGGACTCCCAGCTACTGCAACACTGCCATAAATATATGGAGTTCCGGCTGTAAACAGCTTGATGTCTTCATCCTCATTTCCCAATATTATAACCTGACCTTCAAAATGAAAGTTTCCTGTAACTTGAGCATTTCCATGAACAATAAGAATTCCTGCTCCATTAACAGTTCCTGACAGTTTTGTATTGTCCCCAAGAACAGTTACTTGAGGTTCATCTCTTGTTCCAAGTGTAACATCTTCAGATAATGTATCATCAATAACATTATCAGCAACCGGTACCAGTTTTTCCGCCATACTTTTCCAGTACGCATTACTATATGTACCATTTCCAAACTTAGGATCTGGTGTTATTTCAGCTGATCCTTTAATCTCAACACTCCCTTGGTCCATATATAGTCCATCGGTCCCAGTCCCGTTGACGAGAGGTAAGCTCACATCACAATCGCTTCCGGAACAATGAAAGTTATCTGGCAATCCATAGTCGTCACCATCAATAAGTGGATTTCCCTGAGTGGTAGTTTCTGCAGTAGCATTTGCTCCTTGTGTATATATACCCATTGCTGCATCTGAATTGATCGGCAACCTTTTCATAAAGGCCTTTATTTGAATGTTGCTTTCAGAGCTTTGGCAATAACCAGTCGAATTGACAGTGAATTCATATACATCCCAGAGCAAACTGGAATTTGTGGCGTTTTGAACTTTATATGGCTCTGAGACATAAGCTACATATGATCCATCATCCAAAGTTCCATTCACATCTCTTATGACACTACAGGCTTTTTCTACTCCAGCCTCTGCCAAATAAAAAGACTTTGTTTTCAATTTCATGTTTCGAGCAATCAAAAATTCTGTGTTGGTCAAAGTCAGTGCCGCTGTACCCAGAATGGAGAGGATGACTAAGACAAGAATCGTGACTACAAGGGTTGATCCGTTCTCAGTTGTTAAGCTATATTGATTCATATGATACGCCCCACATTATTTTTAAATTGTAAGCAGCTGGAACAATATATACGTTAAAGGGGATCAAAACCTTACTCGTTCCTCAAAGTCTCCAATGCCACATTTTTTTCCTCACCATAACTCGACCAGGTCACAACAACTTTACAATGGCTCACCCCATTCATAGTAAAAAAGACTCTACTCCATTCGAACATTCCCTGTTTTTTATTTTGGCCTGAACAATTTCCGTTATATAAAAACTCATCCATCTTGGCTTCAGCAACATTCAAAGCCCGGGTCATCTTTCTGACCTCGGCATTTCCTTTGACTGCGGAGGACAGCATTGACATGACCGCAAATATGCCAATAACCAGGATGACTATTGAAATCAAAACCTCAATCAAAGTTAGGCCTTCGGAATTATTTGTGTTTAAGTAAAACATGATCATTCCATGTACGCATTACGAATGTAGACAGTTCTGGTCATGTTGGCATCAGGAACATTGAGATGAAACTTATTAGAAAAAGAACTAATACCTACCTTTACAAACTTAATATCATCTATTATGTTGGCTTGGTCATTACATTCAGTATCATTACAGTACATGAATTTCATTTCACTTATGTTTAATGCGACTAATCTATTATTCTGCCCAATTTCCTTAAATCCTATGTCACTATCTCCAGTAGCATCACTAACACTGCTATCGTATAGTTCAAATTGATATTGTTTTCCTGATCTTCCATAGATAATTGTTGAGCTATCTGAAGTACTATTTATATCAATAGTTGAATTGTATCCTGCCATTCGTATTTCGCGAGTAATCATATCCATTGCTGACCTAAGACTTTGTTCAATCTTTACAAACTCATTGTCTTTTAAGTATATTCTATTGTTTGATATAAATATATTATAAACTGCAGTCAGAACCAGCCCTGATATTGCTAACGATATAAGTAATTCTACTAATGTAAACCCAGATGAGTTGTTTTTCATATTCATAATATATAAATAACTGAATTTATATTAAATTTGTCAACTCATTCGCTCCACTTTCCATTAATCCACTTTGATAGGAGTATTACACCGCTATTAAGGCTACCAACCGCAAATGTATTTCCTTTGGTATTTGTCAAATACACATATCCTACATAACTAACACTACATGTTGTTCCTTGAGAGTTAAAACATGCTTTATCATACTGGTAAGAAACGAGCTCATTTGTGTTTTTATAATCAGCATTACCAATACCGTAACTCACATAATTATCATATTTACTCAAATTAACCACATTTATATTCACAGTATTTTCATCTTTATCTTCAAAACTTATAGAATACTGAGAATTATTTACATCAAAATCTACTTTTACATCTGTATTCCTCTTAATCGCCTCCATCTTGGCTTTATGCATATTAGCATACAATTCTCTAGCTGCACTTTGCAACCTATAATCCGGAATATACTTGCCCAAAGCAGACATAGTCATGCCGGCCATTATACCCAGAATGGCAATGACTATCAAAAGCTCAATCAAGGTCAACCCCTGGGGCTGACCTTTTTGTTTACTCATTTTTTGCATAGGCATTTTTGAGTACTCGTATGCATATTCAAGACCAAAAAGCGTGGCATGTCATGTATGCCAGGTTGATGCCTTGGGCCTTATACCTTGAACCCTGTCATAAAAGACAAGATTTATTGAACCACAAAGTCACCCCAAGTGAAATGCGTTTCGCTATCCTTCGGAATTTCAGGGCAGGCAAAGTGCACGAAGGTAAGAAGAAGATCCTCTTCTTCTTGCCTTTGCGTCTCTTCCTCCTTTGTGTCCTTCGTGACTTTGTGGTTCAACTCTCTTGGGTTGCGGGCGTAGCCCGCTTTAGTAATCTATTTGCTCCAAATTCAAGACCTGCATCGTATCCTCACCCATGGTCAGGGAAAATATCTTGTTTTGAGTCAGCAGATTCAAAATGTCCTCAGGGATATACAGGGATGAAAAAAGAGGAATAATTCGCTTGTCCCGGTATTCAGGGAGAAATTCATGCACATTGTGCAGGACCTGAATAAAATCATAAACCTTTTCGCTGTTCGGCTTGGACTGGTCTCATTGATATATACCATATCCCCAGCCACCACAATAGCGTCGAACTCCCGGACTTGGGCTGGGTTACTTTTGTTCCGAACCCGGCGGTGAAGCATTATATCGTCAATCTCCGCACATCCAAAATCCTCGCGCACAATCCGGGGCAAACTGGGAGCCACAATATCCTCGACCAGGGTGCCCATCTTATTGGCCAAGTCACCCCATCGCCGATCGTTCTCCTTTTTTGATGCCCGCATCTCCTGCTTAAAGACCCGCATTTCGTCCTTGAAGTCATTCATTCCGTCTTTGAAGACCCGCATCTCGTCCTTAAACCCGCGCATTTCATCTTTAAAGTCCTGCATTTCCCGCTTAAAGTTACTCATCTCTCGCTTCAAATTTCGCAGGGCCATTTCCGTCTTGGTATGCTCATATGCCAGCTGCATCATTATTTCTTCCAGGCGGTCTACCCGTCCAGTGACTTCTTATGCATCCGTCATAGTCTGTCTCCTGGAGAGTCACACGCCGATCTTGATCGCACCGGACCCATAAGATAAAGACATTCTCAATTCCAACCACCCCTGCCCCTCCTTGCCAAGGGGGAATCAAGAGGGGCGGGGTTGTTTATCCAGTAATGATTATTCGCCCCTTGTACAAGCCAATGCGGCAGATTCATATTCGATCAATCCGGCAAGTCCCGTATGAAAAAAGACTCAACCCAAATCGCTAGCTTGGACGCTCGGGATCGCCAGTCACGCGCAGGCGCGTGACTGGCTCAACGAAGAGGGCAACCACTCAGGGTTGCCCCTACGAGGACCGAGATATCATCCTTGATTGCGTATTTAATAACCCTGACTCTCAAGGTAGGGGCAGCCCTGAGCTTGTCTGGTGAAATCGGGTCCCCTAATGGGGTATTTCACTGAATGGCTGCCCTCTTGGTCAGTTTCATCCTTGATCAAACTGGCGGTCTCCTGCCAAAGGCAAGGCCCAACCTTGACTCTTGACAAGCAAACAAAATATCCTGGTGGGCAAGTTCAGACCTTGACAACCCGCATACATAATCTTTTACAAATCTCCTGCACAGGATAGATTCATTTGAAGGAGATGACAATGCCAGATCTCATCATCAATGTTGACCACATCGCCACCATCCGTCAAGCCAGAATGGCCCATGAGCCGGACCCGGTTCATGCCGCCCACCTTGCTGAACTCGGCGGGGCCCACGGGATCATCGTCCATTTGCGCGAGGACCGCCGGCACATCCAGGACCGGGACGTCGAATTGATCAACCAGACCTTAGGCACCAAGCTGCATCTGGAAATGGCCGCCACTCAGGAAATGCAGGACATCGCCCTGAAGCTTAAGCCTTTTATCGTCTGCCTGGTCCCGGAAAAGCGCCAGGAGCTGACCACCGAGGGCGGTCTGAATCTCCTGGGCCGGGAACAAGAACTCAAAGACTACCTCAAACCCATACATGGGGATGATATCACCTCCAGCCTGTTCATTGACCCCGAACAGGACCAGATCCAGGCTGCGGCTGAAATCGGAGCCGAATACATCGAAATCCATACCGGACACTTTGCCGAAGCCGACTCCCGGGCCCAACGATCGTATGAACTGGACCGAATCAAGGAAGGACTGGCCCAAGCTCATAACTTAGGTCTGAAAGTCAATTTAGGTCATGGACTGACCTATGCCAATATCCATGCCTTTGCCCATCTACCCGGAATTTCAGAGTTCTCCATTGGACACAGCATAGTTGCCCGGGCATCTCTGGTGGGCATGGAACGTGCCGTTCGGGATATGCTGGAAATTATCCGCAGCTTTTGTTAACAAAGTGACAAAATCTGTCACAAAAAGGACCAAAACTGTCATGATCGTCGGCCTAGGGGTGGATGTGGTTGAATTGGACCGCATCGAAAAGATTTGGCAGCGACACAGAAACAGGTTCGCTTCCCGAATCCTCACTCCGGCCGAACACCAGGCCTTGCCGGCTGCTCCCGTGGCCTACCTGGCCTCCAGATTTGCGGCCAAAGAAGCCGCGGTCAAGGCCTTGGGAACCGGATTCAGGGACGGAATCACCCTGCACAGTATTGCCGTGCAAAAGCTCTATCAGGGGCAACCTCAGCTTGTTTTCTACGGTCAGGCGGCCCAAAGGGCTCAACAATTAAGTGCCGAAATTTGGCACTTGAGCCTTTCCCACTCCAGGTATACGGCCTGCGCTGTGGTTATTCTGGAAACCGGGTAACTGATGCGAGGGCAAAAAAAATTGCACTCACCAGAAGACAGAAGTCAGAAGACAGAGGTCAGAGATCAGAGGTCAGCGCAGCCTCTGGTGGTAACCGCCAGTTTGATAGAATATGAAACTGAAAAGGCCTGGCCCTCGGAGAGGACCGGCCTACGCAAAAGACCACGGACCGGGTTGCTTGGTAGGCCGCCAGCTTGCTAAATGTTGAAACTGGTTACGACTCATTATTCATCACACTGAGGATAAATCATGTATCTCCCCTTGCCCACTCCGGAAGAAATGGCTCACTGGGACCGATTGAGCATTGAAGAATTCGGCATACCCGGGCCCATGCTTATGGAAAACGCCAGCCGTGAACTTTTCCATGTCTTACGCAAGGAAACGGGCTCGTTATCCGGAAAAAGGGTGGTCTTGTTCGCCGGCTCCGGGAACAACGGAGGGGACGCTTTTGCCTTAGCCAGACATCTTGTGGACCAATATGCCACCTGCCTGGTTTTACATACCAAGGAACTGGAATCTTACTCCGGAGACACTGCCTTCCACCTGGACTTGGCCGACAAAGCCGGAGTGGCCATGTCCGCGCTGCGTGACTACAACTTAGACGATCTGCCCCTCCCGGATATCATTGTGGACGGTTTGCTGGGGACCGGATTCACAGGAGAATTGCGCCAAGATTACCAAAACTGGATCTCCTACATCAACCGTTTAGGTCAAAAAGCCTTTGTCCTGGCCATTGATATTCCTTCCGGAATCAACGGATATACTGGAAAACCCAGCCCTATGGCTGTGTGTGCCGACATTACCGTCACCTTCGCCGCAGCCAAGGTCGGACTGCGCATGCCGGAAGCCAAAGAGTTTTGCGGCCGTTTGTATGTCCAAGGCATCGGCCTTCCCAGCTGTGTTCAGGATGATAATCCTCCAAGCTGCTACGAGTTAAACGCAGACGTCTTTTCCCTCCTCCCCACCTCCTCGCATCTGGCCCATAAAGGCAGCCATGGACATGTCCTTATCCTGGGCGGCTCATCCGGGCTCACTGGCGCCCCGACTCTGGCCGCCCTCGGCGCTTTACGCGCCGGGGCCGGACTGGTCACCGTGGGCTGTCCCCGGGGCTTGATTTCCGAAATCAAACAGGGCTGGCCGGACATCATGACCAAACCATTGGGGCCGGGATCACAATGGACGGAAGGATGCATGGCCGATCTGGCCGACCTGCAGACATTTGATGCCGTAGTCCTCGGCCCCGGTTTGGGGCGTACCGAAGGAGCCAGGGACTTTCTGCGGGCTTATGTTCAAAGCTCCCCCCCGCCCACTGTCTTTGATGCAGACGGCCTTTTTGCCTTAGCCCAAGAAACAAACCCCTCCCAAATTCTTCCTTTATCCAGTGTTCTTACCCCCCATCCAGGAGAAATGGCCAGGCTCTGCCAGACGACAATCAATGACATCCAGTCCCGGCGGATGGACATGGTCCGAACCTGGGCTGAAAAACTCCAATGCACCCTGGTGCTCAAAGGGGCCGGGTCCATGGTGGCCGCTCCAGGGGAGGGTGTACGCCTGTGCCCTGAAGCCTGGGCCCATCTGGCTATTGGCGGCTCAGGAGATGTGCTCTCCGGAATCATCGGGACCTTAATGGCTCAGGGTGTGCAGGCTTTTCCCGCAGCCTGTGCCGGGGTTTTCTGGCACGCAGCCACCGGACGGATATTGCATACTGATTATCCCTTCCGAGGCCATTTGGCTCAAGATATCGCCCACACCCTGCCCCGGGTTCTTGAACTTTTTTGCAAATCCAGCTAGAGATAGAAGTTTGCACTTCAGCCTTGCCTCTGAGCGCAGGCACCCAGTTTGAACCAGAATGAAACTGGTCCGAAATGGGCAGGCTGGAGCCTGGCGGCCCCAGCTGCTAAAGCCAGCGCCGCACAAGGTAACTTCTCGTTTCATACGAGCCCTCTCAACTTTCAGCTTTACACCTAAATAGTGTATATACAACTGGTGTTATATGAAGATTTCGGAAATCATGAGTACGGATGTCATCACTGTCCAGCCGGAGACAAAGATACCCCAGGCCGCCAGCCTGCTTCTTGATAATCATGTCAATGGGTTACCTGTTGTGGACCAGGCAAACAACTTGGTGGGCATTATCTGCCAAAGCGATCTCATCGTTCAGCAAAAAAAGCTCCCAGTGCCTACGGTATTTACCCTTTTAGACGGTCTCATCCCCTTAACATCCATGAGACATTTGGAAAAAGAAGTCCAGAAAATGGCGGCTACTACTGTGGAACAGGCTATGACCCCAAATCCGACCGCAGTATCACCGGATACGGAGCTTGAGGATGTGGCCGACCTCATGGTTCGAAAGAACTTTCACACCATTCCAGTGGTCCAAGACGGCAAACTGGTAGGGGTGGTGGGCAAGGAAGACGTCCTCAAGACCTTGGTCAAATAGGCTGGACGGAATGGCCTGAGGAACAGAGTTTATAAGACACGGTACTCGGCAGAACCTGCAAGGCAATATGCAGCTCATTCTTTCCGACCTGGACCAAACATCCCGCTTGGGACGCATGTTCGCCCAGGCCCTGATGGCCCAGGGCGTTTGTCCTCTCTTGATCAGCGGCCCATTAGGTGCGGGTAAGACTACCCTCATCCGATATATTGTGGCCAACCTTCCCGGAGGAGGGAAAGCCGAAGTGAGCAGCCCCAGCTTCAATCTGGTCAATATCTACCCCACACATCCGGAAGTGGTGCACATGGATCTCTACCGCCTGGGGCAAACCGGAATGGACGATTCCCTGGCCGAATATCTGGATGTATACGATGCGGCCTTGCTTGTGGAGTGGGCCGAGAATCTCCCGGAAAGCGCTCTGCCTGATAACTTCATCCGTTTGCAGATGGAGGTCAGAGAACAGACAAGAACGGTACAGCTGAGCCCATGTGGAGATCTGGCCCAACAATGGCTGCGGAAATTTACCGATCGATCATTTCCTTAACCGAAAATTCTCTACCCATGCTAAGACTGATAAACCGTTCAAAATCTTAACCAATAAAACATTATTCAGTTTTCGAACCGGGAAAACTGAATAGGAGCACTACGTTGTCATGAAGGTCGTTGTTCAAAAATTTGGGGGAACTTCGGTGGCCAACCTGCAATGCATGCAGCAGGTGCAGGCCAAGGTACAGCGTAAATTAGATCAGGGTTACAAGGTCGTGGTCGTCCTTTCGGCTATGGCTGGCGAGACCGACCGACTTTTGAAGATGGCCAGGGAATGGACAGACAACCCTGACCCATGTGAATTGGATGTCTTGCTGACCACCGGGGAACAGATCTCGGTTTCCCTCTTCGCCATGCTCCTGCAAAAAAGCGGTATCAAGGCCAAGTCCCTGCTCGGTTTCCAGATCCCCATACACACCGACCCCAGCTACGGCCGGGCCAGGATCCTGGACATCAATGCCGATAAACTGCACGACCTCCTGCATCGTTTCAATGTATTGATAGTGGCCGGTTTCCAGGGGTGCGACTTTAACAACTACCTGACCACCTTGGGGCGGGGTGGCTCAGACACCAGCGCCGTGGCTTTGGCCGCAGCCCTGCAAGCCGATATCTGCGAGATTTATACCGATGTCAACGGGGTATACACAACCGACCCCAATCTCTGCCCCCAAGCCAGAAAATTGCCCAGGATCGCCTACGACGAGATGCTGGAAATGTCGAGTATGGGGGCAAAGGTTCTGCAAATCCGTTCTGTGGAATTCGCTAAAAAATACAACGTCCCGGTGCACGTTCGGTCTACCTTTTCCGATGAAGCTGGGACACTTCTGGTGCAGGAGGATGAGGACATGGAATCTGCTTTGGTTTCCGGCATTGCTTATGACAAGGATCAGGCCCGGGTAACCCTGGTGGATGTATTCGACGAACCAGGGATCGCGGCCTCGATTTTCGAACCTTTGGCCTCGGCCAATATTGTGGTGGACATGATCGTGCAAAATCCCAGCCGGGAAGGACGCACAGACATCACCTTCACCGTTCCCCGTGGAGATCTGGACCGAACCATGCAGGTCATCAATCGACTCCAGGAGAATCTCGGTGCCCGGGCCGTTCTTCCGGATACCCAGGTGTGCAAGGTCTCGGTCATCGGGGTGGGCATGCGCAACCACTCCGGAGTGGCGGCCATTGCCTTTAAGGCCCTGCAATCCGAAGACATCAACATCATGATCATCAGCACCTCAGAAATTAAGATCTCCTGTCTTATTCAAGAAAAGTACACCGAACTGGCCGTTCGCACCCTGCACGAGGCCTTTGGCCTGGATCAGGAACCGGCGGATGCGGCATCGTAAGAGCAGAGGTCAGCCTTGCCTTCGGCAAGTCTGACATATTTTTGCGCCAAAGAGCGCAAAAAAGGGCTTGCCGGATTGATCATGCATGAAACATCCCAAGAGAACCACGATAGATTTAAAATTAAGTGGGAGATAACCTCAGCCCTCATGGTAGGGGCAGCCACGCGTCTGCGCGTGGCTGGCGATCCCGCTCTCTTTGTATTTGAGCGAAGTTTCATACGAGTCCCAAGGCAACTTTATAGAAATATTGAAAAAATTGATAAAGGTTATGAGCACAAAAATCACCACCTACGACACTACTCTCCGGGACGGAACCCAGGCTGAAGATGTTCATTTTTCCACCGAGGACAAGGTCCGGGTAACGCAAAAGCTGGACGAACTCGGACTGGACTTTGTCGAAGGAGGATGGCCGAGTTCCAACCCTACGGATGAACACTATTTTCAGGAAATCAAGCACTACAATCTTCAACACACCACTGTGGCCGCCTTCGGCAGCACTCACAATCCCAAGGCCACCCCGGAGACAGACCAACAATTCCAGGTTCTGCTCCGAGCGGACGCCTCGGCCGTTACCCTGTTCGGCAAGACCTGGACCATCCATGTGCAGGAAGCATTGCGCACCACCTTGGAACGTAACCTGGAGCTCATTCACGACTCCCTGGCCTACCTCCGGCCTCATGTTCAGCACCTTTTTTTCGACGCCGAGCATTTCTTCGACGGATTCAAGGCCGATCCGGACTATGCCTTGAACTGTCTGCGCCAGGCCCAGCTGGCCGGTGCGGACGCCCTTGTTCTGTGCGACACCAACGGTGGATCAATGAGCACAGACATCCAGGAGATCGTCAGCCGGGTGGCCCAGGAAATCCCGGAGGCGACTCTAGGCATCCATGCCCACAACGATTCCGAACTGGCTGTAGCCAATTCTCTGGAAGCGGTCCGGGCCGGAGCCACCCATGTCCAGGGCACCATAAACGGGGTTGGTGAACGTTGCGGCAATGCGAATTTATGCTCCATTCTACCCAGCCTGGAGCTGAAAATGGGCCTGACGGCCCTGCCCAAAGATAAATTAAGCAGATTGACATCCACCGCCCATTACGTCTCTGAAGTGGCCAATATCAGGCCCTTTATTCGCCAACCCTTTGTGGGCCGAGCCGCCTTTGCCCACAAAGGAGGCGTGCACGTCAGCGCCATCCGACGTAATCCCAAAACCTATGAACATATTTCTCCGGAAGCCGTAGGCAACAAGCAGCGTGTCCTCCTCTCCGACCTGGCTGGACAGAGCAATATCCTGTTCAAGGCCAAACAATTTGGAGTACCTCTGGAGAAGGATGATCCGTTTGTCCTGGAACTTTTAAATAAAATCAAATCCTTAGAGAGCAGGGGCTTTGAGTTCAGCGTGGCTGAAGCCTCCTTTGAATTGCTCTTGAACAAAACCTTAGGCCGGGCCAGGCGGTACTATTCCCTGCTTGGCTTTCGGGTTATGGACGCCAAAAATCAGGAAAACGGGGAGCCGTTTTCCGAGGCAACGGTCATGATCCAGGTAGGCGGAGAAGTGGAACATACCGCGGCCACCGGCCGAGGTCCGGTCAACGCCCTGGACAATGCCCTGCGCAAGGGACTGGAGAAGTTCTACCCCAAACTCAAAGAGATGAGCCTCCTGGACTTCAAGGTCCGGGTCTTGTCCCCCAACCTGAACGATGCTCCGGGAACAGCCTCCCGGGTCCGGGTACTCATTGAATCCGGCGATCACAAGTCGCGTTGGATGACCATGGGGGTATCCTTTAATATCATCGAGGCCAGTTGGCAGGCTTTGGTCGATTCCGTGAATTTCAAGCTATTTAAGGACGATCAGGAAAAACTGGCCCGCTTGCAAGCTCAGGAGGGCGTGTAGGGTGACTGTCGAACCTCGACCGTAGCCTTGACAGGTAGAGGTATTTTCCATTAGCTTCTAAAAAATAAGACTCATTCTTAATATTAATCAGGAGCTAAGTTGTGAACACCTCAAAAGCACTTCGAGTAACGCCACAACGCAGAGTAATTCTTGAAGAATTACGCAAAGTGGACACTCATCCAACTGCAGACGAACTCTACGAAATGGTCCGCAAACGGCTGCCCAAAGTTAGCCTGGGAACCATCTATCGTAATCTGGACCTCCTTTCATCTGAAGGAATCATTCAGAAGCTGCAGGTTGGCAACAGTCAGATGCGCTTCGACGGCAACCCTGAATCGCACATGCATATTACTTGCCTCCAATGTAGACGGGTAGCAGACGTCTTCCATGGACCGGATACATCCGGTGTGTGCCGGGAGGTGCAAACTGATTTTACCGTCTTGGGATGTACGGTCCTATTGTACGGGATGTGCCCTGAATGCGCGGCGGAAGTAGATTCTTCCGCCCCTTTAGCCTCAATAGGTGAACAAGGAGGAACTTCATCATGAATCCGGCAGAAATCAAACCCGGAATATACTGGGTGGGAGCTGTGGACTGGAACTTGCGGGACTTCCACGGATATTCCAGGGCCTCCCGGGGAACGACATACAATGCCTATCTCATCGTGGACGATACAGTCACCTTGTTTGACACCGTCGATTCCCGTTTCACTCATGAACTCCTTCGTCAGATCAACCAGATCATCGACCCGGAAGAGATTGACCAGATCGTGGTCAATCACTGTGAACCCGATCACAGCGGCTGCCTGGCCGCTATCGTCGACCGGATCAAGCCGAAGGTCATTTACACCTCCAAAATGGGAGAGCAGTTTTTACAAGGCCGTTTTCACGACCACAATTGGCCGGTCCACGCCGTTCAAAACAAAGAGATCATCTCTCTGGGCAAGCGCAATGTACAATTTTTGGAAACTCGCATGCTGCACTGGCCGGACAGCATGGTTTCCTTTGTCATCGAAGACAAGCTGCTCATCTCTCAGGATGCCTTCGGGCAAAACATCGCCTCCAGCCAACGTTTCGACGACTGGATCGAATGGTCCGAGCTCAAATCCTTCATGGCCCATTACTATGCCAATATCATTCTCCCCTTTTCCGCGCAGGTACCCAAAGCGGTTCAGGCCATCCAGGATCTGGGTTGGGAAATCGACATGATCGCCCCGGATCATGGTCTGGTTTTGCAAGACAACGTGGCCAATGCCTTGGCCGCCTACCAGGAGTTTGCCAGCCAAAAACCCAAACCCAAAGCAGTCATTGTCTACGACACCATGTGGAAATCCACCGCTGCTATGGCCGAGTCTCTGGCTGCCGGCTTAAGCGCTGAAGACATCGAGGTGAGACTTTTTGCCCTGAAGAGCTGGCACCACTCTGATGTCATGGGTGAGGTCTGGGATGCAGGAGCAGTCTTGGTCGGATCACCCACCCATAACAACGGGGTTCTGCCCTTAGTGGCTGATATGCTTACATATATGCAGGGATTAAAACCCCAAAACAAGCTCGGCTTTGCGTTTGGATCTTACGGCTGGAGCGGGGAGGCCCCCCAAAAAATCGCCCAGTGGCTCCAGGACATAGGCATGGACCTGCCTGAAGAGCCGGCGGCAGTCAAACACGTGCCCACCGAGGAACAGGCCCAGGAACTCTATGCGACTGCAAAGCGCCTGGCCCAACAGATCAAGGAGCGCGTGGCCGCGACGGGTTAGGGTTCAGATTTGCCGGAGGTCCCGCCAACGGCGGAACTCGTATGAAACAAGACTTGGCGATGAACCTCGGCTTGGTCTCTGGGACCGCCAGTCACGCGCAGCCGCGTGACTGGCTCACAGATAGCGAGCCTTGCGAGCATCTGTGCACCAGAAGATGGCTGGGGGCACAAGAGGAAGACGTCCCCTGGGAACGAAGAGTAACTTTCTTGTTTTTTCTGACAGGCTTTCAGACATAAGGCACTAACCTCTCCTTGGAAATCTGCCCCAAGCGGAAGCAGAAAAGAGACCCTCCCCTAACCCCTCCCTCCTGCCCAAAGCGGCAGCAGGGAGGGGAACCAGAGAAGAGGGCCGGAGCAATAACCATAACCGAAGCCTCATTTTCGGTTTCCCCCCTCTTAGGACCTGTCACAAAATAACTATTCCATAAAGATTTAGTTTTATCTTCATGCTTCTCATGTGAGTTATGATACATTTATTTTATTACGAACTCTTAATTCCCCGCCCTGCCGCCTGTCTTCCAGGCGGGAGAAAGGGGTTATCCCCCTCAGATTCCCCTCCCTGTCGCCTGTCTTCCAGGCGGTAGGGAGGGGTTAGGGGAGGGTCTCTTCCTCAAATTCCCCGCCCTGGTCAGGGCGGGGCCAGGGGCGGGTGGTCATAATGACAATCAACCTCCAGTGATTATTCCCCCCTACTACCCACTCGCCAGTTGCTTACTGGATCAAACTGGAGGCTTCTTGCTGAGAACAAATAACAAATAACTGATAACAGATAACCAGCCCGCCAGAGGCGAGACTGAAACCTGAATACTACTCCCCCATGTCCCCATCATTCACCGCTGAATACATGGCTGTCCGCTCCTGCGCCCAAAAGATTGCCCAAGAGCCCGCCCTGGCAAATACCGATGACATCGATATCCTGGACAAGACCTTGTCCGGTTCCACTCACAGTGGACAGACGTGCGCTCACTTCCTGTACCAAGAAGCAGCCATGGCCCTGAGTCGATTTATCTGCCAAACCAGACCCTCGGAGCTTCGCACTCGGGCTAGGCATATTTTGGATACCTTCACTACCCGGGCGACTGGAACCTCAGGTTTGGCTGCGGCTCAGGCCTTGGGCAGTCTGCCTCTAGTTCTCAATCCTCCCCCTTCTCCCAGGCCGGACTTTAAACCTATCCAGGCCACGGACCTGTCCACCCTTCTCAACCAGGCCGGCCTTCAAAATCCTCAATGCACCCAGGCCGGCCGCAGCCTCTTGTTTTCCGACCAGAAGGTTCCGGACCAGGTCCTGGTCCTCAAGACGGCTCACACCGACGAACAAGTAGCCGGGTTGGCTCACGAGGCCTGGTGGATGGAGTATCTTCGAGCCAACCTGCATCTGCTCCCTGACCAACATATTCCACGGCCCTTAAACGGTCGCTGCCGGATCGACCTCCAGGCCATGCACATCCCGTCGTCTGCGCCAATGTCGTCCCAGGAAACCGTGAGTCTTCCTTACATCACTCGACCGGAGTATTTCACCTATGCCCTCAGTCCCGATGCAAAATCCAATCATGCGTATCCCGAGTTTGAGCGTATCCTGGCCCGGGCTGCTTACGGTTTAGGCCGTTTGAGCAGGCACGGGCTGGTGCACAAAGCCCCTATCCCTTTATTTCACAACCGGGTCCAATCCGCGCGCCGGGACGATCATGGCCAGTACATCTGGACCCGGGGAGGTCGTCTGGACCGCTGGCTTTCGTCCTGCCTGTATCCCAATTTCGGCCTCTCCGGTCTGCGCGATTTCGAGCACCTGGAGCCTTGGTCCGGCTATCCCCGACACCTTTTCCGGAACCTGGGCTCTCAGATTATGAGTCTCATCCTGGCGACCGGAAGCTGGTTCCGACTCAAAGACCCCCAGCTCATAGGCCTTACCTCCCAAGGAGAGCCGGTGGATGCCAGACATCTTTTCGACCGCTCCCTCTTTGGCAACCTTTTAAAGACGATTGTCCAAAAATTCTCGGCCGGATTTGTAGGAAAATCTTTGTCGGGTACTCTGGGGTCTGAAAAGATCGTTAATCCACTTATCGAGGCCTTGGGGATGGACCGACATATGACCGAAGTTTTTCGGACCCAAGATCAGCTTAAGAACGATCCCAAATCCTTTCGAGACCTCCTCCGGGCCAAGGCTTTGGATCCCGGACAGGTTGACAGACTTATGCCTGGTGAACAGGACATTGTCCTGATAACCGGACCGCACCTGGGTGAATTCAATAGTCGCATCTCGGTTCCAGAACTCATCAATTTTACTGCATCCGTATCCGGATCATGCATAGCCCAGGCCTACTTCCAGGACCTGCCAGCGGCATAAGAACTCAAACTGGGTCCAAACTAAACGCTCCATGCACTATTTAATTATGGGCAACTCACTGATGCCAGATCCTCCTGCCCGGCGTTTCTTTGAGGCAGCTATTATCCTCGGCCTTATGTTCGATTTCTGGTCATTGTTCTTATGCTGGTCGTGTACCAAGCCAGTCCATGCCCGGCCCAGGCCCAGGACAAAGAAGGCAGGGCCCGGCACTCACTGCTCCACTGGAAAAGTCACTGCCATGAACAAACGTCCAATCTAAAAGTGAGTGCCGGGCCCGCCCTGCGGAGAAGCCTTGGCCCCATACAAGGACCACAGGCCGTGGTCACTGCGTAGGCCGCCCTTCTCCGAAGGGCAGACCTTCTTCAGGTTAAAAGCTAGTTTCATACGAGACACACCTTTGTGACCGTCCGCGGACTGTTTGAAGATTTTTCCGGGACTGTGGACTTTGATGCTGAAAGTCAAAAGGTGAACAGCATTGACTTCCAGGTACAGGTGGACAGCATTAACACCAATATCACCAAACGGGACAACCACTTGCGCTCGGATGACTTTTTCGGGGCCCGAGAGTTCCCCCAGATGACCTTCTCCAGCTCCCGGATCCGGGAGCTGGAAAACGGGCGCTACGTTGCCCTGGGCCAATTAACTTTGAAGGATGTGAGCAAAGAGGTGGAAATTGCTTTTGATTATTTAGGCATGCAGGACAATCCCCTGCAGAAAGGTCAGAAAGTAAAAAGAACCCTCCCCTGACCCCTCCCTCCTGCCCAAAGCGGCAGCAGGGAGGGGAACCAGAAAAGGAATGGATCCTTTATGGTATGCGACGATGAAGACTTAACTGATCACTAGTTTCATTCCAGAGCACCGGCAGCGAAAAGGCTCAAAAATCCACTCAATTCAGTTCAAAAAATGCTTACGCCTTTAACTTTTGATGCAAATCCATGGCCCTGGCTATGGATTTGCGGATGCTCTTAAGGCCTTCGGTATCAGCTTCTGTGCCCTCCCGGCCTTGATCCTGGGACCAGATGGTCCCGCCCAGATTGGCCCCAAACACCCCCCCGCTGACCGGAATCATTTCATTTATGAGGCAAAAATCGATAATGGTATGCAAAACCTGCTCCTGTCCGCCGTTTCTGTCCCCGCCAACGGCTAGGCCCAGCCCGAGTTTGTCCCGCAATATGTGCCGGTCTTTGGCCAGCAAGGCCCTGGTTCGATCCAAAACGGCCTTGAGTTGCCCACTTATATGCCCGTGATAGACCGGACTTCCCAGGACCCAGATATCGGCCTGTTCCATCATAGGATAGAGGTCCTGCATGGCATCCTTATGTATGCAACCCTGCTTTTTTTTCACGCACACATCGCAGTGGATGCAGAAGTTGACGGTCTTGCCCCGCAGGGGAAAAAATTCAGTCTGCATCTCATATTGATCGGCAAAGTGCTCCAAGGCCCATTCCACTGCCCGGTACGTGGCTTTTTTCCTGGGGCTGCCGCAGATGCCCAGGACAGTCGTTTTTTTAGGCATGTTCTTTCTTCCTTTTCGCAGTGCAAAGTGAACAAATGAACTGCAAAACATATTTTTTGGGGTGCTTTGGCCCAAAAAATATGTTTTTTGTTCCCAGGGTCCTCTCACGCCTTGGCGTGAAACGTCTGTCTCTTATGGCTGCGGCCATCCTATTTTATTCTTGTTCATACGAGGTTTCAGTAAGAATGAAGAAGGTTACGATTGGTTTTGGTTTGACAAGTTACTACTTTTGCTGAACACTGAACACCGAACACTTGGTGTCTTGTTTATACAAGCTTAGCCCCGGCAATTCTGCACACCCACCCAGACACCCTTTCTCTCGGCCACTGCTGATCACCCGCACTTGGTATACCCGCAAGCCTGACAGATGAAGCATCCTTCCTGGAACATGAGCTCCTGCCCACATTCCGGACACCCCGGCTTGACCAGGCTGTGGCTGTCTCCCACCGGCTTGAAATCCTTAAGATACCGATTTTCCAGGACCCAGGCCACAGCATCGGGGATGGACAATAAGAGCCCCTTTTTCTGAAAAATCGGGTGCTCACCGCCGATGCCCTTGAGCTGTTTGACCACATCCCGGACATGCACTCCGGAGCGCAGGGCCAAAGAAACCAGACGGCCGATGGCCTCGGCCTTGGCTGTTATGGACCGCCCGGAACGCCCGATGGTGGCAAAGACCTCAAAGGGCTTGCCCTCGACCTCATTGACTGTCAGATACAGATCTCCCAGACCGGTCTGCACCTTTTGAGTAAATCCATACACAACATCCGGTCGTTCCCGCACCGGCACCCCGTTCTGGACCGGGCCCTGCTGGCTACTGCTCCCGGTGCTTAAGACCTGGTCCGCCTTGCATCCGTCCCGGTAAACGGTCACCCCCTTGCATCCCAACTCATAAGCGGCCCAGTAAATGGCCGAAATATCCTCCTCAGTGGCCGAATGAGAAAGGTTCACGGTTTTGGACACCGCGTTGTCCGTGAATTTCTGAAAAGCGGCCTGCATGCGCAGATGCCAAATAGACTCAAAATCCATGGCCGTTACAAAAGTCTCCCGCAACTCCTGGGGCAGGTAGTCCATATCCCGGATAGTCCCCGTTTCCGCTACCTGACGCATCAGGCTCTGGCTATGCCAGTCGGTCTGGCCCAAGGCCTCTTCAAAATGCTTGTTCACCTCCAGGAGAGTCTCTCCGTCCATGACGTGGCGAGAAAAGCTCAGGGCGAATAATGGCTCAATGCCTGAAGAACAACCGGCCAGGATGGACAAGGTCCCGGTAGGGGCAATGGTCGTGGTGGTGGCGTTGCGGTAGGGGCCTAAGTTCTTTTGGGCAAACAAGGAATCCGGATAGGCCGGAAAAGCCCCCCGTTCCTGGGCCAGGACTTTGGAGGCCGACCTGGACTCCTGATGCAGAAAATCCATGAGCTTTTCCCCCAGGCTCAAGGCCCGGCGGCTGTTGTACGGGATGTGCAGCTGATACAACAGATCGGCCCAGCCCATGATCCCCAGACCGATCTTGCGGTTATTATGCACCATATCCGTGATCTGGGGCAGTGGATAGCTGGAGGCGTCGATGACATTGTCCAAGAAGCGGACGCTGAGATGAATGGTCCTCTTCAGGCCAGGCCAATCCACCCCATCTTCGGCCTCTGGAGAATAAAAAGCATCCACATTGATGGACCCCAGATTACAGGCCTCAAAGGGCAGAAGCGGTTGCTCCCCGCAATTGTGCACTACCAGCCCATTGGCATCAAAGGCGTGTCTGTCTGGAATGTGAATGTCATAGACCTCCTCCCATCCGCAATCTTCCAGAGCGGCAAAGGTACATGTAAAGCGTTCCTGGTTCAGACTCCGCTTGTAATTGGAAAGTGTGGTTTGTAATTTCCTGGCTTTTTCCGGATCATGAAAGCCTATACACTCCACATAATGAGCTAAATTATCGCGGGTTATGACCAACTCATGCTGGCTTTGGCACCCGTATTGCTTAAGACTCCCATGTCCGTCCGGCATGTCCCGTGGACCAGCCTCACGCCGGTTACGGTCTATGCTGGAGGCAATACCCAATCTGAGCAACATCCGCTGAACAGCCTGCAGCGTCCCCAGATTGCTTTGAGCCAGACGAAGGCTCACTCCTTTGGATTGATCCCCTTGCACCGAACCGTCGGCATCAAAGAGACCACGCAAAAAACCAATATAAAATTCAGAGGACCTCTTTTCCACTTCCGGGGTGATTTCCTTGCAACCAGGCTGCATACCCAGTTCTTTGGCCATCTTCTGCAAAGAGCCCAGACTGAGTCGATACTCATTGCGCTCAGTCACTTTTTGCCATCCTTGAAAGTCGGACCTATGCGGCAATTCATGGGCATAATCCAGGGCTGCCTGCATAATGCCCGAAACATCCACATCCCCCCCAGAAGTCTCTCCATTGACTGCATGGTCCTGGGTCCAAACCGAAATGACAGCCTTATCCTGTTTGAGAGTTCCGTCACCAAGCAACAAACCCAGCAAGTAACCTTCGCCGAGTCTCCCTGGCCCGGCCCAGTTCACCATCTCCCGGTGGTTGTTGAGCAGAATTTTATCCCCAGGAATAAGCTGATCAGCTTGTACCCATTCGGTTCGAAGCACATACCGGGCTACACTCGCTGCTCGCATGACCTTGTGCTCCGGAGTCAACCTGAGTGTATAGCCTTCAGCTGTTTGCAATCTGACGACTCTTTTTCGGCCTGTGGAAAAGAATCCCTGTTCGGTGGACATCCATTCCCGGCCGTTGACTTGCAATTGCACCTGCCTCCCGATCAAATCCTGAACCTGACGGGGCCCATCGCTGGTGTGCACAAAGGAGTCGGCTGTTATACAAGGATTAGTGGCCTCGATCTCCCCCAGCTCGGGGGTGGGATTATCCCGATTGATGCGGTCCAAAAAGATAATCCCCGGATCGCCGCTCTCCCAGGCCTTCTGGACCAGGAGGTGATAGACCTCCTGAGCCCGCAGACGCCCCTTTTCCTGCCCGGTATGGGGGGCGATCAGCGGGTATTCTTCATCCTTGTCCACAGCCTGCATAAAGGATTCGGTCAAGGCCACGGAAAGATTGAAATTGTTCAGTTGTCCTTCCCGCTCCTTGGCCTTGATGAAATCCAATATATCCGGATGGTCCACCCGGAGGATGCCCATGTTCGCCCCCCGCCTGGTCCCCCCTTGCTTGACCTGCTCCGTGGCTGTATTGAAGATCTTCAAAAAGGATATCGGACCGGAGGCGATCCCTCCAGTGGAACCCACCCGGCTTTTCTGGGGCCGCAATCGGGAAAAGGAGAATCCGGTCCCTCCCCCGGATTTATGGATCAAGGCCGCATACTTGATGGCATCGAAGATGCCGTCCATAGAGTCTTCCACTGGGAGCACAAAGCAGGCGGCCAACTGCCCAAGCTCAGTCCCCGCATTCATCAAGGTTGGGGAATTGGGCAAAAAACGAAAGGAGGTCATAAGATGGTAAAAACTTTGGCTCAGCTCGGACACAGTGTACGGTGACTCCGAATACTTGCCCTCTTCTTGGGCAATGCTCTCCGCCACCCGCCAGAACATCTCCGGAATGCTTTCCGTAGGCTCACCGTCTGGCCCCTTGCGCAGATACCTCTTGTTCAGGACCAACTCTGAGTTGGGATTAAGTTTGATTGGCATTTCTTGCATGTTCGCCTTTTCAGTCATGAAACATCCTATTGAGACAAGATTTGTGAGACGCAGCACTCGTCAGGGGAGCTACTGACCCAAATGTTCTTCTATGGCCTTGATCAGATCATTCGTGGATATAGGCTTGGCGATAAAGAAACGCCCCCCTATTTCCTTGTAATTGTTTTTCCCAGTCTCTTCTTTGGTCACGATGGCGGTCAAAAAGATGATTGGAATATGACTTATGTCTGGATCGTGCTCAAACCATCCGGCCACCTCATCCCCAGATATATCAGGCATGACCAAATCCAGGAGAACCAAGTCCGGGTTGTACGCCTTGGCCATATCCAGCCCCAGTTCTCCGTTATCGGCGGTATATACCGAGAATCGGCCGGTTCGTTCCAGATTACCCTTGATGAAAAAACAAAAATCCTCTTCGTCGTCGATAAGCAAGATTTTGATCATATGAACCTCTCCTTTCAGAGGCTCCGGGCCCAGGACCTCAGGCCGGCTGCAAGTACACTTTGAATGTTGTTCCTTCACCGACCAGGCTGTGAGCCTCAATCTTGCCTTGATGATGTTCCATGATCATCTTGGCAATGCTCAGCCCCAGCCCCGTACCTCGACTGTCCTGCTTGGTGGTATAAAACGGCTCAAAGGCCTTGGAAAGTTCTTCTTCATTCATGCCCGGTCCGTTGTCGGCCACTTCCACCACCACCCAAGATTGCCCGGCTGAATGTGTTTCCTCTTCCCTTTTTTCCGGTTCTGCACCCCCATCTTCTGGATAAACCGAGACATCGATCCGGCCGTTTTCCTCTTGAGCCTCAACAGCATTCGTGAACAGGTTGACAAAAACTTGCTGCAAGGCGTTGTGATTGGCCTGAACCGCCAGGTTGGGGTCAGCACATGCCAGTCGAAAATCCACACCATGCTTCTGCAACTTATGATCAACCATTTTCTTGGTTTCCTGCAGCAAGGAACATACCTGAAGAGGATCGAGGGTAAAGTCAGCCGACTTGGAAAAGCGGAGAAAATCTTCGACTATGTTGTTGGCTCGATACACGGCTTGCTTGATCTTGTGCACCGCTTGAATCATCTGCTTGTTTTTCTGATCAATGCCCCCTTCGATGAACTCGGAACCGATAAGAATTATCTCCAAAGGATTGCGCAACTGGTGGGCTATGCCGGAAGAGAGACGTCCTATGGTCTCCAGTTTACTTTTTTGAATGAGTTGTTCCTGGGTCTGTTGCAGCTTGTCGTAAGCGGCCCGAAGTTCATGTTCAGCCTGAACCCTTTTGGTGGTATCCTTAGCCACCACTGAGACCGCGGCCAATTCCTTGGTCCAGGAATCGAAAACCGGATGCAAAGAGGTCAGGTACCAGCGGTCATTGTCCTCATCGTGCCATTCAAACTGGGTCCAGGACTGGGTACTCATGACATATTCAACATGAGGAGTTAAGGATTGAACCAGGGAACTGGGGAAGACCTGGGTATAGAAACAACCGATCAGCTTGTCTTCCGAGGTTCTCAATTGACGGGCCAAGGCCCGGTTTGTGGATATGAGTTGCCCCTGCCGGTCAAGCATAAACACATACCCCTCAATGGACTGGACCAAGGAGCGAAACTTCTCCTCCGAATCCTTCAGATCCTTGTTGATATCCTTGATCACGGCATCGATGATATATCCGAATAAGAGGGAAACCACAAAGACAAAAGGCAGGCGCAAGGCGTACAGGGTGGCGTACTCCCCGGAAAGGTTGCCCTGATTATACATGATCCAGCCGTAGATGAGGACAAACAGGCCGGTATTGATCATCAGATAGCGAAAGTCTGTGCTCAATGCTGCTATGCCGATGATAAAGAAATAGATAAGATAAAATGATGTTTCTACCTGTCCGACCAGGTAGATACCCAGGGTGATCATGATGGTGTCGAAACAGACCAACAGGTTGTAAAATTTGCGTTTGTAAAAGAGGCGATCCGGCAGGGCAGACAAAATCAGGTTGGTCCCCATGTACAGGGCTATATACAGATAGGACCAAAACTTGTTTTCAAAACTGCCGGGCTCAAACACCAGCATGTAGGCCAGAGAAATAATGGCCGTCAGCCGAATATAAAAGATATTCGACTTGTGGGAACGGCTGTAATATTGCATGCGGCGCTTGCTCCCGGAAAGTAAAAAGTGAAGAGCTGAGTAGTAACCGAGCTGACCCTCATGTCCAGCAGAGAGACCAAAGGCTCAACATTGAGCACAAACGCACACCCAGGAGAAGCCCTGGGAACTGTCCGACTCAGTTATTCAAGAAAAGCTGTGCTGTGATCGTAGTTCTGGGCAAAGAAGGCCCCTGCACCGGCGAACATATTCACTGTGGAGAGCACGTACTCAGCTGTGTCCCTTCGGACCTTATCAGGCAGATTATTGAACGTCTCCTGCAACTCCTGGTGGGAGGAACAGGCCGCCAATCGGGCCCAGACTTGGGCCGGCTCATTTTCTTGGTTCACTGTCCCAGGGGACTCTTCGTGCGGCACTTGCTCCCAGGCCTTTTCAGCCTGAGCCCTGATTTCGTGCAATCCGTTTTCCAAAAGCGTGATCTCTTCTGTAAGCTCGGCCAGAGAAACATCACGTACAAGCGGCATTTGCTGCCCTTGGCCCACACAGTATAAAGTAAAGCGCAACGATTCCTTGGTCCGCATGTCCTCTCCCGGGGACGCGGCCAACTCCCAGTACCTTGTCGGCATATTCTTCCTCCTTCATCTTCCAAACATCCTGCACTCAGAAATCGTCCCGGACATCCTGCTGCTCTGTGTATGGCTGATGCTGGCTGAGGCTGAACAATCCGTCGATGGCAAATTGCAGGGGGTAGTGGGGAATCTTGTGCAGGTGAATACGCCCGAATTTCTGATTTTCGGCCACTGAGGACAAAGGGGTCAATCCAATGGGGATGGGTAAGGGGAGCAAGGAGACCTTGATGGACGAGAGTTTGGCCGCATACCGCGTTTGGAGATAGTCAATCAAGGCATCCTTTTCTTCTCTGTTCAAGGTCTCCAAAAAGACCTGTCGACTGCCTTCCGGATCAACCGGCTGATCCCGGCGTAAGGGTTCTCCCAAGATTTTCTGCCAGTCATATTGGCCTTCCTCTTCTGCATCCCAATGGGCCCGGAAGAGATGAATTTCCACATCCTTGTGGCCTCGAAAGATGCTGACCACCATGCTGATCGCAAAGCCTCGAGCAACTGGCGAATCCTGGCCATTGGTCTGATCATAGATGTGCATAACAAAACCGTCCTGGCTAAAGCGTTCAGCAATTTAGAAATACCCCAAACTGCGTAAAATAGAAAGTTTGTCCTCTTTGCTTTGCTCCCGCCCTGAACGCTCATCCTGAGCCGAAGGGCGGGTGCACGGCTGACATCCCAAGGACCGATACCCTTGATTGTAGAGAGGACAATAGGGCAGGCCATGTTGTAAAGTAAAGGACCAAATATCCATTTCCGTCCAATGGATTATAGGATGGAGCATGGAGAAGCCCCCATCGTGTTTCTCTTCCAGCCACGACCGTGAACCACGATCCGGATGTTCATCCGCCCTGACCCCGGTCAGCAACAGGGAGATGTTCAAAGCGGCCACAGCCTTGTGCAACGGCCGGATTTTCAGATCTGCACAGCACTGGACTACATCCTGAGCAACGGGATAGGAGGCCGTATCCACCTCAGGCCGGATGATGGACAGGGAAAGGTCCCATTCATCACCCATGCGGTCCCGAAAGGCAATCACTTCCGGAAACTTAAGCCCTGTGTCCAGGTTCAGGGCCAATACCGATCCGGAGTCAAGGCCCTGCTCTAAAAGGGTTTCCCGCCACAGAGCCAGAACAACTGTGGAATCCTTCCCTCCGGTCCAGGCCACTGCAATCCTGGAGGGATCGGCCATGGACAAGGCCTGGCCCATAATGTTTCGACTCTGCTCAATCTTCTCTTCCAGGATCATTGCCAATATATCAGTTTAGTAAAAGGTTGAACATATACTCACCAACTTGTAAGTCAACAAAAAAGTCCAGAAGAGTCGTAGGATCGACTCCCCTGGACTTTGTCAACAGCCTGGATACAAGTCAACAGGCTAAATGTTACGTTTCTTCAAGGCGTATATGATGCAAATCGCCGCCCCGCCCCAGGTCACAGCCAATCCAAAGATCATCATAAATACAGCTCCACCGCTCATATACCATCTCCTTTGTTCAATAAGCCATGTAGTCCAGTCACTGCATAAAACGTTTTTTGGGCGCTTTGGCCCAAAAAATGTGTCAGATTTGCCGGAGGCAAAGCTGACCTCTATCAGGTATCATTGGCGCAACTCCGCCCGCTTTGCATCACAAAACTCAAAACAACGATGCCGATGACGATGACCCAGCCGAAGATGAGCAACGCACTGCCCGGATAGCCGCCATAGGCTGAACGGATATCTCCGACCAAATTGGCAATGGCCATATACCCAAGCACGATGGGAGTAATCACTTTCAGACAGAAATTCCACCAAGTTCCAATCCGAAAATCGGACAAAGAATTGGCATGCTCCCGGATAGAATCCAGCTTAAAGAACCAGGACAAGAGGATCACTTCCACCAGCCCAGCAAAAACAATGCCAAAGTTATTGATAAAATGGTCCACAATATCCAAGACCAGCAGGCCGGCCTGGGTCATGAACACCAGGCTGAACATAAATCCAATGATGCAGAACAGACTGGTGGTCGGCTTGCGGCCCCAGCCGAACTTGTCCATCAGTCCAGAGCAGCAGGCCTCGGTTATGGAAATCATGGACGACAGCCCGGCAAAAACCAGGGCCAGGAAGAAAAGGAATCCGAAAAAGCTGGCTCCGGGCAAGAGACTAATGGCCTTGGGAATGGTAATAAAGGCCAGTCCCACTCCGGCTCCGGCCACATCCTGAATGTCCACCCCCTGCTGGGTGGCCATATACCCAAGGACGGCAAAGATCATGATCCCGGACAGCATGCTGAAGCCGCAATTGATGAACGCGGTCATCATCCCGTTGTTGTTGATATCCGACTTTTCCGGCAGGTAGCTGGAATAGGTGATCATGATGGCGAAACAAATGCTCAGGGTAAAAAAGATCTGCCCGTATGCCGCTGTCCAGACCTGATAATCCAATATGGCGCTGAAGTCCGGGCGGAAAAGCCACTGCAGTCCTTCTGCGGCTCCATCCAGGGTCACCGCCCGGCCGAGCATGATCAAAAGCAAAAGGAAAAGCAGGGGCATGAAGATCTTGTTGGCCAACTCAATCCCCCGCTTCACCCCGCTGAATAAAACCAGCCAAGTTATGAACCAGATAACCACCGCGGCCACAAAAACGGGCCAGACAATACTCCCCCACTCCATGGGGCTGGAAGAAAGCTGCAAAAAGTCATTAAAGAAAAATGCCTTGGTGTCCTCGCCCCAGCCCAAATTGGTGGCCAGCAACGTATAATTCAGGGCCCAGGCAATGACCACGACATAATAGATGGAAATCACAAAAGATACAAAGACCTGCCACCACCCCAGCCATTCCCATTTCTGTTTGGCCTTGGCAAAGGACATGGGTGCGGATCCCTTGAACTTGTGACCCAGACCGAATTCCATGATGATAATCGGAATTCCGGCTGTGAGCAGGGCAAAAAAATAGGGAATGAGAAATGCTCCTCCCCCGTTGTCGTAGGCCATGTAGGGGAAACGCCAGATGTTTCCCAGACCGATGGCCGAACCGACTGCAGCCATAATGAATCCCGCTCTCGTCCCCCACTGTTCTCGCTGTGCCATGAATGCGCCTCCTTTGCTCCTCTCCAGCGTGTTCGTTGAACTGACCCAAGTGCACCGGATCAGTGTGCCTTAATGAAACCAGAAAGATACAGCCAGGGCTGACCTACCAGATGTATTGTCAATGATCAAGGTTTGTTATCCAGGGTAATTTTGTTCTCAGGTGTAAGGTGCCAGGAGTGTTCAGTCCCGCCTTTGGCGGGATCAGTGTTCAGTGTTCAGCTTCAAAAAGCCCCGATCCCACGGCAAATTTGTTCTCCTTTATGTTGTGGTAGTTTTTCGAGAATTTTTGGTCATTTTTAGATAATCAAAGACGAGCCTGACTCTTTGGTGCAGGTCTCGCACTTTCTGAGCGATATCTTTGACTTCTCTGGATTTAAGTAACCCTATGGCGAAACCTCTTAAGCGATTGGTATTTGCTGGACCATTGCCGGTTCTAATCCTAGTTCTATCTTCGTCATAAGTCCAATCAAGGATATAGTGTTTGCTGTTTTCAATAGTCCATTGTCCACGATGAATTTGTAGTATTCTAGCAGGATCAGCTTTCTCCGGACTATGGCTGGTTATACCATAGAAAGTGTTCTCCTCAATTTTCCCGCTTTTTTGATACACAGTTTTTTTATGTATGCAAAAAGCCTGGCCAACATGGGGAAATTTAAGGTACTTATTTAACTCAGAAGTGACCCAGACGGAGCGAGTGTCTATTCGACCATGGGCTGGTGGGTCTTGGACACAACAGTCAGGTTCTTTTCGGTTTACGAAGGATCTCTTGATATCGGCGTAGAGAGTGGACTGGTTTTGTTTGGCGGTAAAAGGTAGTCTGCGCCGCGCCCCACGATGTATTCGGCCAGTTTTTTCTGAGTAAGAAGAGCATCGGCGGTGATAGTTTTTCCAGAGATTTCTATTTGGTCCAGGATTGGGATAAACATCCCGATTTCGTTTGTTTGCTTTGTTTCTTCGCTATTTTCGTCTACAGGTAGAGTACCTACTTTTTTTGGGTGTAGGTGGCCTTGGATTCATGGCCAACAACACTGGCAATATGTGTTTGCCGCCCATTTTCATCAATGGCGTTTTTCATTGTTTTGCCATCAAAAGCCAGGCAAGTGTCTGTCAGGCCTTGGTCTTCATTCCAGCGTTGCAGGGCCTGATCTACTTCGATTGGATCCACCCGGACCAGAACATCACGTATAACGAACTGGCTGGGGATGACATATTTTCCTTTTTCTTTGCGACACCGAAATCGTTGCCTGGCCTTTTGCCCCAGGTTATTAGCCCAGCCATAGATGGCCTTGTAGCCTTTCATTCCGCACAGGGTGGCGGCTGATGCAATGGCCAGAACTGTAGATATTCGATGACGACATCCGTGTGCCCTGCGAGGATCGATTACAGTTGTGAAGTATTCCGGAAGCGAGCGCATCTGTTCAGCATTCATAGTCATTTTTGGTTCTCCTTTTTGATAGGTTGGCTTGAGAATGGCACAAGACAAAAGTTTTCTGGAGTTGGCTTGAAGTGGCAAGACAAAGATGAGCTTAGGGGATGAAGGTTTGGCACTGTATCCTTGGCCGATTCTTTTAAAACCTTTGGTCAGCCCCAACTCTATCCAGTTGGAGGCGCGATAAACGGTGCCTGTGTAACGTTTTGGATCGACAAAGGTTTCCAGGAGCAACAGTGGATGGCCGAAATGTTGTTGCCAATCAAAAGAGATGCGCTTTGCACAAAGTGATAGGATACGAGAGCCCAGGTTTGGCAGGTTCCAGCCCGGCAGGATAAGAAAACGAGAGTTGTTTGCCAGCAACTTCAATCGGTCAAACCGATGCCGATATTCCCATCCAATCCACTGGTCCCTGGCCGCACACTTCAAAGCGGCAGCCGAGAATGTAAGCAGAGCAACCCACTGATCAGAGTGTGTGGCGACATACCAGAGGGTTTCACTAATTTTGGGTGAGGCTCCAAGATAGTGATGCTTGGCCATCAAAGACTTGAACCGGTCTTTCTGGTCTCTTTCGACTGGTTGCAGCGTTATGCTTGGCAAATATGAAAAGGGGCTCTTTATGTGCATGGCGAGCCCCTTGTAGCAAACTTTTGAAAGCTTGTCCAGGATTTAGGGGTAATTTTATAAAATTTTTGTGTTTTTTGATGAGCACAAATCTACCCTGGCCCCGATCCAATAAGGATTGAAAAAAACTGAGAAACATACTACAGATGGATTGTCCTGAGCAAAAGGACACCATGTGTCTATCATTTCCAGTCCTATCAGGTGCATTTGTGATACAGGTTCAAAACATCGTCAAAAGATTTGGCGGGCTCGTAGCGGTTGACGGCTGCACGTTCTCCATTGCCCCCGGAACGATAACCGGCCTGATTGGCCCCAATGGAGCGGGAAAATCGACGCTGTTCAACATCATAGCAGGTTTTGAACAGCCGGATTCCGGGAAAATCTTTTTGCAAGGCCAGGACATCACCGGCATACCTCCCCACCGCCTCTTTCACAAAGGGGTGGTCCGCACCTTTCAGATTCCCCATGAATTCGATCGGATGACCATCTTGGAAAACTTGATGATCGTGCCTCCGGATCAGTGTGGGGAATGTGTCTGGTCCCCCCTTATTTTTTGGAAAAGGGTTTGTCAGCAGGAGCATTCCATTCGACGCCGGGCCGAAGAGGTCTTGGACTTTCTCCAACTGTCCCATTTGACCCATGAATTGGCTGGCAATCTCTCTGGTGGCCAAAAGAAACTTTTGGAGCTCGGCCGGACCATGATGACCAACGCCAAAATGGTCCTTTTGGACGAACCAGGAGCAGGTGTTAATCGGACCTTGCTGGGAAAATTGGCCGATGACATCCGCCGGCTGAACTCAGAGTTGGGCTACACCTTCTGTATTATTGAGCATGACATGGACTTGATCATGCAGCTTTGCCACCCGGTGGTGGTTATGGCCCAGGGCAAGGTTTTGGCCCAGGGGTCAATGCAGGAACTGCGCCGCAATAAACTGGTGCAACAGGCCTACCTTGGTGGACCCGTAGAAGAAGAAGGTTACGAGCATGCCGCTTTTGAAGGCTGAGGATATCTCCGGCGGATACGGCGGAGTGGATATCCTCCACGCCGTGAACATCCAGGTTGAACCCGGGCAGATTGTCAGCATTATCGGACCCAATGGGGCCGGAAAATCCACTGTCATGAAGGCCATCTTCGGTCTTATCCACGTGCGCGCAGGTCGGGTCCTGTTCAAAGACACCGATATCACCCGCATGCGTCCGGATCTCATCGTCAGACAGGGGATGTGCTATGTCCCTCAAGAGCACAACGTCTTTCCATCCCTTACTGTGCAGGAAAACCTGGAGATGGGGGGCTTTGTGCGCACCGATGACCTCTCGCCCCAAATTGAACGGGTCTACGAACTCTTTCCCCCTTTAAAGGACAAATACAAGCAGACTGCGGGACTTCTCTCCGGGGGCCAACGCCAAATGGTGGCCATGGGCCGGGCCTTGATGCTCGATCCAGACCTCCTTCTGCTGGATGAGCCCTCTGCCGGGCTTTCACCCTTATTCATCGAACAAATCTTTGAACGGATCCAAGAGATCAACAAGATGGGGGTGGGCATTCTTATGGTGGAACAAAACGCCAAGCAGGCCCTGGCCCTGTCCCATCGGGGGTATGTACTGGTTATGGGCACCAACCGCTACGAGGATACTGGACTCAATCTGATCAACAACCCGGAAATTGCCCAAATGTTTCTCGGCGGATAAGGAGGCCGAACTGTGGAGATTGTGCAGCTCGTTATCTACGGTGTGGTGCTGGGAAGCATTATATCCTTGGGGGCCATCGGTGTTTCTCTTATCTTCGGCATACTTCGCTTTGCCCATTTCGCCCATGGAGACATGATGACCCTGGGGGCCTACTTTGCCTTGGTCGGGGTGGTCGGATTGAACATGCCCATGCTGGCTGTCTTTCCCCTGGCTCTGGCCGCTACAGCCGCTGTGGCCGTGGGTCTGGATAAGACAATTTATCGCTTCTTGCGCCACTCCTCCCCGATCATCATGCTTATAAGCTCTGTGGGCACCGCCCTCATGCTGCGCAGCTTGATCCAGATTATCTGGGGACCGGACAACCAGATCTATCAAGCGGGCATAGAGATGCCCTTTACCTTTTGGGGTCTGCGCATCAAGCCGGATCAACTGACTATTATCTGTGGCGCACTCATTCTCATGGTCCTGCTCCACCTTTTTCTGCACCGGACCAAGATGGGCAAGGCCATGCGGGCCATGTCCGACAATATGGATTTGGCCCGGATCAGTGGTATCAATACCGAACGGATTATCTTCTGGACCTGGGTTCTGGCCGCCTGCTTGGCCGCAGCCGGAGGGATTTTTCTGGGTTTGGATACCCGTTTGAATCCGATCATGGGCTGGAGATTGCTGTTACCGGTGTTTGCCGCTGCCATACTGGGTGGGATAGGAAGCTTCTACGGGGCCATTATCGGAGGCTTGACCATTGGCATTGTCCAGGAGCTGTCCACGCTTTTCATCAGCCCGGCCTATAAACCGGCAGTGGCTTTTGCCATTATGGTCATCATGCTCATCTTTCGGCCCAGAGGGATTATGGGAGGCAGGGTCTAATGGAACTGGCAGGCCTGTTCAGCTACTTGGTCTTTTTTCTGACCATGGCCGGCATCTATGCGGTTCTGGCCTTAGGACTCAATGTGCAGTGGGGCTATACTGGGCAGATCAATATCGGGGTGGCCGCATTCTTTGCCGTGGGGGCCTATACCTCGGCCATAGCCACCACCGGCCCCTCACCGGATTATCTGGGGGGATTCGGTCTGCCCTTTCTGGCTGGCGTGCTATTGGCTATGCTTGTGGCTGGGATTATCGCCCTGGGGGTGGGGCTGATAACCCTCAAACTTCGGGGGGACTATCTGGCCATTGCCAGTATCGGGATAGCTGAAATCCTGCGCCTGTTTCTCAAAAATGAGGACTGGCTGACCAACGGAGTGCGAGGAATCTCGGCCATACCCAAACCCTTATCCGGCCTGACTGAAAACTTCGATGCCCTGCTGTATCTGGCCATCATCGCTGTATGTGTTTATCTGGTCTATTTTGGACAGCAACGTTTGTTCCATTCCCCCTGGGTGCGGGTACTTCGGGCCATCCGGGTCAACGAGGACGCCGTTTTGGCCGCAGGCAAAAATGTGCTCCGCTTCCGGGTGGAGGCCTTTGTCTTTGGTTCCGTGATCATGGGCCTGGGTGGGGCCTTATACGCCCATTTCACCTCGTTTATCAGTCCAGGGGCCTTTGACCCCCTGTTCGGCACCTTTTTGGTTTGGGTCATGCTCATCGCCGGAGGCAGCGGAAACAACCGGGGGGCCCTGGTCGGAGCCCTGATTATCTGGGCCATATGGTCCGGGACCGAAATCTTTACCTCCCAGCTTCCGGACACATGGGTTACCCGGGCTTCGGCTCTTCGGATATTTCTCATCGGTGCCCTCCTGGAGATCATCTTGATCACCCGCCCTCAGGGCCTGTTTCCGGAAAAACCGCCCAGACCTGCTTCCAAAACTGTTGAGCAATCCAAACAAGAGGGGGCCTAAGAATAGAGCGGAAAAGAACCCTCCCCTGACCCCTCCCTCCTGCCCAAAGCGGCAGCAGGGAGGGGAACCAGAAAAGGTATGGATCTTTTATGATATACGACCATGAAGACTTGCCTGGTCACAAGTAGCGTATCAATTATATCTTGTTTCAGGGATCTGAAGAACCCTTTCTTTTTCTGATTCCCCTCCCTGCCGCCTGTCTTCCAGGCGGAAGGGAGGGGCCAGGGGAGGGTTCTTTGTTTGGGACACAAAAGATGTGCCAAGGCACGAGCATAATGCCCAGCCTGCTCCTGTGCGCGACACCTTAATCCATACTGGGTTCAAAGACTTTGACAGTCACAATCTCCCCGTCCTGGATGGCCCAGTGAGCAAAAGTCCCTCCGACATCCCCGTTCTCATCAAAATCCATGGACCCGGATGCGCCCGCATAGTCGATGTCTTCCCCATTCTTCAAAAGTTCGACCGCCTTGGACCACTCTCCGGGGAGAATTCTTTTCCCCGGGGGATTGCAGACTTCCCGCAAGGCGTCCCGCACGGCCGGACCTTCAGTTGTGCCTGCCTTCTCAGCGGCCAGGGCCAAGGCGTACACCCCGTCATACGAGGTATCGATGTACGGCTTGGGGGGCACTTGGCCGTATTTTTCCTTGTAGGCATCCAGATACTCCTGGGCCGAGGGTGAATCGGTCATGGCCTGAGGTGCGGTACCAAAGGAACCGTTGAGATATTGGGCCCCGATGGCTTTGATGATTTCCGGGGCCTTGAGCCCGTCACTGTAGACGAACTTCTGGAAATATCCCTCTTCCAGGGCCTGCCGGAGAATGGTCACCCCGTTTTCCGGATATCCGATCAGGATCAGGGCCTCGGCCCCTTTGGAAGCCGCCTTGGACAACTCCCCGCGATAGGAGGCATTGCCCGGCTCATAGGGCAGGCTGCCAGTCACCTGGCCTCCGGCTTTTTCAAAGGCCTTCTTGAAGTTGACAGCCAAGCCTTCCCCGTAGTCGTTATTCACATACAAGGTGGCCACATTGGTGAACCCGGCCTCCTCTACCAATTCGGCCATGGCCACGCCCTGAAACGCGTCCGAGGGCACGGACCGAAAGAGGAAATCGTTGTCATCCAAGGTGGTAATCACCGGGGAAGTAGAGGCGGGAGAGATTTGGGGGACTTTGGACGAAGAGGTGACACTTTGGGCCACCGGGATGGTCACCCCACTGGACAAAGCCCCGACGATGCCGAAGGCATTTCCAATGGACACCAACTTTTGAGCGGCGTCAATTCCTGCCTGGGGTTTGGTCTGGGTGTCGCCGACCTTGATTTCGAGCTCTGAGTTAAGCACACCTCCTTGATCGTTAATCTGTTCGGCGGCCAACCGGACGCCGGTGATACAACTCGTTCCGTATGCCTGTAAATCTCCGGTCATGGGCATGAGGGCGCCCAGCTTGATCGTGTTCTTGGCTTGAGCAGTGCTCATCCCTGCAATGCCCATCGCCAGCAGGACGCTCACCCCAACACAAACACAACTCCACTTGGTCAGAAATCGCTTGAGTGCATCTGGCATGGATTCCCTCCTTTGGTTACTCATTGGTTCAATGAACTTTCACAATAATGTACAAATATCCTAGCTTGGAAACGTATGTCAACAAAATTGGAGGTATTTCCCATGGCCTGCGCATTGCTTCCTCCGATTCTTTTTGGTAGGGGAAAGTTCTTGGAAGCATTCAGCTAACCGATTTTATACAGTTTTACCTTCTGGCGGGCACACCTTCCAGCAGACCGGATAAATCTCTATGCAAGTTCTCCAATGGTGGATTCTTACCCTGCTCGGACTTTTTCAGCTCTATGCAGCCGGGCATGCCCTGCTGTACAAACGCGATCCCAAGGCTGCCTGGGCCTGGATTGCCACCTGTATTCTCCTTCCACCCTTCGGGGCAATCCTTTATTTCCTCCTGGGTATCAACCGGGTCCGGACCAAAGCCAAGAACCTCAAATGGTACTGGCCCCTGGTCCATATCGAATTTCCACCTATTGTCAGTGACGAGGCCTGTACTCTGCCGGTCCATGCCTTGCCCGATCTGGAAAGAGTCTCTCTCACTTTTCAACGTATTGCGGATATCTCGGAAGCGGTGACCAAACGTCCCCTTTTGTGCAAGAATACCATCGTACCCTTGTTCAACGGCGAGCAAGCCTTTCCCAACATGCTGGAAGCCATTGATTCTGCTACCAGCAGTGTCTATCTCTCAACCTATATTTTTGAAACCAACCAGACCGGACAGCGATTCATCCGCGCCTTACAGCGGGCGTACAATCGGGGAGTGGATGTTCGAATTATTTTAGACGGGATCGGTGAGTTCTATTCCTGGCCCAGGGCCAGCAAGTTGCTGGGCAAGAAAAAAATCCCCTGCGCCCAGTTCGTGCCCTTGCGCCTGTTTCCGCCCTCAGCTCTGATCAATCTGCGCAATCACCGCAAGATCTTGACCGTAGACGGAAAAGTCGGATTTACCGGGGGGATGAATATCGGGGATCGCCACCTGTTCGACAAGTTGGCCAAGGCCTCTCGGGTCCAGGACATTCACTTTCAATGTGCCGGTCCCATAGTGACCCAAATGGAACAGGTCTTTTTAGAAGACTGGGGGTTTTGCACTGGGGATGAAAATCTCAGGCCTTCGGATCCGCACATTGATGCCTCTGGGCCGGCCATTTGCCGGACCATCACCGTTGGCCCCAACCAAGATCTGAACAAACTGAGCATGATCCTGGTCGGTGCCATTTCCCAGGCCCAGGAAGACATCATGATCATGACCCCGTACTTTCTGCCCAACCGGGAACTTATCGGGGCCTTACAGGCCGCTGCCCTCCGTGGGGTCAAGGTCAACGTGGTCCTGCCAGGAAAAAACAACCTGCCCTTTGTGCATTGGGCGACCAGGAACATGCTCTGGGAACTTTTGCAGTACGGGGTGCGCATCTTTTATCAGCCCCCGCCCTTTAATCATTCCAAACTCTTTTTGGTGGACGACAGCTACGCCCAGATCGGATCGGCCAATTTGGATCCGCGCAGTTTGCGCCTGAACTTTGAAATGGTAGTCGAATTCTTCGATCAACAGCTCATTTCTTCCCTCACCCGGCATGTCCAGGATACCATCCAGATCTCCAAAGAAGAAACCTTGCAGCAGGTGGACGGCAGAACCCTCCCGGTCAGGCTCAGAGATTCCTTTTTCTGGCTTTTTTCCCCCTATTTTTGATGCAAAACGGCTTGAAGCCGTTTTGCATCAAAAATAGGTATTTTCAGGGATGCCCGGTTAATCGATTCATGTATTTCTGGTCAATTATCCGCTCTTCAAGGACCATCATTGTGGGTAGACAGGTGTTAGCTCAGCAATGACCTGGCCGCCTGCAAGACCGCATCGTAGTCCGGCTCTTCAGTGACTTCGGAAACGAGCTGGATGTAACGGACCGTTCGGGCCTGATCCAGAACAAAGACTGCTCTGGCCAACAGCCGCAAATCTTTGATTAATACCCCATAGTTCTGCCCAAATGATGCTTCCTGATAATCGGACACCGTCATGACCTGATCTACCCCGGCCGCTCCGCACCACCGCTTCTGGGCAAAGGGCAGATCCATGCTTACGGTCACGATCTTCACCTCGCTGCTGAGGTTGGCCGCTTCGGTATTGAACCGCCTGGTTTCCATATCGCATACCGGAGTGTCCAGGGACGGGACAGAGGACAGAATGAGCACTTTCTGTTGCCAGTCTTGCAAGGTAACCGGCTGCAAGTCGGTGTCCACAACCCGGAAGTCCGGAGCCGGATCGCCGGTCTGGAGTTCAGGGCCAAGTAAAGTCAAAGGATTTCCTTTCATGGTGATCACGTCAGTTCGTTCCTGCATATTCCCCTCCGTATTCAGTGTTTAGGTTTCGAGCTTTGCCTCTGGTGGCGGCCCCCAGTTCGCTCCCACGCTCTGCGTGGGAGTTTTTTTGACCGCTCCTGCGGTCTCATTGTGGACGCCGGAGCGTCCAGGGGAGTTCCCACGCAGAGCGTGGGAACGATAAACATTCAGCTTTGCCTCCGGCAAATCTGAAATATTTTTTTCCCCCAAAGCGGGCAAAAAAACTTGCCGGATTGATTACGAAAAAAAGCCATTCTATCTGTTTACGAGGGTTCAATCCCGAGCCCCGGGCCGGCCCTTCAAATACTGCACAGCCTGTTCCAATCCATCCATGCTTAGCTCGAACATGGGAAAGATCTGCCGAATCATGCCGATAGTCCGGGTATACGGCCATTCCGCAGCCATCTTGGGATTGAGCCATACCGAGTAGGGAAAGGAATCGGCCAAGAGCTGCAGACGCTCAATGCTCGGCTGGCCCGAAGCCTCTTCCATATGGATGGATCCGTCCCTGGCCATGAGCTCATACGGGGCCATGCTCGCATCCCCGACAATGATCAGCCGGGTGTGCGAATCCCAGGTAACCATATCATCCACCTTCACCGAACGCTTACGCCGGGACGGATCGGACCACAAAAAGTCGTAAATCGTATTGTGGAAATAGAGGATCTTCAGGTCTTGGAACTGGGCCCGGGCATGGGAAAACAGGGTCCTGACCACCCGGACGTAGGGCTCCATGGACCAGCCGCCGTTGTCAATGGCCAGGATAACCTTCAATCTGTCCCGCAGACTGCGCCGGAAAACAAGCTCGATCTCCCCGGCGTTTTTCACGGTCTGCCGAATAGTGGAATCCACGTCCAAGACATCCTTGGGCCCTTCGGGCACCAAACGGGTCAAACGCTTTAAGGCCTCGCCCACCCGGGCCTGAGTCAATGGGCCCTCATAGGCGTAGTCCCGATAGCGGCGATCCATGGCCACCTTGACCGCGGATTGATTTCTGGACACTCCGCCTACCCGCATTCCCCCGGGGTGATATCCGGAATGGCCCACGGGCGAGGTTCCCCTGGTTCCGATCCACCGCCCGCCGCCGTGATGTTCCCCGTCCTGGTCCTTGAGCCGCTCATAAAAATAATCGATCAACTCCTGGGGAGAGAGCTTGGCCAGCTCCTTTTCGTCCATACCCAAGGCCTGGGCCAGCTCCTCGGGGCTGTGCAGCCATTCCTGGAGCATCTCCTTGATCCAGTCCTTGAGTTCTTCGTCCTTTGGTTCCTCCAGGGTCTGGCCCTGAAAATAGTGGGCAAACACCCGATCGTAGAGATCGAAGTGTTTTTCGTTCTTCACCAATATGCTCCTGGCTGCGGTGTAAAAATCATCCAGGCTGATGATCAGTCCCTGCTGCAAGGCGGACTGCAGGCGCAAAAAGGCCGTGGGAGAAACCGGGACTCCGGTCTGGCGCAACAAGTAGAAAAATGGGATAAACATAGAGGCTAAAACCGCCGCAAGCCGTTTTGGGCCCGCTCAAAGTCTTGGCTCTTCTTAAACAAAACCCCGAGAAAGGGAATGTTCCCTTTTTTCAAATCCTTGGGTGAAAAGTCCGGATCCTGCTGCAAGGCCCGGATCCAATTGATCAGTTCCCGGGTGGCTGGCTTCTTTTCGATTCCCGGCACCTCGCGCAAGGCGTAAAAGGCCCGGACAGCCTGGTGCATCATGTCCTGGGCCAGATTGGGGAAATGGGTGCGCACGATTTGCTGCATCATATCCGAGTCAGGGAACGCGATATGATGAAAGTTGCACCGGCCCAGAAAGGGCTCAGACAGATCCTTCTTGGCATTGGAGGTGATGATGATCACCGGCCGATGCTTGGCCCGGATGGTCTTGTCGATCTCGATGATGTCGAACTCCATCTGGTCCAAAATATCCAGCATATCGTCTTGAAAATCCGAATCCGCCTTGTCGATCTCATCGATCAAAAGGACCACCCGTTCATCGGACATGAAGGCCTGGCCGATTTTGCCCATGGAGATGTACTCTTCGATGTTGCTTACATCTCGGGTGGAATCCCCGAACCGGCTGTCGTTGAGTCGAGTCAAGGTATCGTACTGGTACAGGGTATCCACCAGCTTCAGGGTGGATTTTACGTTCAAGACCAAAAGGGACATGTCCAAGGCCTCGGCCACGGCATGGGCCAACATGGTCTTTCCGGTTCCAGGTTCTCCCTTCAGCAACAAGGGCATCTCCAGGGCCATGGATATATTTACGATCTTGGCCAGTTCCCCGTCCAGGACGTATTTCGAGGTTTGCTGACAGGTGTTTTGCAGGTCGTCATTAGCAAGCATATTCTCTCCTTCTCTTCATTCTTGAGTTCGTTTCAGTCTGTAGCACAGCTGAAGAATGAAATAAAGCCGGGCTCAAGACCCGGTCAAGATGATTTTGTTCTCAGGTGTAAGGTGCCTGGAGTGTTCAGGTGTCAGCTTTGCCTCCGGCGGCCTGTTATTGGTTATTCGTTATTTTTCGTAAATTGGAATTTGTTGTTTGTGATTTCTCTTCGTTCCCAGGGTCCTCCCTGGGAACGTCTTTCTCTTATGGCTCCGGCCATCCTCTTATTTTTCCGAAATGTTATAAGGGGATAGCCTAGTAATTTAATGTCTAGTTTCATACGAGCTTTGCTTCTGGCGGCGGCCGCCAGTTTGATCCTGGATGAAACAGCAAAGAAGCAGGGCCCGGCACTCACTGCTCCACTGGAAAAGTCACTGCCATGAACAAACGTCCAATCTAAAAGTGAGTGCCGGGCCGCCTTACACAAAAGACCACGGACCGGGTTGCTTGGTAAGCCGCCCTTCTCCGAAGGGCTGGCTATCTTCAAGGTAAATCTCCTCTTCGTTCCCAGGGTTTATCCCGTGAAATTTCTTCCATTTCACTGGGATCCGCCCTGGGGATGTCTTCCTCTTGTGGCTCCTGCCACCTTCTGGTTCAGAGATGATCGCAATGCTCGCATCAAAGAGCCAGTCACGCGTCTACGCGTGACTGACGATCCCGGAAGGCCAATTCAACGATCTACGTGATGTCTCGTTTCATACGAGCTTTAAGAGACCCGATTTATGCGGATACGATGCTGATCGGGCAACTACTATCCTTATTTGTGTTCAGGGCCGTGCCAACTAGACATCTCGCTGTTGTTTCCCAACCCATCTTCTGGTAAACTTCATTTTCTTCCATCACAGGCCTGATTTCGCCCTTCAAATTGTAACTAAAGGAGAGACCTGCATGAGCCAGGAAACACTCAAAGAACTGCAAACCGGTGTGACCAAACTGGCCAGAACCAACAAAGATTTCGTCCAAGCCATGATGAGCCTCTCGGAAATGGCCGCCCAGGACGGAGCCTTGTCCCGGAAGATCAAAGAACTTATTTTTGTGGCTCTGTCTGTGCAAGAGCACTGCACCTATTGCATAGCCCACCACGTGCACGGGGCCATGCAGGCCGGAGCCACGGCGGAAGAAGTCTACGAAGCGGCCCAAGTGGCTATAGCTATGGGCGGCGGACCCAGCCTGGCCTATACCGCCACCCACGTCCGGGAGGCGGTAGAATCATTTAGCGGATAATGGCCCAGCTCCAACACCAAAAATAAGAATCTGTAATGCTTTGAAAAATACATTTTAGAGAAAAAAGTAAAAAAAATCTTCTCCAAGGGGTAGACAACCATTTACTTATCGGATACAAACAAGTTATCAGTTAATTTGTATGACAACAGGAGGATATTGCAATGGCCGAAACAGTTCAGGATTTAAGTCTGCGAGAAATGTTGCAACAAGCTGGTTTAACTCAAAAACAAATCGCTCAAAAGGCGAATGTCTCTCCTGCCGCCGTCTCATTGATTGTCAGCGGCAAGTCCAAATCCAAAAGGATTGAGGACATCATCAAAAAAGAGGCAGCCAAGGCCATGGAACAAAAGCAGGAATAAAACCCGGCAGTTCATGGTTTCCCGGAGGTGCTAAGGGCAGGCATCATGTCTGATGCCTGCCCTTGGGATCCAAGGGATTTGTCCATTCCCCAGTATTGAGGATATCAGAGCAAATGCGCGGCATCAAACAAGCCTTCGGCCAGGGTGGGGTGAGCATGGATGGTCCGAGCGATGTCCTGTCCCCTGGCCCCAAGGGCTAGGGCCAATGTGGGCTCGGCAATAATGTCCGAGACATGAGCCCCAGCCAGATGGGCGCCCAGGAGCTTATCGCTGTCTGCATCCACTATGAGTTTGAACACTCCGGACAATTCACCCATGGCTTGGGCCTTGCCCAGCTCCCGAAACTGGCTTTGCACGCAACTTACATTGTAGCCCTGTTCTGTGGCCTGGGCTTCAGTCAAGCCTACCGTGGCCACCTCCGGGGTAGTGAATACGGCTGAAGGGATCACATCGTAGCTCATGACTTCGTTTATTCCCAGGCAGTTTCGGGCCGCCACCATCCCTTCCATGACCGCCACATGGGCCAGCATGACCTTGCTTGGCCCCAAAGCATCGCCAATGGCGTAGATCCCGGGCTGGGAGGTCTGACAATGCTGGTCGGCTAGAATCCAGCCTCGCTGGTCAGTCTCGACTCCGGCCTGGGCCAGCCCCAATCCTTCGGTGTTCGGCACTCGGCCCACGGCTACCAGCACCACATCGGCCTCCACCATCTTTTCTTTTTGAGCCGCAGGAGGGATCTGGTCCAGAAAGGGAGACGGGCCCAGGGTCACGGACACCCCGTTGGGGGTAGGCTCGGCCTTGACCGCAGTTCGGCATACCTCACAAACGATCTTGCGTTTTTTCATCTCCCGATGCATGAGCTTGCTCATGTCCTGGTCGATAGTGGGCAGAGGCAGGATGCGGTCCAGCCCTTCCACAATGGTCACTGTGGATCCAAAGACCTGGAAGATGCAGGCCATTTCACTGCCGATGACCCCTCCGCCCACAACCAGCATACGTTCCGGGACATGGTCCAACTCCAGGGCGTCGTCGCTGGTGATGATTTTTGTATGATCCACGGGCAGAGAAGGCAGGTCCAGATTTCTGGATCCGGTGGCTATAATCACCCTGTCGCCGGTTACTTCCTGGTCCTGGCTCTCGCTGGTCCGCACCCGGACCAGATTGGCGCTGACTACCTCAGCTCTCCCCTGGATCAGGTTGACCTTGTATTTGGCACAGGTCTTTTCCAAACCGCCGCGCAGGGTGCCGACAACCTTGGCCTTCCGAGTTACAATGGCTGCCATGTCCGCAGCTGGGTTGCACTCTCCGGAAATGCCGAACTCTTTGAGCCGATGAGCGATCTCCAAGGCTTCAGCCGAGGCCTTGAAGGTCTTGGTCGGGATGCAGCCCCAGTTCAGGCAGGTCCCGCCCATAGAGGCCGCCTCGATCAAAGTCACCTCAGCCCCGGCCTTGGCAGCTTCAAAAGCGGCCGTATATCCCCCCGGCCCACCGCCAATGATGGTTATTTTTTGGGTCATTGTCTTCTCCTTCATTCCGTGTATTCAGCGCGTTCCGCGGTCAAAAGCATTAGTATCCTCTTATCTCGACTACTGAGCTCTGTCGTCTCGAATGAAACAAGATCTTGCTTTGTCCGTCATTCCCGCGCAGGAACGTCATCCCGGATCCCGATCCGGAACCAGAATCCAGAGCAGATAGAATGGCTTTCCCCTGGATTGCCCGACGAGTCCGGTGTACTCGAATGATCCGGACCGGGCAATGACGGGAAAGGGAATTCGTAAAATTTTCTCTCGATCAAAGTGCCAGTCTGCGGTCAGCGGCGGGACTCGTATGAAACAAGGTTTTAAACTGAAGAGGGCCAGCCCGGCACTCACTTGTAGGCCGGGCTTTTGTATTTTAAGGTGACGTTCTAGTGCATTGGCACATCACAATTGTCGCAAAAAGAACCCTCCCCTGGCCCCTCCCTGCCGCCTGGAAGACAGGCGGCAGGGAGGGGAATCAGCGAAAGAAAGGATTCGTGCCGATAACGGACAATGCACATATGATCCGGCACTAGTAACCAGTCAAATCTTTATTGTGGCATACCTTAAAGATCTATTCCTTTCTGATTCCCCTCCCTACGGCAGCTTTGGGCCGGAGGGAGGGGTGAGGGGAGGGTTCTTATCTTTGGACACTCGAGTCTAGACGCTACACGAGCTGCAAGTGAGTGCCGGGCCAGCCCTCTTGAGTCTCATACTGGATCAAACTGGCCAACACCGGCAGCGGCGGCACTGACCTCTGATCTCTGTCATCTGTCTTCTTTCTTCGTTCCCAGGGTCCTCCCTGGGAACGTCTTTCTCTTATGGCTCCGGCCATGTTCTTATTACTTTAAGAAGATACGCATGAATTGCATGATAAGCTAACTTCGGTTCTCATACTCGATCAAACTGGCGGCCGCAGCCAGAGGCGGGGCTGTCTTCTGTCCTCAGTCCTCTGTCTTCTGTCTTCTTTCCTCAGTCCTCAGTCCTCTGTCTTCTGTCTTCTTTCCTCAGTCCTCAGTCCTCAATCATCTGTCTTCTGTCCTCAGTCCTCAGTCCTCTATCTTCTGTCCTCAGTCCTCTGGCGGAGCAAACTCATCCGCATGATAGGAGCTGCGGACCAGGGGACCGGCCACTGCATGCAAAAAACCCATGTCATAGGCCAAGTCCTGGTATTTGGCGAAAACATCAGGATGGACGTATTCAGCCACCGGATAATGCTCGCTTGATGGGGCCAGGTACTGGCCGATGGTCAGCACATTGCAGCCCGCAGACCGCAGGTCCCGGAGTACGGCCAGAACTTCGTCCTCTGTTTCTCCCAGACCGAGCATGAGGCCGGACTTGGTGTATATCCCAGAATCAAGAGTTTTGACCCGGGCCAAAAGCTGCAATGACCGCTCATATTCAGCTTGCGGCCGGACCTCCGGATACAGGCGGGGGACAGTCTCTACATTGTGGTTGATGATCGAAGGCCCGGCCCGGACCACCTGGGCCAGGGCCTGGCTGTCACCCTGAAAATCGGGGATCAAGACTTCAACGGTCACCTGCAAGGGAGCAAGCCTTTGGATTACCCGGGCAAACTGCCCGGCCCCGCCGTCGGTCAGATCGTCCCGGGTAACAGAGGTGACTACAACATGCTTGAGTCCAAGCTCAGCCACGGCCTCAGCCACATGTTCAGGTTCCTGCTCGTCCACCGGTTCCGGCCACCCTCCGTGCACATTGCAGAACCTACAGTTCCGGGTGCAGTTTTTGCCCAAAATCATGAAAGTGGCCGTCTTGCGGCCGAAGCATTCCATCATGTTCGGGCAGGCCGCCTCCTCACATACGGTATGCAGGGAGAGCCGCCGGAGCATGCTCTTGATCTCTGTCAGCCGTCCGGGTTGGGAAAACCTTATCTTCAGCCAGTCAGGCTTGCGGGTATTCATAGTCACTTCACTTGATTCCATTCTGATTGTTCGGGGTACCTATTTTTTATGAAACCTGTGCTGCCGTAGTCAACATGTTGCAGTTAATTTTACTTTATTACCAGATTTGAACTGCTGTTGATATGTTCTTACCAGCTCAGCTTAAGGATGACATCGTCCAGCAAGTTGTGCACCATGATTTGCAGGCTTTTTTCGTCAAGATACATCTGGCTTATACTCAAGTCCCTGATTGGAGCATTCAATGTCCACCCGGAAACGGATACTGGCCAACTTAAGGCAGCACCCGGCCAGAAAAGGAGAAAATGAAGATGGAAACCACCGCCCTGCACATATCTCCAAACATCAGCCCGCCCCTGTTCGAGTTGGAAATGTGTGCAGCCCGCTCCAACAGGCCTGGGGGGCAGAATTTGAATACGGTATCGACAGCTGTCCAGCTGCGTTTGGATATACGGAGTTCCTCCTGCCGGAGGAGGAGGTCAAACAGCGCTTGCAGCTGATAGGAGGAAAGAAAATAACCAAGGAAGGAGACCTGTTCATCAAGGCGTACACCTTCCCGGGGACTCAGTAAGGCAATCGGCAGGAGGCCCTTCAACGGCTTCAGGAGCTCATTCGGCAAGCCGCAGTCAAACCCAAAATCCGGCGGCCAACCAGGCCCACAAAGGCAGCCAAAGAACTCCGGCTGGAGCACAAGAAACACCGCCGCAAGATCAAGGCCTTGCGCAAGCTGGTAGCGTATCAAGGAATACTGATGGTAAAACCTAATGCTCATTGAAGAGATATTCGACCGTCATATGCATACTCTTTGTACATTTTCTTATATTCCATATATGTTCATCAGAGCAATCACTTTTCTAAGTATTCAACCAGCTCAATAGTATTGCCTTCAGGATCATTCATGTAAGTAACCCAGACACCTAGTCTAAGATTTTGAGGTGGACAATGAAAAACGACCCCCGAACTTGACAACGTATTATACCAGTTCCAGATATCGGTCACAGAAAGGGCGAAATGGGTATAGCCACAATCACACTGTCTCTTTGGAGATGTATCAGATCCTTGTGGATTATGGTAACGAAAAAGCTCCAGACGGGCTCCATAACCCCTGAGCATTACGATCTGAGCTATGGCGTGAGGCAGAGATACTATTTTTGAAAAGGCTTCACCAGCAACGTTCTCTTTTTCCCAGTCCACTTCAAAGTCAAGCAATTGACAATAAAATCTCTTAACCGCTTCCATATCCTTTACTGCCAATGCCAAATGATGCCAATTCCCATGCATAACAGCTCATGCCCCCTTCCATAATAAAGCTCAAAATTATCAATATGTTGCTCGCCAAGTTCATCCTTAACATCCGATATAGATCCCAATCATGCATGCTTAATGTATTTAATTGGTAGCTCAGCACCTGCCACATGGTTCAATTTTTCAACCTTAACCATTTGATAGACATTAATCCTAAAATCAGGGCATGTACTCACCAGACAATAGGCATCCTGAGGAGTAAAAGCATACTCTGTTATCAACCAATCCATGAGATTGAACACAGATGTTTTAACAGCTTCCTCCAGAGGCTTGTCAGCATAAACAGAAATAATTGATTCTGGTTTCTCAATCCTCATCCAGGGAATTGTTCTTCCCTTAATAAGATCAAGCTTAAGGCGAACCGTTGCATTTGTTTCGGCAGCGGTTCCAGAGAATTCAGTATCACCTTGGCTTGCATGAACATCTCCCATATAAAAAAGCGCACCTTCATGGAATACAGGAAGATAGATTCGATTCCCAGGTGCTACATCCCGAATATCCAAGTTACCACCCCAAGCCCCTTGCCCATCTATAGAGGTCATTACTTCACGTTCTGGGGCAACACCAAGAGTTCCAACAAAGGGAGTGATGGGCCATGAAATCTGCGAGCTAAATTCAAGCGTTCCATTTCTGGTGGTTCCCCCGGGACCGGGTTTATGCCTAAATATCATGGTCTTATATTGTGTTGAAAGTATTGGCCATCTCATTGAAGAACCTAGAGGTCCGCGCCCAGGACCAATGGCAATCCACGAAAAATCTCCCACAATTATGTCTTCAACCTCAACCACCAGAGTATCCCCTGGCGAAGCTCCTTGTAACCAGACTGGCCCTCCAACTGGATTGAATCGTGGAGGATGGCATTCGTACCCCGGTCTCTTTTTAGGCTCTGATGTATCTTTTTCTGACTGAAAGTATCCGGTGCTGGCATCATATGTTTCGATTTCAAATGACTCACCGGGTTCAACATCAAGGACAGGTTCATCCCGCCAGTCAAAGGCGTATTTTTTAGCCATTTCTCTGTGAATTTTTTTGGCCATAGCATGTATTCTCTTGTGTCATTCTGGACGCTTCAATTGCTGAGCAACTTTCCGTCATAACTTTCCGTAGTTTTTTGCATAGCCCACGCTGATTCTTCTTCAAAGGTTGCTATGAACCCTTGGGTCTCAATCAAATCAAGATAAGCTAACCAAATATCAAATTAGGTAGCCACAAGATGGTACTTGGGAAAATCATACAGACCACTATACTGCAGATTCCCAAGAGAATATATGGAAAAATAGATCTATATATATCAATCATAGAAACTCCTTCAGGAGCAACTGATTGCATATAGAATAAGTTGAATCCAAAAGGAGGTGTTATAAATCCCAACTCCATATTAATGCAATAGAGAACTCCAAACCATACAGGATCAAATCCCAACGAAAGGGCAACCGGAAAAAATATTGGAGTTGTGATCATAATGATCCCTGTAGGGTCAAGAAAACACCCAAGTATCAACAAAATGATCTGCATTCCGATCAAAGTTCCCCAAGCCCCACCTGGAAGCAGAGTCAAAAGTTCACGAGCAAAATCTTGAGCGCCAATCGCTGTATATAGGTTTGTAAAAACGGCAGCTCCAAAGATTATCCACATGACCATGCACGACAATTGGAGTGTAGATATACTTGCCTTTCGAATATTTTCCCAGCTCAGTGTTCGATAAACAGCAGCACATACAATACTGCCGACTGCGCCAATTGCCGCAGCCTCTGAAGGTGTAGCTGCTCCTGAAAAAATGCTGCCCAAGACACCGATAATGAGTAATGTTGGCAGGACCAACGACTTCAAAGAAATAAGCTTTTCTATGAATGTGTATCGATGTTCTTTGGAGAGAGCTGGGCCCAAATCTCTATTGAGAAGACAACGGATAAAGATATAAACACAAAAGAACCCAGCCAGCATAAAGCCTGGGATTATCCCTCCGGCAAAGAGCCTGCCGATAGAAGTGTTTGTATAGAAACCTAAAATAATCATCATGACACTGGGGGGGATTAACACGCCCAAGGCACCGCCAGAAGCAATACACCCGATGGCGATGTTTTTGTGATATCGATGTGCCAGCATAGCAGGTAAAGCGATCAAGCCCATAGTCACAGTTGCTGCTCCGCTTACACCAACCATGGCTGCAAACACTGCACAGATAATGACCGTTCCAATTGCTAAGCCTCCATGAAGTCCCCCCATCCATTTATGGATTGTATCATAAAGACTCTGTGCAATACCTGAGGAGTCAAGCATGTTTCCCATAAAAATAAACATCGGGATCGCGAGAAAAACGAACGAATTTGCACTGGAAAAGGTGCGACTGGCAATCATGAACAGGGCATCTGGGCCCCAAAAAAAATAGGTCGCTACAACAGCAGTGCCGCCTAAGGCAAAGACCAGCGGAGCGCCTAAAATAAGATAAAAAATGAGAAGACCAAAAATAATTAGAGTTAACAATTCAATGCTCATGACTATCCTCTTGGCCAATAGATACCAACTTAACATCCCGTACAAGCTTGGCAATTCCCTGCAAGAGCAAAAGAAAAGCACCAAGGGGTAGAGTCATCAATACAGGTGCCAGTGGAGGGTTCCAATCAGTTCCTGTATGCCGCCAAGTCATCAGAACGTCAAAAGCATATTTTGAGCTTTGCCATAATAAAACTAAGCAATATGTAAAAAAAGCAGTAGAAGTTATAATGTCAAATATACTTCGAATTCTTCGAGAGAAACGATCGTAGAACGCATTCATATTTGCATGGCTATTTTTTAAGTACGTATAGCCACATCCCAAGAAAGTGTAAGTTACGAATAAAAAGGTAGCCAGTTCTGATCCCCATACAGTTGGTGAATTGAGAACATATCTTAAAAATGTCTCAAAAACTATTAAAAATGCCATTGGAACTACAATAAGACTTATATAATTACCGACAAATTCATTAATTCGGTCTATGATGAGAAGGATTTTCATTCATTCCTCCCATAGTTCTTTCCCAGAGCTTGCCAGCAGGCAAGCCCTGGGAATCATGATTAACTTCTAGATTTTCTGGGACGTAAGTCAATGACTTTTTTTGTATCCATCACCAACTTAATTACTTCGTTACTCAAGTCGTCTTTTTTGGCCTTTTCCCATATAAGTTCCTCAGTAATTTTTTTCATCTGATCAACTTCCTTCGCGGGTAGCTCGCTAAACTCAACTCCGGCCTCTTTCATTTTTCCCACTGCTTGGTATGATGCCATTGTTGAAACAGAAGCCCTTTCAAAAGCAAATATTCGCGACGCAATCATCATGACATGCTGCAAGTTTTCAGGAAGCGAATCAAATGTGTTCTTATTCATGAAAACATCTTCAGCATCATATTGAATGAATGATGGTCCACAATAGTATTTGGCAACTTCGTGAAGTTTAGTGGCCATAAATCCATACGGTGAACCCCAATTGGCACCATCAATGGTGCCCGTAGTCAGGGCAGTATACAACTCTTCACCTGGAAGAGTGACAACGCTTGCACCATTTTGTTTCAAGATATCACCAACTATGCCAAAACTCCTTATCTTTGTTCCTTCAAAATCTTTAAGTGATTTGATTGGCTTAGTGGACATTGTAGCCCCCCATTCATCGGAATAAATGGGAGAAAGCAATTTTACATTCTTGGTATTGTAGGTTTCATCAATAAGTTCGAACAGACCACGCTCATACCATAATGAATCAATGTCCTCAACTACACTAAGGGCAAAAGGAATTCCCCAAGCCCATTCCAAAGCAGGCCAGATACCTTTCCAATAAACTGAGGCTGTAAAACCGATGTCCACAACGTTTCTCTGGACCATATCCATAAGTTCGAAAGTTGGAGACAAGGCACCCGGAGGATATGCTTCTATTTCAATTAGTCCTCCTGACATATTTTTAACCCGTTGAATGTACCTTGGAACTAGTTCACTCCATTCTTTCCACCCCTCTCCAAGAAAGCTTTGCATTCTAAATTTATACTCAGGTTTTGCAGCAAAACTCTTCCCAGCAAAAGCAGTCCCAGCCAACGCCACTCCAGCAAAACCGGCTTTTACAAATTCTCTTCGTTTCATATTAAGTCCTCCTGTTTAGGTTTCATCACTTATGAATGCATAGTATTTTTTACAGTAAGAACCGGACAAGGGGCTTGTAATATTACATATTGTGCTACAGAACCCATTAATATTTTACCTACTCTTGATAATCTATCAACTCCGATAATGATCTGATCAACGTCATTTTCTACTGCATAATTAACAATTGTTTCGCCAGGTGTTAATCCCTGGATAAGAATATGCGACTTACAATTTATATTATTTTCAGATATTTGGTTTACTACACTGCGTATTTTTTTTTCATACTCTTCCTTGTTCACTATTTCGTTATCAGTTTTAGGTGATTCCATTACCGACACAATATCGACATAAGCATCTAAAGCTTTTGCTAGTAGAATGGTGTTTTTAATAATCCTCTCAGTAGCTCCTGATTCTATATTGTAAGCAACTAATATTTTCATATCGTTTATCCTTGATTCTTTATTAAATGCTTCATTTTTCGTGATTATTTATATTGTATATTTTTTTATAAGTTTTACAGCAAAATATATAAATAATTTCATCATACATATACGCTCCCTTCGTTTTTACTCCACAAGTTTCGTAATAAACATTAAAACGAAAGGAGCGGTTTGTGTTTTCTATTAATTATTTTATAGCTATAGGTTGACCAATACCTTGGACAGTCCCACGAATCTTAGGATGTGTAAAGCAAAAGAAAAATTCATATTTACCATCATTTTTACATTGCTTAGCTAGCTCATCTACTCGTAAGTTCTGGAATTGATATATTCCATTTCCAAGGAGTACCACATGTACTGGCAAAAATGCTGCGTCATCTGAATGAGGGAATGCCTCTGTACACCATTGGTCAGTACCAACGCCCACTACCCCTTGCTTAACAAGATACCATGCAATATCTTCGCTTATCCCGGGATTTGTAGATGCAAATCTTTCATTATCTTTACCTAGCAAACGCATCCATCCTGTTTTTATTATAACAGCATCACCTTTACTGATCTTTAAATTATGATCAATTAAATATTGTTTAAAATCTTTCAAAGGTATTTCTTCAGAATCTTTCAAGTTTCTCCCGTAATATTTCACCATATCAACCAATATTCCACGAGTCACGATAGGAGGAACTGTCTCCATGCCAAATTTCTTAGCGCCAGAAGGATCAACAATCTCACTTTCTGGGACTCCATTATAAAAGACATGATCGTGACCAACATGTGCAAATCCATCTAATTGAGTTGAAAGTCCAGTTGACATAGAAATAAACTCTTCCATATCAGTTGCTTTATCATATCCTCTTGGCGGTTCGACCGTAAGTCCATGAACCAACAGCCAAACAAATACATCCCTAGGAGGATATGCAGGAAATCCTTTATAGTATTCATTACCCATATCATAAACTTCACCTGTCTCTATCAGCTTCACCGCCTCCAAAATTTTATCTGGTGTCAAATAATTTGCATTACCGATCTCATCATTTTCTCCCCATTTAGAGACCTTAGGCATATATTTATTTTCAGCAAAGCTATTTCCTGATATGACAAGCATAAATATGACGATAATTAACAACGATATTTTATTTAATTTTTTATACCTGAAACACTACTATGTCAACTTATGTGAAACTTATCGTCAATACAAGCCACTATATATTCACCTATCGGCATAGCTGAAGTTGCTGCTGGAGAAGGTGCATTGCAAACGTGAAATGAGCGTTCACTTTCAGCAAAAAGAAAATCATGGACAAGTGTGCCGTTACGTTTGACAGCCTGGGCTCTAATTCCGGCCGGATAAGGACGAAGATCTTTTCGTGTTATTTGTGGACAGTATTTATTAACACGTTTGAGGTAGCCTGATTTGAAGAGAGAATCTTTCATTTCAGACATACCCGAAATGAGATTCGCGCGAATGAGAGGCCAAAATCCTGGAAAACTCAACATTTCGAAGCTATCTTTAAACGAGAGATTTAGTCGTCCATAACCTTCCCGTTTCCAACCAAGTACGGCGTTTGGGCCTACAGTAACTGAGCCGTCGATCATCCGAGTAAGATGTACACCTAAAAAAGGCAACTCGGGATCCGGTATTGGGTAGATCAGGTGCCCGACGATGTTATCTAACTTCTTCGGTAGCCGGTAATACTCCCCGCGAAAGGGTATAATCTGAAAATCGATGTCGATTCCAATCAGTTTCGCCAAGCGGTCCGCCATGAGACCACCACATGCTAGTACATACCGGCTTTCAATCGTTTTGGCACCTGTAATAATGCGCACAGCTTGGCGATTCTCTTCCATGTGATCTACTTTGCAACCCTTCTGGATCTCACCTCCTAGGGAGATAAAAAGATCAGCCATCTTTTCTGCAATACATGAGAAGTCGGTAATGCCGGTCGCTGGAACTCTCAATGCTCCTACACCGGTAATGTTTGGCTCTTGGGTACGAAGTTCCCTTTCATCAAGTCGTTCGATCTCGATGTCGTTTTGAATACAGCGATTCAGCAGTGCCTCCATCCGCTCGTACTCTAGCTCATCCGTCGCAACCAAGAGCTTTCCACATTGCTGAAAAGGGATATTATGATCCCGACAAAACTGGAACATCATTGCTGAACCGCGCTTACAGAAATCAGCCTTAAGGCTCCCTGGCTGATAGTAGACTCCGGCATGTATTACGCCCGAGTTATAACCGGTCTGGTGCCTTGCGAAAGCGGACTCCTTTTCAACCAGCAGTATGGCTGCTTTTGGATTACGTTGTTTCAGCTGCCAAGCACACGACAACCCAACAATCCCGCCACCAATAACAACCAAATCATACCGTTTCATAAAGAGGCCCAAACCTAAATATTGTGTGCACTGAAAAAATTAATAAAGTCAGTTATTCCTACTCAAAGGATGGCGGCACACCCTTGTCATTCCAGCCTCTGATTTTATAATAATCCTCTTTCATACGAGCAAAATCTTCTCGAGAAATTACTACATTGTCCGGTCCAATCCCTTGTTCAAAAAAACGATCTGGCAAAGTGTCATTTTTGTGGGTGACACCTTCTCGAAGATTGAACATACGGGCTGCGTCGCGGATATTTGCAGCAATACGTTGCAATTCAACTTTATCCAGATCCCTTCCTGTCGTTATTTTAATAATTTGCGAAAACTCATCCCAGAGATAAAGATCTCTGAAGAATCGACAGCCGATCAAGGCATCCATCAAAGTCAGTCGATCTTCGAAATCCACCACCATAGCAGCCTTGCCCTCTATCTGGTCAAATTTTACGAGTCCGGCAAATTCACCTTTAAAAGCCGTCGTTCGAGCATGGCACGCGCCTCTATCTGAGGTGGCATAGGCCAAGGCCATACTCTTTAATACCCGTGGGTCATAACCAGCCGGTTCAAGCCCCTTGACATGGACTGCGACATCATCCATGTCCCAACTTTTTGATGCATGCCTGATTCCATCGGCAAGTATGGCCCCAATTCCTTGCCTGTTAACAATCTGAGTCATCAGGTCTGCAATTGCGTCAGTATCGCCGTATGAAATTTTTTCTTGTATTTTTCCGCGCAAACTAGCTTCAATAGCAAAACCAGCAAGATTACCCGCAGTAATCGTATCTATTCCAAGTCGGTCACATATATCATTTAAATAGATAATTTCATCTAAATTCTTAATCAGACAGAGCCCGCCAAAGGCAAAAATAGTTTCATATTCAGGTCCTTCAATCTGTAATCCTTTAAAACGACCGTCCCGCACAGTAGTCATTCGACCGCAGGCCAAAAAACACTTGGGACAAGCATTCGGCTTTACGGAAAAATCATTATTCAGTGTATGCGCGCTGATAGCCTCACGATGATCTACAGTCCCTTGCGACCAATACCGAGCTGGAAATGCGCCAGCTTCATTCACGAGATCCACCAAACCTGGAGTTCCCTGGTTCTTGAAAAATTTGACTGCTGGATGACCTTTGGATTTCTGAGCCCATTCCTTGGAAAATGCACTTTCAGCTTGTGGGTCCGCAACTTCACGTTTTTGAGAGCCATAAAAAGCGATCGCCTTGACTTTCTTGGACCCCATTACAGCGCCTGCTCCAGATCTGCCTGCCTGTCGCCAGTAATTGTTGGAAATGACTGCAAAGCGCACCATGTTTTCCCCGGCTGGCCCAATCACTAAGACTCCAGCATTCTTCCGATCCACTTGGTTTGTTACCATATCTTGGGCAGTATAAGCATCCTTCCCCCAGATGTTGCTGGCATCATTAAATTGAACTTCATCATCACCAATTTCCAGATAAACCGGATGAGCGGATGCGCCTTCAAGTACAAAAGCATCATACCCGGTTCGACTCATAGGTTCAGCCAGCCTTCCCCCGCAGTAAGATTCAGAAAAAATACCAGTCTGCGGCGATTTAGTGTATACACCCCAGCGGCTTGATCCCCATATACGAGTGTCATTCATGGGTCCAAGAGCAAAGATGAGATGATTTTCAGGAGACAGAGGGTCCACTCCTGGTTTGTTTTTTTTCAAGAGCAGATGAGTGGCAAGTCCCTTGCCGCCCAAATATTTATCATAGACTGCCGGATCAATATACTCTTCCCTATATGTTTGATCAGTAAGATTAATGACCAGTATCTTCCCAAAATAACCTTTCATACTTAACCTCCTAATTTATTTTTCAGCACAGTTCATTTCTTTGCAAACCCTTTACTCTCCAGAAAAGCCCTCATATGTGGACGCATCGCCTGGCTCATCAAACGCGAAATCTGCTCGGTCCAATTATCGTCTCGACTAGCGCAATTGCGCTGACCATAATACTCATACTAATCTATACATTACCTGAAATGAACATCGTTTTTTTTTATCTGAAATAATATACTGGATATCTTTAATTATTCCTTAGCAAAGGAAGAAATGATATCTCGATAACTGATCTCCTTAGAACAAATAACATCCAGAACAGCCGGAACCGAACTTTCTAGTGCTATCGTCAGCGCATCATTGAGTTGGGCTGGTGTCTCTACTCTCATTCCACGACATCCCATGGCGCGAGCAATTTCTGCCAGGTTCATATCAGGAAACTCGGCAGCGATCGATTCTTCCTGTAGATAATGTGTCACCCATCCATAGGCATTGTTATTAAGCACAACTGTGACAATAGGAATCTTTTCTTCAACTGCCGTTATCATGCCGTTCATGGACATGACAAAGCCTCCATCTCCGCACACGGCAATTGTTTGTCGGTCAGGAAAAAGAAGCTTGGCCGACATTGCAGCTGGAATAGCGTAACCCATTCCCCCTGTTGCCGCTGGAGATAAAAATTCACCACCATCCTTGGTCTGGAAAAAACGAGTCATAAAAAGCCTATTTTCGCCAGCATCACACGTTACGAAGGCGTCATCTGCTACTAACTTTCGTATTTCTGCAATTACACGCTGCGGAAGTATGGGATGGTTGTCAGATGCGTACTCTGATTCATTAAAATAGCCAAATTTTTCGCGCACTTCTCTTATAGTCCATTGCCGATGCTGAAAAGTCTCAGTTGATACACAACCGGATGCTTCAATGGATTGACACATTTGAGTCATAATGACAGCTAGATCTCCGGTCAAAACCTGTTCGCAAGGAAAGACCCAATTAGCGTTACGACTCTCGATATCAACCTGGATAAGACGCTGACGCATGGGATCAATGAGTTTTGTGCTTTCAAATGCCGTATCGCTCGGAGATAATTTGGAACCAAGGATCAGAATAACGTCCGATGCGGAGATAAACTGGTTTGCCGCTTCCAGACCAAAAGTTCCAAAAACTCCCAAAGCCTGCGGATGATCCTCAGGAAAAACACCTTTTCCAGCAGCTGAAGTCGCCACTGCACTGCCATTCAGGTATGCAAATTGCTTAAGCATCGGTTCAGCCCTTGCCAATCGAACACCATTTCCGGCAATAATTACCGGGTGTCGAGCTTTTCGAAGGCTCTGAACGGCTTTTTCGACTTCGTCTAAACTAGCGCTTGGTCCTTTCGCTCTGCCATATGATTTGGTTGTATAGATTTTAGGAATCGACTTGGGACCTACTTGGCCATTGAGGGATGAGCTATGATACACTAAAGCAACTGGCCCCTCCTGTCCCTGAATAGCTGCCCTGACAGCAGTTTGTGTGTTTTGGACTGCTTGGGCAGGTGCATACGCAACATAGGTTTCCTTGGTAACAGTGCTGAAACATTGATGAGCATTCCACGTTCCGTAATCACCTGTACCTGCTTGATAGGGTGCATGATGAGAAAAGGGTGCCCCATCCGACATATCTGTCATCAACAGCATTGGCGTGCTGCCCAAATAAGCTTCCATAACGCCCAGCATAGCGTTGGACAGCATGAAAAGCCCCTGTCCCATGACGACCCCGGGTAAACCAGTTAATCTGCCATAAACTTCTGCCATCACCCCGGCCAACGACTCATGGCGAACAGCAACAGTCCTTATAGTATTCCGATGGCGATTCAATGCACCAAAAAGAGGCATGGTATTGCCGCCTGGCACCCCAAAAACGTACTCAATTCCATAGTCTTCAATGACGCGTATAATCGCTTCGGGTACGGGAATCTCATTTTCGGCAAACTGTGAAGCCGCCATAATCGCTCCTAAAAGTGCGCATTTCCGACATTCGATGTTTCATTTTAAGGAATCAATACCGGCTTTACGGTTTTGCCCGCTTTAACCTTCATAAACGCCTTATCGGCATCGGCTAAAGGGAAAAAGTCGGCAAATAATGTAGGCTCAATTAATCCTTCAGCCAGCAGGTACAGAGCATAATAATAATCTCGAAAGACTGATGCATAACTAAAGTGCATGCTTAAGCTCGCCCTAACAGCTACAGTGGGCAGCCATTCAAGGGACTGAGCATACATGCTTACTCCCACGATGCATCCTCCCCGGCGGACAAGATCAATAGCGGAAAGAAGCGCTTGTGGTGACCCAGAAGCTTCTAACCACGTATCTGGAGCTGCTCCGTTGAAAATATCCTTCAAAATATCACCCACTGTTTCCCTATCCACATTGACTGTTTCAAATCCTAAACTTCGGGCCAAAAAAAGACGGACCTCTTCGTCTATATTAGTACCAAGCATAATGACTTTGGCCCCGCTCAAAGCGGCAATCTTAGCGCAAAACAATCCAATAGGCCCTGGTCCGCTTATCACCACACGCGCACCAGGCCTAATCACTGTTTTGGAAAGGGCATGGACTGCGACTGAAATGGGCTCAACCAAAGCGCACATGGGTAAGTCTACTGCATCAGGGATCGGAATAAGATAGGCAGCATCTACCACAGCGTATTCCGCCATACCGCCATCTCTATTTAACCCAATCACCTTACGTTCCAGGCACAGGTTTGTTTCCCCGGCCTTACATAAACTGCAATGACTGCAGCCCTGGATACCAACGACGGTAACCCTGTCGCCTGCCTTGAAAACTCGGACCGAGCTCCCGGTTTCGATAATTGTGCCTGCAAATTCGTGCCCAAGTGTCACTGGAGGTGCAACCCACTCATACCCAGGAGCAGCTTGATAGGCATGCAGATCACTACCACAGATGCCACACCCAGCAACCTGCAAGAGAACCTCGTTCTCACCTGGTTCAGGTATTGCCAGATCACACAATTTAGCCTCAAAAGGGCGAGGGCCATATTTGACAAAAGCCTGCATGTTATTGTCCTTGATTATCATTCAAGCCCAGCAATTCATTAGCTAATTCACTAAAGTCAATATGACTTTAGTGAATTACATTCCCAAATAAGATTTTCTCACGTGCTCGTTTCCAGCAATTTCAGCTGCAGGACCGGACATAACAATGTTACCTTTTTCCATAATATAAACTGTATGTGCAATTTTTAATGTATGATTGACTTGCTGCTCCACCAGCAACAGAGTGATTCCTATCTCAACTATTTGGCGCACCATTTCAAACATTTGCTTGGCCAGCAGAGGTGACAGGCCCAGCGACATCTCATCGATCATCAATAAACTGGGCTTGGCCATAAGTCCGCGCGCAATCGCACACATTTGCTGCTCGCCCCCAGACAGAGAGCCTGCCAACTGCTTGCTCCGATCTTTCAGAACTGGAAATAAGTCATAAACTTGCTTGAGGGTTTGATCTACATGGCTCCGGGCACGTTTAACATAGGCCCCCATTTCCAAATTTTCTTTAACCGTCAAGGTCTGAAACAGCTTGCGGCCTTCTGGTACATGTGCAATGCCCATGTCCACAACTTTCTCAGCCTTAGCATCACTAAGTTCCTGCCCATTAAAAATAATCCTGCCGCGAGAATATCTCAGTAATCTACTTATAGCAGCAAGTGTCGTTGTTTTACCTGCTGCATTTGGTCCAAGCAAGGCAACAATCTTGCCCTCCGGAACGTTCATGGAGACATCTCGCAACACCTGGAAATCCCCGTAAAAGCAGTCAATGTTTTCAATTTTCAGCACTGCGAAACCTCCTCTCCGAGATAGGCTTTAATCACGCATGCATCCTGGGTTACTTCAGCAGGGGTTCCAGAAGAAATCAACGCACCTTGATCCATTACCAGCACCCTTTCCGACACTGACATCAGAGCATCCATTAGATGTTCGATGATAATTATGGTCACCCCACTGTCCCGGACTTGACTAATAAAGGGTAAGTTTGCTGCGACTTCAGTGGGATTTAATCCAGCCAACACCTCATCGAGCAGAAGTATTTCTGGATCTGTAGCCAATGCGCGAGCTACTTCGATCCGCTTTCGTTGGGCAAGGGTAAGATTTTCTGGTTCGGCATGGGCATAACTTTCCAGTTTCATCATTTCAAGCACTTGTGAAGCTTTACGTCTGGCCAACTTGGCATTTTTATTGCGAGCAAATACCGGCACCATGACATTTTCCAAAACCGTCATTTCAAAAGGAAGGACAACTTGAAAGGTGCGCCCAATTCCAGCTCGACAACGACGGTGGGGAGGCAATTTGTTCAACTCGCGACCATTCAATAGAATCTTCCCCTCTGTGGCTGGAAGAATCCCGGAAATAAGATTAAAAACAGTTGTCTTGCCTGCACCATTTGGTCCAATAAGCCCAACAATCTCACCTTTATCAACCTCAAAGCTCAACTTCTTGACAGCAGTCAGCCCACCGAATCGTTTCGTCAATTGTCTGACTTCCAAAAGGGACATTATATATCTCCCTCCTCACTTGGCCCTTGGCCAGTTTCTTTCACTTGTTGACGCTTAATCATCGGCAGAATTAAAGAAAAGATTCCACCAGGTATATAGCGCACCGTTAACACCAAAATGAGCCCATAGGCCACAAAATTTAAGCCCTGTTGAACCGTTCCCAGGTAGTAGCGTAGAAATTCACCTAAGGGGGTCATCAAAACCGCACCGAGCACAGGTCCCCATACAGTGCCCATCCCGCCGATAATTCCATTCAGGGCCGGTTGCAGTGAAAAAAGATCCAATGAAAAAAAGGTCTGCGGCTCGAGAGAATAAACGTAAAATACATAGAAGACTCCCAGTACGCCAGTGATGCCAGAACTCCACATCAAGGCAATGATCTGGGTCAGCGAGGTATTTACGCCCAAAGCCTTGGCGGCATCATCGTTGGAGGCGGTCGCCCTCAGGTGGAATCCAAGGGCTGAGTAGCGAATGCGGTGAGTCAAATAAACTATGCCAATTGCCAGAAACAGAAACATATAATAAAAAGTTGTCCCGCTCTGAAAAGTCAGATTCATAAGAGCCGGTTTGAAGGGAATAATGATTCCTTCAGATCCGTTAGTTAGGCTACGCCAGTCAATAGCAACGAATCGCAGTACTTCGGCAAAGGCGATGGAGGCCAGGGTAAAAAATGGCCCCCGCAATCGAATCAAAGGCAAACTGATGATCATCCCGCCTATCACCGCGGCAACTATAGCGCCCAACAACCCGATCCATGGCGAAATTCCGTATTTTACGTACAATATTGCTGCAGTATAGGCACCAATGCCGAAAAATGAAGCGTGTCCCAGAGAGAGCTGCCCACCAAAGGCGGGAATGTTCCATGCAGCAGTTAATGCAATGTAGAAAAAAATCAAGCTATACATATGCAACAGAAATGCTGACTTGAAAAATACAGGGATTATCAGTAATACTAGGAATATTATGACGCCAATGACGTAAAGTTTATTTTTTATCACTTTAACCCTACCTCCTCAGTACCTTTTCCCTGTCCAAAAAGACCTTGCGGCCGTACAAGCAAAACAAGTATGAATATTGAAAAATAAATCGCTTGGTTTAGTCCGGGTGAAATAAAGAATCCTCCGAGACTTTCCACCACGCCAATAAACAATCCAGCCAGAAAAGTCCCGCTCATACTGCCCAGTCCACCCAACACGACAACAACAAAAGCCACAAGGGTTAACGGAAGTCCAACCCCTGGATAGACAGACGAAAATGGCATAAGCAATACACCTCCCAATGCAGTGAACATAGTTCCAATGCCGAATGCAAGAAGATAGTGTCTTTCAACAGACACTCCCATCAGACGCGCAACGGAGTGGTCCTCCACAATAGCCCGAAGAGCCTTACCTATGTAAGTATAATTTAAAAAATAATATAAAAGAACAAATGAAAGAAGAGCAGCACAGAAACTGACAAATCGAGGGATACTAACAATAACCTGGAATAACTCAAAAGAACTCATAGAGTAGCTTGTTTGTATCGTCCTAAAATCTCCTTTCCAAAAAATTAAAACCAGATTTTGAAGTAGAAGTGAAATGCCGACAGTTGTAAAAATCTTCATTGTAGCTGATGTTGTCTGAATCGGTTCAACCACAACGCGCTGAAACATTACACCAAAGAAAAACATAACAGGTAGAACTATAAGAGCTGAAATATAAGGATCAAATCCCCAAAAATGGTATAACCAGAAAGTGAAGTACATAGATAACATGGCAATATCGCCGTGGGCAAAGTTGATGATTCGTATTACTCCGAATATCACATTGAGCCCAATACTGATGAGGGCATAAACACCACCCAACAGCAAGCCTGATACGATCACTTGTAGGTACAGCTCCATAGCAGGATCTTCCTTTTTCGTTTTGCTATCCGGGATGTTCTTCCTTTTTTCAGGAAGAACATCCCGTTGATACTCATTTTTCTATTTTCGAATAATGGGTTCCATGACAGCTGCACCCTCAGGCCACACTGTGACAAGCTTACCGTCCCTCCACTGAGTTACAAAGGGCTCTGCCCTCGTATTTTGGCCCTTTTCATTATACTTAACACCCCACCCAGTTGCTGTTTGACCCAATGGAATGTCCATTTCCATGGCCGCTTTCCTGATTTTCTTTGCATCAAGGCTGCCGCCTGTTTTTTCGATAAGGTCAAATACAACATTGGCTCCCATATAATTGGCCAAGGAATGACCCGAACGGGGTTCTTCGTTGAAGGTTTCCTTATACATCGACAAAAATTTCTTTAATCCGGGCGTAAACTCCTCGTTTACTTGATACTGAGTGAAGTCGACATTGAGCACTCCTTCTGCTTCCTCACCCAGGGCGTCGACAAAGCTTTGTAAACTATGCCCCCCACCAGTACCCATAATAGGTGCACCAAGTTTCAGCTCATAGGCCTGCCTAGCCATCAAAATGGCGTCATTTGCATAGGAAACGGCAATAACGATATCCGGCTCAGCTCTGCGCAGACGTAAAATGACTGACGATAAGTCCCTGGTATTTGCATGATAGGCTTCCTCTGTCACCATGTTGAGTCCAGCATCTTCGGCAAAGTGGGCAAAATTTTCCGCCATGGAGGATCCATAATCCGAATCCTCGTGAACAAAGGCTATGCGCATCTCTTCAGGCTTCTTACCCAAATGAGGCGCATACCAATCTGTGATGAAGTTGACTTGAGTCTCACTAAAGCCAACCGCAGTGGGATTGGTGCGAAATATGGTTTCATATCCTCTCTCCGTTATAACTTCAGCTATGGCACCTAATTCAAAATACAATACACCTTTTCTTGCAGCCACTTCCGATGCTATTTTACACAACGCACTGCTATACGTTCCCAAGATGGCAGGTACTTTTTTACGATCAATCATTCGCTCAGTTTCAGACTTCGCTGCGTTCGTTGAACTCGCATCACCCTTTACGTAAACAATTTCCTTTCCGGCGACCCCACCATCCTCATTGCGCATGATGCGAGCTATTTCAGCACCACGCCAACTTTCCTCACCCAACAGGGAAAGACTGCCGGACAGGGGATAGAGGGCTCCAATTTCAAGCTCATCAGCACAAATAGCGTTTGTATTTAACATAATCAACAAGGCCAAACTCAACCCTAAAGCAAATCCTTTCCTTTTCATTTTTGCCTCCATGTTCTTTGTTTTTTTTCTGTTGAACGATTCAACAGATATCTTACAATCTTCCGAAATTTTGTTACTAAGTAGATCTAAAAGCTTTAAGACAACCCTTGACGTCACCTGTGTACATTTTTTGGTAAAAAACAATCAATTGTTCTCTAGTAATCTGTGTCGGATTCGTCGGTCGGGGGTATTTATCGAGACATTCCTCAACCATTTCTGACAAGTCCGCTTCTTTAATCCCGATCTCTTCCAGTGACTGGGGCATGTTCAGATCGCTGCTTAAGTCACTGACCCAACGTGCCAAATCTTCACCAGTGACATTATTCCCTCCCAGGATATATTGTGCTGCCCAAGAAAGCCGATCAGAAGCCATCTGCAAATTAAATGCAATGGTGTAGGGTAGAGCCATAGCACAAGATACTCCATGAGGCAGGTTGGTTCGGTTTGAAATCGTGTATCCTACAGAATGGCCGATAACGACACCCGCATTCAGACACAACCCTCCAGTGTAGGCTGCATAGATCATGGCTCGCCGAGCCTCGATGTTTGACCCATCTACAAAAGCCGTCTTCAACCAGCGGGCGATTACTGAAATCGTGGACATGGCTTGCGAGTCAGTAAATGGATTTGCTTTCGTAGACATGAAGCCTTCTAATGCATGACTTAATGCATCCAATCCGGTTGCTGCGGTTACATGAGAAGGAAGGCTTAAGGTAAGCGTAGAGTCTAATACTGCTGCTAGAGGGACAAGTTGGGGGCTGAGCACAATGGTCTTTTTCCCTTCTATCGATAGCATTGAGACTGCAGTGGCCTCCGCCCCGGTACCAGCCGTCGTCGGGACAGCAATCAATGGCAATGGAGTTTTCTTGAAGCTGGTAACGCCAATATAATCATGAACATCGCCTGTATTAACAGCAAACCCAGCAGCCAATTTGGACATGTCTATAGCACTGCCACCACCAACACCCACCACAGCAGAATATGGTTGCTGGCGGGCAATATTTACCAGATTTTCGGCAGTCGTAAGTGTTGGTTCCCCGACAATTTGATCAAAGCAAGCCACATCGAAATGAGCTGCCAATGGTTCACGAACTTTATCAACCAATCCAAGCTCAACAACCTCTTTATCGGCTACAATCAAAATACGACCTTTTGTGATCTGCCAGTTCTCGAGAATCTCACGGATTTGTGTAGATGCTCCATCTCCGAGCAAGATTTGTCGGGGTGAAAGACATGAGCCAACATTAGCCTTATCAAAGGAAATCACGATTAACCTCCATGGTTGTGAGCCAATTTCTGTCACCAACTCGCAGTCATTTTTTAAAAATTATTGGCCTTCTCAAGCATTTTGTTCAGGATACAGCAGATACTTAACACCTTCACCCTTCTCGGCTCGATGGAAAGCCTCCCTCCATTGTGCTATAGGAAAGACCCCTGATATTAATGGCTTCAGATCAATCTTTTGTTCTTCAATTAGAGAAATGGCTTTTTCCCATGTTGCACTGGTATGGACAAAAGCCCCTTTCAAAGAGATTTCCCGCATAGCTACCTGATCCAGGTTCACAGATATAGAACTTCCAAAGAGACCAACCTGTATCACCTCCCCGCCACTTTGAACGTATGTTATACAGTCGGCTAGCCCTGCTGACACACCTGAACACTCAAAAGCCGATGCCACCCCTTTGCCGTGAGTAAGCTCCTCCACGTAAGACCCTATTTCCTCTGAATCGACCCGAAGCGTAGCTTCAGCCCCAAGTTTTTTAGCCAGCGAAAGCCTCTCAGAGTCTTGATCGGTACCAGTCACGATCGTTCGCCCCTGCACAGCGCGAACAACTTGCAATACAAGCAAACCAATCGGGCCAGGCCCGGTTATAAGTACCCAATCACCAGGCTTTACTCGGCTACGTTCGTATACTGCATGTACCGCAACGGACAATGGCTCACAAAGCGCTCCTTCTTGATATGAGATCTGGTAAGGCAACCGATGCAAAGCGCTCTGGCGTACCACGAGAGCTTCGGCAAACCCACCATCTTTACCATAGCCTAACGCTAGACGCTCAGCACACAAATTGGTCCGACCACTACTGCACATATGACAATGACCGCATGCGTAAACCTCACTTTCAACAGTCACTCTGTCATCGATTTGCCAATCAATCACTCCTTCACCGACCGCGTCGATAAAACCTGCCAGCTCATGACCAAGGGTAACCGGAGGTCGCACTTTTGCAAAGTCTCCATGAAAAATATGCAAATCGGTCCCGCAAATACCTGCACACATCACCCGAATACGCACTTGATTTTTTCCAGGCAAAGGTTCTGGAATGTCCAAAACATCAACGTGTCCCAATCCATGTGCTGTTTTACGAAGAGCCCTCATCACTGATCACGCATCACCTTTTAAGCTTTATGCTGTCCGGTTCAGGACATATGTAACCTTATTATGCAGACATCATTATGCAGACATCCATCCCCCGTCCACATAAATAACTTCTCCAGTTAAATAATCGGATGCAGGCGATGCCAAAAACAAAGCCGTGTTTCCAATATCCTGTGTTGTGCCGAAACGCTTCAGCGGAATTCGTGATAACATGGTTTCATAACGTGCCTTGTCGCTAAAAGCTGGTTCAGTCATTGCTGTACGCACATAGCCAGGTGCCACGGCATTGACATTGATATTATGAGGTGCCAATTCCAAGGCCATTGATTTCGTCAATGCAAAAACCCCACCTTTCGCTGCCCCGTAAATGGAAATATTCGGAACTCCTATTTTGCTCGTCAGAGATGCAAGATTAATAATCTTGCCTTGGCCTGTATTAACCATTGCTTTTGCCGCTGCCTGGGCCATGAAATAAGCAGACTTTAGCTGGATATCTATGACCTGTTGAAAATCATCCTCATTCACTTCAAGGAACGGCTTTCGAATATTCGAACCAGCATTGTTGACAAAGACATCCATACGCCCGAACCGTGAGAATACTCTCTGGATAATCTCTGGAAAAAGGCCGACCTGGGTAAGATCTGCGGCCATAATTTCTACCTGCCGCCCGAATTCTTTGGTGATTGTATCTGCAGCCTCCTGCAATTGGTTCTCTGTACGTGCCACCATGAATAGATCAGACCCGGCGCCAGCCAGGGCCTTAGCGATTCCCAGACCGATGCCTCGTCCTCCACCGGTAACAAGACTCACTTTGTCCTTAAGAGAAAAGATCTCCAAATAGTTACTCATGTCATCTCCTTTTCAACTTGTATAGCTTAAGCATATGATACACATAACTAGCTCAATTAATTATCTCAGTCCATAAATTGCCCGCCGTTGACGTCGATAATTTCACCAGTTAGATAAGCTGCATCGGGAGAGGCCAAAAAAACGGCCACTCGAGCTACATCGTGTGCCTGACCAATGCGTCCTAAAGGAATGCTGGACAGGTAATCTTCCCATCTACCCCCTGAAAGTCCCCGAGTCATTTCTGTCTCAATTACACCTGGGGCAATTCCGTTCGCAGTAACATTAAAAGGCGCCAATTCACGAGCTAAAGACTTTGTGAAACACATAATACCGGCTTTGGATGCTGCGTAAGGAGCCCCGGCTGCAATGCCGCCGACTTTACCTGACACAGAACCTAAATTGATAATCCTGCCTGAGCCTTGCCGCTTCATGCCCGGCATAACAGCTCGACTACATAAAAAAGTACCTTTTAGATTAACTTCCATAATACGATCCCACTGCTCTTCAGTAATATCTTCAATTATTCCAGCTTGACATATGCCTGCGTTATTGATCAGGATGTCTATATTTCCCCAGCATTTCATAACTTCCTTCAAAGCAACGTGGATCGCTTCATTTTTGGTCACATCCACAGTCAGAGCCAAAGCCTTGCGTCCCATATCATTCATTGCTTGCTTGGTGTTTTCAGCAGCACGTTCATTAACATCCCATACAGCCACACAGGCTCCTTCTCGGGCCAATTCCAACGCCATGCAGCGGCCCAATCCTGTCCCCGCTCCTGTGACAATGGCCACCTTGCCCTCCAACTGCATACTAGTACTCCTGATCAACAAGGTGCATAAAAACTAGTAAGTTACTGAACAAAACATGCACATCACCGCAAACATTTACAGCAGTCTTTTCGTAATACATAATGAGGTCTGCTTATAAATTTACCTTACAATTTATGTATAGCCAAGCCGTTCCAGTCTAAAGCCGCCTCCATGACTGCCTCACTCACTGTGGGATGGGGTTTTATCGCCTGATACAAGTCCTCCACAGCCCCTTCCATCGTCATGGTCGTCACAGCTTCAGCGATAAGATCCGTGGCGTGAGGGCCAATGATGTGCACACCAAGAATTTCCCCTGTCTCAGCTTCACCGATAATCTTGACCATGCCCACTGAACTATTCATGGACTGAGCCGCTCCATTGGCGGATAAAGGAAAAGTGCCGACTTTGATGCTATATCCAGCCTCTTTGGCTTCCTCTTCGGACAGCCCCACAGCTCCGACCTCGGCCACCCCCCAGATACAACGAGGGATTTTGCAGGGATCAAGCGTTCTTTTTTGGCCGAGGATATGATCTACGGCAACTTCCGCTTCAGCCGAGGCTTTATGTGCCAGCATCACCCCCCCCGCGACATCACCGATAGCATAGACTCCAGTCAGGTTGGTCTGTTGAAACCCATCAACCTTGATAAAGGGTCCTTCCATCTTCAAGCCCAATTCCGAGGCTGGGATTCCCGTTGTAACCGGCGCCCTACCGGTGGCCACAAGAACCAAATCACAGTTAATTTTTTCTCGTTGCCCATTTTGATCTGCAATGAAGACTTCTCCAGAGTCTTTGCTGATCTCCTGAACAGAAGCCCCAAGCTGTAAAGCGATTCCAGCATTTTGAACTTCACGGGCCATAATCGAACGAACATCCTTGTCCTCTGTCCCAAGGATATCTGGGAGCATTTCCACCACTGTCACGTTTGAATCAATCTTTCTGTAAATATTTGCCATTTCCATCCCAATGACCCCACCCCCAATGACAACCACTTTTTTGGGGACCCGTGTTGAGTCCAGGGCTTGGTCTGTAGTTTGGACAAACTCTCCATCGATATGAATGAAGCCGGGAACAGCCGGTTTAGATCCGGTTGCCAGGATCACGGACGATGCTTCCAAAGTCCGTCCGCCAGCCTCTGAATCTTCATCAACAGCAATTGTTCCAGGTTTGAGCAGTTTGCCCGTTCCGCTGTAGACATCCACTTTTCGACTTTTAAGCAAACTCGTTACACCACCTACAAGACTCTCAACAACTCGCCTTTTGCGGTATACAAGGGCGCTCAAATCCAGTTCAAGCCCTTCCCGACCGCTCAGCGATTCCGAATTTTTTGCATTATTATATAACTGGACATCGTAGTACAAGCACTTGGTAGGAATGCACCCTGTATTCAAGCAAGTGCCCCCCAATGCCTTTTTCTCTATAAGTGCAGTTTTCAAACCTGCTTGGGCTCCGAGGATTGCTGCTACGTAGCCGCCCGGCCCTCCACCGATAACTGCTAAATCGTACATTTCCCCTCCATCCACGATTAAGCACAAAGAAAAGTTATATAAGGTTTTTCGAGGCTCTTTTTAAGATTCTGGAGAAAACCAGCCGCCACAGCCCCATCGATAATCCGATGATCAACAGAAAGTCCAAATGTTGCAATTGAACGTGATTTGACTTGACCATTGTCCATATACAGTTCTTCACGGGTTTTGCCCACCGAAAGAATTCCGCTTTGGGGGGGGTTAATGATTGCCGTAAAGTGAGTGATATCGAACTGGGCAAGGCTAGATATGGTGAACGTCCCCCGCTCAAGTTCTTCCATGCTCAATTTCCCTGATTTGGTCCGACTGACCAAGTCCTGCCGTTGTCTGGCAATGTCTGCCAACCCAGCTCGGTCAGTTTGGAAGAGGGCCGGAACAATAAGCCCTTTGGGAAGAGCCACTGCTAAGCAGACGTTGATCTCTGGCATAATATGTATTTCATTATCACCCATTTGGGCGTTAAGAATAGGGAACTCCCTGATATTCAAGGATACTGCCTTAATCAAAAAGTCGTTGATAGATGGCCGGAGCCCATATTTTTGTTCAAAATCTTGCAAAACTTCCTGGCGCAGGGCAAACAGAGGGTCCAAACAGATATCCGTGAAAAAGGATATATGGGGAGCGGTGAAGGCACTTTCAGACATCCGACGAGCTATCACCTGGCGCATGGAATCCATAGGAATGACTCCGCCGAATTGTGAATCAGATTTTTCCTCAGGTTGCTTCTGTACATCAGCCTTCATGACCCTTCCACGTACACCGGAGCCTTGGATTCCCTCCAGACTGATCCCTTCCCTGGCTGCCTTTCGATGAGCTAAAGTTGAGGCTCGTGCCGATTCTTCTTTTTTGTGTCCTTCCACGGCCTGTTGCACATCTATGTAACGAATAACCCCGTCAGGGCCAGATCCTGACACTTCATTAAGATCGACTCCCATTTCCATTGCCAACCAACGAGCAGCAGGCACAACCTTAAGATCCATTTGCTCCAAGCGTGACTCTGGAGGCTGTGTATCGGATTTTGAAGCACTATCTGCTTGTACAGTAGGGGCAGGAATTTCTTGTTCGGTCACATACGTATCGGGTATTTCTTCACCATGTTGAGTTATCAAAGCCAAAACCGTCAGCACCTCGACTTCCTGGTTTTCTGAAACCAATATACGGGCCAGGATTCCAGAGGCAGGCGCTTCAACCTCCGTGGTCACCTTCTCGGCTTCTACCTCAAGAAGGATCTCGCCCTTTTCAACCGCATCGCCCTCTGCTTTGAACCATTGAATAACTTTTCCCCGCTCGGTAGTGACACCAAGCATTGGAAAGACCACTTCTGTAGCCATAGCCTTCTCCCTAATATTTCATAAGATTCGAGATTGATTCCATAATCCTCTCGTGACCGAACATATATGCCTTTTCAAGGGGGGGAGAAAACGGCACAGGCGTATCTGGTGAAGCGTTTCTCATAATAGGGGCTTTCAAGTAGTATATAGCCTCTTCTGCCACTATGGCCGAAATCTCTGAGGCTAATCCATAGGTCGTATTGTCCTCGTCGACCACTAATAGCCGTCCTGTTTTTTTGACAGAATCCAAAATGGTTCTCTTATCTAATGGACTTAAGGTCACCAGATCAATAACCTCTATTTCCACGCCTTTTTCAGTCATCTTCTCGGCTGCTGTGAGGGCTTCTATAACCATGGCATGGGTGGCTACGATAGTGATATCTTTCCCCTCCCGTTTGATTTGTGCTTGTCCAAACGGGACTGTATATTTTTCCTCCGGTACTTCACCTTTTGTATTATAAAGCCTTTTGTGCTCAATGAATATGACGGGGTTGGGGTTTTGTATGGCCTCTATCAACAAGCCTTTGGCATTGTACGGGTTGGATGGAGCTGCCACATAAAGTCCTGGAATGTGTGCAAAAAGCGAATGAAAGCTTTGGGAGTGCTGAGCTGCCGTTCCTCGACCTGCACCAATGTTTGTTCGCAGAACCATTGGTACAGATCCCTTGCCCCCAAACATGTAATGCATTTTAGCCATTTGGTTTATTACCATATCCATACATGCAGTTGTAAAGTCAATGAACATGATTTCAACCACTGGACGCATTCCGGTGAGGGCGGCACCAACACCTGCTCCGACAAATCCCGCTTCTGAAATGGGAGTATCCACCACTCGTTCTTGACCAAATTCTTCAAAGAGTCCTTTGGTGACCTGGAAAATCCCCCCGTAGCATCCAATATCTTCCCCGAGTAAAACAACAGTCTCATCCTCTGCCATGCAGGTTCTTAGAGCTTCATTCAATGCATCACAATATGTTATTTCTCTCATGGCTATGATCTCCCATTCACGTAAACATCTTCATTCATTTCATGGAGTGAGGGGAAGTCGCTTTCTTTTGCAAAACTTACTGCTTGATCAATTGACTCTTGGATTTCTTTTTCAATCGATTTTAATTCACTTTTTGTAGCCGCTTTTTCTTTAAGTATCTGATGTTCAAACCTTGCTATAGGGCATTTTTCTTTCCATTCTTCAATTTCTTCTTTTGTCCGGTATCGAGTTCCTTGATTAGGATCGCCCTCATGATGTCCACGCCATCGGTAGGTTTTACATTCTATAAGTGTCGGACCCTCTCCAGTTCGAGCCCTTCTCACCGCTTTTGCCGCCGCAGTATAAACTTCCTGTATATCGTTGCCGTCGACAATCACCCCTGGCATATCATAGGCTGTTGCCCGAGTTGCCACATCCCTGATGGCTTGATGCTTGTTTTGGCAGACAGAGATCCCATACTGATTGTTCTCGCAAACGAAAACAACTGGCAAGTGATGTACCGAGGCCAGGTTCAAGCTTTCATGGAAAGTTCCATTATTTGAAGACCCATCTCCAAAAAAACACACAGCCACCTGCTTGGATTTTCGCCACTTTGAAGACCAGGCAGCACCGACAGCTATGGGTAATCCCCCCCCAGCAATTCCATTGGCTCCAAGGATTCCGATGTCGATATCTGCTATATGCATCGATCCGCCTTTTCCTTTGCAATAGCCGGATCGCTTTCCGAACAGTTCGGCCATCATGGGTCCAAGCTCTGCTCCCTTTGCAATGACATGCCCATGACCACGGTGCGTACTTGTGATATAGTCATTTCGCTCTAAAGCGGCACAAACACCTGTGGCTATTGCTTCCTCCCCAATATACAAATGTGCCAGTCCGGGCACTTCGCCTCTGGCGTATAGATCTACGATTCGCTCTTCAAACATGCGAATTGTCGTCATCATCCTGTAAAATTCCAGCATCTTGTCATTATTTACACTCATAGGGCCTCCGTGGCATTAAGTATCAATCTTGCGTTGAAACCTATTATTAACCCAAAATATACCAAGGTTGACTACTTATAATCTGAGGATATTTGAATCTGACACTGCCTTAATGAGGCAAAACTGATGCCAACAAATTTAGCACCACTAGCATAAATGGCTTGTTGATTATAACACTCTTATATTCAACAAGATATACTGACCAAAAGCTTAGACTTGATTTCAATACTGTATTATTTTAAAACAAATTTAGTTGTTCTTATTCGGAACAAGTGTTCTCAGGTAAGACACCCAGCGAGCACTGACTCGCTCAAGTCATGATTATTTATTTTGACACATGGGCATCTTGCAGTATTCCCATAGGCTTGGATCAGTATTTGCTTGAAAATACAAAGTGAACCTATTGAGTAAGCAAGTAAGCATCAAGGTTACTTACTGAATTCATTATAGATAAATCAAGGCAGGTATCTAATGGGCGGAAAACCGGATTGGTTAAAACAAAGAATTTCAGGTGAATATCCCGAACCAGCACTACTCAAAAAGCTCAAGGCGGAAAATCTATGCACAGTCTGTGCCGAGGCACACTGTCCCAACCAGTGGGAATGCTTTCAACAGGGAACAGCCACTTTTATGTGGAAGAACAAGCTATCCAAAAAGGCTTTATTGCCGTTGCAAGCGCACCTTTAGTTCGTAGCTCCTACCGAGCTCAGCATCTTCTTTGTCAAGCCTTAGGTGAAAAGAAGAAGATTCACACTTGAGAAATTGTAACACATCAATAACTGGGGTCATTGCCTCAGTAGGACCGAGCAAATTGAGGTATGCGTATGAAAACTGAAGCTCAAAACAAACAGGTGCAGCAAGATGATATGAAGAAAGCCTGGGAGGAATTTGTTCTGCACTCTAGGGAACCAAGTATAAAAGTACGTCAAGAAATTTTAAATTCATGGAAACAATGCCTGGAGATTGGGTTAGATCCTCTCAAACCTCCCGTCTTTCCGATTATCGAATCAGATGAACTTAAAAGCTTATTAGAACAATACAGTGAGCTAATAGAACTTGCTCAGCCCCTTATTGAGATGATAAAGATTGCAGTGAGTGGAACGGGCTTCGTTTTGACCTTAACAGACTCGAAAGGTATAGTACTCGAAGTGGTAGGTGACAAAAGCATTCTCAAAATGGCAGAACAAAACCATTATATGCCTGGATGTATCCGGAATACCAAAACTTCTGGAACAAATGCCATTGGGCTATGTATGGATCTTGGCTACCCGATTCAAGTAACCGGTACAGAACACTTCAACATTTATCACCATCCCTGGACATGTTCATCATCTCCTATTAACGATACTGATGGCAATTTGATTGGAGTTATCACGCTTTCAGGCAATTCCACTAGAAGCCATAAGCACACCCTTGCCCTGGTAACGACAGCTGCCAAATCTATAGAGGCTCAGCTCAGAGAACGCTACCTTATCGAAAAAACACAGCGACTTAACTCGATATTGACCACTATTCACAACTCGATATCTGACGGTTTTATCGCCTTGAACGGTGAGCGTATGATTACCCATCTCAATAAAGCTGCCAGCCGCATGCTTGGCCAACCTAAGCATGAAGTTGTTGGTCAATCTCTTGATAAGTACATTACTTATAATGATAAACTTATTCAAGCCTTAAGGTCTGGAGAGCATCTCGAAGCAAGTGAGATTACATTTAAGTGTTCTTCAGAAATGAGAAAGAGCTTTATGTGCCGTGTTGATCCAATTTATACCTCAACTTACAAGCAAATGGGAAACGTTCTCATCATGGCTGAAAAGAGGCAAATGATAAACATTGCAAAAAGAATAGGTGGAAACTATGCCAAATATGAATTTTTAGACATCAAAGGTCAGAGTTTTATTTTTTTGCGACAAATAGAAATGGCCAAGCTGGCCTCTCAAACGAATTCAAGAATTCTCATCACAGGTGAAAGCGGCACGGGAAAAGAACTTTTTGCTCAAGCAATTCATAATCACAGCCATAGAAGCAATGGACCTTTCGTCGCTATTTCCTGTGCAGCTATTCCAAGAGATCTCATTGAATCCGAGCTTTTTGGTTACAAAGGAGGGGCCTTTACTGGGGCAAGACAAAAAGGTATGACTGGAAAATTTGAGCTTGCCAATAGCGGTACCTTGTTTTTAGACGAAATAAACGGCCTCCCTCTCGAAATTCAGACAAAATTGCTTCGCGCCCTTCAGCAGAATGAAATAATGAGGTTGGGAGATACAACTACTTTTCCTATTGATGTTAGAATCATAGCTGCCAGCAATACAGATCTTATGGATGAGGTGGAAAATGGAAATTTCCGGGAAGATCTCTATTATAGATTGAATGTCATGGAGATAATCATCCCTCCTCTTCGTGAACGTCTTGATGATTTAGAACTACTTATCGACTATATTATCAGGCGACACTGTGAAGAAATGGTCATCGAAAAACCTCAAATATCCTTTGAAGCCATGAATTGGCTAAAAAATCATAACTGGCCTGGAAACGTACGTGAATTGGAGAATGTTCTTGAACGTGCACTCCTCCTTTGCCAGGGACAGCCAATAGGTATTGACTATCTTCCTCTGCGCTCCAGAAAATCGTCTAAATCCGATTCTTCAACAGTAACTATTGATCAAGGAATGAAACAACTAATCCACGCATCTTTAGAAAATAATCATTGGAATATTTCCAAGGCAGCAAGAGAACTTAATATATCTCGAGGAATGCTTTACCGTAAAATCAAACAATATCAAATATACCGTTAACACAACAAATATAACTAACCACATGAAACAGTCCAAAACATCTTCCTGACTCTGTATAATCTTTTAGATCATATCTTCCCCAAAGCTCAGAAGACTTAAATACTTACATCGGCAGAAAGAAATATAACTTATATGACCACTAATAAACTCCAGATACCCCCGAACATCACCCTGCCCCTCTCGGAAATTGAAATGAGCGCAGTGCGCTCCAGCGGGCCTGGGGGGCAGAATGTGAATACGGTATCCACGGCAGTGCAACTGCGCCTGGACATCCCAAACTCGTCCTTACCCCCGGAAGTCAAGGACCGCATGCAGAGAATGGGAGGGAAGAAAATAACCAAGGAAGGCGTCCTGGTCATCAAGGCTCAGACCGCCCGGACCCAGGAAGGCAATCGGCAGGAGATCTTGCGCCGACTCAAGGAACTTATCCGGCAGGCGGCGGTCACGCCCAAAACCCGGCGTCCCACCCGGCCCACAAAGGCAGCCAAAGAACGCCGGCTGGAGCACAAGAAACACCGCCGCAAGATCAAGGCCTCGCGCAAGGCATTAGACAGAAATAATGAGGGTGAGAGCTGAGTCGATAAACATTCAACTCAATATTTTTCAATAGATCATTTTCATTCTTGCTTGCATGCTCTTCATCCATCCTATTATTCCATTTTGCGGCCAGGTTGATGTCCATGCCTCGCTCGATGAGGACATATGGGTCCAAATGAATATGGTGCTGGTTGCAAAATGGAATCAGCTCCGGGTACACTCAGCCTGCTTCTCTTCCGACATTTTGGGCGGAATAATCAATACTGGACAGGATGAGGTGCACAAAACCTTCCGGGCCACACTACCCATGGCCACAATAGCTGTCTGTCCTGTCCACCCATGGGTGCCCATAGCAATGAGGTCCACATCCTTTTCCTGAGCTTCCTTAACTATCCAGGGTGCGATCTCCGGTCCCACGTGGACGAGTGATTCGCACTCCAACCCTTGCTTTTTTATGTCCTGTTCAATCTGCCCCATGTGCATTTTCATATCTTCCACCAGACGGTTTTGTCCTTCATCATCAACCCCTTCCTGGGCAGACATTTCCAAAACCCGAATTAAGAATATCTTACCCTGGCACTTCGGGCATTTTTTAACTAAACTAACCGCCTTTTCCAAAGCATAGTTGCTGGGAACCGAACCGTCCAGAGCCACCAGGATCCTTTCTCCCCGTGTTGGCATATCCACATTTTCCATACTTCACCCTTTTGCATAGCCTTCTGTAAAACCTGGAGACCGCAAAAAAACCGGCCAGTACTAAGCCTAATCAGAAATGTCAGTTAAGGTCAACACTTATCCATGATCTCCCAGGGCTTTTTGGTTCTGCTTCTCATTGTCAACAATTTCAGTTGATTTGCTTGCCTGATGCCTGAAAATGTCCCCAAGTCGGAAGTTTCGCTGTTATGTTAACACCTTAAGAAATACCGGGATCAGGCGTCCGATCCTGGCGCAAAACTTCTATGCGCTGCTCCAGCGGTGGATGGCTCATAAACAGGATTTTCCAGCCCGGACCTTCCTGCTTTCCATTTATGCCCAAGGCGTCCATCTGGTCCGGCAAGGGTTCCTGCACTCCCTTGCGCAACTTCTCCAAAGCGGAAATCATCTTCTCCTTGCCGGCCAGCCGGCCTCCCCCGGCATCAGCCCGAAACTCCCTTTGCCGGCTGAACCACAACACGACGACACTGGCCAGGATACCGAATACGATCTGGGCCACTATCGTGGTAACGAAAAAGCCGATTCCATGCCCTTCCTCATTCTTGAGGATTACCCGGTCCACAAAATGGCCAACCACCCTGGAGAGAAAGATGACGAAGGTGTTCACCACTCCCTGGATCAGGGTCAGGGTGATCATATCCCCATTGGCCACATGGCTCATCTCATGGGCCAGCACAGCCTCCACTTCATCCTGATTCATGCTCTGCAAAAGACCGCTGCTTACTGCCACCAGGGCGCTACTTTTGCGCATGCCGGTGGCAAAGGCGTTTGGGGCCCGAGAGTCGAAGATGGCCACTTCCGGCATGCTCAATCCCAGCCGTTTGGCCTGATTGCCCACTGTATTCAATAACCAGGCCTCGGTATCGTTCTTTGGTCGCTCGATAACCTTGGCTCCGGTCATTTTCTTGGCCATCCACTTGGAAATGGCCAGGGATATGAATGCTCCGCCAAAACCGAAAACTGCAGCAAATATCAAAAGATGTTGCAGATTAAGCCCCACACCTTGTTCATCCAGGATGCGGTTCACCCCCAGCAAGCTGAGGACAATGCTCAACACCACGAGCACAGCAATATTGGTTCCCAGAAACAGCAATACCCTTTTCATACCAATGCCGACCTCCTTGTCTTCCTGACTTATGTTCGATGTAAAAAAACCTAGCCTCAACGTGGAGGGCAGGAATTCTGATCATATGTGATTATGGTCAGTTATAGCAATCAATTCATATACAAAAACTGTACTTTGTCAAGGCAGCAAATATCATGAATGGTTTCAAAAAATTTGAGGATCATACTCATATTTGGATCTTGTTTCATACGAGCCCAGCCTCTGGCGGCGGCCGCCAGTTTGATCCAGTATAAAACCGGCAAAGAGGCAAATCCACTTTCACCATACAAGGCCGCCCTTCTCCGAAGGGCAGGCTTCTTCGAAGAGGCAGGCCCTCGGAGAGGACCGCCCTACAAAGTACCACAGGCCGTGGTTACTGCAAGGCCGCCCTTGACCCCAAGGGCAGGCCTTCTTCAGGTTAAGAGCTAGTTTCATACGAGGCCATTCTTTTGAACAAGGCCCTTTGTGCATCCAGGTTTTTTAGTATGTGCCCTCTTGCCAAATGCATATTTAGATATTAATAATTATTCCTAGGCACATTTGAACTACCTGGCAGGCAACACCGGGCCCAAAAGGACCATTACAATCCGAGGTATGATATGAAAACTCTTTTGACCATGACCCTTTTCTCTTTGCTGGGACTGGGTCAAACCCAAGCTTCCCGGACCGCTGAACCCCAGTCATTGGCTGAAGCTTACTTTGCCGGAGGATGCTTCTGGTGCATCGAGGCCAAGTTTGAAAAGATTCCCGGGGTCATACAAGCCATATCCGGATACAGCGGCGGCCATGTGGACAATCCCAGATATGAACAGGTCTGCTCCGGCTCAACCGGACACAGGGAGGCGGTGAAGGTCGTTTACGACCCGGCCCAAGTATCCTATGCTACACTGGTTGAGGCCTTTTGGCCCATGTTCGATCCTACGGATGCCGGAGGCTCCTTTGCCGACCGGGGCTATCAGTATTCCTCGGCCATTTTTTATCAGAACGAGGAAGAAAAGGATGTGGCTGCAAAATCTGGACAGAAGTTGGACAATTCCGGACGGTACACCCGGCCTGTGGCCACATCCATTGAACCCCTGAAAAACTTCTACCCGGCAGAAGAATATCATCAGGATTATTATCGGAAAAATCCAGTTCGCTACCAAAGCTACAGCTCCCTCTCCGGCCGGGAAGCGCATATCGCCCAACACTGGGGGGCGACTTCCGAAAAAAAACATTTACCGACTCCGAAGGATTGGTCTGCATTTGTCAAACCGGATGAAAAAAACTTGCGCTCTCACCTCAGTGAACTCCAGTTCAAGGTGACCCAGAAAAACGGCACCGAGCCGGCATTTCTCAATGAATACTGGGATAATAAAAACGAAGGCATTTATGTGGACGTCGTCTCCGGCGAACCTCTGTTCTCCTCCAAGGACAAATTCGACTCCGGATCTGGTTGGCCCAGCTTTACCCAGCCCCTGGAGCCGGAACATATGGTCACCCGTGAGGATCGCTCCCTGTTCATGACCAGGACCGAGGTCCGCTCCAAATACGCGGACTCCCACCTAGGCCACGTCTTTCCCGACGGACCGGAACCTACCGGGAAACGCTACTGCATCAACTCCGCTGCCCTGCGCTTTATTCCCAAGGAAGATTTGAAAAAGGAAGGGTACGGGCAGTATGAAGAGTTGTTTTCCGAATAACCATTTAAACTCAAGGAGAAAGTACATGGATTTGAAGACCTATTTCGAGAACACCAAGGGCGTTGGCGTATTATCCACGGCAGATAGCCAAGGAAATGTCGACAGCGCCCTGTACGCCCGGCCCCATGTCATGGAGGACGGGAGTCTGGCCATGATCATGCGCGACCGCCTGTCCCATGCCAATCTGCAGTCCAACCCCAAGGCCGCCTATCTGTTCATGGAAGAGGGAGCGGGATATAAAGGGAAACGTTTTTTTCTGACCAAGATAAAAGAAGAACAGGACTCAGAAAAAATTGAATCCTTGCGCAGGCGGAGCTATGCTCCGGATGACCGGATGCACCAAGGAAAGGTGTTTCTGGTCTATTTCCAAATTGATCGCGAACTGCCTTTGATCGGCTCCGGGAACTAATGGCTGGTCATTTCAATTCACGTTCAGCGCAGCCTCAGGCTGCGCTGAACTGTGCACAATGGTTACAATGCCCAGGTAGCCGTCTACAGTGATCACATCACCAGAGTGAATGGCCTGCAGAGCCTGGGGGACACCGGTTACACACGGTAACCCATACTCCCGGGCGATGATCGCGCCGTGGATGAGCATCCCCCCTCGGCGTTCCACAATGCCGGAAGCCAGAACCACGATAGCGGTCATGTTCGGATCCACGGCATCACAGACCAGAATCTCTCCGGCCTCAAAGCGGCGGAGATCATCCACAGTGTGCACAACCCTGGCCGGACCCTGGACAACACCCGGGCCGGCCGGCTGCCCCTGGATCTGCCTGGAGCGAATCCGAGATTGGGCGGTGTCTTCATTGGCCTCTAGAACTGGCTGGCATACGTTCTCAGCTTCCGGATTCTGTAAGGCAGCGGCCACAGCCTGTGGATCATGTGAGGCACATTGGGTTCCCTGCCGAGCAAGTCTGGCCTGGGCTTCGGTCACAGCCTTGTGCACCTCAGCCTCGATCCGTCCCAGGTAAATATTGTCATCATCCCGCAGGCGATAGCTGGCCCGGGCCAGATCAAGGAGCTCTTGAGCCTGGGCCTGTCCATCAGGACCCATGGCCTGCAGAAAGCTCTTTTCCAGAAGGCCATCATCTTCCCGTTGGCTTTGATCAGGTATCCGGCCGTGTTCTGCTATCTTGAGCACCAGACCCAGAACGTCCTCCCGGCCCTGGGTGCAGGAGGCCTGGTGACAGAACAGATCTCCAAAGCGGTCCAGAAACTCGGTCAGCAGCTGGTGAAAGTCCTGATCCGCCTCTTCCGGCCGCCCGGTTGAAAGGGCTTCTAGCAGATCCGGATTCTTTTGGGCCAGGGCAGCCATGCGATGAAGCATCTGGTTCCGCTCCAGACTGAGCATGCCGGCGCTGGTCAAGAGCTGCACAAACTCAAATGGATCGGAAGGCTTGAGAGTATCGTTGTACTCCTGCCCAAACAGCCGAGCTCCGTGGGCAAAGGGAATGCATTCATCCCAGTAGATCCGCTCCCAGATTGTGTGCTGCTCCTTTCGCCGCAAAATCTCCTCAGCCAAGGCCGAATCTGAAAGTTTCCACAACTCCTGTTCACCAAAGGCCCTGGCCTGCTCATCCATGCCCGGGAGAATTTCCTGTTCAATTCGGGTGCGCAAGGCCTTCAGGTTATCCAGGCTGCGACGCAAACTTAAATACCACCCCCGTTGGCCCGAATCTTTCTTCTCCCGACCAGTGGTGATGGGCCTGGATTGCAGGACATACAAGCGACCTCTGTCCATAGTCCACTCCACATCCTGGGCGGAGCCAAAGAACTCTTCAGCCTGCAAAGCGGTTATATACACCGCCATCAGCTGATTTTTGTCCAATGGTGGGAGGTCTTGCTTTTTTCCATCCAGTGGACGCTGCTCCGTTCCCTGCGATGTGGGTACAATCCACCTGTCCCGCACCGGAGCATAACTGGTCAGGACTTCCCCGGTCCGCCTGTCCAAGGTCCATCTGTCAGGTTCCACGATCCCGTCCACCAAGCCCTTGTTCAGGCCATGCACGGCCTCAATGACCAGAGCCCTTTCATCCTCCGGACTGCGGGTAAAGGCCACTCCGGAGACCTGGCCGTGGACCAAGTGCTGAACGACCACAGCCATGCTGCTGGTGGCCGGATCAAGTTTCAGCTCCCGCCGGTAGAGTAAGGCGGCATCGGAGAAGAGCGAGGCCCAGACCTTGCGGATGCTTTCCAGGAGATCCGGCAGACCGCCGACATTGACATACGACTCATGCAGACCTGCAAAAGAGGTTCCCTCGGAGTCTTCCCCGAGAGCGGACGATCTGACCACGGCTTGTCCGGAGGCAAAAAACGTTTCCAGCCCTGCGGTCAGATCCTGCTTTAGTTTGTCGGGCATGGGCGTGGTTAAAAACATGTTCCGTATGCGCAGGGCCGCATCCCACATCTCCTCCCAGCGCATGTCCTCCAAAGGCTTCCTCTCCAGCTCCATGTGCATCCGTTCCCGCAGACCGGTCTGATCCACATAGGCCGTGTAGGCCTGAACAGTGATACACAACCCTCCGGGGACATTCACTCCGCTGTGATGCAAACGGGCCAGGGAAACGGCCTTGCCTCCGACCAGGAAAGCGTCCTCTGCCAGCACATCGACCAAGGGAGTGATCCATTGTCCAGTCACACAAAAATCTCCATCACCTGCTGGAAGGAAGTGACCAGGGAATACCTGTCCACTGTAATGGACACCAGGGCACAGGAGGGGGCGTGCACAAAGTCGACAAGGTGGGGATTTTTGTCCAGATAGAGATGCATTAATTCCAGGTCCTTTTCTGTGGACCCAACATGGGCCTGACCATAGGCAGTCACTGCCACGGCGGCATGGAAGTCGGAGCTCTGATTGGACCGAGAGTCCGCCAGGAGAGCCACCCTGGGATCGCTGAGCATATTAGCGTACTTTCGGGTGCTCATAGGTGTGGCCAGAACAAGGGTCCGCACATCGAAGCTGGAGGCAAAGGCCACCAGGCTGGCATGGGGCCCCTGGGGGCCGCTTGTGGCCAATACGCCCAGGTAGTGCGATTCGAGGAGGGTGCGAACCTTCTCTATGTGTGCAGATTCATTCACCAGGATATATCCTCTCGATGAAGAATGTAGTCAGTCGAACGGGATAGGCATGAAGGTGTTCATGACCACATTTAACCCTTAACTCACCCTTTGTCCTCCACCTTGATATTGGAGGCATAGCGGCCCACAGTGCCATCGTCCACACAATTTCTCAGCTCCTCATCACTGGCCTCACCGGTGCTTTTTAAGGCATCCAGGGCACACAAGAACTCGTTGCCCGGCTCCATCCTTGACCCGGACGAATACGTCCTTGGATTCATTCTCAGCCATGGGTCACCTTCTTTTGGTTGGTCTTTGCGGCAGGGGTATTTCCAAAAGCTCCACAGGTAGTAGCCATCACACTTCTATGATATCAATATGAACATACGCGACCGCGTGTTCAACTGTCAATTGCCGGGCATTTCCGGCGTTGACAATGATTCGAAAAATAATCAAATTTGAAATATTGGATTCCCATCACATACTTTCTTATCCGGAGGCAATCATGCGCAGCTACTTTGTGCACAACAAAAAGCAGGACACCGACTATATAGTCATTTCGGGCAAAACCGCCCTTACGGTCACCCCCAAGGTCCTTTCCGAGTTCCTGTATGCTGCTGATCTGTCCACCTGGCCAACAGAGTTTGAGCCGGATGAACCTCACTCTTTTGGTCAGATTGTGGCCGTGCTCGACGGTGATCATCTGCAAGTCATGGACTCAGATCTCTGGGAAGAACGGAGGCGTTCCCTGGAATGGTAGGCAGGGTCGTGCCTCGCATCTGGCGGACTCGTTATTCGTTATTTGTTATTCGTAAGAAGCCGCCAGTTTGATCCAGGATGAAACTGAAGAGGGCTGGCCCGGCACTCAATTGGAGATGTAAGGCTTTCAATCAAGATACACCGATAGCTACAGCAATTGAGTGCCGGGCCGCCCTACTGGAGGAGTTGCAGGAGCCACCCTTGCCTTCAAAGGCAGGTCCGTATTCAGATAGGAAAGAGAAGTCAGGGCTTTGGGCCTGCGGAAGCACCATACAAGGCCGCCCGGCACTCACTTGCAGTTTGAACGTCACTGCAAAGAACAAAAGCCCGGTCTCCAAGTGAGTGCCGGACGGGCCTACTTCCCTCTTCGTTCCCAGGCTCCTGCCTGGGGACGTCTTCTCTTGTGGCTCCAGCCACCTTCTTTATCGCCCGTACGCTCTGCGTGGAAGCGTATCTTGACCGCTTTTGCGGTCTCTTTGGACGCCGGAAGCGTCCAGAGGAGTACCCACGCAGAGCGTGGGAACGAAAAAGACAGAAGAGAGATTCTTCACTCGAAGACTCGTTCAGAATGACAGACAAAGACCCATCATGAGCACAACGCAGGAGGATCCCATGCAACTCCAAGGACGGACCGCCCTGGTCACCGGGGCGGGCAGAGGACTGGGCCGGGCCATTGCCAGCCGCTTCGCCCGGGAAGGGGCCCAAGTCATCGGCCTGGCCCGGCATGACGAAGATCTGAAAGAAGTTAAGCAGGACATCCTGGCCCAAGGCGGCTCTTTTCAAGGCATTGTCTGCGACGTGTCCCAAGCCGTCGAGGTGCAGCAGGCGGCAGAGCTAGTGCGCAAGCAATTCGGAAAAGTCGATATCCTGGTCAACAACGCGGCAATTGTCGGTCCGGCCCAATTTACGGAGGCATTCGACCATTGGCGGCAGACCCTGGAGATCAATCTCCTGGGCCCTGCCTGCTGTGTGCACACTTTTATGTCTCTGATGCTCGACCCGGGAACCGTGATCAATATCACCTCAGGCCTGTCCCGAATGGCCTTTCCCAGGTTTTCGGCCTATTGCACCTCCAAGGCCGGCCTGGAACACCTGTCCAGGTGCCTGGTAGCGGAGTTCGGCTCGGCGGGCCTGAAAGTGGCCTGCCTGGATCCGGGGGTCATGGATACAGGCATGCAGGAGGAAATCCGGGCCCTGGGACCGGACCAGATCGGACAGGAGCTTTGGAACCAGTTCTCCGGCATGAAAGCCTCCGGCCAGCTCCGGGACCCGGCCCAAGTGGCCGAGCTGGCCCTGGCCCTGACCGTATTCATCCCCGAGGAGCGCAACGGGGAGTCGTTTTCCATGCAGGATCTTTCCCAACTTCAAGCACAAAAGTCATAAGAAGATGCACATTGACCTCATCGGATTTCCCATGGACCTGGGGGCGGATAGGCGGGGGGTGGGTATGGGTGCGGCCGCCCTTCGCATCGCCGGAATCAGGGACAGGCTGGCGGCCCTGGGGTATACAGTAGACGATCTGGGAGACGTCCTGGTCCCCAACCGCGAGGACCAGGCCGTGGATAACCCAAAGCTCAAGTTTCTGCCCCAGATCGTGGCCGCCTCCCGCAGCTTGGCAGCTCTGGTTGAGGCTTCCCTGATGCAGTCCCATCTGCCCCTGTGCCTGGGCGGGGACCACTCCATCGCCCTGGGCTCCATTGCCGGTCTGTCCGCAGCCTGCAAACGCAAGGAGCTGACCCCCGGCCTGATCTGGATCGACGCCCATCCGGACGTGAACTCCGATCAGACCACTCCGTCCGGAAACATCCACGGCATGGCCCTGTCCGCCTCTATGGGTCTGGGACATCCGGACCTGGTTCAGTTTTACGGTCCCGGCCCCAAGATTGCTCCGGAAAATTGCGCCCTGATAGGGGTTCGGAGCATCGATACCTTGGAGAAAAACAACATCCGGGAACTGGGGACTCAAGTATATACCATGACCGATATCGACAGGCAGGGCATTGGAGCTGTCATCGGGCAGGCCCTGGACCGAATGACCGGACGAGTTGACTGTCTGCATGTCAGCTTCGACCTGGATTCCCTGGACCCGTCCGTGGCTCCAGGGGTGGGAACTCCGGTACCCGGCGGTCTGACCTACCGGGAGGCCCACCTGATCATGGAGAGCGTGGCCGAAACCGGGCTCATCTCCAGCATGGACGTGGCCGAGGTCAATCCGGTTCTGGACGTCAAGAACCAGAGCGCGGATGTGGCCGCCGGAATCGTGGCCTCCTGTTTGGGTAAGAGGATATTGTAAATGGCCATAGCGGGCTTTGCTCGCAACCCAAATCAAATAGAGCATAGACGTATCTCTGGCTCCCTCTTGCCCAACCTTATGAAAGCAGATAAAGTATGCGCATTACACATACGCAAAGGAGGCGGTCATGCAAGAGAGTCTGTATAATGCCCAAGCACCCAAAAAATCTGCAAATCTGAGTATCAACAGCGATCTTCTTCGCCAGGCGAAAGAACATCGCATCAATCTTTCCAACGTATTAGAACAACGTCTTGTTGAGCTGCTGGTGGAGGAAAAACGCAGGGAATGGCGGGAAGAAAATCGAGATGCTATTGAAGCTTACAATCGGCGTATAGAAGCAGTTGGAGTGTTTAATGATGGCTTAAGGAGATTTTGATGGCCCAGTTTGATGTCTTTGAAAACCCCAATACAGAGACCAATCAGGCAATTCCTTATCTTCTCGACATTCAGGCCGATTTGCTCGATGACCTTTCAACACGGGTTGTTGTCCCCCTGATTGCCGCTACAGCTATGGGTAAAGCTGTAAAGCACCTTAATCCTCAGTTCAGAACACAAAATACCACTGTATTCATGTCCACAGCAGAACTGGCCGGTATCCCGGTTCAAGCAATAGGAAAAAAGGTCGGTTCACTCAAAGACCGGCGTCAAGAGATCATTGCAGCCCTTGATTTCCTATTTACCGGTTTCTGATGCACATCCAACATGCGCATGAGATATTCTTCGGTAGGCACCTAAATTGCGGCCAAATACTAGCGAGACTAGGCTTGTAATCGATCAAGATAATCAATAGATGGTTAAAAAATGAAACCATTTGGAAAATGCCCTGTGTGTAATGGTGAGCTAGAAGACAAGCAAGTAGAAAAAATACTCAGAGGTGGCGGGAATACAGTTACGTTAAAAGTGTACGCTGAAGTATGCTTACATTGTGGTGAAAGGCTATATACAGAAGATGTAGTTAAAAATTTTGAAGAAATTCGAAGCAAACTTTTAAAGCAGGATTTCAGCCATTTCAAAGCTCTTGGGCAATCTTTCACAGTTGAAGACGATTGGCCTTACAAAGGCATCCAACCGACAGCTTAGTCCTTCACTTCGCTCTGGACTAAACTGCGGCTAATGGCTGATTTATGCATGGATGGCGATCCCTTAAAGCCAAACCCCAAGACTCACCCTATCAGCCCCGGCTTCAAGAAGGACTTTCCTCCTTTGCTTTCTGCTCCCGCATATATGCCTTCCACCCCGGGCACCACCGGGTGTGCCACCGCCACAGTTTGGCCAGCCAGGAGCCAGGCTTGGCTTCTGCCTTTCGACGCAGTGGGCAACTATCACACTTGGCCATCTTCTGTTTCCTTGTGTTTATCATCTTAGCTATGAAGAGACCGCATGATTGAGCTTGTAAATTTTAAGTCCATCAGCGGTTCCACGTTCCCTAATACAGAGACCGCTGGAGCGGTCAAGATAAGCTCCCACGCAGAGCGTGGGAGCAATAAAAGAACCCTCCCCTAACCCCTCCCTACCGCCTGGAAGACAGGCGGCAAGGAGGGGAACCAGAAACAAAGCGAATTGCCCGTGAGATGCGACAATAAAAAATCAACAACTAATCTTCAGCCCTCTTCCTTCTTCCTCTCCCGTTCCTCGGTCAGGCAGTATATCCCTTCCCCGGAGACAGCCGGACGAAAACAGAGGTTGTCCGAGGTGCAGGCCGCCGGGCGATCGTCGCCCTGCTCCCAGCGCTGGATGAGTTCCGGTTCCCGAATCAAGGGCCGGGCCATGGCTACGAAGTCGGTAACTCCTCGACTCACTAAATCCCGGGCCGTGGTCAGGGAGCGTATACCTCCCACCAAAATTAAAGGCAGGGAGACCTTCTCTTTGTACTTCTTTGCCTCCTGGAGATAAAAGATATTTTCCTCTTTTGATCGGACCTTGGACTTGCGTACCGGGATGTAATCTCCGGACAGTGGAGTCCCCCCGCTGAGCTCCACGCAGTCCAGTCCCTCGGCTTCCAGCATCAGGCATACCTCCACCATTTCTTCAGCTGTGAGACCGGGCTGCAGGAAGTCCTGGGCATTGATTTTGATAAAGACCGGATAGTCCGGCCCCACCTGCCCCCGAATGGTCCGCAGGACCTCCAGGATCAATCTGGCCCTGTTTTCCAGGTTTCCTCCATAGGCATCGGTACGGCGGTTGAAATAGGAGGAAAGGAACTGGCTGAGAAGATAACCGTGGGCGGCATGGATCTGCACCCCGTCAAAACCGGCCTTTTGGGCCCGCAAGGCGGCCGCGGCAAAGGCCTCCCGAACCATATCGATTTCCTGGACACTCATTTCCCGGCAGGAGAAGCCGTCCTTTTCTTTGTCCAGGGCCGAGGGTCCGGCCGGATCCTGCCCGGTCAGCTTGGCCGGAGCCTGGCATCCGGCGTGGGCTAATTGCAAAACGATACGCCCGTCTTCTTTATGCACGGCCTGGGCCATATCCGTCAGCCCGGGCAGGAGATCGCCGCTGTAGGCCCCCAACTGCCAGGGACCGGCCTGTCCTTGGGGCTGAACATAGGCGTGCCCGCTGATGATCAAACCCACTTTGCCTTTGGCTAACCTGGACATAAGCCCGGTCAGCTGTGCAGTGACCTCACCTTTTTCTGTGGCCATCCCCTCCCAGGTAGCGGAACGGACAAAACGATTGGGCAGGTTCATGTTCTTTATCTGAGCTGGTTTAAATACGTCCGGCATAGAGTGTCCTCCTTAATTATCCATGCAAACTTAGCACTACAGCGACAGTTCGAGTATGGCCAAGCCAGGATGGCACCTGGCGATCCCAGAAGAGCCAGGGTGGCACCTGGCGGTCCGGAGAGCAAAGCTTTGGGATCACAACCTGTCGCTGTAGTGTTTTATTACGAACCCTTAGTCGCCCAGCAGACCGGCTACAACTTGTATAGGGTGCTGGAGCTGAAGGTTTGAGTCCTGGTCCAGATTCCCAGCCAGGTTCATCCTACACCCGGGGCATCCGGTCAACCAGATATCGGCTGCAGTGTTTTGGGCGTTGTCTATTTTACTGGCCACCATCTCCCGGGTAATCTCTGGAAATTCATAAAAAAAGGTCCCCCCTCCCCCGCAACAGCTTTCCCAGTCAGCGGCCTGTACATACCTCACCCCGGGCAGATCACGCAAAAAGGTGTCGATCTGGGCGGATACTTTTTGAAAATTTTTCAAATGACACGGAGAATGATAGGTCACCTTAACCGGCCGGGCCTCTGCCCCGATTTTCACCTGAGCGGACAACTCCTGGGTGTGCTTGGCCGCAAACTCAGTCACGTCATACACCTTCTCCGCCAATTCTTGGGCCCTGTCCACAGGCTGGCCCAGATTGGCCAGAACCCGGAGATATTCTGTGCGCAGGGCCGAACCGCAGGTGGCACAGTCCACCACCACGGCCTGAATATCCTGGCCCCCAAAAAGATTCACGGCGGATTGGATATTGCCCAGGGCCTGCTTTTCATGACCGTGGGCAAAAAGGGGCATACCGCAACATTGCTGGCTTTGGGGGATCTTGACCCGGTAACCCAACCTGGTCAGCACCTTCAGCGTGGCCCACCCCGTCTGATCGTATAAGTAACTTGTGGCACACCCGGTAAAGTACAAGACCGTGCCCCGGTCTTGCCCCTCAGGCTCGTTGACGGCCGGAGCCTGGCGGCGAAAGGGCCTGGAATTCAAGCTGGGCAGGCGTTTGAGGGGGATGTCCCCAATACTGGACCGGGACATATTGCGGGTTATTTTCTGCCCCCAGCGGGCGAACCTGGAGGCCAGCTCCAGTTGCCCACTCCCAGACAAAAGGTGATGCAAGACCCGCAACCGCCAGTTCTGCCCAAAGGTTTCCGTCATTTGGGAGCGCATGCGCATAAACAGACCACTGTGTTCTACCCCGCTGGGGCAGAAGCTGGAACAGGCCCCGCACATCAGGCACTTGGAAACCAGATCCCGCAGGTAGGGGCTGGCCTGGATATCTTGGCGGGCAAAATGCTTTATCAGTTGCACCTTGGCCCGGGGACTGACAGTCTCCTCCCTGGTTACCTGATACACCGGACATAAGGCCAGGCACAATCCGCATTTTCCACATTGATCGACTTCTTCAGCACGCACTTTTAAGCTCTCCTGATCACACAAACTTGCCCGGATTGAGAATTCCCAACGGATCCAGGGCCTTTTTGATCTGCATCATAACCGAGCGGGTGGGCTCATCTTGAAACAGGGGCAAAAACGCAGTCTTGGCCGTGCCAATACCGTGCTCTCCGCTTAAGGTCCCTTGCAGAGAAACAGCCAGTTCAAAAACTTCCCGGATTGCCTGCTCCACCCGGGCCCATTCCTCTTTGTCCCGGATATCAGTGGAAATCAAGGGATGCATATTTCCATCCCCGGCATGGGCTAAAATACCGACCCGCAGTTCGTAGCGGTCAAAGATCTCCCGCATACCCCGGATCATGGCCGGAACATTACTCACCGGCACGGTGGCGTCCTCGACAATGCAATTGGGGGCCATCCGGGCAAAAACTCCGTAGGCAGAACGGCGGGCGGTCCACAACTCCTCCCTATCGGCTGGCGTCCTGGCGTGCTTGACCTCCACCGCTCCATTGGCCTTGGCCTTGGCCACAATCCGCTCCATTTCCCTATCCACCGCCTCTTCCATGCCGTCCACGTCGATGAGCAAAAGACCTTCCGCCTCCCTGGGGAGGCCTATTCCGGCCGAATCCTCCACCGCATTGACCACTACCCTGTCCATGAGCTCCATTCCGGCCGGAAGGATCCCAGACCCAATAATATCGGATACTGTTTGGGCCGTATTGTCCAGATCGTTGTACACGGCCAAAACCGTGCGCTGGGCCTCGGGCAAAGGCACGACCCGAAGGGTAATCTCGGTAACGATGCCCAAGGTCCCTTCCGCCCCACAGAACAGCCTGGTCACATCGTATCCGGTCACATCCTTGACGTTGCGGCTGCCGCACCGGATGATCCGGCCGTCGGCCAGAACCGACTCCAGACCCAAAAGGTAATCCCGGGTCACCCCGTATTTGAGTCCCCGGGGGCCACCGGCATTCTGGGCCACATTCCCACCCAAAGTAGACACCGAGAGGCTGGCCGGGTCCGGGGGAAAAAAGAAGCCTTCCTCAGAGAGCACCTTTTGCAGATCAGCGTTGACCACACCGGGCTGAACTATGGCGTAGCGGTCCTTGGTGTTCACCTCCAGGATCTTATTCATCTTGGTCAAAACCAGGACCACCCCCTGACAAACCGGTATCGGGGCCCCACAGATGCTGGTCCCAGCCCCTCTGGCCGTAACCGGAATAACTTCCCGGTGGGCAATGCACATGATCTCCGCGATCTGTTCCCCAGTTTGGGGGAAGAGAACGACATCCGGCAAGGACTCATCCGTATGGGCATCAAAGGAAAAACTGATCCGGTCCTCGATGGTATCCCGACAATTCTCCCGGCCCACGACATGGGCTAGCTCACTGCGCGTATTCTCAGATATTTTGTCCATGATCCTCGGCTGTAAATGCACCCTATGGTGCCAATTTCAGCGTTTTTTTCGGCCCTTGCATTGACTGCCCACCGAAAAAAAGGCATAGTTAAAAGAGAATAGAAAATATCTCCAGCCCTTGCACCCTCAGCACCTATGGCCCAAGGAGGTGAATTATGGTCAATTTGGAAACACTGAAGTCTTTAGAACTCTTTCAGGACTTGAACAAGGAGCAGTTGGAGGCCTTGCAGCGCCACGCTTACACAGAACAGTATTCCCGCAACGATCGCTTGTTCCGCGAGGGTGACCCGGCGCAGCAACTGTGGATCGAGACCGATGGACAGATCGATCTGCGCTTTGAACTGCCGGGACAAAACATCACTTCCGATGAGCAGACCATACAGAGCATCGAAGCCCGGCCTTTGGAAGCCAGGGTATTGGGCTGGTCCTGTTTTGTCCCCCCATATAAAATGAGGCTCTCAGCCTATTGCGTCACTGATACTTGCTCTGTGATCAAATTCGACCGCGATGCCCTGCTCAAGCTTTTTGAGCAGGATACGAATATGGGCTACAAGATATTGTCCTTCATGATCAAGGTCGTGGGCTACCGTTTCCATGAGTTCCAAGACGAGCTGGCCAAACATTTAGGTCAAGACATCATGAACACCTGGTGAAGCTCCCGGCCCGGCACCCTGGCCTCGGATACAACCGGGAAACCATCTGCTCAGCGCAGCCTTTGGCTGCGCTGAGCTATTATTCCTGAATATCTCTTGGAGAAAAGAAATCTGACGAATGCCAATGGCGAATCGAAAAGTCGACTGCGAAAGTCCGCCGGTATACTTCAATGGACGCAGATCAGACTATTGCCCTTTGTTCAGGATCCGGCAGGTTCCTTGCGGACGTCGAATAAATGCTGCAATTCTGGATGGTTCTGCAGTGCACGGATGAAAAGCTGGGTCCGATGTTCCATGCGGTCCCGAAAGGTGCGCACTATTCGGGCCAGAAAATCGAATCCGAACCCCTGATGCGTGCCCATGAGTTCATACAGCTTGTGGGCGGAAAAGCAGGCCAGCTCGCAGGTCTCAGCACATACAGCATTGCTTTGACTCTTGCTGCCCGGAATCAGGCTGGAGAGCCCGAAACATGCCCCTGACTTCAGGCTTTCCAAAGTGATGATCACATCCGAGACCGGTTGCACTTCTAAAAATATAGTCCCGGTCAGGATCATATAGCATTGATCCAAAGGCTGACCTTCAGTGAACAAAAGGGTACCCTCACTGAAAATTGTCAGCTGACCCGTGCTCCCCAAGATCTCGAGAAAGGCATCGGGCATATCTTCAATTAAAGTGATCCTGCGTAGTTCGTGTTTATCCACCATGGGCTGCTCTCTCCTTATCCTTGTAAATCGGCTGTAAGCCAAGGGGCCGGCTAGCGCTTCTCTCTTCACATAAAGATATAGACAATAAAGATAAACAAGGTGGCAATCGCCGCCCCGAGACCGACAGGTACGGTCCCAATGCGCATATCGTGAGCCAGCATGCGCTTTTTTACCTCCAGGTGCCGCCCGGTGTACCCCATCAGCAGCCAGAGATTGACGGAAAAGAACATGAGCAGGGCAGTGGGCAGGCGATTCACCCCGGTTCCCAAGCCGCCGGCCAGGGCCCGCAGCAGACGTTCAGCCCCGGCGTTGATTCCGTTTAAGCTCCAGTCCAGGAAGGTATATACCTTGTCTCCGCCCCGTCTGTACACCCAGTCCACATCCAGAGTCATACCTGGGGTATGCAGGGGATAGTATCCCCTGCCCAGGACCAGGGCAAAGGCCAGAGTCCCGAAGGCCAGAATTTGCAGCTGTTCCAGGACATGGACAGCGGTATATGGCACATAGTCCACTGGATAGGGCAGCAAAGCGTACAACCAGGCCGGATAGACCCCGATGAAAAGGCACAATACAGCGGTCAAGGCCATGGCCAGGAGCATGTTCCATGAGGCCTCTTTGGGCCGCAAACCGGAATCCGAGCCGAAAAAGGTAAAGTAAGGCACCTTGACTCCGGCATGATACACAGCCCCGGCCGAGGCCAGTTGCAGCAAAAGCCAAAGGACCGGCATATGCTCATAACCCGATGCGCTGAGGACCATGGATTTGCTCACAAAACCGCTGAACAAGGGCATAGCGGCAATGGAAGCAGCCCCGACAATACACATCAGGCAGGTCCAGGGCATGCTCCGATACAGCCCCCCTAAGTGGCTAACCTCATTTTTTCCCGTGCGCTGCAAAACCGCTCCGGCGGCCATGAATAAAAGGGCCATGTACAAAACGCAGCAAAAGGCGTGGGCCACGGCTCCATTCAAGGCCAGGGGAGTGCCGATCCCAATCCCGCAGAACATAAAGCCGGTCTGATTGAGCAGGCTATAAGCCAAAACCCGGCGGATATCGTTTTCCAATAAGGCGTACAATATGGGTACAACGACCATGACCGCCCCTACCCAGATCAAAAGCTCCGTACCCGCAAAAGAGCGGGCCATGAGATACACCGCGCTCTTGGTCGTGAAGGCGCTCAAAAACACGGCGCTGGTCGGGGTGCCCTGAGGATAGGCATCCGGAAGCCAGGCATGGAGGGGCATGGCTGCCGCGTTAAGGGCAAAGCCGAGAAAAATAAGCCATGAGGCGGTCCCGTTCAGGCCGATATGGGCAAACTCAAGGCTTCCCGTCTGCTGGGCGTAGAGAATGATCCCGGCCAGCAGGAGCAAGCCGCCGACAATGTGCATCAACACATAGCGAAAGCCGGCCTGTTGGGCCTGCCGGTTTCGAGCGGCCAGGATCAAAAAAGTGGAACTCACGGCCATGAGCTCCCAAAAGATATACAAGGTGAGCAAGTCCCCGGCAAAAACCACGCCCAGGGTACTCCCGGCATAAACCAAAGCGGCCACATGCTGCACATCGTCCTTGACCTGCAAAGCGAACAAGGCCCCCAAAAGGGCCATGAGGCCAAAAACATAGCCAAAGAGAAGGCTCAACTTGTCCACCCGGCAAAAATACAAATCATAGCCCCAGAACTGGAGCGAAGATGACAGGCCCGGCGAAAGAGTCAAGAGCGCAGCCCCGGCCGCCAGAGGCAAGGCCAGGAGGTAGACGCCTTTGGCCCGCTCCTGGAGAAAGGGCAGGACAAGGGCCCCGAGAATGAGCACAATCCCGGGATGGAAAAGATTAGCGGTCAGGGTGGGGGTCATAGTAATCCTTGTTGCGCATGAGAATCAAACGAACGCCTTTGGCCACAAGGACAAGGAGAACAGAGGAGAAAAATCCATATCCGGCAAAGAAGCCATAGGTCCCGGCCCAAGCAAAGGGCGGATGCTTATGGATAAACACCTCGGCTCCAAGGAGTATGAGCAGCCCGGCTGCCAAGATCCATATGAACCGACTCCTCCAAGATCCGGGAATCGCCGTTTTCTCTTCCTGGGTCACGATGCGCCTCCCTTTCTCAGCTCAAAGCCATCCTGGTCAGATTGACAACCAAGGAAGGATAAAAAAACAGGACAATGGATATCCCGGCGGTGATGAGCAGCGGGACTAGGCAGCACAGGGGCGCTTCCTGAATCCCCGGCCCGTCCTCCCCCTGGGGCGGGGAGAGAAAAAAGCCCCTAAAGACAATAGGCAAAAAATAAAAGGCATTGAGGAAGGAACTGAGAAGCAGCACGCCGGCAAAAACAATCTGCTCGGCGGCAACCGCTCCCAAAAGCAGGTTCCATTTGCTGAAGAACCCTCCGGTGGGCGGCAAACCAATCACGCTCAAGGAGCCGATGAAAAAGGCCCCTAACGTCCAGGGCATGATCCGGCCCAACCCTTGCATCTGACTAATGTATTTCTTGCCGGTAGCTACCATGATCGCTCCGGCACAAAAAAAGAGGGTGATCTTGCCAAAGGCGTGCATGGCGATATGCATAACTCCACCCAGCATGCCTTTGGGGGAAAGCAAGGCAATACCCAGCACGATGTACGAGAGCTGGCTGATGGTGGAAAAAGCCAGACGCCGCTTTAATTCATCCTGGGACAAGGCAATCATGGAAGCCAGGAGGATGGTGATGGAAGCCACCGTGGCTAGGGCCGGCCCCAGGGCCAGTGATTGGAGCAGATCGATCCCGAAAATTCCCGTGCTCACCCGGACAACACTGAACACTCCGACCTTGACCACGGCCACGGCGTGCAGCAAGGCGCTGACCGGAGTTGGGGCGACCATGGCTGCCGGCAACCAGGAATGGAAGGGCATGATCCCGGCCTTGGCAAAGCCAAAGACAAAGACAAAAAACAGGGTGATGAGCACCGGTGTCGGAGCCTGTCCGGCCAGAATGCCCGCAGAAGTGAAATCCAGAGTCCCGGCCAGGTGGTAGCAATAGAGCATGGCCGGTAAGACCAGCCCCACGGAGGTACCCAGAATAAAGCCCAGATACTTGCGCCCGGATATCCTGGCCGCCTGGTCCTGATGGTGAGTGACCAGAGGATACGTGCACAGGGAAAGCATCTCGTAGAACAGATACAAGGTAAACAGATTGGCGGAAAAGGCCACTCCGATGGTGCTGGATAAGGCCAGGGCGAAGAAGGCGAAAAATCGGGTCTGGGCGTGCTCATGCAGCCCGCGCATGTAGCCGATGGAGTACAGACTGGTAAAAATCCACAGAAAAGAGGCCACCAAGGCGAAAAGCATGCCCAGGGCGTCGACCCGAAGCTGAATGGGCACTCCGGGAAAGGGGGTGGCCAGAGTGAACAGGAACTCCTGACCCTGAAGAACGGCCGGGAGCATGGAGACCACCAGTCCAAACTTGATCAGCCCGGCCACAAAGGTCCAGGCCTCCCGGACATTGGGCCGCTTTCCGCTGGAAAGCAGGATGGGAATGACCAGCATGGATACGAGAACGGCGAATAGGGGGCGAAGGGAAACTATGTGATCCATCAGCTCATACCTTGTTGCACAAAAGGAACAATCACCCGCTGGACGAGGAAACCGGACCACAGACCGACGGCTATCAGCCCAACTCCGACCAAACCCAATGATCCAAGCATGGAGACCGGCGCTTCGTTGAACGTAACGGCCCCCTGAGCATGTCCGTCCTGCTCTGCCTCAGGACTGGGAAAGAAGCCGATTTCCACCACCCGAAACACGAGCACAGCACTGATCAAACTGCTGACTACCAGGGCGAACACAAAGCTCCAGGCTCCGGCCTCGATACCGCCCAAGAGCAGATACCACTTGCTGAAGAAACCGCAGGTGGGAGGAACCCCGATGATGCTCACCCCGGCCAGGACAAATCCGGCCATGGTCCAGGGCATGGATCCGAAAAGGCCCTGCAGATCCTGATATGTGGTCTTTTTATTCATGAATACGATGTTGCCCAAGACCAAAAACAAGGCAAAAGTCATCAGGGCGTCGTTGATGATGTGCAATATGGCCCCGGTCATGCCGTGCATATTGCCCAGCCAGGCCCCGCCGACCATATAGCCCACCTCGCAGACAATGATATAGACCAGCATCTTTTTCAGATCATCCTGGGCCAGGGCCAGACCGGCTCCGGCCAGAACAGCCACACTGGCCAGCAGAACGATCCAGTTCTGCAAGTTGATCTGCTCAAATACGTATTCGACCCCAAACACAGAGAGCATGATCCGGATCATGACGTAGATCATGACCTTGGTCATCAGGGGCGCGATAACTCGGGTGGCGGAGACAGGGGCGTAGGTGTAGGCATTGGGCAGCCAGCCGTGCAGGGGGAAGAGGGCCATTTTGATCCACACCCCGATGAGGCAGAAGACGAAGGCCACCGTCACGGCCGAGGATTGCATGATCGGGGGCAACAGAGAGTGGACGTCACTCATGTTCAAGGAGCCGGTCATGATGTACAGATATCCCACCCCCAGGAGATAGAAGCTGGCTCCGATAACCCCCAAGAACACGTAATTCAGACTGGCCCAGGGTGCCCGGTCCCTATGGCCCATGGCCAGCATGCCATAGGAGGCCAGGGAGGAGATCTCGATGAGCACGTAGAGGTTGAACAAGTCCGCAGTGGCCGTAACTCCTAGGACTCCGGTGACAAAAAGGAGGTAGATGACGTAAAAGATCGTGTCCTTGGTCCCCAGTTCAGCATGCATGCTCCGCTTGCTGGCCACGATATTCACCAGGGAGACGAAACTGATGACCACCAAGACCAGAATATTCAACCGGTCGATGTACAGTTCGATGCCCATCGGCGGAGGCCAGCCCCCAAACCAGTAGCTCACCGGTCCGTTTTGCAGGACCTGGATCATCAGCTGCCCTGCAGCATACATGGCTCCGACCAAGCCGATGACAGTCACCGGATAACACAGACGCCGGTCCACCCAGAATAGGGCTGCGACCACAAAAGAGGCCAGAAGGGGAAAAAGAATGAGCAAGGCGGGATAATTGGCGCTCATCATTGCTTGGCTCGCATTCTGATTTCATCTTCTTCCAGGGTCTGGTAGCGCTGATAAACCATGACCACCAGGGCCAGAGCCACGCCCAAGGTGGCTACGGAAACTACGATGGCTGTCAGCATGAGCACATGAGGCAGGGGGTTGATATAGTGAGCGGCCTCAATGGCCTGGTGGGCGGCTTCTGAACCATGCCCTCCGGCGATGATGGGAATGGTGGCGTTTTCTTTGTAGCCAATGGAAATGAAGAACAAGATGATGGCGGTCTGAAAGATATTCATGCCCACCAACTTTTTGATCAAATTGTTTTTCACGATCATGGCGTACAACCCGATCATCATCAGGATGATATACAACCAGTAGTTATATTTATGGACAATCTCGGTCAAAAGCTCAGACATATGTATCACTCCGGACTATTGGGACCTTGCCTCTACCAACCGCCAACCCCACCGGCTACCGAGCATTGGCCACTGAGCACAGCCTTACAATCCCTGATTGTGCCGTCCTTCGGAGGCGATATTCACGTACAAAATGGCCATGACCGACATAACCGAAAACCCGACCCCGATCTCCACCCCCAACATACCCAAGGCCCGGACATGACTGGGATCTACGGGCAGGACCGCAGCCAATCGGCTGTAATCCAGAAAGTTCCCCCCCAAAAGGATGCACCAGCAGCCAATCCCGGAGTAAATAACCACCCCCAGGGCGCAGAGCAAACCCAGGGTGCGTTCCGATATTTGGTGCAAAACGGTGCGCAGGTCGAAAGACAAGGCCAAAAGGATCAAACTGGCCCCGAAGATAACTCCACCCTGGAATCCGCCACCAGGGCTGAAGTCCCCGTGGCAGACGACATAGAGTCCAAAGATTTGAATAAATGGGATGAGAATACGGCACACGGTCTTGATGATCAGATCGTGGGGTACCCACATATTGTCGATGAGTTCGAACTCCTTTTGCCCTTTGGGGGCTTTGTTCGGGTCTTGGATGTGAATGATCACTCCAGTGGGAATATGCCGGTACTCCCGCCCCCTGGTCCGCTGGGTGTACGTCCGGAGGAGAAAAATGCAGGCAATCCCGGCTCCAAAAACCACGACGGTCTCGAACATGGTGTCATATCCCCGGTAGTCGGCCAGGACTGCGGTGACCAAATTGGGAGCCCCGGTTTCCTTCAGCCCTTGGGTAATGAAGTGATCGGAAAGATGGGTGCTGGCCGGGGATTCTGGGTCCCCCCAGGCTGGAAAGTCCTGGGTCGCAGTCAACAAAAGCCCCCCACAAACCACGACAATGATCAAACCTGCCAGTTTCAATCTTTTGTCCTCCGGGTGGTTCGAAACACTGCAGCCACTACAAACACCGAACTGACCCCGGCCCCGACAGAGGCCTCGGTAAAGGCCACATCCACAGCCCCCATCAAAGCCCACAACAGGCACATCATAAAGCTGTAGGCCCCGAAGAGAATGGCCGTGCCCAAAAGGTCCCGGACGGAAATGGCCGCCACAGCGCAGACTATGACCAGAGTCAGGATGAAGAGATCAATGATCCAGAGCACTAGCTCCTCCTTGTCTCTGTCTTTTGCCAGGGAAACATCCCGGCCTGAATGCCCGCGTCCACAATGGCATGTGTAGCGGTCGGACTGGAATGAAAGACGAAACCGGCGATGAGCAGCATTTTCACACTGACCAGGACATTGGGCAGGTCCAAATGCGCGAGGTCGATATTGTGGACCGCCAGTCCGAAGACCATGAGCATCAGGCCCAGGGTATCCAGTTTCCCGGCAGGGTGCAGGCGGCTGTAGAAGTCCGGCATGCGCAGGATCCCCACCCCACCCCCGGCAAAAAGGATGATCCCGCAGACCAAACAGACTATGACTATGCTGTTCATCAGAATTTCCATGCTTCCCCCCAGTCACATTTCAGCTTTGCCTCCGGCAAGTCTGAAATTTTGTGCATCTCGTAGGCTGCTTTTTATTTTTGGCCCAACCCCTTTTTCTTATAAAAATATCTGGATGCAGCCAGTACAACGATAAAATTGAGCAGGGCATAGGCCAACGCAATGTCCACAAACATGTCCACCCGCTCGTATAAAAAGCCGATAATGAGCAACAGGACAACGGTCTTGCTCCCAATCCCGTTGGCCCCTATCAGCCGGTCCAGAACCGTGGGCCCGAAAACGGCCCGGTACAGAGTGATGAGCATCAAGGCGCACAGGCTAAGACCGGAACAAAGCAAAAAAACAGACATGATTACCCCTCAAAAACGCGCTTCACCTTCCGGCCCATTTCTCCGGGCAGGCCGGCAGCAGAGGTTTTGTCAATGGCGTGGACCCGAAAGGTTCCCTCCTGATCTGCAGATATTGTAATTGTGCCCGGGGTGAGAGTGATGGAATTGGCCATGGCGGTGATGGACAAATCTTCGCGCAGATTGGTTTGAAAGGAAATGATCTGCGGATCGATGAGCTCCATCATCCGGGGATGGAAAATGAGCTTGAGCAAATGAATATTGGCCTGAATGACTTTGAGCATAAGCCAGGGCACATAGCTGATAAACCGAAAGATGAAAGCCAGATAGGCCAGTCGGGGGTAGGGAAAAATGAGTGTATGGGACATTGCAGCCACAATGACGCAGGAGACGGCTCCCAACCACAACTGCAAGGGCTCGAACATGCCGGAAAAAATGATCCATAAGAGAAACATGAGGGCAAATGTCAAGACAAAGGACACCAGCCGCCGCAAAATATAGCTCCAGAGGACTCTGGACCGAAGGGAAAAAGTCTGCGCCATGCCTCACCCCGTTAGCCCATGCATTGTGGGCGATCAATGTATATCAGCCTGGAATGCTCAGGCCCGAGAAGGTCTTTGCTTGGGGAGACTGATGTGAAAGGTCGTACCCTTCCCCACCTGACTCTCAAACCATATATCGCCCCCTAGCCGCTGCATAATCCTGCGACAAATAGGGAGGCCCAGGCCGGTCCCCTTGCCTTCCGGCTTGGTGGTGTAAAAGAGATCGAAAATCCGCTCCTGGACCTGATCTGGGATACCCGGGCCGTTGTCGGTTATCCGTATGCGTCCTTTGGAATTTTGTTCATCCAAAGCGATGTGCAGTTGGCCAGTCTGATCTGTAATTTCCCGCAGGGCATGAATGGCATTGATCAAGACGTTGACCACAACCTGCTGCAGGAGCTGATAGTCGGATTGGACGGTGACCGCTTCTGGCGGCAGATCCGTGGTCACCTCCAAGGGCATGTACTTGAGTTCCGGATGGAGATAGCGCAGGGTATCCTGGATCAGGACCTGCAAAGAGAATTCTTTGCGCTCAGGCCGAGATTCCCGGACAAAATCAAGAACCTGATTGGTGATGGATTTGCAGCGGGATGTCTGTTCCTCTATCTCCCGAAGGGTCTTGTTCAATTCCTCTCGGTCTGCATCAGTCAGACCTTGGGCGTCCTCCACCACAACCCTGCCCCATCCGGCAGCCTGATTGATAATGGACAAGGGGTTTTTCAAATCATGGACAATGGCTGCAGACATGCGGCCAATTTCGGTCAAGCGATCGATTCGGACCAGGTCTTCCTGGAATTTATTCCATGTGGACTGGTCGCTGGCCACTCCCAACAAACCTTGCCCTGTTCCGGAATCATCCGTCCACAGAGAAAGACAGAGTCGAAATGGGACCATATGGCCCTGAGCATGCCTCAAGGCCAGCTCTTGCTCCGAGATGCCCTGGTTCTTGGCCCTCTGAAGCAGGTTGGGCACATCGTCGGATTCAGCTGCGAAATCTTGCAGCAGGGTTTGGGCCATTTCCCGTCGTTCCCAGCCCAACAGTTTTTCTCCCAGGGAGCTAAAATCCAAAATCTTTCCTTTCCAGTCCAGGATGAGCAGGAGATTGTTTGTGCACACACTCAGACTGCGCAACAGCCCGGCCAGCTGAGAAGAGGTCAAGTGCCGCTCTAAAAACCCTTGCTCCAACAAGGCGTTATATTCAGTCATTTTTTACGCCGTAGAGATTTCGTATTTTGCGGACCACTTTTTTGAACCCGGAAGGACCTGCGTCCGAGCTGGGTGGGTTTTCTTCCTCAGCTTTGGGCTCTTTGCGCATCAGCTTCATTTTATATTGGTACGCATCGCGAATGGCCTGCATCAGAGACTCAAATTCCACGGGCTTGAGCATATAATCATAGGCGTTTTCATGGCCACTTTCCAGGGCCGGATCGCCAAATCCGTGTCCGGTGAGCACAATGCATTGCAAATACGGCTGGATCTCCTTGAGCCGACTCTGGGTTTCATTCCCATCCATACCGGGCATTTTCAGATCCACAACCGCTACGTCATAGTCGTCTTCAGCCGCCTCTTTCAGGGCTTCTTCCCCGGAAAAGGTTACCTTCACGGTGAACCCCTCCCGCAAGAGGCGTTTGGCCAAATACTCCAGAAGGGTCTGCTCATCGTCGATGAGCAGGACCCGAATACCACTGTTCTCGGCCATGGGAATCTCCTCAATCCAGGCAATACTCTTCAGATGTGCTAAATCTCTAGCCTGAGCAGCGTTTTGTTGTCAACTCCAGATGCATCATATTATATTATATATCAGCGAGCAAAAAAGGTTTGCCGGTTTGACAGGGTAATTTTGTTCTCAGGTATAAGGTGCCAGGAGTGTTCAGTCCCGCCTTTGGCGGGATCAGTGTTCAGTGTTCAGCTTCAAAAGCCCGATTCTTGCGGAACTGGCGATCCCGGAAGGCCAAGCCAACGATCTACGTGATGTCTCGTTTCATACGAGGGCAAATTTGTTCTGAAAGAATCGGTGTTGAGGGAGAAAACGGAACATGGTAGAGAATATGTGTTTCCGCGCAGGGGACTTTTCCAGGGGCAATTACAGGCTATATTCTTGGCCCCGGGCAGGATGAGGCAGGTCTGACCATGAGGGAGAGGACACAATCGTACTCGCGAGACTTATTTTTGAAGACGTTCAAACAAAACGGATGGTCATGGTTTCCAGATACGACCCCCAAAGTATGACTCAGGAACTTTTGAAGGAATGGCATACGCTGGAAAAGGACTTCATTTCCCAGCTCTTCTTCAATTCCCCTATAGGTATTTATATCTTGCAAAACGGAAGATTTCGCTTCGTGAACCCCGAGTTTCAAAATATCACCGGATATGATGAGAAGGAACTCAAGGGCACTCATGCCTTGGATATTGTCCATCCGGACGATCGAGAGATGGTTCGCAGCAAGGCCATTGAGATGCTCAAGGGACAACGAAACATCCCTTACATGGCCCGGATTGTCCGCAAAAACGGCGAAATCAAGTACGTCCTGGAGTCAGTCTGCTCCATTAGTTACCGGGGTCAAATCTCCTCTCTGGGATATTTTATGGACAATACAGAACAGGAGTTGATCAAGGAGGCCCTGCGCCATTCAGAAGAAAAGTTCCACAAGGCCTTTCGGTCCAGTCCGGACTGGGTGGTCATTAGCACTCTGGACCAAGGTATCTATATGGAAGTCAACCAGACTTTTTTACATACAACGGGATTTACTGCCCAGGAAGTCATCGGGCGCAGTTCAACTGAACTGGGTATCTGGGTGGACCCGGACGAAAGGGACGAGTTGCACGAGATTTTGAGGGAGAACGGTCGGGTATGCAATGCCGAGGTCAGGTTCCGGATCAAGTCCGGTTCTACTCTGCATGTCCTGTGGTCTGCAGAAGTCATCGAGTACGGGGGCGAGCAGTGTCTGATCGCCGTGACCAGAGATATCACCGACCGCAAATTTGCTGAACAGGAACAGATGCGCAGGGAGAAGCTGCAAGGGGTCCTGGAAATGGCCGGGGCAACCTGTCATGAAATGAACCAGCCTCTGCAAAATATCTTTTTCATGCTCGATGAGTTTCTGGAGGCCTACCCCGAGAGCCAAACCGGCTTGCAGATCAAGGAACAGATGAACCGCATCCGGACGATCACCGGAAAGCTGGAGCGGATTACGACCTATGAAACCAAGGACTATATTCAGGGGACCAAAATCATAGATATCGACAAGGCCTCCTTGCAATGCCCCGTCGATACAAGTAGCAAAAGTACCACATCCTCATGACTTAAACCCAGGAGATTTTATGCATAAACACATTCTCCTTACCATTAGTGATGATCCAGGAAAATTGTATGGGGTCAAATTCGTCAACGAGTTTTTCAAAAATAAAGATACGGTCCGCTTCACTCTTTTTTTCATTGCCCCCAGGACGGGACGGGACGTGGAGTTCGAGCTTGACCAACATGTCGAGGAGACCTGCGATCTGGCCCTGGAAACAGCCAGACAGCGCTTGATTCGGGGGGGATTTGGGGAAGAAAATATCTTGTGCAAAATAAAGAAACAGTCCATGAGCAAGGTCAAAGACATCATTCACGAGGCCAACAGGGGGCTCTATGATGCCCTCGTTCTGGGCCGGCGGGGAATCAGCCGCCTTGAAGAACTGATCAACGACAGTGTGAGTATGCGGGCCCTGGAGCAGGAACGTAAGTCGCCGATCTGGATATGTCGGGAACCCGACCCTGGCCGGCGCAACGTCCTGCTCTGCGTGGACGGCTCGGAACCGTCCCTGCACATTGCCGATCATATCGGTTTTATGCTCAAAAACGAAGATTCGCACGCCATCACTCTTTTCCATGTCAGTTCACAGGGGAGTAAAGGAGAGGAGATCTTGGGCCAGGCCCAAGATGAGCTAATCAAGAATGGGATTGCCTCGGAGCGGATTTCGACCAAGTATGCGGCCGGAAACAATCCGGAGCAAGTTATTGTTCAGGAGGCAACGGCTGGGAAGTATGCAGTGGTTGCAGCCGGTTATGCGGAAAAGCCCAAAAGCGGCCTCTTCCGCCTCGGCTCCACTAGCAAAAAACTGGCCTACAACCTCCAAGGCGCAGCCCTGTGGCTGACGTGATTTCCAGAGGTCAGCCTTGCCTCCGGCAAGTCTGACATAGTCTCCCTTCACATCATCCCTGGGTCTTGGCTGCCACCCGACGCAAACGCTTAATCTCCCGCATGCCCATCCAGGAATGGACCACCAGGGTGAGAACAATCAAACCCCCGCCAACAAAGGTCATTCCGGGGGGGACTTCGCCCAGGACAAACCAAACCCAGATGGGCGCGAAGACGGTTTCCACTATCAGGAACAGGCTGACCTCGGGTGAAGGTAAATAGCGCGTGCTTTGGGCGATGAGGAACAGGGCCAAAGGCATCTGAACCAGTCCCATGACCGCCAAATAGAAAAAGCCCCAGGGGCTGACCTGGAATGGGTCAGCCAAGGGCAAAACCAAAACAGCCATGATCAATCCCCCGACGCAGACCAGGGGCATGCGGCTCAACTGCGGATGACGTCTGAGCATGGTCAAATTGCCCCCGGCATTGCAGGCGGCGAGCACGGCAATGAAATCCCCGAGCAGGGACCCCTGACCTAGGGACCCGGCAAAGACCAGAAACACTCCGCACAGGGCAAGAGCAATGGCCATCCAGGTCCGCCAGGGAATGAGTTCAATGCCCAGGATCCGGGTAAACATGGCCGCGAACAATGGGGCGCTGCTGATGATGACCACTGTGTTGGCCACCGAGGTGAACATGACCGATGAGACAAAGAACATGCCCCCGGTTCCGAATAAAAAGGCCGAGGCCCAGGCCACCTTGGAGGTCTGAGCAAAAGGAGCAAAAGAGGCCTTCCCTTTGGTCCATCCTAAGACCAGGGACAAGGACACAAAAGTAAACAGGCCTCGCCAGAATATGATTGTCCAGGACGTGGTTTCGGCCAGGCGGATAAGCAAAGCGTCGAAGCTGATGGCCGTCACCCCGGCCACCACAATCATAAGGCCAATCTTGCGCTGCCTGGCCTCTTCTTGGGCCTTGATTTCCATCGCTTCCCGCACCGCTCTCCTCCATAGATGCACCTGTAAAAAGTGCATATTGCAGGCCCAGGGGACCCCACTAAAACACCCCTGAAGGCGTAAATACTCCAATTTTTACTGCACATCACCGCAAATCGACATTTTGCAGTTTTGTCTCCCTTAGTGTCCAAGACTTCCGTGACCCGTCCGCCTCCAATTGTCCATAAATGGCCGAAGCTGGACCATACGGGGCCTTGAACCTCTTGTAAAGATAAGGCCTGGTGCTACGTCTTGTTCATTTTGTTCTCAGATGGAAGGTGCCAGGAGTGTTCAGGTTTCAGTGTTCAGGTTTCAGGTTTCAGTGTTCAGTGTTCAGCTTCAAAAGCCCGATTCTTGCGGATATGTTACTTTGGAAACACACTTAAAAAAGGAGGTTGGGAAACCTGGACAGAGAAAGGAACATGAGCCAGAATCGGGCATGTCCCAACGACAGCTCACAGTGCTGGGCACGGCCAGCCAAGTTCCCACAGTCCAGCGCAATCATGTCGGCTTTTTTCTGCGCTGGGACCACGAGGGTATCCTCTTCGATCCCGGTGAAGGCACCCAGCGGCAAATGGCCTTGGCCGGCATCCGGGCCAGAGAAATAAGCATTATTTGCCTCACCCATTTTCATGGCGATCATTGCCTGGGCCTACCCGGGGTTATCCAGCGCCTGTCCCTGGATCGGGTTGAGCACCCCGTAGCTGTCGTCTATCCGGCCTCGGGACACCATTTTTTGCACCGCCTGCTGCAGGCGGCCATATTTCACAACCGACTCACGGTGCAGGAATACCCGGTCAGCGAATCCGGACTGATCCTCACCCGGTCCGGATTTGACTTAACAGCCCAACCTTTGGACCACAAGGTAGACACTTGGGGATATCGTTTACAGGAACCAGACGCCAGGACGCTGCTCCCGGAGCACATTCCCGGAGATGTGCACGGTCCAGCCCTGGGCCTCCTTAAAAGTCAGGGATGGGTGGATTCAGACCAGGGAAGAATTTTCTTGGAAGACGTCAGCGTCCTCAAACCCGGGCAGAGCTTCGCTTTGGTCATGGACACCAAGATGTGCCCCAACGCGGAACTCCTGGCCCGTGGGGTTGATCTGGTCCTCAGTGAGGCCACTTATCTGGAAACCGAAGCACAGCAGGCAGATACATACAAACACTTAACCGCCGCTCAGGCCGGATGCATGGCTGCTCATGCTGGAGCCCACAATCTGGTCCTGGCCCACTTTTCCCAACGCTATGCATCCCTTAAGCCCTTTGCCGAACAGGCCGGCAGGTTTCATCCCCGGGTCATTGCCGCTGTGGACGGTCAACGCATCGATCTTCCTGAACGCAGGCGTTGCCTGCAGGCAAAAAGCTGAAACAACAGAACGATTTATTGTCCTGCACTGACCTGCAGTTTGAAACGTCACTGCAATGCAGAAAAATCAATATGATTGGATTTTTATGTAAACTTGATCACCCCGATGACGATTCCGGCCAGGGTGGCGGTGAAGCCAAAGCTCCAGATCATGAATCGCTTCATCTGTACATTGAGCTGATCGAAGCGGGCGTTGATTTCCTCGAACCTGGCGTTGGTATCAGCCCGAAGATCCTCGAACCTTTTGTCCATCTGTTCGAAGCGCTTGTCCACTTGTTCAAATCGTTTGTCCACTTGTTCAAATCGCTTGTCCACTTGTTCAAATCGCTTGTCCACATAGTGGAGCATTTCTTCAAATCGCTTATCCATGCGCTCAAAGCCCTGTTGCATGGCTGCGCGCTGGTTTTTGAGCTCTTCCTCCACCCGGACCATACGCTCCCGCAACTCTATTTCATAGACCTGGGGAGGCTTGCCCAGGCTTTGCTCGGCCAGCCAGGTGGAAAGATTTTCCCTGATGTATTGGGCGATGGTTTCGAAATCGTCTTTGGCTAAAGGCATGGGCTGCTCCGCTGCTTGTGAGTTTTACCTCCAAGATTATGTTTCCTATGGGGAGAAGTCAAGAATGGCAGGGCTTTTTGGTTCTGCTCTTTATTGTCAATAATTTCAAGTGACTCAAGCTGTATCTGGACAACAGCGTGCTGTGTTCAGTGTTCGGTGTTCAGTGTTCAGCATAAGTAGTTGAGATCACATAATATTCGGTGAGTTTCTTGTCTGATATCTGAACACTCCAGGCACCTTACACCTGAGAACAAAATTACCGTTTTGATAATAGCTCATCCGAAGTCTTTGGCCGGCAAAGGCAGGTCATGGTCCAGCAACCACTCTCTCACAGCCAGTTTGAGCTTCTGATGATAGGCCTCCAATCCGCCCAGGCCGTGCATGGCGAAAAAATAGTTGATTTCCAAAAGCAATGGTTTGGGGTCCCTTCCATTCCGGTAATCGAATAAGACATCAATGCCAGCCAGATTGATTCCGGTCTGACGGCAGAGCTGATAGACAAGGCTTTGCCCCTGGGCTTGAATCTCAGGATCTGAGCAGAGATCAATCACCCCCCCTTGGGTCAGATTGTGCAGGATCTTTTTTGTATCCGGCTGCACCCGCCAATAACTATACATCTGGGAGTGCATGACCACCACCCGCAAGGTGCGCTGATTCGTGGACAGCAGCTCCTGGACCAGAAAACCGGAGAATCCGCTGTGTTCCATGCCTTGAAACACGGACAAGACATCTCCGACCTCCTGTAGACCGTGGATCACGTAGACCAGCCTGCCTTCTCCCCCGGTGGAATGCTTGACAATGACCGGATATTCGATTTCCTGCCAGTAGGTATCCGGGCAACTGTTCAGGCGATCAAAACAATCCGTGCGGGGATGGGGAAGGCCAAGCTCTTGAAAGAGGCGGATATCCCCGAGCTTTCCCGGATAAGTATAACGAGTGGTATAGTCCGGAAAAACAAAACTGCAATGTTTGACGGCCTGTTCATGTAAGCGAGGGAAACGGCCGGGAGGCAAAATAACGGCTGATGCTCGGCTCATAAGGTCTTGGTCCTGATCATCGACCTCTCGAGTTGCATACAGCCGAAATCTATGTCCATGAAAGAAGGGATGATAGGAAAGAATCATTAGTCAGCTTTGCCTCCGGCAAAACGTTTTTTGGGCCAAAGCGCCCAAAAAACGTTTTCTGTGCAGTCAACCTGTGAACAAAATCACCTTGCCAAGCTCTTCTGCAAACGAAAGCCCCCGCTGGATTCCGGCGGGGGCTTTCGTTGTTTCTATGTGCCGAAAGGTTAGTTTTCTTCAGCCAAATCCAAAGCGGTTTGGATGCGCTCCTTGCCGATGACATCATAGAACTCAGGATAGATATCCATCATCTTTTCCTGCCAGGCCTTGCGCTCTTCCTTGGTCATCTCATGGATCTCAACGCTTCCGGACTCGGCGATCTTCTCCAGATAGCCATGATTCATGGCCGCGGCCTTTTCATTGGTGTATTCTGTGGCATCGGCGACGCATTCCAGCAACGTGGACTTCAGATCATCAGGCAGGCTGTTCCAGAATATCTGGTTGGTAACCAGCATGTAGCCAAGGTAGCCGTGATTGCTCAAGGTCATGTAGTTTTGCACTTCATGGAACTTCTTGGTGTAGATGTTGGACAGGGTGTTTTCCTGACCATCAACAACTCCCTGCTGCAGGGCGCTGTAGACCTCGGAAAAGGGCAGGACCTGCGGGCTGGCCCCTACGGCCTTGAACTGCTCTTCCAAGACCTTGGAGGACATGATCCGGAATTTCTGTCCCTTGGCATCCTCGGGCATAATCAGGGCGTGACTGTCCAGGCTCATTTGTTTAAAACCATTGTCCCAGTAGGCCAAACCGACCAAGCCCCGGGCCTTGACCATTTCCAAGAGTTCCTGGCCCACTTCGCTGTCATGGAACCGATACAGATGCTCCCGGTCGTTGAACAAGAACGGAAGATCGAAAATCTGTAGCTCAGGGACAAAGCCGGTGAACTTGGAAAAACTGGGGGCAGCCATCTGAATGGCGTTCATTTTCATGGCTTCTATGGCCTCCCGGTCGTTGTACAGGGCGGCATTGGGATAGATCTGGACTTCCACCTGGCCGTCGGTACGTTCCTCGACGATTTCTTTGAAATACTTGGCACCCTGGCCTTTGGGAGTATCCTCGGCCACCACGTGAGAAAACTTGATGGTGTAGGTCTTGGCCCATCCGGTGCCGGCAATGCAAAATACGGCCAACAAGGCAAAAATTAAAACTTTCCGTGACATACAAACCTCCTGGGTTGTGTTTGTGCTGATACAATACTATATTGACATACCCTTTTCCGCAAATTTTACTTCTCTATTCATCATATCGGAAATGATCTGATGAATCAACCGCACCTTTATCCCCCATAAATCATATTGGGGATAAACAGCGAAATCCAGGGCACATAGGTCACCACCGCCAGTCCGGCCAGCAAGGCAAAGAACCAGGGCATGGAGGCCCGAATAGTCTCCTGCAGGGTCAGTCCGGAAATACCGCTGGCCACAAAGAGGTTCAGACCCACCGGTGGAGTGAGCATTCCGATCTCCATATTCACGGTAATGATCACTCCGAGGTGAATAGGATCGACTCCAAGTTGCACGGCAATGGGAAAGATGAGTGGAGCCAAGATCATGATCAAACTGGAGGGCTCCATGAAATTACCGGCCAGCAGGAGCAGAAGATTCAGAAAAATAAGGAACATGTACACGTTCAAGTTCAAGCTGATGATCCAATTGGCCAGGTTCTGGGGCATCTGCTCCGTGGTCAGCAGGTGGGCGAAGATCATGGCATTGGCGATAATGAACATGATCATGGCCGCAGTGGCCGCCGAGGTCTTGATCACCTGCGGAATCTCTTTCCAGGAAAGATCGCGGTAGATGAACTTGACTGTAAAGAAGGCATAGACTGCGGAAACGGCCGCAGCTTCGGTGGGGGTAAAAATCCCCCCGTAGATCCCGCCAATGACGATGACGATGACGAAGAGGCCCCAGGAGGCATCTTTAAACGAAGACCAAACTTCACCCAATGGGGCCATGGGCTGGCGTTTATGACCGCCGCGAACGGCAGCCACATAGGTCACAGCCATGAGCAGCCCGCCCAAAAAGAAGGCCGGCAAGACCCCGGCCATGAACAGCTTGCCGATGGACTGATCCACGGTCACCCCATAAACAATGAGGATGATGGAAGGGGGCATGATGATGCCCAGGGAACCTGAAGATACAATGGAACCCACGGAGAAAGCCGGACTATAGCCATCTTCCTTGATTGCCCCCATCATAATAGATCCAATGGCGGCCACAGTGGCCGGGGAGGACCCGCTGACAGCAGCAAAGATGACGCAGGCGAAAATGGCAGACATGGGCAGGCCGCCGGGCAGATGTCCGACCAAGGCCCTGGCAAAGCGGATGATACGTCTGGCCGCCCCACCCTGGGACAAAAAGTTGCCCATCAACACAAAGAGTGGAATAGCCATCAAAGCAAATTTATCCAACGAAATAAAGAGCTTTTGAGCGATAAGCAGGGTCGGTTCATGGGTAAAAAGCAAAATAGCCAAGGAGGTGGACAGGCCTAAAGCCACGGCTATGGGCACCCCGGCTATCAACAACAGAAATAAAAGTCCGAACAGGGTTATGGCTGTCATCAGGCAGACTCCTTCATCACAGCATCATAGCTGAATTCACTGGTGGGTATGGTCAAGACCAAATACAGCTTGCGCAACAGTTGGTACACGGCAATGCCCATGGCGATAGGCACACACAGATAAATGGTCCAGAAAGGAATACGCAAATCGATATCAATCTGTTGCAGATTGATGCTGAAATGGATAAACTGCAGCCCCCACCAGGTCAGCACGGACAAAAAGACGACCATAATGACCAAATTAATGGTCAGCATAATCTTGGCCCACTTAGGCGGCAGATTCTGAATAACTACCGTCACCCCGATATGCATACCGATCTTAAATCCATACGCAGCTCCGAACAGGGCGGACCAGATGAACAGGTAAGAGGTGAGCACAGCAGCCCAGGGTACGGACATCTTAAATATATAACGTAGAACCACATTCATAAACGCTGTTATCGTTGCCACTGTCATACACACGGTCATGACTGTGGTACTAAACCCGTTTATGGCCCCGTCCAAGCGTTGCATAAAGTTTCCCGGCATACCTCACCTACCTCCGAGTCAAGGTCTTTGTTGAAAACTTTGGCTGCTGCCTTAATCTCCTCGTATGAAACTAGATATACCCTGAAGAGGGCCTGGCGTAGGGCGGGCTTGCCCTCAAGCCCTGCCTTTTTGCCAGAGGCAAAGCTGACTAAGAACCAAAAACCGAGAGCATGATTCCGGCGGCCACCGCCGACCCGATGACTCCGGCCACATTGGGTCCCATGGCATGCATGAGCAGAAAGTTGTCCGGTCTCTCCTTGGCTCCAACCACTTGCGAGACCCGGGCGGCCATGGGTACGGCCGAAACCCCGGCCGAGCCGATGAGCGGATTGATCTTGCGCTTGGACAACACGTTCATGAGCTTGGCCAGGAGAACCCCACTTCCCGTACCCACGGCAAAGGCCAATATGCCCAGGACCATGATCCCAAGGGTCTTAACATTCAAGAACGCTTCAGCCGATGCCGAACCGCCCACGGTAATGCCCAGAAATATGGTCACGGTATTGATCAAGGCGTTCTGGGTCGTATCTGCCAAGCGTCCGGTCACCCCACACTCCCGAAACAGGTTGCCCAGCATGAGCATCCCGATGAGCGGAGCCGCGGCCGGCAACAAAAGGACGACAACTATGGTCACCATAATCGGAAATATGATCCTCTCCTGTTTGGACACTTCCCGCATTTGCTCCATGACCAGTTGCCGCTCCTTCTTGGTGGTCAAGAGCTTCATGATCGGGGGCTGGATAATAGGTACCAGGGCCATATATGAATAGGCGGCAACAGCCGTAGCCGCCAGCATGTGCGGAGCAAGCATAGAAGTCAGATAAATAGTCGTCGGCCCGTCCGCCCCTCCAACAATCCCGATACTGGCCGCTTCCGGAAAGGTGTAGCCCAAAAAGATGGCCCCGAAAAAAGTGGTGAAGATGCCAAACTGGGCTGCCGCCCCCAGAAGAATGCTCCGCGGATCAGCAATGAGGGGGCCAAAGTCGGTCATGGCCCCCACCCCCATGAAGATAAGAGGCGGGAATATTCCCAGCTCATCGCCTTGAAACAGGTAATAAAGCAGGCCCCCGATCTTTTCGGTGTGAATGCTGTTTTCTCCGATTTCCAGAACCGGAGGGGCCATCAGACCGGTCAAAGGCAGATTGATAAGCAGCATGCCGAATCCGATGGGCACCAAAAGTAATGGTTCGTATTTCTTGGCAATGCCCAGATAGAGCAGGGTCAGGGCGATACAAATCATGATCACATGACCCAAAGTCATGTGCAGGATACCCATGGAATTGAGAAAGAGGAATGTTTTTTCTAACATTGGAATCTCTTTGAGAGGTCAAAACTACAGGTTAGTGGACACTCGTATGCAACTCGAAGTTAGCTTACTCATTGTTCGCCTTCTAATGGACCTTGCGCTCCTCTCAATGCTTCATCCAGAACCGCCAGGATCTCTCCGGCATGCACCATCGCTCCTTCTGTGGTCAGGATCTCGATAACCACTCCCGAACGCGGAGCCCGAATCAAGTTTTCCATTTTCATGGCCTCCAAGGTCATCAAGATATCCCCCCCCCGAACCTTCATCCCCACCTGGGCGTGAATGGAGCCCACCTCGCCGGTCATTGGGGCTTTAACTTCGGAAATCGCAAACACGATCCCATCCCGCTCATCCTGCATTATAATTGCCGGCTCATTTTTTCCTGCCCGTCAAGAATTGCGCTCGGCCCAGGGCTTTCCACTGGCGTCCGCCGCCGTCTCGGTTCAGCCGTAAGGCCCTGATTCTGGGCTGGTCCGCATCGCAGGCAGCCAGGACGGCTGCTGTAATGGCCGCAATGACTTTGGGATCATGGTGTTTGCCCTGTTCAAGTGAGGCATCCGGCTCTTTTTGGGGCTTGGGCTTTGGGCTCTTTTCAGGCTTTTTTTCACCCTTTGACGAACCGGCAAACCGGTACAGAAGAACCATGGACAGGTAGAGAATGAGCAGGATGGATAAGACCACCACCATGCCCAGGATGGTAACCTGTACGCCGACAAAAAATTTATCCACGCCACAACTCCTGATTACAAGGGGATATTCCCGTGTTTTTTGGCTGGACCCTGCACCCTTTTGGTGGCCAGCATCTCAAAAGCGGAGATGAGTATCGGCCGGGACAGGGACGGTTCGATAACATCCTGCACATAACCGAAACTCCCGGCCCGATAGGGATTGGCGAACTCCTGCCTGTATTCCTCTATTTTGGACCGACGGACCTGCTCCGGATCTTCGGCAGCCTGGATCTCCTTGGCATATATGATATTGGCCGCCCCTTCCGGACCCATAACCGCTATCTCGGCAGTAGGCCAGGCAAAGACCAGATCAGCTCCCAGTTCCTTGCTGCACATGGCGATATACCCGCCGCCGTATCCCTTGCGCACCACCAGGGTCACCTTGGGCACAGTGGCTTCGGAATAGGCGTAGAGCATCTTGGCTCCGTGACGGATGATGCCTCCGAATTCCTGGTGCGTTCCGGGCAGAAATCCGGGAATATCCATGACCGTGAGGATGGGGATATTAAAGGCATCGCAGAAGCGGATGAACCTGGCCGCCTTGTCCGAAGCGTTGATATCCAAACATCCGGCCAGTTCTTTGGGCTGATTGGCAATGATGCCCACACTTCGGCCCCCCAGTCTGGCGAACATGGTCAGGATATTGGGCGCATATCGGGCCTGAGCCTGGAACAGGATCCCCTGATCCACAAACTCGGAGATCAGCTTCAGCATATCGTAGGCCTTGGTGGGATGATCAGGCATGATTGCGTCCAGCCCTGGACACTCCCGATCCAGATCGTCCACTGGCTCAATTTCCGGCGGATCGTCCACGTTGTTGGCCGGGAGATAAGAAAGCAGGGTTCGTACCTGCTGGAAGCATTCCTCTTCGTTGGCAGCCAGGAAATGGGCTACTCCGCTGACCTCGTTCTGGGTCTTGGCCCCGCCCAGTTCCTCGGCGCTGACTTCCTCACCGGTCACCGCCTTGATCACCTGCGGACCGGTGATGAACATCTTGCTGCTCTGATCGACCATAAACACAAAGTCGGTCAAGGCCGGGGAATAGACCGCGCCCCCGGCGCAAGGGCCCATAATGATGGAGATCTGGGGAATGACTCCGGAAGCCTGGATGTTGCGGTAAAAGATGTTTCCATACCCGGTCAGGGCGGCCACCCCTTCCTGGATCCTGGCTCCACCGGAATCGTTGATTCCGATGATCGGAGCGCCCATGTGCATGGCCATGTCCTGGACCTTGCAGATCTTGGAGGCATGCATCTCACCCAGGGAGCCGCCCATGACCGTGAAGTCCTGGGCAAAGGCGTACACCAGGCGGCCGTCTATACTTCCATAACCGGTTACTACCCCGTCGCCTGGAGTTTCAGTCCCGGCCATGCCCTTTTCCGGACTGCGATGGATGACAAAGACATCGATTTCCTGAAAGCTTCCTGGATCGAAAAGCTTGTTCAATCGCTCCCTGGCCGTATATTTGCCCTTTTCATGCTGCTTTTCAATCTGTTTCTGTCCACCGCCCTTTTCCACTTCCTTGCGGCGCTTCCTCAACTCAGCCCATCTCTTATCACCGCTCATGGCTACTCCCTGTCCAGATTTGGACCGCTCTCTCCACATTTCGGGACCATAGCTGCATACATTCAAGCAGTTATCACTGTGCTTGAGATGTCTGCACTTTTCCTAATCAAATATGCACGTCCTGGAAATCGGAAGAAATCTGATCTGCAGGTCAGAAATTTTCTGACACCATTTTTCCTGTCATCACAGGAGGTTGTGTTGCATAGCGAATCTCGACAAGTCGGCGTTGTTGCGCAGATTAAGCTTCTTCAGCAAACGCAGTCGATAGGTATCCACTGTCTTCACACTGATTGCATATGTCTCGGCAATCTCTTTGTTCGTTGCCCCCAAAGCCAGCCCGCGTAAAACTTGGAGCTCCCTGGTGGACAAGGAATCAAGCAGGGAACGGCCTTCACCTCCTTGGGACAAACGCCCGGCCATAGCCTCGGCCATCTCCTCGGGTACGTACCGCTTGCCGGCCACCACCCGGCGAATAGCATGCACCAACTGGTCCGGGGCGGAACGTTTGGTCAAATATCCCCTGGCCCCGACTTCCAGGGCTCGAAACATATATTGTTCCTCCTCGTACATGGTCAGCATGATGACCGGTATCTCCCCGGCCTGAACGGTAAGTCTGGACAGGACTTCCAGGCCGTCCATGCCGGGCATGGAAATATCCACCACTGCCACGTCCGGACGTTTTTCCAGAGCCAGGCGCAGGGCCTGTTCTCCATTGCCCGCCTCGGCCACGACCTCCAGGTGGTCACAATCTTCCAAAATGCGTTTTAAGCCGTCTAAGACGATGCTGTGGTCGTCGGCTAAAAGGATGCGGATCTTCTTGGACTCTTGGTTCATAATTTTTGAGAGATCAATTCTGCATATGGTGAAAAGTGTTCAAGGCAAAGCGGCATATAATGCGAGTTCCCTGTCCAGGGGAGGAATCAAACCCAATCTCTCCCCCCACCAGGTAGGCTCGTTCCTGCATTCCGGTCAGTCCAAATCCTTGGCTGTTGACAGCAGACTGGGGATCAAAGCCCACTCCATCATCGACTATCTCCACTTTTAAGGTATCGGTTCCCTCTTGATAAACTCGAACCGATACCTGAGAGGCATAGGCATGACGCAGGGCATTGGTCAATCCCTCCTGCACGATCCTGTACACCACAGTGGCCGTTGGTCCGTCCACCTCCGGAAGGGGCTCGGCCTGAAAAGTGCAAGTCCATTCCCTGCGACCCTTGAAGTCCTGGATGAGCGAATCCAGGGCATCCCAGAGCCCCAGATCATCCAGGACTCCCGGTCGGAGCTGATAGGCCATCTTGCGCACATCGTCGATAGTCTTGTCCACCAATTCGCGCATGATCGAGGCCCGCCGGGCCGCCTTGTCGTCCGTTCCCGGCAAGCGCTTTTCCAGCCACACCGAATCCATGCGCAAGGCTGTAAGCATCTGCCCCAATTCATCGTGCAGTTCCCGGGAGAGGGCCCCCCGTTCCTTTTCTTGATTTTCCAAGATACTGGCCGATAAACGGCGCAATTTGTCCTGGGCCTTTTGCAATTCCGTAATGTCCGTGGAAATACCGCACATACCGGCCACGGTTTGATCTTCGCCGTAGATGGGAAACTTGACTGATAAATAGGTATGCAAACCGTCGGCTTGACGTATCCATTCCGTGAACTGGCATTCGGACTCGGTCTTCAAGACCTGCAGATCGTTGGCCCGCAACTGTCTGGCCACTGCCGTGGGCAAACGGTCCTCATCCCGCTTGCCGATGATATCCTCTTTGGATACATGAAAGAGCTGTTCAAAGCGATCGTTGATCAGCTGATATTCTCCCTGGCTGTTTTTGATATAAATCACCGCTGGCGTATACTTCAAAATCCCGGCCATCTCCTGAGATCGCTTGTGCACCAATTTTTCCAGACCCCGGGAGTACTCGCTCAATTTTTCCTTGGCTCGCTTGAGTTCCTCTTGAGCCCTATTCCTGGCTGTGACATCCACGGATATGGCCAGGGTGCGCTTTATACGCCCGGCGTCGTCCCGGATACCCAGGCAGGAAAGGAGGACATCCATGACCTGCTTGTTTTTTTTAATAAACTTGTAGGGCACCTCTTTGCTCAATCCCCGCTTGAAAAAACGGGGCAGGATAATCTGTTCCGCCAATTGCCTGGACTCCGGGGTGAAAAAGTCCGTCAGTTTGCGTCCGATGACCTCCTGCCTCGAATAGCCGGTAATTTCCAGCCAATAATCACTCACACTGACCAAACGATAGTCATCGTCGATGGAATGCAGCATGGCCGGGGTTTGATGATAGATAGACCGGTATTTGCTTTCGCTCTCCCGCAATTCCTTTTCCAGGTGCATCCGACGTTGGATTTCCTTACTGGCCGTTCGATATAGTAAAAAGACGGTCAAGCCTATGACCATGATGATGCCCAGGACAAAGGGGCCGGTGACCCGAATCAGGGACTGCTGGACGGTTTGGGCAATGGCTTGCTTGTCATGGAGGTAGATGAGCCCCCATCCGGGAAAATCCCGCAACGATCTCTTATAGACCAGATAAGATGTCCCCTCTCGGTCTGTGGCCTGAATGGAATCAAGGCCCAAACCGGACCACTCCCAAGGACCGGAACCGAACTGTCTGCTCCGGCCCAATTCCTTGGTCTGTTCCGAATCCAAGGGCCCAAGAGAACTGTACAGCCAAGGCCTGTGGTTGGTAATAAATACGATTCCGGCTGGAGAATGGACCAGAAAAAGCTGATTGGAACCGGTGAGCAATCTGGACTCAATAGGTTCAATGGATATTTTGATCACCGCCACCCCCACAGGTGATCCTCCAGTCCGGGCCACAACCGGGGCGCTGTAGTAAACCCCGCGCTTGCCGGATATGACTCCCAGGGCCATAAAGCTATGAGGATTCCCGGCAATAGCCTTTTGGAAATAGGGTCGAAACCCGAAATCCTGGCCCACGAAACTGTTGGGGGCGAAGCGGTTGCTGGAAGCAATGGTGGTGCCAGTGGCGTCCAAAAGATAGCAGACATCGGCCTGAAGAGAAGTCTGGAAGGTATCCAAAATGGCGTGGGCCGCTTGCAGGGAAACATCGTCGCCCAAGGTCAAAACCCTGCTTAATTCTTCCATTCGGGCCATGGCCCGAACCGGCTTTCTATGCTCGGAGAGCATGGCATCCAGGGAACGTTTGACCATCTCCACGTTGGTCACACACTGCTGATCGGCCTCCTGAAAGGCCGAATGGCGCAGGGACACATAGACCACATACCCACCCCCGACGGCCAAAAGAAAAGCCAGGGCGGCCAGGACCAAAACGATCCAGCGCAACTTGCGCATCCCAAACTGTCCGGAAGCCTTGGGATCTGGATTTTGGACTGGAGCGGTCACTTGGTGTCCATTAGCTTTGGGAGAATGACTTGAAGCTCAAGCAGGGAGGGGTTTTGCTCTGTTCACCTTTCAGGCAAAGGGTGTCCATTGCGCCTGAGATCCTGGTGCAGATCAAACCTCAGGCGCTTGGCCACCGGACCGGGCCGCACATCGTGGATGGGTTGGCCGTTGTAGCGAACCACGCTCAAGGCGTCAAAGCTGGTGCCCAAAACGATGACTTCCCTGGCTTCCAGAATATCCTCCTCGTGAACCGGCCGGAATACCACCGGAAAGTCGTGATCCACCAGTTCCAGGGCCCGGATCAGGGTCGTACCTCGAAGGGCCTGTCGAAATTCCGGGACCACGATCTCATCGGATCTGGTCACCAGGCAGACGTTTTCCGTGGCCCCTTCGGCCAGATAGCCGTTTTCATCGAAACACAAAGGATAATCGGCCCCTTTGAGTACCGCTTCCCTTTTCATGAGCACATTCGGCAGGTAATCCACACTCTTGATCTGGGATAAATAGCCTTGCTTGGCCGGTGTTTTCACCCGGACCGCGGTCACCCCGTGCTCCCAGACCTCAGCCGGTTTGGAATGCAGCTTGCGGACCACGATATACAGACTGGGCTCCAGGCATTCCCGAAAGTCTATACCCAACCCCCCTGGTCCCCGACCTATAAACAAGCTGATCAGGCCGGAGTCGGTCCCTGCGGCCGCTGCTACCTCCAGGGTGAGTTCCCGTACCCGCTTCCAGGAGCAGGGAGGATGGACATAAATAGCCTGACATGAGGATTGCATCCGGCGCAAATGGGCATCCAACTGATACAGACGCTTATGTTCGAATTTCAAGGTTTCAAAAACCCCGTCCCCCCGGTGGACCAGATGATCGTCCAGGGGAATGAGCATCAGCCGCGGATCTGGAGCCAAAACCCCTATTCGATGGTCGTAAAAAGCAAGAATATCGTCCAGTCCCGGCCGGAAAGTGTCCAGTAGGCGCTGGATGTATTCCTGAGTATTTACCTGTTCCGGCACGATAATGTCCTGATGTATAAAGTTTTTGTTGTGCCCAAAAGCCTTTGGTTGTTCGGGTAGTTAGAGGGCAACCATACAACCATATGGCGAAAGACGCCCAGGATTGCCTCTACCCAATTACCGTGGGCCGCCCTTGTCCCTAAGGGCAGACCATCTTTACCTTAACTGGAGTTTCATAAGACCTAGGCCCGGGCCAAAAGACCGCGGTTGATCAGCTCCTCTCCGATCTGGACCGTGTTTAAGGCCGCCCCTTTGCGGATATTATCAGCCACGATCCACATGTTCAGACCATTGGCAATCGTGGCATCTTCCCTGATCCGGCCGACAAAGGTCTCATCCGTGCCTGCGGCCTCAAGGGGCAGGGGATAGATGTTCTCCCTGGGATTGTCCAATACCCGAATGCCCGGGGCCTGGCTCAAGAGCCCCCTGGCTTCTTTGGAGGTAAGCTTCTTTTTGGTCTCAATATTCACCGATTCGCTGTGTCCGTAAAAAACAGGCACCCGCACCGTGGTGGCCGTGACCTTGATGCTTTCGTCACCCATTATCTTGGTTGTCTCGTTGATCATCTTCATCTCCTCCTTGGTGTATTCATTGTCCAAGAAGGCATCGATGTGCGGGAGACAATTAAAGGCTATCTGGTGCGGATAGACATCGCAGGCCGGACTCTGCATATTAAATAAGGCCCGGACCTGGTTCTGCAGCTCTTCAATGGCCTTTTGTCCGCTTCCGGAGACCGCCTGGTAGGTGGAGACCACCACCCGGGTAATGCCCACCGCATCGTGAATGGGTTTGAGGACCACCACCATCTGAATGGTGGAACAGTTGGGATTGGCGATGATGTTCTTATGTCCGTCCAGGGCTTGGGGATTGACTTCAGGAACGATCAGGGGCACCTCCGGATCCATACGCCAGGCACTGGAATTGTCCACCACCACGCATCCGGCCTGGGCGGCGATGGGGGCGTACTTCTTAGAGGTATCCCCCCCGGCTGAGAACAAGGCCAGGTCCACATCGGTAAAGGAATCTTCGGTCAGTTCCGCCACCTGCAATTCATCGTTCCCAAAGGGCAGGGTCGATCCGGCTGAACGGGAAGAGGCCAGAGCACGAACTTCACGGGCCGGAAATTTCCGTTCATCCAAAATCTTGAGCATTTCCCGGCCAACGGCTCCAGTAGCCCCGGCCACGGCTACAACCAATCCATCCCCACTCATGTTCAAACTCCTTGCGCCTGGTTATTTGTAGGTTCAAAATTCCAGGTTCACGGTTAAAAGAATACAATGAGATACGATCGCCAGCGGCGGCGCTGATTCTTTGTCGCCGGCTCCGGATTCCGGCCTCACCCAGCCACGGTCCCGGCAATCTTAAAGATGGGCAGATACATGCTGACCACCAACCCGCCGACTACTATGCCCAAAAATACAATCATGATAGGTTCAATAAGAGAAGTCAAGGTGGATACGGCCACATCCACTTCGTCGTCATAGAAATCGGCTATTTTGGCCAGCATGGAATCAAGGGCGCCAGTGGTTTCGCCAATGGAAATCATGTGAATGACCATGGGCGGGAAGACCCCGGTGGCATCTAAGGGCTCGGCCAGGGTCTGTCCTTCGGATATGGATAACATGGCCTTGTGCACCCCAATCTCCACGGTCTTGTTTCCGGAAGTCTTGGCCACGATATCCAGGGCATACAGGATGGGTACCCCGCTGGAGACCATCGTGCTCAAGGTCCGGCTGAACCGGGCCACAGCCACCTTGCGCAGCAAGGGACCGAACAGAGGGACAAAAAGGAGCCATCGATCGATGAGGATCCGTCCCTTTTCCCAGGCATAAAAAAAACGAAAGGCGATGCCCGCTCCAATCACCGCCCCGATAATAAGCAAAATATTCCCTTTGACCCATCGGCTGAGGTTGATGGCCAGCTGTGTGGGCAGGGGCAACGCCCCGCCGAAATCGGCAAACATACTCTCAAAGGTGGGGATAACAAAGATGAGGATAATGGCGATCACGGCAACGGCCACCACGCTGACCACAGCCGGATAGACCATGGCCCCCTTGACCTTCGACTTCAGATTGGCCGCCTTTTCAATATACACAGCCAAACGGTCCAAGACCAGATCCAAGACCCCGCCAGTCTCTCCGGCATGAACCATATTGGTGTACAGGACATCGAAAACATCTCTGTGCTTGGCCAGGGCCTCGGACAGGGAACTTCCTCCTTCCACGTCATTGCGTATCTCGTACAGGGTACGCCGGAGCCTGTTGTTTTCGGTCTGCTCACACATAACCTGTAAGGCCTGCAAAATAGGCACCCCGGAGTTGATCATGGTCGCAAACTGCCGGGAAAAGACCACCATATCCCGGGAGGAAACCTTTTTTTCCAAAAAAGTTCCTTCCAGCAAGTCCTTGGGTTTGGGCTTGACCTTAACTTGCGTGTAACCCCGGCGGTTCAGGGCATTCTTGGCCATATCCAGACTGGGGGCGTCCAAGTCTCCCTTGATTTTCCGCCCGGAACGACTAACAGCCTTGTACACAAATATGGGCATCGTCCCCCCCTTTGGTTTTCAGCGTCCCTCTCGTTTTAAACGAGGTTTCAGCGCCGCCGCTGACCGCTGACGTCCAGAGGCCCCGCTCGTATGAAACTAGAAGTTAGCTTATGCGGAACTGGCTTTACCGACTGGGACCGCCAGTTACGCGCAGACGCGTGACTGGCCCAAGAGGGCGAATAATTATTCGCCCCTACTACCCACTCGCCAGTTTCTTACTGGATCAAACTGGCGGCTTCTTGCTGATAACAAATAACTGATAACAGATAACCAGCCTGCCAGCGGCAAGGCTCGTATGAAACTAGCTTTACCTTGAAGATAGCCAACCCGGCACTCACTTGTAGACCGGGCTTTTGTACTTTGCAGTGACGTTCAAACTGCAAGTGAGTGCCGGGCCAGCCCTCTTAGTAACCAGCTTCATTCTCGATCAAACCGGCAAACCCCTTTTTTGCGCGCTTTGGCGCAAAAATATGTCAGACTTGCCGGAGGCAAGGCTGACTACCGACAACTCTCGCCCGAGCTTCACCCGCTATTCATCCACCGTCAGGCGAACGACCTCTTCTACTGAAGTCAAACCTTGGACGAGTTTGTTCACTGCACTTTGGCGCAGGGTGTGCAATCCTTCTTCCAGGGCCTGCTTACGGATTTCCGGAAGTCCGGCCTGGTTCTCTATCAGACCTTGCATTGCCGGAGTCACTTCCAGACACTCATAAACCCCAGTACGGCCCTTGTATCCACTCTGATGACATTGGGCACATCCCACGGGTTCACATATTTCCCCTCCCCTCTCAGGTTCCACACCTAACTTGTGCAGCAAACCTTGGTCCACAGCCGCTTTCCCCTTACACTCAGGGCATAAGGTGCGCACCAGACGCTGGGCCATGATCCCCCGCAGAGCGGAGGCCAGCATGAAGCCTTCCACTCCCAGATTAATTAATCGGTTTATCGTGCTGGGGGCATCGTTGGTGTGCAGAGTAGAGAGGACCAAATGGCCGGTCAAGGCAGCCTTGACCGCTATCTGAGCCGTTTCTGCATCTCGGACTTCCCCGACCAGAATAATATCCGGATCCTGGCGCAAAAAGGAACGCAGGGCCGATGAAAAGCTGAGTCCGATACTCTCTTTGATCTGTACCTGGTTCACCCCGGTCAGAGTAAGCTCCACCGGATCCTCTACCGTGGCAATATTCACCTTCTCGGTATTTAATTCCTTGAGTACCGAATACAAGGTCGTTGTCTTGCCGCTTCCAGTGGGGCCAGTGACCAGAAAGATCCCATGCGGACTATGCACAATTTTTTTCAACACCCCCATAGTGTCGGACTCAAGACCCAACTTGAGCATGTCCATCTGCAAGGCGGAAGCATCCAGATATCTGAGAACAATCTTCTCGCCGAACAGAGTGGGCAGGATGGAGACACGAAACTCGGCTTCGCTCCCTCCGGGGGTCCGCACCTTGATCCGTCCGTCCTGGGGCAAGCGTTTTTCAGCGATATCCAAATTGGCCATGATCTTGATTCTGGAGATCAAAGCCGCCCGCATGCCTACAGGAGGACGCATGATTTCCCGCAGGACCCCGTCCAGCCGATAGCGAACCCGAAACAATTTTTCATAGGACTCGATATGGATATCTGAGGCCTTTTTGCGTATAGCGTCCATGATCAGGACATTGACCATCTTGACCACCGGTCCCTGATTGGCCTCTTCCAGCAGGGACGTCTCCTCTGCGCGCTTATGGTCCTGGGCCGCCCAGGTCAGATCCTGTTCGTGAAACTGGGCCAGGGTTTCAGATACCCCCTGAAACTGGCCGTCCCCATGACTATCCAATCTGTCCAGGGCGGCCTGGATCCAATTGGGAGCGGCCACATGAGCAAGCACCTCCAGGCCGGTCATGAACCGAATGTCGTCTTGGGCCAAAATATCGTCCGGTTCGGCCAAAGCCAGATACAAATATTGTCCTTGGCGTTGAAAAGGAATACACTTGTATTTTCGGCACACGTCCAGGGATAGAATCCGTTGCACCTCTTCCGGAGCCTGCAAGTCCTGGGGTTGGGCTATGGGCAATCTATACTCCGAAGCCGCAAAGCGGACATAATCTTCAGAAGCCAGGATTCCGAGCTCAAAGGCCGCCCGAAGGAGGCTGATGCCTTGAGTTCTCTGCAACTGTTTGATATCGGCTATCTGGTCCTGACCTAAGCCGTACCTGCGCTGGAGTCTTTGCCCTATACTTCTGGTGTCCATAAGCCCATCCGTCAGGAAACAATTTGCCGGATTGATCCCCAAAAATGCACTGCAGAGGCCAGCGCATGCCCCAGCCTTTTCCCTGTATAGCTATTATTCCGGCCAGATACGGTTCCACCCGATTTCCGGGCAAACCCTTGGCTCCCATTCTGGGGCGACCCATGTTCTGGCACACGGTCCAGCGGGCCCGGGCCTGCACCCAGATTCAAAATACCTATCTGGCCACCGATGACCGGCGGATAGCTGATAAAGCCGCTTCCTTAGACATCCCGGTCATCATGACCTCTCCAGACCACACCAGCGGAACGGACCGTATCCTCGAGGCGGCTCAAAGCCTGAACCTCCCGGACGAGGCTGTGGTGGTCAACGTGCAGGGTGACGAACCTTGCATCCCCCCCCAGTTGTTGGACCAACTGATGCAGCCATTTGCAGAGCCGGAAACCCAGGTCAGCACGGCGGCCCGCACTTTGGATCCAAAACTCGCAGCTGACCCCAATTTAGTCAAGGTAGTCCGGACCCACACTGGACGGGCCTTGTACTTTTCCCGGTCACCTGTTCCCTATGTCCGAGACGCCAAACTGGCTTCTTACTTGCTGCACATCGGGCTGTACGCCTTTCGCTTGCCGGTCCTGCACCGTTTTTATCATCTACGGCCCAGTCCGTTGGAACAAATGGAAAAACTGGAACAGCTCCGCCTGCTGGAGGCCGGCATCCCCATCCATGTTGTGCTCACCGAGCATCAATGTTATGGCATAGACCGCCCGGAGGATGTATCCAAGGTGGAAGCCTTCTTACGCAAGGAGCAGAGTCGATGCGTGCAATCTTAGGCCTGGAAGACGGAACCTGGTTTCAGGGACGAACCTTTACCGGAGCCGGAGAATCCGGAGGGGAAGTCATTTTCAATACCGGCATGTGCGGATACCAGGAGATATTAACCGATCCCTCTTACCGCCAACAGCTGGTGTGCATGACCTACCCCCATATAGGCAATTACGGAATCAACCCTGAAGACATCGAATCCAGCCGGGTGCAGGTTGCCGGATTTATCGTCAAGGAGTGCTGCTTGACGCCCTCCAATTTCCGAAGCACCGCCTCCCTTCCCGATTATCTCCGGGACAAAGGTATTATGGGCCTGGAAGGAATAGACACCCGGGCCTTGACCAGACACATCCGCATTCACGGGGCCATGCGCGGATACATCTCCACCCGGGAAAGTGATCCCCAAAAAATCATAGCCAAAGCCAACGAACTCCCGCCCATGCAGGGCTTGAACCTGGTGGATGAAGTGACCACCGATACCCCGTATTTCTGGACCGATCAGGGGCCGCATTCCGTAGCCTTGGCCGATGTCCCCAATAAATGGCCTGGAAGCGGCCCCAGAGTAGTAGTTATGGATTTCGGGGCCAAATGGAATATCCTCCGCCTATTAAAGAACAACGGGTTTCAGGTCCTGGCTGTTTCTTCCTCTACATCGTTCCAAGAAATCAAAAAGATAAGACCCGATGCCGTTTTCTTGAGCAATGGTCCCGGCGACCCGGCCGCTTTACCGGACATTGTGCACACTACCGCCCTATTGGCCGATGACGTGCCCATTGGGGGCATTTGCCTGGGCCACCAACTTCTGGGCCTGGCCCTGGGCGGTACGAGCTTTAAGCTCAAGTTCGGACACCATGGGGTGAATCATCCGGTCAAATGCCTAAGCACCGGACATATCGAAATCTCTTCCCAGAACCACGGATTTTGCGTAGACGTTTCCCATGTTGACACCCTGAAGCAAACCCACATCAACTTAAACGACCAGACCTTGGAAGGTTTCATACACAGCAAGAAGCCGATCATGGCTGTGCAACACCACCCGGAAGCCGCCCCCGGACCACACGACGCCAATTCGTTCTTTCGGGACTTTGCCCGGATGGTCAGGGAGTGTCAGTAGTCAGCCTTGCCTCCGGCAAGTCTGACATATTTTTGCGCCAAAGCGCGCAAAAAAGTGGTTTGCCGGATTGATCAAGGATGAAACGTGGGGTTTCAGCCAGGGGCGTGAGAGGCGCCCCCTCTTCGTTCCCAGGGTTTATCCCGTGAAATTTCTTCCATTTCACTGGGATCCGTCCTGGGGACGTCTTCCTCTTGTGGCTCCGGCCACCTTCTGGTTCAGAGATGATCGCAATGCTCGCATCAAAGAGCCAGTCACGCGTCTGCGCGTGACTGGCGATCCCGGAAGGCCAATTCAACGATCTACGTGATGTCTCGTTTCATACGAGCTTTGCCTCAAAGGCAGGCCCTCTTCGGAGTCAAGTCTCGTTTCATTCGAGCGAGAAAAGAATCATAACCCGTACTCATTCTTGCTAAACACCCTATCAACACCTACCAGCTTCTCGGCCAAATCTAAAGAACGGTCCAGACTGTGCACGTCTGCCTTATCTTTGCCCACCAGTTCATAAGCCGTTCCGTGGTCCACTGAGGTTCGGACAAAAGGCAGCCCCAAAGTTACGTTCACCGCTTCCCGGAAATGGACCAGCTTGAGAGGCCCCAGGCCTTGATCGTGATACATGGCTAAAACAGCCGAAAACTCTCCGTGGTAGGCCCGATAAAACAGGGAATCAGCCGGCCACGGTCCGCTGATCGCTATGCCCCGACCAGATGCGCTCTCAATGGCCGGGACAATGATCCTGCCTTCCTCGTCACCGATACACCCGCCTTCTCCGGCATGGGGATTAAGGCCACAGACCCCGATAGGGGCTTTCTGGCATCCCACGGCCTGGACAAAGTCCCAGATCTGGAGCAGACAGCGCTTAATCTTCTCCCCAGTCAACAGGTCCGGCACGTCCCTCAGTCGGGGATGGGTAGTGGCCAAACCCACCCGGAGCCTGTCTCCGGCCAGGAGCATGCACACATCCTCTGACCCCAATCCACTCTTAACCGCCAGGAACTCAGTATGTCCTGGAAAATCAAACCCGGCCTCTTGAAGCATGGCCTTGTTCAATGGACAAGTGATCAGGCCAGCGGCCCGGCCGGATAGAAGGAGGGAGCAGGCCGTCTCCAGGCTCTCTCCAGCGGCCAAGCCGCCTTTGACATCAGCCCGACCCAATTGAGGACTCCAATCGGACAGGGGAGGCGGTTGCAGACAGAAAATCCCTGAGGTCCCCACTTGATCCCAATCGCTCACAGTCTGCCAGAAGGGCCCCAGACCCAAACGTCGTGTGTGGACGTCCAGGGCCACTTCCGGTCCGATGATGACCACGGCCCGCTCCTTATAAGCGAAACGGCCGAGTTGGTGCAGCCGGCAGACCAACTCCGGACCTATCCCGTTGGGATCACCCAGAGTGAGCAGGAGGGGTAATGGAGGATCATTAAATTTTTTCATGTTTAATTTCAAAAGTACAAAAGCTCAGCCTACAAGTGAGTGCCGGGCCATCCCTCTTTGTAACCAATTTCATATTGGATCAAACTGGCGGCTTCTTACGAATAACGAATAACGAGCCCGCCGGAGGCAAATCTGACACCTGAAACCTCCTACTCCCCCTCCGGCATCCAGGCGGTGCTCCCCCGGCTTTCCAAGATAAAAACCCGGGCCATGCCCAAAAGAGCACTCATTTCCGGATCGGGACTCGGCACCACCTGCTGGGGCAACCACCACTTTCTATCCGCAAAGCGGTGCCGCATGGTAGCCCACATCCCGGCCTGGAAATAAGGAAAAAAGGCGCTCAATCCTCCGCTGATTCCTACACTGGAAAAGCCGAACACCACTTGGAGAACAGAGATATACAGCCCCAGTCTGCGGCCGTATATATCCATGATCCGCAAAGCGTCCGTATCTCCGCCCTCCAAATGGACAAAAGCCTCTTTGGGATCCTGCACCGGATAACCGCAACGGGTGAACAGTTCTATCAAAGCCTGTTTTTGCAGCCAGGCCTCGGCACAACCCACCTGTCCGCAGCCGCAGGAAGGAAGAGACACAGCACTCCGCTGACAACTACGCTTTGGTCCGGGGCCTAAATAGACATGCCCCAGCTCCGGTCCGGTGAAATGTCCTCCCCGCCATATCTCATGGTTCAAAATAACTCCGGAGCCCACACCAGTACCCAAGGTAATGACTACGGCCTGGGCAGTACCTGGAAGACTCCCTGCCCAGACCTCACCCAGGGCCGCAGCCTGGGCGTCGTTTTCCATGCGTACGGGCAAGGAAAAGGCCTCCTCCAAAAATTCGCCAACTCGGAAATGGTCGAGCTCCGGCATGTTGGTGGTAGACAAATACATGCGTTTGCGGTGATCCAGAGGGCCGGCCGTGGCCAGCCCTATACCCTGGACCTGCTCCGGGGCCTGATCCTGCAGGTCGCAAACCAGGTTCTTCAGGCTTTCCTTGGTTCCCTGCTGAGTCCGCGGCCTGGTGTGTAAAATGACCCGGCCGTATTGGCCCCTGGAGTCGACCCAAGTACCCCGCACGTTTGTGCCCCCCAAATCAATGCTGATATACATA
>JAXHMO010000005.1:0-59271 GCA_034521385.1 Desulfovermiculus sp.
GGCGGAGATCACCACGCCCACATGGTGGCTGATTTCAAAAAGCGGTTCTGGATATCCATAGCAGCGACCATACCCATTCTGATCCTGTCGCCCATGATTCAGGCCTTTCTGGGCTTGAAACAAGCCTTTAGCTTTCCAGGCGATGCCTATGTCCTGTGGGGCTTTTCCACCTTCGTGTTCATTTACGGCGGCTGGCCGTTTCTCAAAGGCCTTTTCGACGAGCTGCAACAAAAGCACCCCGGGATGATGACCCTGATCGCTGTGGCCATTACTACGGCCTATGCCTACAGTAGCGTGGTCGTTTTCGGCCTGGCCGGCAAGGTCTTTTTCTGGGAGCTGGCCACCTTGATCGACATCATGCTCCTGGGACACTGGATCGAAATGAAGTCGGTCATGGGGGCCTCCAGGGCTTTGGAAGAGCTGGCTAAGCTCATGCCCTCTGATGCCCACAAGGTCATGGAGGACGGCAGCACCAGAGACGTTTCCATCGAAGAACTCCAATCCGGGGACAAGGTGCTCATCAAGCCGGGTGAAAAGGTGCCGGTGGACGGTGAGGTGATCGAAGGGGAAAGCGCGGTCAACGAGGCCATGCTGACCGGGGAGTCCAAACCGGTGCCCAAGAAGGTCGGCTCCAAGGTCATCGGCGGCTCGATCAACAGCGAAGGCTCTCTGACTACAGAGGTCCAGAAGACGGGCAAGGACTCTTTCCTGTCCCAGATGATCGAGCTGGTGGAGCAGGCCCAGCAGAGCAAGTCCAGGAGCCAGGACCTGGCCAACCGGGCCGCCTTCTGGCTGACCATCATCGCCTTGACCGCCGGAGCTGTCACCCTGACTGTCTGGCTGGGCGTGATGAGCATGGATTTCGCATTTTCCCTGGAACGGAGCGTGACGGTCATGGTCATTACCTGCCCCCATGCCCTGGGTCTGGCCGTGCCCCTTGTGGTGGCAGTTTCCACCGCTCTCTCCGCCCAGAACGGACTGCTTATCAGAGACCGGGCTTCCTTCGAGCGGGGCCGGAACATTCAGGCTATCATCTTCGACAAGACCGGCACCCTGACCAAGGGCGAATTCGGGGTCACGGATACAGTCGCCTTCTCTGACAACATGCAGGAAGAGGAGCTACTCAGCTACGCCGCAGCCATCGAGACCCATTCCGAGCACCCCATCGCCAAGGGCATCGCGGCTTCGGTGGAGAAACCGCCAAATGTGGAGGAGTTTAAGTCCATACCCGGCAAGGGTGCCCAGGGCAAGGTGAACGGCAAGGAGGTCAAGGTCGTCAGTCCGGGCTATCTCAGGGAGAATGATATCCCCATGCAGGACGAGCGGATTGAGACCTTCAACTCCCAGGGCAAGACCGTTGTCTTTGTCCTCATAGACGGAGAACTTCAAGGTGCCGTTGCCCTGGCGGACATTATCCGTGAGGAATCCAAGCAGGCCATTTCCAAACTCAAGCAAATGGGCATCCAGTGCATGATGCTCACCGGGGACAACAGACAAGTGGCCAAGTGGGTGGCTGAGGAGATCGGCCTGGACGACTACTTCGCCGAAGTTCAGCCCAAAGACAAAGCTGAAAAAATCAAGGAAGTCCAGTCCAGGGGTCTGATCGTGGCCATGACCGGGGATGGGGTCAACGATGCTCCGGCCCTGGCCCAGGCCGACGTGGGTATCGCCATCGGTGCCGGGACCGATGTGGCGGTCCAGAGCGCGGATATCATCCTGGTGCACAGCAACCCTCTGGATGTGGTGGCCATTCTGGGCCTGTCCCGGGCCACCTACCGCAAGATGATTCAGAACCTGGCCTGGGCCACAGGCTACAACGCCTTTGCCATTCCCCTGGCCGCAGGGGTTCTCTATGCCTGGGGCATCCTCTTGTCCCCGGCCATGGGCGCGGTGCTCATGTCCCTGAGCACGGTCATCGTGGCCGTCAACGCCAAGTTTCTGAAGGTGGAAAAATAGGCAGCGAACATGAGCCGTTGGCTATTCATTTTCCTTCTGGCTCAAATATCCGGCTCAGAGAGACGTAAACTCCAAGGAGGTGGTCTATGATTCGAGCAGGTATAAACGGATTCGGCCGTATTGGGCGGACGGCCCTCAGGGTGTGGCTGGATCGTTCGGAATTACAGAAAGAAATGGAGATCGTCGCAATCAATACCTCGGGCAGTGTCGGGATTGAAGGTTGGGCTAGGCTACTTAAGTATGATACAGCCTACGGGCCGCTCAAGCTTGGTCTGAAGTGGCAGGAGTCCCGAAAACCTGACGAAGTGACCGAGGACAATCCGGAAATCGGGTCCATGACTATCGGAGAGCTGACGATACCGGTCCTGGCCCAGCGCGATCCTTCCAAAATACCCTGGTCGAACTATGAAGTGGATGTTGTCCTGGAGTGCACCGGGATCTTTCGAACCGAGGATCAGGCCCGACAGCACCTCCATGGAGGTGCCAGGAAGGTTCTTCTGTCGGCTCCAGATAAAGGTGGCGATGTGCAGATGATTCTTGTCGGTGTCAACCGCTATGACGGCCGGCATACAGTGACCAGCAACGCCTCCTGCACCACGAACTGTGTGGCCCCGATCATGAAGGTTTTGACCGAAGAATTCGGGGTCCTGAAGGCGGGAATGTCCACGGTGCATGGTTACACCGACAATCAGAACCTGCAGGACGGATCCCACAAGGATCCTTACCGAGGACGGGCCGCGGCCGCAAATATTGTCCCCACAACCACCGGAGCGGCTCAGGCCACAGGCAATGTCCTGCCGCAGATCAAGGGTGTCTTTGATGGTATGGCCGTGCGTCCTCCGATTATTACAGGTTCCATTGCGGATGTAACGGCCCTGGTCAAGCGGAAGACAAGCATTGATGAAGTAAATGATCTTTACAGGAAGGCTGCGCAAAACGAAGAGCTGCGGGGCATTCTGGCCGTGACTGATGAGCCTCTGGTCAGCTCGGATATTATCGGCCGTCCGGAATCGGCTATAGTGGCCCTGCCCTTTACCAATGTCATTGACGGCGACCTGGTCAAGGTCCTGGCCTGGTATGACAACGAATGGGGATTCAGCAACCGGTTGGTCGAGGCTGCGGTCCAGATTGGCGCTGGGATTTGAACCAGAAGTTGGCATCAATGAAAACTTTCAGGGACATGTTCAGGTAGATCGTAGACATGAGCCGGCGTCTCTTCATCCTTTTGAGTTGCCTCTTCGTGGTCATGACCGGCTACGGAGTCACCCTTTCGGTGCTCCCCTTTCACATCGAGCGGATGGCCCTATCCGAAGGAGTCGCCTCCAAAGAGGCATCCGTTCATGTGGGGCTGATCACCGGGCTCTTTGCCCTGATGCAGTTTTTTTCGCGCCTGTCTGGGGCAAGCTCTCGGACGGATCGGTCGGCGACCTGTCCTCGTGATCGGGATGATCGGGTTTGCCCTGGCCAATGTCTTCTTCGGACTGAGTCCCAATCTCCTGATGCTCTATGTGAGCAGATTTCTTGGGGGAATTCTCTCTGCTGCAGTACTGCCCGTAACAGCGACTTTTGTTGTCGTGATATTCTTGTTCGGATGCCGGCATCACTCGGGAATTCGGCCCAGGGAGGGATGGGATCATATGATGGAGTACGGGGGATATGGAGGCATGCTGATGTGGCTGATTCTGATAATTCTTGTCGGCATTATCATCTATGTGGTTATCACTCGAGGCAGACGAGCGGGCAATTGGTACGACCAAGCCAGAGAAAGCCCGGTGGAGATTTTGAAAAGAAGATATGCTAAAGGAGAAATCAGCAAGGAGGACTTCGAGAGGCAGAAAAAGGATCTTGAATCCTGAATTGGCCGATCACGATCAACAAGATCTGGTTTGGTTTACCCATTTTATTTTGGAACGAAAAAATCCGGAAAAACAAGAACGAACTGTTCCTGTAAGGATCACCAAACATTTTAGTAGATGATCATCTCGTTTTTAGAGGAATGCCAGAAATATCGGAGCTGAGGAAGTATTTCAAAAAAATAACTTGAATATTTTTTCCGAAATACCAAGAGTTATCTCTGACTCAGAGAAAGATAGAGCTTTTATGAGACCTTTCATGGTCATCCAATAAGAGAGGTGATAAACCATGGCTATCGATCCAGTCTGCAAAATGCAGGTAGAGGAACAGCAGAATGAGCTCACCCTGGACTACAAGGGACAGACTTACTACTTCTGCTCCGATCACTGCAAAAAAAGCTTCAATGAAAATCCAGAGCGCTATCTGACACATGAGCGAGGTTTTGTCAGCGAGCGTAAGGTGGCCATTGTGGGCACAGGAAATGTGGGCACCACATTTGCCTATGCATTGATGATGAGCGGTTTGGCCAACGACATCCCCCTGATCGGCCGGACCCCGGAAAAGGTCAAGGCCCATGTCATGGACCTCAATCACGGCATGATGTTCGTTCCTCCTACCAGGATCTATGAAGGGAATTACAGCGACTGCAGGGACGCGGACCTGGTGGTGATCACGGCGGGAAAGCCGCAGAAGCCCGGTGAAACCCGCCAGGATCTTGCAGATAAAAATACAGAGGTCTTCCGGCAGATCATACCTGAAATCTCCAGGTACAACCCCGGAAACCTGCTCATCGTGACCAATCCGGTTGACATCCTGACCTATGCAGCCATCAAGTTCTCCGGTCTGCCCATGAACCGGGTCATCGGTTCGGGAACCGTGCTGGATACGGCCCGGTTTAGGTACCTGATCAGCAGTCACTGTGAAGTCTCGCCCCGTAACGTCCAGGGCTACATACTTGGAGAGCACGGGGACAGCGAAGTCCCCATCTGGAGCAATGTGCGCATCGGTGGTGTTCCCCTCCGCCAGTACTGCCCTGCCTGCGACACAAACTGTCCCACAGGAGAGCTGGAAGACATCTTTTCCCAGGTCAAGAACGCGGCCTACGAGATCATCAAGGGCAAGGGATCCACTTATTACGCCATCGGCCTGGCCTTGGTGGACATCGCAGCCTCAATTTTGCGCAATGAAAACAATATCCTCACGGTCTCCACGCTGGTGGATGGATTTTATGATATTCATGACGTGTGCCTGAGCATTCCGGTTCTGGTCAACAAGAACGGGGTTGCCAAAACAGTCAAAATTCAGCTCGAAGATGCAGAGGCTGACCAGCTTCGCTCGTCGGCAGACTACCTCAAAGGCATTCTACACCAACTGGATATTCCTTAACTAAAAGCTCGCATATCGGGTTATCTCGCTGAATTAACATAAATGCTGGTTGACATGGAAAATATATTCAAAACACTACAAGAATGGAGGTCAATTATGAAAAATGACTGGAAAGGGTACCATGATGGGCGGCAAAAAAGCAACGCAAGAAAAGAAAGACAAAGATCATTAGTGTCATAATCAAGTCAAAATCTTATCTCTTGAAGCTCCCTGGAAAAAGTCTGAAAATGGTAAAGAGACCGCCGTGCAAGAGAAAAGCCCAATCGATGTCGACGTAAAAGCTAATAGATGAAAACTGAAACACTTATTCGCCTGGGTGCCTTTCTTTGTGTCTTCTCTGTCCTGGCTGCGGGGGAGATTTTCCTCCCCCGCAGGCGGCTGACAACTTCCAAAGGCCGGCGTTGGTTCGCCAACCTGACCATCGTCGCTTTGAATCCGCTATCGGTCGCGTTGGTCTATCCTGTTCTCCCTGTTGGGGTGGCCCTGCTCGCCTCAGAACGGGGCTGGGGTCTACTCAATCAATGGGCCTTCCCCTTTTGGTTCGAGGTGTTCATCGGCGTTGTGGCCATGGACGTGGTAGTTTATGCACAGCATGTACTGCATCACGCCATCCCGGTGCTCTGGCGGTTGCACATGGTTCATCACGCAGATCTTGACTTCGATATGACCACCGGTCTGCGCTTCCACCCCATGGAGATCATTGTATCCATGGCCATTAAGTTGTTAGCCGTGGTCTCACTCGGCGCATCACCTCTGGCCGTCCTGATCTTTGAAGTGGCCCTGAATGCTACATCCATGTTTAACCACAGCAACATCCGTATTCATGCAAAAATCGACCGAATTCTCAGGTTGCTTGTTGTCACCCCAGACATGCACCGAATCCACCACTCGGTCGTCATCCGGGAGACCAACAGTAATTACGGGTTTAACCTGTCCTGGTGGGACCGTCTACTGGGCACTTACAAAGATCAGCCAGCCAAGGGGCACATGGACATGGTGATCGGTCTTTCCCAATTCCGCAATCCACAAAAGCTTTCTCTGCCGCGCCTTCTCATTCTACCATTCACGGGTGATCCCGGTCGGGTGCCCATCAACCGGCATTGACCTCTTCATGGTTCGAAATAATGCCCTTCTACCAAACTTGGCACGGAATCTCGCTTTGCTTGAATACAAACCCAAAAAGGCCATGGACACAAGAGAGGCTTCCCTGTGTCCATGGCTTGCTTTCCAGTTGATTGAATGTCTGCGTGCTTCAGGCTGGAGCAAAGCGAACCAACACACACTTCTCGCTCCAGACCCGGAAAAACCAATCGATTTTCAACCAGGGAGTGATCAATACGCTCTCTTCATCCATCCGGTTTGCTTGTCGATAAGTAGTTTTTCCACCAGAGAATCATCTTGGGTCTCTACCCTGGCTTCAAAGACCTCATCCTTTTCGCTGACGTTGCCAATCTTAAGATTTGGATTTCCGGCCACATAATCCTCAGCAAGTCCCCAAGCATCACTCTGGGTCAAAGGCTCCATCTGCTGCTGTCCACCTGCCGGATCCATGCCCTGGCCGTGTCCCTGCCCGTATCAGGGGCAGAACCAGCCCTGGCCTTGAGCGCCGCATCCCTTGCTATATCCCTGCTGCTAAGCCAGGACGGCACCGCCTGCCAGGATCAAAGCCACTGCAGCTGCTGCAATAAAAGACATCCTTTTCATGACCTATACATCCTTTCCCTCGTGATTTTTGTATACTTTCTTGGTATATTTCTTTAGGCACACAATGAGTTACACAGCTTACCCCTAAGCCTCGTCAACTAAACGATGTATTGCCAAAACCTCAATTCATTGCTTGTGGGAATAAATGGCGGTATTGTTCCTTGGCGCTCATGTGCAAATAAGCGACTCATAATAATTAGGCTATCCAATTGGAGTTTCGTATACCCATGCCACAGAATCAGCTTTTAGAAGAAGGGCAAGTCGTCAACAAGAAATGGGAGATTGCTGATCTTATTGGCAAAGGCGGAAAAGGTGAAGTTTATCTGGCCCAGCAGATCAACCTGAACAGAAAGGTGGCCTTAAAGGTCATGTCCAAAGATTTCCTGGACAGCCTGGAGGGCAGAGAGGAAGACTATGAATCCGAGCTCCAGCGCTTCCGGCGAGAGGTTCAGGTCATGGCCAGAATCCGCCACCCCAATGTGCTCCAGGTGTATGATTTTGACCAGGTTCAAGTAAACGGCAACTACCTGGACTACATCGTCATGGAGTATGTTCCCGGCCCAACTCTTAGGCAGACCATGCTCCACGAAGGGTTCAAACAGGATGAACGGGCTGTTGTCGGGTGGCTGACCAAGTATCTATTGTCGGTCCTGCACGGTATGGAGGCTGTCCATGCCCTGGGTTTAGTGCACCGGGACATGAAACCTGAAAACGTGCTCATTGACGAGGAAACTCCTAAGATTGCCGATTTTGGTCTGGCTGGCGGTAACCTGCTGGACGACATCACCCGCAGCTACCACATCATCGGAACCCCTCCCTATATGCCTGAAGAACAGTTTCTGGACCTGGCCACCACCGATGCCAGGACAGATGTCTATTCCCTGGGCAAGATCCTGTATGAAGCCATTGAAGGCAAGATGACCCAGGAACGGAACAAGCCTTTTGAAACCGTTCACTTGAGTTCAACATCAACCAGGATGCTTTTGCGCCTGGATAAGGTCATTCGGAATGCAACGGCCAAGGACCGAAATCACAGAACGTCTTCGGTCAAGATTCTTCGAAAAGAGCTGGAAGATATCATCCAGGAATCGGCATATGCTCAGACCGTGTCCACCAAGAGAAAACATAAAAAACAACTCCTGCTGACTGCTGGAATCGGCATGGTTTTGCTTCTTCTGCTTGGTGCGGCCTTTGGGCTCCACCTCATCACTATGGAATCTGATCAGACACAAGATCAGACCCATGACGTGAAAAATGCACAAGGCGCTGTTTTTGAATCAGATACGTTCGATTTTGGTTTTGAAACCACAACTCCCACCCAACTCCCTGATGCAGCCATGGATGCACCGCGCCCGGAAAAAATCCTGGGAAGCGACGGTATGACCCTGCGCCTGGTTCCTGGTGGCAAAGCTCAGGTTGTCATAGATCAGCCGGACCAACCGGACAGGGAGCATCTTGAGCTGACTGAATCCGTCCCGCCCTTCTACATGGACGAAACCAAGATCACCAACCATCTCTATGTCGAATTTCTGCACAATGTTTCTGGTTTGGTCATCAAGGACAAGACTGTCCAGAAAAACGGACAGATCTGGCTCCTCCTGGGTGAAGTCCGGGAGGGCTATGAACCGATTGTTTACAAAAGCGAAAAGTTCACGATCAAGCCTGGTGCAGCCTCAAACCCTGTTGTCCGGGTCACCCCTGCTGGAGCCATGGCCTATGCCAGATTTTATGGTCGGACATTGTCGACCATGGCTCAATGGCAGCGGGCATTACAGACTGGGAGGAGCGAACCCCTCTCAAAAGGTTCGGCTGAAGAAAATGCGGATTCGGGCATGATGATGCACCAAACACGTCAAAATGAAAGCAGCGAGGAGAGCCTGCACATCAGAAACGTTTCTGCCTTTGATAGCAACCAGTTCGGCATTTTCGGGCTTGGCCAAAACGTGAACGAATGGACCGTCTACAAGCCTGCCGATCAACAAATCGAATTCCACATCCATGGCGGTCTCGGAGAACTTGGACGCGAGGAATCCTATCTGCAGCGCCAACCATGGGAAGCTTTTGCCAGGGTAGGCTTCAGGACCGTGATCAATGTGCCGGCAAAGGAGCAGTGACATGCAGATTTGGGGCGATCACCTCTGGGCACAGTCTCACACCGGTCACAAACGAAAGACCAATCAGGATCGCTTTCTTGTTCGCGAGTTAGAAGACGGTCATAGCCTTCTGCTGGCAGTGGCCGACGGCATGGGCGGTGAAACCGGCGGAGACATAGCCGCCCAGATGGTCATCGATGATCTTGAGGCAATTCCGATTGGTTCTGGAGGATTTGAACACGACCTGAACAAAATCCTTGCCGAGGCTAACGAGGAAATCAGGCAACGGGCCAAGGAGGAACCTAATCTGGAAGGGATGGGAACCACGGCCACTGTCGTCCTTGTCAGCCAGGACACGGCATATTGGTCTCATGTGGGCGACAGCAGACTCTATCATTTTCACAACGGTTCTCTTACCCAGATCACCACCGATCACACCTTTGTACAGGACCTGATTGCAGACGGCACCCTGAGCCAGGAGGAAGCCGACCGGCATCCCATGCGAAACGTACTTGACCAGTGTGTGGGGTGTGGCAGCCTGAAAGCTGATAGCGGCAGGCTCAAGATCATGGCCGGGGACAGACTTCTGCTGTGCTCTGACGGCTTAATAAGGCATGTACCCGATGACTCCATCAAGACTGTCCTTGCAGAAGGCAATGCCCGGCGAGCTGTTGAAAAATTGATGGATCAAGCCCTTCATGCAGGGGGAAAAGACAATGTCACGGTCGTGGTCATAGACATTCCACCCTTTTGAGTTTCATCCCAGCTGGATCCACGTCCTCAGAACCCATAAATGAAGTCCCGGAATAACATACATTAAGAACTTTAAAAGGAAGATCGTATGGACAGATCCGGAAAAGTCAGCCGCCGCAGGTTCCTGCAGGGCCTGGGCGCCTCAGTGTTTGTGGCCGGAATGCAGACCGCATTCCCTCTGCCGTCCTGGGCCAGAACCGAAAAATGGGGCCTGGAAGGCTTGCCTCCAGCCAGGAGCCGCTATGACCTGACCATCGGCTACTCGCCCATTGTCATCGACGGGCGGGAAGGGATCTCCACTGGGATAAACGGCACCGTCCCCGGTCCCCTGGTCCGGCTGCGGGAAGGCGACGACGTGGCCCTCAACGTGACCAACGCCATGATGGATACCGTCCATTCCTCCATCCACTGGCACGGCATCCTGGTACCCTTCCCCATGGACGGTGTACCGGGAATTAACTTCGCCGGAATCCCGCCAGGAGAGACCTATGAGTACCGCTACAAGGTCATTCAGGCCGGAACTTACTGGTACCACAGCCACTCTTTCCTGCAGGAGCAGTCCGGTTCTTACGGTCCGCTGATCATCGACCCCAAAGACGGGGAGCCTTTTGATTTTGACCGCGACTACGTGGTGGTCCTCTCGGACTGGTCATTTGAGCAGCCGGAAACCATCTTCCGGCACATCAACCTGCTTGGGCACTATTACAACTACCAGCAGCGAACCGTGGGCGACTTTTTTGCGGACATCCGGGAACGCGGCTTCCACGACACCCTGGCTAAGCGCATGGCCTGGGGCCGGATGCGCATGAGTCCAGTGGACATCGCAGACGTGACCGGATCAACCTACACCTACCTCATGAATGGACAATCCCCGGCCATGAACTGGACAGCCCTGTTCAACCCCGGGGAGACCGTCCGGCTGCGGTTCATCAACGCCTCGGCCATGAGCAACTTCGACGTGCGCATTCCGGGTCTGGACATGGATGTGGTCATGGTGGACGGCAAGGCGGTCCGGCCGGTCAAGGTGCACGAGTTCCGCATCGGAGTGGCCGAGACCTATGACGTTCTGGTTCGGCCCGGGCAGGACAGGCCGTTCACCCTGTTTGCCGAATCCATTGACCGCAGCGGCTACGCCCGGGGCACCCTGTCTCCGGAACCCGGGTTGGAGGCCCCAGTCCCGGAGATGCGCAAGCGTCCGGTCCGCTCCCTGGAAGACATCGGGATGGGGATGATGGGCGAGTCCATCTTTGGGAGAATGGACCACGGGGAGATGAAGCCCAGAGATATGAAGCATGGAAAAATGGAGCATAAAAAAATGGACATGGATAAGGCCGGACCCAAACCGGATCCCCGCATTCCGGGACCCAACGGCCCCGAGCCTTTTCTGCCGGACCGCAAGGGTTCGGCCAGCACGGCCATGATCATCAACAACCCCCGTTACCGTCTGGATGAGCCCGGACTGGGTCTGGGTGACGACGGCTGGCGTGTTCTGGTCTACGACGACCTGGTATCCGCCGAGCCGCAGCCCTACAAAGAAGAGCCGGACCGGGAAATGACCATCAATATCACCGCCAACATGGAACGGTACATGTTCTCCTTTGACGGACGCAAGTTCACCGAGCACCCGGGTCCGTACCTGTTTCGCTACCAGGAGCGGCTGCGCCTGTTCCTGGTCAACCATACCATGATGGACCACCCCATCCACCTGCATGGGATGTGGATGCAATTGGAAAACGGGGCTGACAGATTACCCTTCAAGCACACGGTCCTGGTCAAACCGGGCGAGGTCCTCTCGGCCCTGATCACCCCCATCGAAAAGGGCGACTGGGCTTTCCATTGTCATCTGCTCTACCACATGGAAGCCGGAATGTTCCAGGTTGTCCGAGTGGCCTGAAAAAAGGAGCCGTCCTATGAGATACGTGATGATGATCCTGATCCTGTGTCTGTCCCTGACCTCCCCTGCTCTGGCTGCAGACAATACATCCCGGGAAACCAGGGACCAAACATACCCAGCTGACTACCGGGAGGTGGAAACCGACCCTCAGGTGAGTGAAGGCATCCAAAAGTACGCCCTGGACGGACAGGAAGGCCCCCAGAAGAACTTCGGGGTCCAGCCCATCCACGACAATAAAGTCTTTGCTACCTTCAAGGCCGACCGGTTTGAGCACCAATGGCGGGAAAAGGATGAACAGCTGCTGCTGTGGGATGTGATCGGCTGGGTGGGCAACGACTACAACAAGCTCTTTGTGGAAAGCGAAGGCGAGTATTCCCTGGACCATGACGAAGTGGAAGAGGCCGGAGTGGAGCTGCTCTATGGCCGGACCATAGCCAAGTTTTGGGATCTCCAGGCCGGGGTCAGACACGATTTTAAGCCGAGCCCGTCTCGAACCTTCTTGGCTCTTGGCTTTCAAGGCCTGGCTCCCCTGTGGTTTGAAGTAGATGCCACCGGATATGTAAGCGAGGATGGTGATGTTTCGGCCAAGCTCGAAGCTGAATACGAGCTGCTCCTGACCCAAAAGGTGGCTTTGGCCCCCCGCCTGGAAGCCGGCTTCTCTGCCCATGACGTGCCGGAATACGAGATCTGGCAGGGGATCACCGACATCACCCTGGGCTGCCGGCTGATGTATCATTTTCGCCGGGAGTTTGCCCCATACGTCGGGGTGAGCTGGAACCGAAAGATTGGCGAGACCGGGCACAATGTGGACAAAGATGGCGGGGACGTGGACTCTGCAGCCTTCGTGGCCGGGCTTCGGTTCTGGTTCTGAGACTGCCAAAGAAATTCGGCTGGGAAGAACGTTGGGCCAGTTTGACCAGCTGATCGATTGTACATTCTTCCTGGGCCACATCAACGATAGTAAGGAGGATATGTTAGCCGCAGGACTCCTCTCCACTTCCATCTTGCGGCCCATCTTCTCATAGGATACCTTGCCCATCTGGGCCAGCTGCTGAGATGAGAAGAGTAATAAGACTTATGATTTGTTTCATGAAGACCTCCTTATGGTTATCTAATAAGTATACTTTGCTTTACATACGAAGTCCAGGGTATAAATCGGGTATAAATCGATCTTAATCTATGGCTGACAACTTCTTGATGCACAAATACCCAATTATTCACCCATAACCCGCTATGATTCGCACTCCCTTTATGATAGGATTAGAGAAAAAAGGAAAGGAGAAGAAGTATGCTTTCACGCCAGGAGACTGTGGAAAAATTGAAGCTGAAACTGGACGAATGGAACGCCAAAATCGACGAACTGGAGGTTCAAGCCAGGCTGGCTGAGATGCAGAACCGAGAAAAGTACGAATCGGAGATTGCACGCCTAAAGCAAAAAAGAGATGAGCTCAGGGACACGCTCGAGAATATGCCAGAATCCGGGGAGAAAGCATTTGAAGAGCTCCGCACAGGGGCTGAACAGGCTTGGGAGGCCATTTCAGATGCTTATAACAGGGCCAGGGCCCAATTTAAGAAGTAACTCATGAAAGCAAAAAGTTTTTTGGTAACATTATTCATTTTGAAGGGACGAAAGATATAGCCATTTTATTCTCTGCAAAACAATCCAGAAGGAGGGTATGAAGATGACTCTATGGAAATTATTTATGTTTGTGATGGCAGCCATGATTATACTTGTATTGGGAGCCTGCGGCGATAGCGAGGAGTCCGGGACCCAAAGCGTCAAGGAGGAGGCTAACGAAACGGTAGAGGCCACCAAGGATTATGCTGCAGAGAAGAAGGCTGAGTTCACCGATCAACTCAAAGAGCAGATGGACAGTCTTGAAGAAGAAATCGCTGACCTTAGGGACAAATCTCAGCAATTAAGTGGTGAAGCCAAGGATACTGTTCAAACTGAACTCAACAAGCTCCAGGACGAAAAGGCTGCGGCACAGAATAAGCTCGAGGAGCTTCAACAGTCGAGTCAGAATTCCTGGGAAGAGATGAAGGACGAAGTGGACCAGGCCTGGCAGGCTTTGCAGCAGCAGTACCAAGACCTAAAGGCTTCTATCGATCAACAGATCAAATAATGTGGCCTGCTTCAGGCCGTGCAATCTTGGAGTGCCATGTCGAACAATCAGGTATAGATCTGGACCGAACATGCCTATATATTCAAACGCTTTAGATCATGGAGGTGCACAACGAAAACCTTTGGAACGTTTATGTATGGATGAACTTGAGGAAGATTTTGAAGAAGGTAACATTGATACCAATTACAGAAAATAAGGAGGTTAAAGATGTTTCTGGAAAAGGTTAAATCTGATGGCTTGTCCCATATGTCCTATATACTTGGCGACGGCGGTAGCGCCGCGGTCATCGATCCAAGACGCGACTGCCAGGTCTATCTGGACCTGGCCTATCAGAACGGCGCGCAGATCAATTACATCTTTGAAACCCACCGCAACGAGGACTATGTCATTGGATCGCTGGAGCTGGCCCAAATGACCGGGGCTGAGATCTTACATGGTCAAGATCTCCCCTTTGCCTATGGCAGAGGCGTTGATGAAGGGGAAGTCTTCAAGATCGGTCAGGGAAGGCTTAAAGTCATCAAGACCCCGGGCCACACGTATGAGAGCATCTCCCTGGTCTTGTACGACACCGGCTCAGGGGAACAGTCCCTCGGAGTTTTCACTGGCGATGCCTTATTCATCGGCGATGTCGGAAGAACCGACTTCTTTCCTAATCACATGGAGGAGACCGCTGGGTTGCTCTACGAGTCCATCTTTAACAAGCTTCTGCCTCTAGGGGATCAAGTCCTTCTCTTCCCGGCCCACGGCGCAGGTTCGGTCTGCGGGGCAGGCATGGCCAACAGAGACTTCTCCACTCTGGGTTTTGAACGTCTAACCAACCCGGCCTTGCAAGTCCACACCAAAAAAGACTTTGTAAAGAACAAGCTTCGGGAAAAACATACCAAACCGCCCTATTTTTCCCGAATGGAAGAATACAATCTCAAGGGAGCTCCGCCGGTTGAACCTGTCTTTCCGCCCCAGCCTTTGGACGCCGACCAGTTCGAGCAGGCCATGCAGGAAGGGATGCTGGCCATCGACATCAGGAGTCCTGAAGCCTTTGCCGGAGCCTACATTCCGGGAAGCATGGCCATCCCCCTGGAAATGCTCCCGGCCTACGCAGGATGGTTCCTGCCCTACGACCAGGATCTGGGATTAATCGTAGACTCCTACCACTATGTCCAGACAGCCAGGCGGTTTCTGACCAGAATCGGATATGACCGGGTTGTGGGCTTTCTTGAGCAGGGCCTGCACGAGTGGGAAATCCGCGGCAAGTATTATGAAACCATCCCAGCCGTTTACGCCGGTGAAATCCAGAGGCGGATCCGGGATACGGAGAGCTTCACCCTCTTGGATGTCCGGACTGACAACGAGTACGAACAGGGCCATCTTCCCAACGCCCAGCACATTTTTCTAGGGGAGCTTCCGGACCGGTTAGATGAAGTCGGCCCAGCCCGTCCCATAACCACCTTCTGCGGCAGCGGCCAGCGTGCGATCATCGCTGCCTCGATTCTCAAGAAGCACGGCTTCAAGCAGGTTGAGGACAGCCTGGGTTCTATGCAGGCCTGCGCACGTGGGGCATGCGAGATCGTCAGGGAGTAACCTGAGCTCAATGGATATTTATGAATGATCCGGAAGACACAGGCAGAGGGATTGCCAAGGCCAACGGAAAACACTTAGGCAGCAGGCCAAAGCTCACACGAGCCCAAAAAAAGGAAATCCTGGTTCGCTTGAGTGAAGGTGTATCGGTGACAGAGATGTCCCAATCCTTCGGCGTAAGCCGGGCAACCATCTACAACACCATGAAGAAAGATGACAACGATGGAGCCTCCTATCCCATGCAAAGCACGGCATAGGAAGATTGGTAACTTGTCTGCGATTTACTGCTGCTTCGAGACTCCTTCTACTTCCCGAAAGAACTCTTGGGCGTTGTTCTTGAGGACAGCTTGGGTTAAAAGGCTTTGTAGCGTCTCCAGTGTCTGAATTGACCGATTTTTTTTGATCAGCTCTGGATGCAATGTGCCAAACTTTGCCTGAGCGACTGTTATTAAGCTATCTTGGGCATTCTCAATCTTGTCCCAAATTACTCCTTCCTTCCTCAAAATATCAGCTGTCGTTTCCACGGTTTCCTCCCCGTGAGGCAGCTCCCTCACTCTCTTTGGTCGGAAAAATATGGAGTTATCTATCAAGCTCCTCCAGTTCTTTTTTTGTCTCCTGCACATACTTTGCTTTTTCCTGCTCCATTCCGGTTTCGGCAGATCCTGCGGACCCTTGGATTTGAGATTGTCCGGAAGTCTGGTTCGCGTTCTTCATTTGTCCCTGAGTGTCAATATCCGATGATCTGCTGAAAACCATCAGAGCGGTCCAGGATGCAAAGCCGCCTGACCCCTGGCGAGTGCAACTAGACTTTTTGCACTCGCATCCGTAAAAAGGAATCACTCACTCTGCTCTCTTGGACATAGCCCAGCATTTGAGCAAGGAGGCCCAGAAGAACGAAGCCCCATTGACAGTCTCGAAGATGAAAATGCTTTATGGGTTATTGCACAAAGATGGGCCTAAGCTTTGCAAGCGCCGGAGAGAAAAAGTCAAACAGGAGCTTTGCCGATAAAACTTTTCCTTTGATCACCGATCCCTGACCTTGGAGTCCATGAGCAGATACGATATGCTTTTATATCAATGAAAAACATCAGTACATCAGGAGGAATACCCATGGCTAAAGAGGAATACCAAAATGAACTTGAAGCTCTGAAATCCGACGTCGCCCAACTGCGAACCGACATGGGGGAGCTCATGGATAGTTTCCGTCAGATGGGTCAAGAGCGTTTCAATGAGGCCAAGTCCAAGGCCACTTCAGAAGTGGAACGATTGCGGGAACAGCTCAATCAGGCGTATGACAGGGCCCGGCAGGAAGGCCGAGAGGTTTACGAAACCGCCCACCACCGCCTTGAAGAGCACCCCTTGACCAGTGTCGGTTTGGCTTTCGGGCTTGGCCTTTTAATCGGCAAGATTCTTTCTAAGTAACGATCATGCGATCCATTATAGAACTCATCATTGCTGTTTTCGACCTCTTTGAGGCTGAGGTGCGGCAACTGCAGCAAAAATCCCGGTCCCTCTTCATAGGTTTTGGCCTGGTGCTGGTGGCGGCCTTTCTGAGCAGCCTCGGACTGGGGTTGATGCTGGGGGCCTTGTTCTACGCCCTCATGGCCGCAGTAGGCCTGTCACTTGGATGGACTTCCCTGATCACAGGCTGCGTGTCCCTCGGTATGGGAGTCGGAATTGTATGTATTGCCAGAGGTGTCTTAACCCGCTAGTGCCGTGTCTTACAAGTTGTGTCCTATATAGGGGCAGTTTCTAGTTAGGGCAAAAAGTTTTTTACTTTTTGCCCGCTGCACTCAGCAGCGCGGGAAGTTAATTCCAGCTCGCTTCGTGCGCTAGCCGCGCTTACAGCGAGGCTACTCAGGGAGAGCTCAATGGAAAAAACATTTCCCTCCCCTTAGTAATGTGTGACGCTGAGAATTGCTCAATCCAGATCTTATTGCTCCCAATGGGCCTCCCTGCAGCAGCTCAAATAATATGGCCTGCTTCAGGCCGCGAAACCTTGGAGTGCCGCAAACAAAGAACCCTCCCCTGGCCCCTCCCTCCCGCCTGGAAGACAGGCGGGAGGGAGGGGAATCAGAGGAAGAAAGGTTTCGTGCCAATACCGGACAATGCACATATGACTCGGCACTAGGCTTTTTGCTCTGCCCTAAGCGGCCTGGAATACATATCTTCCAGCCTCTCCCGGTGACAGGGGCCGCTGTTCCAGGTGCAAAATGGGTAGAAACGGCCATCCGGCGCGGCATAATGAATCACGCAATTTTGAACCCTATCTATTTCAAAGTTATAGTTATCCTGAAAATGCATGGCTGTGAGCAGCAAGGCGTCGAAGCGCTCTCCCAGTTTATGAAACTCCAGTCTTTCTGATTCATCCCGTTCCCGGATAAAGGTGTTCACAAACTCGCTAATATGGTCAAAGGTCAGACCTGCCGGAGCTTGTTCTTGGCGGAAATGTTTTTTCAGGGTCCGCATCATCTGGATCCGAGTCAGTTTCTGCATCCAGGGTCTCTTCTCAATAGCCCTGGCCTCTTTGTCGATGGCCGCCATGGCCCCTTCGATGTCCAGAAACCTGGTAAAGGGAGTGGCCTCCCTGGTCTCCCGGTCAACCAGAAGATAACTGGCCACCCCGCAATGGGGATGGCAGTTGAAGTGGACCTTGGGTTCGCCGGTCAGGGCCTCGGTCAGCCGGCTTATGGGATTGACAATGGAGTATGGGTACCAGTCCTCATGCATGCCCACCGCCCCGGTCTGCTCCTCCAGGTCCCGGGCCAGATCGGCCATGGTATAGCGCATCTCTCGGCGTTTGGAGGCATCTATCCGCCCGGTCAGGGAAACAGGCTGAAAGCTGACCGCGGAGACCACATCGGTGTTTTCCACTGCTAAACGGAAGATGTCCCCGATCTGGTGATCATTGAGCCCCCGGACAATGGTCGGAACCAGGGTCACCTTGATTCCGGCCTCCTTTGTCCCTAGCCATTTGCACGGCCTGACAGAAGTCCGGATGAATGGTCGGCTCACCCCCTGCATACATGATGCTGAAAGGCGGGCTGGGCTTGAGGGACATGGCCTTGTCCAGAATCGGCTACAGGACTTGTCCGCATTCAGGACAAATACTCTGGGTGGGACAGGGAAATTCTCTTTGTGAATCTTGAACACTCACTGCACTTCTTTCCAAAAACATAGCAATAGCTCCTTGAGATTGAGATCCAGTTCATTGTCATCCTGGCCGGGTCATACACCAGAACAACTTGTGAGGTTCTTTTCAATGCGCAGGATATTTTTCCCCATTTTATTATTTCTTGCCTTGAGTGTTTTTGCATAAAGCGGGCCTAAATACATAAGTTGAAAAGAGAGGATATTCAGTATGGCTGTAACTGATGCACACTGGACAATTCTAGAAGATAACATACTGAAAATAATGGGCCAAGCCTGTATAAAGATAAGTGCAGTACGGGAGGATTTGGGGGCGGAAATATATGACAATGCCACAAAAGATAGGTCACACCTGTCACATTGTGACCCAGTCTGGTTCGTCCATTGAAAGAGCCAGGCAGGCGCCTGGCGATCCCAGAATGGCCAGGGTGGCACCTGGCGGTCCGGAGGGCAAAACTTTGGGATCACAATCAGCATTTTCCTGTGTCTTCTTTGTACTGTGAGTCAAAAATTCTTTGCTAAGCCTCTATTTTTACTTACCATATATGGTTTGAGACGGACGTTCATATTTCCATATATCAGTTAACACTACAGCGAAACATCAACTAAACATCGAGTCCTAGGCTTCTGGCTTGCGCTTCTCGTTTTTTTCGATGCGAGCGATAAGCTATGTGGTTCCGTTTCCTGATGTATTTCAAAATCTCTATCGTACCTTCACGGGTCAATGACCTCATGGTAAATACGGTTTGGACAAGCCTTTTGGCCTGTGGAATTGTCAGCTCAGGAGTTTTTTTTTCAAAGCGTTTTTGGACCAAAATGAGAAAGTGTTGGGCCAGCATTACGTAGATCATATGACGATGCCAGGCCGGCCAAGAACGATGCTCATAATCATCCATTCCAAGATAACTCTTGCCTTCTTCAAAACATTGCTCAATGGGATAACGCATACAAGACGCTTGATAAAGCTCCTCAAAAAACGTTGTTTCCGGGGCATTGGAGAAGGAGTACTTTACTTTTCCATCCTCTTGGATGCGAATAACCAGCCAGACAGGCTGATCACAAGGAAGGCCATCACGTGAAGGATAGACCCTGATACAGGCCATTTGAGCCAAGAGTGGGCCTTTAGCTCCTTCTCCAAGGGAAACTCTTCTCCAGGGCAAGTCTTTGGATTTTGCCAATTCTCTGACTTCATAGAGCTTGTGGTCTGAGAGCACACGCTCTTTAGTTGGCGGCCTTCCCTGGCCTTGATACTCTGGAACGCCAACTTCTGGTTTTTGGAGAAAGACTTTCTCATTGGCTTTGATATCGGCAAAATAATACATATCTGCAGGAAGGGCCTGGAGAAAATCCATATCTGCCCCAAAGGCTGCATCCATGCCAATCCAGCGAGCAGAAAAATGCTGGGTCACGTTTTTGAGAAGCCCAAGGGCAATTTCTTGCTTGGTTTGAAAGCATAAATCTTCTGGGACAAGGGTTTCCCTGCGCAGGTTCTGGTAATCAGCATCAAACCACCGCTCTGGCATATAAAGCTGACAATCGAGAAGGCAATGTCCTTTTTCGCTGGTATATCCGATAAAGACACCAGACTGGCAGTTTTCTTTCTTGCCCAGACGGCCACAATACTGCCTGGCAACTCCTACAGACTTTTTCCCTTTTTTAGGGAATTCAGAGGGGTCTATGGTGATCATCCCTTGGGGAGACGACAAGTGCGGGACGATCATTCTTTGATGGGTATCCAGCATGACCTCGTGTTTCCAGGGGGAATCTTTCATAAAGAGCTGTGTGGTGCGAGCGCTTGTTATTTTCCCGAGCTCCAATGCAATCGGCTCTATGGATTTTGAGTCAATGTTGCTGAGAAGACCGGAAATATAACCAAGCCCATGTTTTTCTTGTTCACATCGCTGAAAACAAGAGCTAAACTGGTGATGAAATTCGGTCAGAACATCAGCGAGCTTTGTGATGTCATCTGGATCCAACTCCACGAAGATATCAGGATTCCACTGTTTGGACTGCAAAGACATAGTAACTTCCTCCACTTGCTTGGCATATGGTCCGGGCAAGGTGGAGGTGCATCCCAAAATGTCCCAAAGTTTGGGTTCGAGGACATACACATAGATGTCTTTGGTCCGCCCGTGATAGGTGTAAGTCGATCCGGTTTTTGTGTACCCCTTGGTAGTGCCAAGAAACGTCCAGTTTGAGGCCTTGTACACAGTTCCTCTAAAATGTCTTGAGTCGACAAAGGATTCGACAAGCCACAGGTTTTGGTGAAAAGCCTGCATCCAATCCTTTCTGATTCTTTTGAGATTTTGACTCAAGATATAGGACCCCAAATTTGGCATGTTCACCCAGGGAAAGATGACAAATCGACTGTTTGCGGCTACATGTCCCAGATATTGCCTTCGGATTGTATCGCTCCATCCGATGAACTGATCCCGGATTTTTAGGGTCAAAGCAGGAGCGCTCCAGGACAAAGCGGCCACCGGCCTCTCTTGAATGAAGGCAAGATATTTAAGCCGGTGACCCAAGAGCTTCTTATATCCCAGGTAATGATGGGAAGCTACCAAGTCATCCCAGAGAACTTCTGATTTGGTCCCACTGACACACTCCAGGGCCACAGAGTGAAGCTTGTTCGATATGCCGGGACATTGTAGGCTATTCATCAAAGCTCCGGACCAAAGGGGATACACCTCCACCTGTGTGAAGATGAAAAAGTGCATCCTACCAAAGGTCCGGAGCTTTGTCTAGTTACTTAACCTTTCGCTGTAGTGTTAAATTTTATTCTTAAAACCGTGAACCGTGAACCTGGAACCCTAAAGTCCATATCTACCTGAAGCATACCCTATATCTCACCTTTTAAATTGATCCTCCACGCTCTCCATTTTAAAAGGCCAAGGCGGCCGGGGCCAAGGGACTGCGGGTCATCGCCAACATCGAGACCGGACAGGAGATGATCCAGCGCTGGGAAATGGAGGACCGGCTGAACTATGTTCCGGAACAAGCGGCCGAGCAGGCGGAAAAGATCCTGGACATGGGGATTGAGAACTTCGCTTACCGGCAGCACACAGACCCCAGGTTGATCGAGTATGAAAGTGGTTGCCCCGACACTCACTTCAAAGTGAGACAACGTCACACATGTGGCCTGCATAATGAGACATGCCACAGAAATACACTTCGTACCCATTCCCGGACAAAGCGCCCAGCAGCCTTAAATGTCTTTTCAGGGTACGGCATGCTCCTTGCTCTTTATCGATATATAAACTCAATACCAAGGAGATGCCATGCCTGTAGCATATTTTAATCAAAAAGAGCTTTTTCATAAGCCATTTAAAAAACTGCCTCATTTCAGCAAAAGCCCCCGAGACCGCCGTCTGGTTGTGGTATCCAACCGCCTGCCGGTCAAATTCTCCGATGGCGGGCAGGCCGAATTGAGCTCCGGAGGCCTGGTCACAGCCATGGTCCCGGTTCTGAACAAGCGAGGGGGACTCTGGGTGGGTTGGCCGGGGACCTGGGGCGCCTTGAGCTCGGAACTGGATCGCTTCACTCAGGACCGGCCGTACAGACTGCACCCCGTCACTCTGACCCGGGAGGACATGGAAGGCTTCTATACCGGGTTTGCCAACCAGGTCCTGTGGCCCCTGTTTCACGGATTCCAGACCAAATGTGTATTTGATTCCTGTTTCTGGGAAGCCTATGAGCGGGTAAATGCGATCTTTGCCCGGGAAGTGATCGCCAACAGTTCAGCAGATGATTACATTTGGATTCACGACTATCATCTGATCAATGTGGCCCAGAAAATCAAACAGTCCGGAACATCCAGGGAATGTGGTTTCTATCTGCACACCCCCTTCCCCTCCCCGGATGTTTTTTTCAACTTGCCCTGGCGGGAGGAAATCCTTTCCGGTTTGCTCAAATATGACTTGATTGGTTTCCAGACAGAATGGGACCTGAAAAATTTTCTGCGCACCGTCAATACCATATTCCCGGAATATACGGTCTCTGCGTCTCATGCCTTATCCCATCTCACTTTCGGAGGGAAAACAATCTCAGCCGGCGCATTCCCAATCAGCATCGACTTTGATGAATTTTCCAAGCATGCCGCCCGAGTGACTCCACAACAATCATATTCCCTGAATGACATCCCCAAACATCAGACCATTTTGGGAGTGGACCGCCTGGATTACACCAAAGGCATTCCGCAGCGTCTCAGAGCGTTTGCCCAGGTCCTCCGGGATTATCCTGATTTGCGACAAAAAATCATTCAGATTGCAAAGAAGAGAGCGACCCAATCTCAAGTTGCGAAAATCAATCAACGCATTTCATAACACCAAGACTGTCTAAAAAAAGCGCAAGGATACCAACCCAGCACAATCAAGATCTGAATATAATATTTCAATTCAGGTCTTGTCTGATATATCCTTCCCGATCAGTACACCTGAGAACAGACTTACCGTGCTTCGCCGAACCAATTGGGTTGCGGGCGTAGCCATCTTTATGGCATATTCAAAGAAGAATGAACAAGTTGGGGATCTAAGGAGGCACGCATATGAAATGGATCAGTGTGAACCGCTTTTTCAAGACCGACAAGAACCTGGACAGTGTGGTCACGGCAAATTTGTTCTCCTTTATGTTGTGGTAGTTTTTCGAGAATTTTTGGTCATTTTTAGATAATCAAAGACGAGCCTGACTCTTTGGTGCAGGTCTCGCACTTTCTGAGCGATATCTTTGACTTCTCTGGATTTAAGTAACCCTATGGCGAAACCTCTTAAGCGATTGGTATTTGCTGGACCATTGCCGGTTCTAATCCTAGTTCTATCTTCGTCATAAGTCCAATCAAGGATATAGTGTTTGCTGTTTTCAATAGTCCATTGTCCACGATGAATTTGTAGTATTCTAGCAGGATCAGCTTTCTCCGGACTATGGCTGGTTATACCATAGAAAGTGTTCTCCTCAATTTTCCCGCTTTTTTGATACACAGTTTTTTTATGTATGCAAAAAGCCTGGCCAACATGGGGAAATTTAAGGTACTTATTTAACTCAGAAGTGACCCAGACGGAGCGAGTGTCTATTCGACCATGGGCTGGTGGGTCTTGGACACAACAGTCAGGTTCTTTTCGGTTTACGAAGGATCTCTTGATATCGGCGTAGAGAGTGGACTGGTTTTGTTTGGCGGTAAAAAGGTAGTCTGCGCCGCGCCCACGATGTATTCGGCCAGTTTTTTCTGAGTAAGAAGAGCATCGGCGGTGATAGTTTTTCCAGAGATTTCTATTTGGTCCAGGATTGGGATAAACATCCCGATTTCGTTTGTTTGCTTTGTTTCTTCGCTATTTTCGTCTACAGGTAGAGTACCTACTTTTTTTGGGTGTAGGTGGCCTTGGATTCATGGCCAACAACACTGGCAATATGTGTTTGCCGCCCATTTTCATCAATGGCGTTTTTCATTGTTTTGCCATCAAAAGCCAGGCAAGTGTCTGTCAGGCCTTGGTCTTCATTCCAGCGTTGCAGGGCCTGATCTACTTCGATTGGATCCACCCGGACCAGAACATCACGTATAACGAACTGGCTGGGGATGACATATTTTCCTTTTTCTTTGCGACACCGAAATCGTTGCCTGGCCTTTTGCCCCAGGTTATTAGCCCAGCCATAGATGGCCTTGTAGCCTTTCATTCCGCACAGGGTGGCGGCTGATGCAATGGCCAGAACTGTAGATATTCGATGACGACATCCGTGTGCCCTGCGAGGATCGATTACAGTTGTGAAGTATTCCGGAAGCGAGCGCATCTGTTCAGCATTCATAGTCATTTTTGGTTCTCCTTTTTGATAGGTTGGCTTGAGAATGGCACAAGACAAAAGTTTTCTGGAGTTGGCTTGAAGTGGCAAGACAAAGATGAGCTTAGGGGATGAAGGTTTGGCACTGTATCCTTGGCCGATTCTTTTAAAACCTTTGGTCAGCCCCAACTCTATCCAGTTGGAGGCGCGATAAACGGTGCCTGTGTAACGTTTTGGATCGACAAAGGTTTCCAGGAGCAACAGTGGATGGCCGAAATGTTGTTGCCAATCAAAAGAGATGCGCTTTGCACAAAGTGATAGGATACGAGAGCCCAGGTTTGGCAGGTTCCAGCCCGGCAGGATAAGAAAACGAGAGTTGTTTGCCAGCAACTTCAATCGGTCAAACCGATGCCGATATTCCCATCCAATCCACTGGTCCCTGGCCGCACACTTCAAAGCGGCAGCCGAGAATGTAAGCAGAGCAACCCACTGATCAGAGTGTGTGGCGACATACCAGAGGGTTTCACTAATTTTGGGTGAGGCTCCAAGATAGTGATGCTTGGCCATCAAAGACTTGAACCGGTCTTTCTGGTCTCTTTCGACTGGTTGCAGCGTTATGCTTGGCAAATATGAAAAGGGGCTCTTTATGTGCATGGCGAGCCCCTTGTAGCAAACTTTTGAAAGCTTGTCCAGGATTTAGGGGTAATTTTATAAAATTTTTGTGTTTTTTGATGAGCACAAATCTACCCTGACAGTGTGGTAGATGCAGTGGACAAGGTCAAAAATCATTGGGAGGATGTGGCCCTGGATCTGGGCTTTGATCCTAAGCAGAATATCAATATTGAAGAAGGCGAGAAGATGTACAATGTGTTCATCAGCGAGGAGCTTGACGAGACTATGCGCACAGAACCAGGCGACTGGTGGTAAAGAGAATCGTGTTTTTCCCAGCCGCCGAGGTCTAGACCTCGGCGGCTGGGAAAAAATTACTTTTTGACCATATCCTGCCCGCAGCAGCGAAGCGGCACCTCGCAAGATCCGCTTTCGCCCGGAGTGCAGGTACATGCCTTGGTAACCTGAAGCTCAAGTCCGCACACTTTGCATACGTACACGTCACCGACGTTCATTTCACTGCAATTGGCCATAATTAAATACCTCCAGTTTTCGTCTTTTGAGAATGAAGTCATAATGTTTCATGAAAAGTCTTGCCTGGGCTCTAAAGTCCCGTAATCAAAAGTTATAAACTCAACATTTTGAAATGACTGAGCCAGTTGGCTGGCAAATTTCTCATACCCCCATCCGATTTCACCAGTGCGGACATTCAGCTCTTGGCCCTTATCCGCAATTTTTTCTTCCGGTCTCTCCCATCGTAGAGTCCATTCATCAATATAGGCCTGCTGACCATCTTGTATCAAATCACATGCAAAGGAATCGAAAATCTCATTGGCCACAACGAACGTCCACTCCCCTTGAGCCACAGATACGTCATCAACCTGCACTATGGGATGATCGGGTCCGAGTTAGGACTCAAAATATGCCCTCTGCATGCGCTGGAGGGGCTCAAAGGGCTCAACCACTCGAAAGGACAGACTGTCAACCAGATCCGGAGCCAGTATTTGCAGGAACTGGACGATATCGGTCATCAGGTATCCATGGTGGGCACCGAACTCAACGACGCACGTATCTTGGGGAAGAATACCCTCCCGGATTCGTCTGTTCAGGTACCAGGCGATGCTCCCCCCAAAATATCGACTGGCCGTGACTGATGTATAGAAGTCTCCTTTTTTCCCAATAGGTTGGTATTGGGTGTAATAGCCATTCTGACCATACAGCCAGTCATGAAAGAAATCTCGAAACGGGATCATGACGTTATGCCCCTGAAGTCTCTGAAGACAGAAGAAAGCTTAATTTTCTCCTGGTGCCTTTACACATCTCAAGTGTCGCAAACAAAGAACCCTCCCCTGGCCCCTCCCTCCCGCCTGAAAGACAGGCGGCAAGGAGGGGAAGCAGAAAAAGAGAAGAATTGAAGAATTTTTTTCAGCGTTTTCAGAATATTCCGCAGTTAATGCTTTGTCTGTGATTTTCTTCCTCGATCAAACTGACCGTCTGCGGTCAGCGGCGGGGCTGATCTCTGATCACTCGTATTTTTGCGCGCTTTGGCCCAAAAATATGTCAGATTTGCCGGAGGCAAGGCTGACCTCTGATCACCGGACCTTGGTTGGGAAAACCATCTGCCCGCCAAGGTACCCAAGGCCCATAACCAGCAAGGCCAGGACCAGGAGCAACAGATTGTAGATCCAGCGGAAAAAGGCCAGCTCAACAAGTCCGGTGGCAAACAAAATGATAGCCAGCAGTCCTGTTCCCAACACAGATATGGCCAGCTTTATCTTCCATTGAACTAATGGAGGGATTTTCATTCGATAATTGACCCATAAGGTCAAGAACCCGGTCCCCATGGCGAACACTGCTGATACAACCCCCAAAACAACCATAATAAAAGCAAAGGCGTGGAAGTCTAGTCCCACAGACTCTCCGATCACATAGTGCACCAGAAGAAAGAGAAAGGCCGTGGTCAGATAAGCTGTTGGAAAGTGAACGCTGATGGGATGGGGGTGCCGACGCAGCATAGGAAGAGAACGTAACAAGGTCTTCATAAATCCTGGAAGATCCTTGCTGCGCTGATCCGGTTTCAATACCCCGACTTCCTTCACCCTTTTTTTGGTGAACACTTCGGCGAAATGCGGAGCGGCCGCGAGCTGATCCGTCAGGTCCGCACCGGCCTGGTGCATTTGCATGTGCGAACCGTTTTTCCACAAAGGGCTCTCTGATACATCATAGACCGTGTTTTCAAAAACTATATAGACCGGTCGTCCTTCCCGGCCGTCACCCTCAGCCACTTCCTCGCGGGTAAACACTCGTTTTGGCTTGGACATGGACGTCGTCTCCTTTGTATTTCGGGGTGGACATAAGCAGATTCCTGGGTCAAAACAGAAAGATGCCACATTCAGTTTCAATAAGGAAGGGGCATAAGATCACAGCGTCTTTAGATAGGAAATGATATTCTCGATCTCTTGTTGATTCAGCCGGTCAGCAAATGAGGGCATGTCTGCATAAGGCTCCATCAATTGATTGCGCACCTGTTCCTCAGTTACCGGTCCCCCGCTAACAGGAAGATTTGTCCGGTCAAACAAACCTTTCAACCCTGGTCCGATCTTGGTATTCTTGGAATCCGTGAAGTGACATTGGGAACAGCCCTGGTCTTGAAACGGGGTCACTCCCGGTTCTGCCTGCCCTGCATGACCATGGTCATGCTCATGGGATGCGTGCGGGGCTATGTTGTTTCGCATTATACCGAAAATAATGGAGACTACCAGGATAATTACCGCCACAACAAGAGTTGTCTGGTGCAGGGTCGTCTTTCGCATGCTTGAGCCTCAATCCAGGAATGAAAAGATTTCGTGCCGAATTCTATTGTCCGGAACACCAATATCTCGCAGAGTTGTAATGAGTGTCTGACTCATACGAGGCGGACCGCAGACATAATAGGCCTTTTGCGTGAGATTGTGTCCACAGAACTTTTCAATTTTCTCCTGATCTATATGGCCGCTCTCCCCGCTCCAATGTCCTTCAGGCCGGCTCAGGACATGCACAAGTTGCAGGTTCGGCCATTGTCCGGCGGCAATCTCCTCCAGCTCTTGTCGAAAAACTATCTGATCCTCTCTGCGGTTGGCATAGAGAAGGGTCACAGAACGTGTGTCCCGGGTATCCCGCATATGCCTGAGCATGGCCATCAGGGGAGTTATCCCGATGCCGCCGGCCAGAAAGACAAGATCCCGTTCCTGGGGATGGAGGGCGTAGGAAAATCGGCCAAAGGGACCATGGACTGCTGCTGTGTCCCCGGGCTGAGTCCGTCCTATGGTGGAGGTAAAATCACCCACTGCCTTGATCGTGGAGCTGATGTATTCTTTCTGGCTCGGACTGGAGGATATTGTCCAATGGTGCTCCTCAACCGGAAGAGCCGGATCTCGAAAGAAGGTCAGAAAATGAAATTGTCCCGGATGATACTCCGGTATGCCCTGTCCTGGAGGCGGGACCAGGCTGATGGTCCACACATCCCCGGCTTCCTGCTTCACTTCCTGGACCTTATAGGACTGCTTGCGCAAACTGTTCGGCCTCAGGAAACGGTGATAGACAAACATAGATGCGGCCAGGACAAAGGCACCGACCCACAGGACCTGCATGGAGAGAAGCTCCAGATCGTCTCCCGCAAACCAGGAGTGTAAAAAAATACCAAGCAGGACGACCGGAGCCAGAACATCGTGCCCCAGACGCCATTTCTCAAAGGACAGGCCCAGTCTGTCCTGATACTTGCTGACAAGCACATTGGCCAAGACCAGGATCAAGGCCGCCTTACCCACCCAAATGTACCAGGGCAGATCCAGGCCGATCAGGAGCTTCCAGCCCATCCCCCCCAGGGCCAGAAGAAGAGGATGCAGGAGAAGAAAAAAAGCTGCAGTCAGAGCCATGTACTTGTGAAATCTGATGAGGATGTCAAATCCAAAGGCCCGTTCAATCCATTTCACCCTGGCTGCGAGCAGAAACTGCATGATGAGGATCATAAACCCGGTCAAGGCCAAGTTACGTCCCACATCTATCACAATTCCTTCTGATTCATCACCCAGCCACGTCGTCAGACCCACAGGCAGAGTGACAATCAGAACATAAAGCACAACTCGAGACAGTCCTGACCACATGATACCTCCGCACCACCATCAAAGCAGTTTCCTTACAACCCGGCAGCTATTCGCTCTGTGTAGGAGTGAAGATCCAGCCCTGGTCCTTGCGGGACCTATGACAATCAATACAGCCATCCACTTTCCCGGAAACAAGTGCTTCTCCGTTGGGCTTGTATTTAGCCCAAAACCAGTCACCGCCTTGTGGATGAAATCCCTCGACCTTGTACATTGGGGTCAAGGACTTAAGTGTTTCTTTGTCCTTGGCGTAATTGGCTTTCATGATGATCGAACCAGCCGGCATCTCTTTTTTGCCCTCCCTGACAGCTTTGAGAGCCCTGCTGTTCGCAAAGAGTTTGAGATACTCACCATGAGGACTTTTCCCGGAGTAGAACCCTTCATGCCCGGGCCAGTATCCCCATCCAGTATAGGGATCCACTTCAGTAACACTCTCCCAGAGAGCCTGAGCATCAGGCGGTGGAGCACCCTCAGGCTGTTCAGCCCAGGCAGCCCCAGCGAACAGGACTACAAGGCACATTGTGGTACAAACGGCAATACAATTCATTTTCATGGCCATACCTTCCGCAGTCAAAGTTATACTCTTCCCACTGCAAAATTTTATCTTCCCCGCTTTTCCTCATAAAGAGAAAGTAACGAGTACCTCCATTATATGTCCAGGACCTGGCCCGACAAGTACCCGATAAATACCTCATATGGCAATTGTGCCTCAAAAAGTCAAATTCAATTCATTTGGATCAAAAATTGCATAAAATTTCATACAAAGAGATGTCAAACATTGCGCCAGAGGAAAAACCTCACGTTCCTGAATCAGCTGCAAAGGAGGTTATCATGCAGAATGCAGTCCAGAAAGTCGCTGAATTGATTGATCATCTACGAAGAGAAAGCCTGAATGAACAAAACAAATGCTTTTATTGCGGAGGTTTTCATAAAACTGTGGACTGTGATTCAGCTCAACGCAAGGCCTTTCATCTCAGCCTTCTGGCTCTCAGTGCCGAGGCAAGTACTCAATTCTGGGAAGAGGATCTGGGTCAAGAGAGTTTTCAATTTGAAAACAAAGAAGACCTGGAACACTCCAGGCTTCCCGATGTGATTGAAAAATGGGAAGAGCTGGCCTTCTGAGGACCTCGGCTTATCAATGGAAGCGATCTGAGGGAAAAAATGCCGGCTGCTGCCTGAAATTGCACTGCTCCGTTCGTTTCACTCTCGGTGAAACTGGGCGTCTGCGGCCAGTGTCGTAAAGGGGTCTTTTGACCGTTGAGGCCCATTTTCTTTCGAAGATTTTTGCGATGGGTCTGTATGGTGTCAAAAGAAGAATGCATCAACTCTGCAATCTCCTTGCTGCTGAGCCCGGACTGAATATATTTACAGACTTCCATTTCGGTCGGGGTCAGCTTGAGCAAGTCCTGGTCACCTTCCAGGGGCAATTCGTTTAAAAGGGAGGTCAATTCCTTGGACAGGACCGCCTTATAGCTGTTTCTGATTTGAGAATCCGGCTCAATTGACATTTTCTTCAGTGTGGGCAGAAGATTGATCTCAATATGGTGCGCCAGCTCCTGCTGATATCTGTTGTGCTCCTTTTCCAGAGATTGGAGGGCCCTGATCAAGGTTTCTGCCCCATAGATCCCCCCTTCTGCTGCTTTTGGCTTCTTTCTTTCCTGGATGCCGGCCAGAACCCTATCCAGGTACAGGACATAAATAGTCTGGTCTTGCAGCTCCACCCTTTGGGTAATAATCTGAACATTTATGAAAGACCCATTGGAAAATACCTTTTGCCTTCAGAAGCAGGGAGATAAAATGAACAGGTATGAAGAGCGAAGGGGTCGATGTCAGCTTTGCCTCCGGCCGCTGGCCAGTTTGATCCAGGGTGAAACTGACCAAGAGGGCGGGCTTGGGGTCAAGCCCAGCCCTACTGGAGGAGTTGCAGGAGCCACCCTTGCTTTCAAAGACAGGTCCGTATTGAAATAGTAAAGGGTAGTCAGGGCTTTGGGCCTACGGAAGCACCACCATACAAGGCCGCCCTTGACCCCAAGGGCAGGCCCTTTTGAAGATAATATGCATTTAATATGAGCTATGCCCCTCGTAACCTATTAAACATGATTTGTACACCCAAAAAAGTCCTTGCATTTTTTGCTAGTCTGAACTATGTGTATTTTTTTTGCACGGGATGTGGCTCAGTCTGGCTAGAGCGCAGCGTTCGGGTCGCTGAAGTCGCAGGTTCGAATCCTGCCATCCCGACCATGTTCTTTAAGGGTTACAACTGAGTTTGTAGCCCTTTTTTATACCTGTTTCCAAGTACCTTAAAACTCTTGAAAATAACCTTTCAAGCCCCAAGTAGAGCTTATGCAACCCAAACAGGCTTTTGCTCCTCAGGATGCATTGCTCGTGGTCGATGTCCAGAACGACTTCTGTCCGGGAGGGGCCTTGCCCATTCCGGAGGGGGACGCGGTGGTGTCTGCCGTCAATCCCTGGATTCAAGAAGCCGCGGATTACAACCTGCTCCTTCTCTTTTCCCGGGACTACCATTCCTTGGTTCACCCCAGCTTCCTCCCCCAAGGTGGTCAATGGCCGGCACACTGCATTCAGGATACCTGGGGGGCCAGTTTTCACCCCGAGCTGCTGATACCCGAATCCGGCATTGTGGTCACCAAAGGGGTCCGTTTCGACCAGGATCAGAATTCGGCTTTTGATCAGACCGGACTGGAGCACCTCTTATCCAGGCAGCAGGTATCCACACTCTGGGTGGCCGGTCTGGCTTTGGATGTTTGTGTTCAGGCCTCGGTCCTCGACGCTCTGGACTTGGGGTATAATGTAAAACTCCTGGTCCAGGCCACCCGAGCGGTGAGCGTGGACAGTGGGAAGGCCGCCCTTCAAAGTATGCAGCAGTCCGGCGCTGAACTCATTTTCTGATCTGTCATTTAAGCACAAAGGCTCCACTATGTCTCACCGGGAAGGGTTTCTGCCCCACTGCCCCACTATTGCCCTGTTTACCGATCTCTATGAACTGACCATGCTCCAGGCCTATTGGGCCAGTTCCATGCACCAAGAGGCTGTCTTCAGTCTTTTTACCCGCAAACTACCCCAGGAGCGAAACTTTCTCCTGGCTTGCGGCCTTGATGATGCCCTGTCCTACCTGGAGGATCTTCACTTCCCGCAACAGGCCCTGGATTACCTGCACGAACAGGAAGTTTTTCAAGAGGACTTCTTACACTGGCTCTCGGAGTTCCGGTTTGAAGGCGACGTTTTTGCCCTGCCCGAAGGAACGGTTTGCTTTGCCAATGAACCTCTGCTGGAAGTTGTGGCCCCCATTGGCCAGGCTCAACTCCTGGAGACCTATCTGATTAATCAGTTTCATGTGCAGACCATGGCCGCTTCCAAGGCCGCCCGGATAGTCCTGGCCGCAGAAGGGAAAAGGGTGATCGACTTCGGTTTACGGCGCATCCACGGTATTGACGCGGGATTAAAAGCGGCCCGAAGTTTTTATATCGCCGGGGTCCAGGCCACCAGCAACGTCTTGGCCGGAGCAACATACGGTGTGCCCATATCCGGAACCATGGCCCATAGCTTTATCCAGGCCCATGACAATGAGCTGGACGCCTTCAGGGATTTTGCCCGGGCCTTTCCCCAGACCGTTTTACTGGTGGATACCTTCGACTCCCTGCAGGGCACGCGCAAAGTTATCAAGCTGGCCCAAGAGCTGGGGGCTGATTTCCAGATCCGAGGCATACGCATCGACTCCAGCGATCTCAAGGCCTTGTCCTTTGATCTCAGAAAGGAGCTGGACCAAGCCGGGCTGAACGGTGTGAGCATTTTTGCCAGCGGCAGTCTGGATGAGAACGTGATCCAGGACATGGTTGCTTCAGGAGCCCCCATCGAAGGGTTTGGTGTGGGGACCAAAATGGGAGTATCCAACGACGCTCCGTATCTGGACATGGTCTACAAGCTGGCCAGTTACGCCGAAAAAGGCCGATTGAAGACCTCCACAAACAAGGCTACCCTTCCCTATCAAAAGCAGATCTTTCGCCAGGAAGGGGAAAATGAATACATTGAAGATATTCTGGCCGCATTTTCCGAAAATCATCCCGGCCGCCCCCTGCTGCAGCAGGTCATGCACAAAGGGGAACGGCTTCCAGCCGGGCGGGAGACCCTGGCTGAGATCAAGGATCGAGCCCAAAACGAGCTGGCCGCCCTTCCTCCGGCCCTGCGCGGTCTCGACCCTGCCTCCCAGGTCTACCCGGTTCGAACCAGCTCATACCTGGAACAGGAAGCAACCCGGATCAGAGCCGAATTGCTTGATACCAACAACTCGTAAAAAAACCGGCCAGCTGGCCGGTTTTTTTAATGAGCGGTCTCTTTGCTGCTGATCCGGATGGCCTCATGCACTGCCTGCAATTCGGTCAACTCTTCCAGGCACCTGTACAGGTGGGAGGAATCACTGATTTGCACATTCAGATAGATCTCGGTCCTGCCTTCAACCGAGGATTCGAAATGTCCTGATTCAATATTCACCCCCTCATGGGCCAAGAGTTCGGTGATCTGGGCCATAACGCCCATTTCGTTATCGCATACGATCCTGATAGTGGCCGGATAGAGAGCGCTTTCCTCCCCTTCCCAACTCACCGTCACCAGGCGGGCCGGACTGAATTGCTGCAGGTTCGGACAATCCGAGCGATGGACGATGACCCCCCTTCCCCGACTGATATAGCCGACAATGGGATCTCCGGGCACCGGCTGACAGCACTGGGCGAAACGGATCAAGATATCGTCAATGCCTTTGATGCGCACCCCTTCCTTGACCTCTTCGCCCTTGGTTTCTTTCACTTCTTTGGGCTTGCGCTTGGCCTTGGCTTGCTCCTCTGAGTCTACGGGCTGTTTGGGAACCAGGCGGTGTAAAACCTGTTTGGGTGTGATCTTGGCGTAACCCACGGCCGAGAGCAGATCGTCCACACTTTTTAAGGAAAACTCAGCGGCCACCGGTCCCAACTTGCCCTGCTTCAAGGCCTTCTGGAAATTGATATCCATACGCCTGCCTTCCTTCTCCAGCATCTCCTTGGCCAAGGAGATGCTCCTCTCCCGTTCCTGGGTTCTGATCCAATGCTTGATGCGGGTTCTGGCTTTGGCTGTTTTGACGAATTTGAGCCAATCCCGGCTCGGGTTCCGATGGACGTTGGTGATGATTTCCACAGAGTCCCCATTTTTTAGTGGGGTATTCAAGGGAACCAGTTTGCCGTTAACCTTGGCCCCGGAACATTGGTTGCCCACTTCGGTATGGATCATATAGGCAAAATCCACTGGAGTCGCCCCGGACGGCAGATCCAGCACCTCCCCTTTGGGGGTGAAAACATAGACCTCGTCGTCAAAGAGATCCACTTTCAGCGAGGCCATGAACTCCCGCGGATCTTTGAGCTCCTGCTCCCAGTCCAGGATATGCCGAAGCCAGACAAAGCGTTCCTCATCTTTAGGCTTAAACGAGGACCCATCCTTATATTTCCAATGGGCAGCCACGCCGTACTCGGCAACTGTATGCATCTCCTCGGTCCGGATCTGGATTTCGATATGTTCTCCATCCGGACCGACCACTGTGGTATGCAGACTCTGATACATATTGCCCTTGGGCATGGAAATATAGTCCTTAAACCTCCCGGGGATGGGGGTCCACGTGGAATGGATGAGCCCCAGCATGGCATAACATTCTTTCACCGATTGCACGATGACCCGAAAAGCTATCAAATCGTAGACCTGTTCCAAGTCCAGGTTTTGCTTCAACATCTTGTCATAAATACTGAATATATGCTTTTGTCGTCCGCTGACCCGGCCTTGGATGCCGTTGGAATCCATGATATTCTTAATAATACTGATGACCTGGTCGATATACTCCTTGCCCAGGGTCCGGTGTTCCTTTATCCCGTGCACGATTTGGTTATAGACGTCGGGCTTTAAATACTTCAGACTCAAATCGTCCAGGTCTACCTTGAGTCGGTACAACCCCAGCCTGTGGGCCAGGGGAGAATAGATATCCATGGTTTCCTGGGCAATAAGTCGCTGCTTGATAGGACTTTGATGCTCCAAGGTGCTCATATTGTGCAACCTATCGGCAAGCTTAACCAGTATAACCCGGATGTCTTTGGCCATTGCCAGGATCATCTTGCGAATGTTTTCAGCCTGAGCTTCTTCTTTGGAATTAAAGGTCACCTTACCGATTTTAGTCACCCCATCCACGATGGCGGCTATATCACTGTTGAAGTGTTCGGACAGCTCATGGACGCTGACTCCTGAATCCTCCACTGCGTCGTGCAGCAGGCCGGCGGCGATGGTGTCCGCATCCAGACGCATATCCACAAGAATATTGCAGACCTCCAAAGGATGGGAGAGGTAGGGTTCGCCGGAAAGTCGAACCTGCCCGGAATGCACCGAAGCTGAATACACATAGGCTTTTTGGATCAGGGCCAAATGCGATTCGCTCAAATATTGACTGGCCTTTTCTAGAATATCGTTTATTCGAATCATCGGCTTTACTGATCGGGTTACAGGAAAAAAACGCAGGTACGTCCTTGCCAATTTGTGTCGTTTAGATTATATATGATGATTGCCTTTGCGTTGAAAATACGCCTGAAGCAGGCATATTTTTACTTGTCTTTTCAGCTTTGCCTTCGGCAAATCTGAGCTGATATTTTGAGCTGGATTCGAACGGAGATCGATACTGTATGAACACAAGTGAAGAAAATACTGTTAAAAACATAACCGATACCTTTTTAAAAGAAAGTATTCCGGAATATATCCTGGATAACGCCCAAAATATTCTGGCAAATGAGGGTGTTCAAAAGCTGGACCTTAAAAAAAGGCAGAATTATTGGGACATTGAAGGAAGAATTCAATCTGACGATTTCCAGGTCTACAATCCGGAAATCGGTATCAACCTGAATGAGAGATCAGTCAACTTCTTTTGTAACTGCCCGGATTCTTTTACCGGGGTCTGTCCTCATGTCGGGGCGACCATGCTCAAGATACTGACCACCCTGGATAACGGAGGTCAAGAGCCCGCCCCCCGTCCCCGGACCGACTGGCGACATACCTTTCGTCCATTTTTTACAACTGTGCCAGAACCGGAGCCGGGAAACAACTACCTCATTTTCCGTTTTTTCCCCGAGCCGGAACGTTTGCAGGTGGCCTTTTACCGAGCCAGGCAGAACAAGTCCGGACTGTCCAAGGTCCAAAACCCCATCTCTCTGGAGCAATTGATTCATAATCCAGACTGGAGCGAGACGTCTCCTACCCTGCCCACCATTGCCCATCAAATCGGTCAATATCTGGACTATCTGGGACACCGAGTGGATATTCCCTCGGGTCTGGTCAACTGGTTTCTATGGACAGTCAAAGACGAACCGTATCTCATGTGGCAGGACACGGACCAGCCAGTACGAGTTGAATCCCAAAGCATGCGTATGCTCTTAAAACCCCAAATCTCCGAGCACGGCCTGAGTTTCGACATCCTTTTGGGTCAGGAAGACAAGGTCCCTTTTTCCATCGCCGAACAAGAGGTCTATTTTTACGGCCAAATACCTTTGTGGCTGTTGTGGAAAAAGACATTCTATCCGGTTTTGACCAGTTTGAACAGCCAACTTATCCAGGAGCTCATCAATCAACCACCAATCGTGCCCCATGCCGAGCTCTCCGATTTTTTGGACCGGGTGTGGACCAAGATACCGGGGTCCAACCTCTATGGACAGGAAGAATTCCTGGAACGGATGGAGCCAATCTTCGTCCCGGCCAGCTACAACCCCAAATTGTTCTTAAACGAAGAAGGGAGTCTGCTGACTTTGGAAATCCAAAACGTCTATGAAACAGAACACGGAGAAATCACCCTGGACGGTCCCAATCCGGAGTTGCAGACTGGAAGTTACCAATTCGAGAACAAGTCCTTCCTCTTACGCCGCAAACAAAAGGAAGAAGAAAGACTCATCAACTTGCTCATGGACATGAATTTTCAACCCAGAAACAACGCCATGTGGTTTCTGGAACCGGAACAGGCCATCAATTTTCTCCTGGACACCTATCCAGAGTTGGTCAAGACCTACCGGGTGTACGGAGAAAAGAATCTTGGCAGATACAAGGTCCGCCACGCCAACCCCAAAGTGGTGGCCAATGTGGAACAGGACGAGGAAAACAACGACTGGTTCGATCTCGATATCACCGTGGAATACGACGACATCAAGGTGCCTATCGACCAGATTTGGAAGGCCTGGACCCAGGGCAAACGTTACGTCCAGCTCAAGGACGGGACGTATACCAGCCTGCCTGAGTCCTGGTTGAAGAAATTGAGCCATAAGCTGCGGGCCATGGGTCTGGACCCGGAAAAACCTCCGAAAAAGACCTTTGAAAAATTCGAGGTCCCGGTGCTGGATAAGATCCTGGAAGATTTGCCCGAAGCTCAAACCGATTCCTTTTGGAACAACCTCAAGGAAAAGATCCACGACTTCCAGGAGATTCGCCAGATCGATCCCCCGCAAAAGCTCCATGCCGAATTGCGACCGTATCAGCAACAGGGCTTGAGTTTTCTCAACTTTCTTTACGAGTACGGTTTCGGAGGTATACTGGCTGACGAAATGGGACTGGGCAAGACATTGCAAACCCTGGCCATGCTCCAATACCTGCAGGAAAAAGGCGTCCCCGGACCGCATCTGGTCATTGTCCCCACCTCGGTCCTGCCCAACTGGCAACGGGAGACCCAGAAGTTCATCCCCTCCATGAAGCAACTGCTTATTTATGGAGCCAGGCGGGAAGGACTGTTCAAGGAAATACCCAAGTGCGATTTGATCCTGACCACCTACGCCTTACTCCGCCGGGACCTGGATGGCTTGAACAAATATGAATACACCTCGGTGATTCTGGATGAAGCCCAGAACATCAAAAATCCGAACACTATCACCGCCAGATCGGTACGCAAACTGAAGACCAAGTTCAAGATCTGTCTGTCCGGTACGCCCATAGAAAACAATCTCCTGGAGCTCTGGTCCTTGTTCGAGTTCTTGATGCCAGGGTTTCTGGGATCTCAAAACGCCTTTCAAAAGGGATTCGTTAAGCCCATCAAGGATGGGGATTTGGAGAGCATGGATTACTTACGCTCCAGGGTCAGACCGTTCATCATGCGCCGGAAGAAAAACGACGTGGCCAAGGATCTGCCACCCAAAGTGGAGTCCGTGTACTTCTCCGCTTTGGTCGATGAACAAAAGGAACTCTACGCCTCCCTGGCCAAGCGCCTCAAGGAGCAGGTCCTGCAAAAGGTAGAGGAAAAGGGTTTGGCCCAGAGTCAGATGTCCATTTTGGATGCTTTGCTCAAGCTGCGCCAGATCTGCTGCCACCCTAGACTGCTCAAACTGGACATCCCCGGGGTGAACACCAATCTGCCTTCTGGCAAGTTTGAAGCCTTCAAGGACCTGGTTACTGGAATCATTGAAGACGGACATAAGGTCCTGGTCTTTTCCCAGTTTGTGCAGATGCTGCACATCATGCGTTCCTGGCTGAATATGAACAAGATCCCCTATGCCTATTTGGATGGGGCCAGTAAGGATCGGTTCGAACAAGTTGACAACTTCAACAATAATCCGGACATTCCTATTTTCCTCATCTCCCTGAAGGCCGGGGGGACCGGCTTGAACCTGACAGCCGCCGACTATGTCATCCATTATGATCCGTGGTGGAACCCGGCAGTGGAGGATCAGGCCACGGACCGGACCCATCGGATAGGACAGACCAGAAAGGTGTTCTCCTATAAGATGATCTGCGAAAACAGTGTGGAAGAAAAAATCCTTAAATTACAGGAACAAAAGAAGGGAGTGGCCGACGCCATCATTCCCGGCCAGGACCAGTGGAAGTCCTTGACCCGGAATGATCTGGAGATGCTCTTTGAGATCTAGTGCCGTGTCTCATAAGTTCCGTCCAGTGTGGCAGCGATTTGAAATAGCGATTTTTCTTTTCAGGCTGGACCCATTATCCAACGACACGAAAACTTGATATTCGACTTTTCAAGCTGAACATTGAAACGATAAAATTGCCAAAAATCAAGACAATTTATTGGGGACGCAGTACTAGAATGGGGCCTCGTCAATAGCCCCGGCTTCAGAGGGGAAGGCCGGCCCCAGGTTCTCCTGGAACGGGTCTTGATTGTTCTGATTCTGATATGTCTTCTGGCCTTGGGCAGCTTGATTTTCTTGATAAGGACCTTGGCCCTGCTGGCCTTGCCCACCCAGAAAAACGACCCTCAGAGCCCTGATTTCAGTCGTATAGTGATCGACGCCTTGCTTGTCCTGCCACTTTCTGGTTTGTAGGGAGCCCTCAATGAGGACTTGTGAGCCTTTGGTCAGATATTGGTTTGTTGTTTCCGCTTGTTTGCCCCATACTTGAATTCTGTGCCATTCAGTCCGCTTTTGAAGGGTTCCTGTTTGGTCTTTAAACGATTCATCTGTTGCTACTCTGATATTGCTGACCGGGGTTCCAGATGGGGTATAATTCAATTCAGGATCATGTCCCAATCTGCCCACAATGACGACTTTATTATACGATCCAGCCATGAAAAGCCTCCTTGACTCTGTAATGGAACACACTTTTTATCACTATTCGATATTTTTGATGAATAATTGTTTCAGGAGTTCTTTATGCATTTGCAGCCCTCACAAACTATGCTCACCACCGTCAGATCCGCCCTGAGATTTCGCTCCCCGCCTACCACAGCCATAGTGCTGGGAACAGGGCTCGGACAATGGGTGGATAGTCTGGCCGATGCTCAATCCTTGCCTTATACTGAAATCCCGGGTTTTCCGCAATCAACGGTCCAAAGCCATGCCGGGCGGTTGATTTTAGGTCAGAGGGACTCTCGTCAGATCCTGGTCTTCCAAGGCAGATTTCATTTCTATGAAGGCTACACCGCCTCTGAAGTATGCACCGGGGTGCGTTTGGCGTCCCTTCTCGGCATTCGCAACATCATCCTAACCAATGCAGCCGGGTCTATCAATCCTCTTTTTCAGACCGGCACAATCATGCTCATCGCGGACCACATGAACATGACCTGGCAAAATCCCCTGGTCGGCCCAAACAATGACCAATGGGGTCCACGATTTCCGGACATGAGTCAAGTCTATTCCCCGGAGCTGCAGGAGTTAGCTGGACAATGTGCCCAGGAGCTGGGACTCCGCCTGGAGCGGGGAGTATATGTCGGGGTTCAGGGCCCCAGCCTGGAGACTCCGGCCGAGACCAGGGCCTATCGCAGTCTGGGCGGGGACGCCATCGGCATGTCAACGGTTTTGGAGGCTATTGCCGCCAAACACATGGGCCTCAATATCCTGGGCCTTGCCTGTCTGACCAACAAGAATCTGCCGGACTGCATGCAAGAGACATCAGTAGACGAGATCATCGCCCGAGCCCAGGCCACAGGCCGCGATCTCGGACGCCTTCTGGATGCTGTTATCCCTCGGCTAGTTGAGTAGGACTGGCTTATGCTCCGGCTTGACTTTGCTCGGCTCTTATTACATTTTTTTTCTTTTGATGCTCTTTACAACCATACCAAGCCAAGGTGACAGAAATCCATGACCGACTACAAGAAGACCTTGAACCTGCCCCAGACCTCTTTTCCCATGCGGGCCAGCCTGCCGAAGAAAGAACCGGAAATGATCAACTTCTGGGAAGAGATCCGGGCCTATGAACGGATGATCCAGGCCCGGGATGGCCGGGAAGGATTTGTGCTTCACGACGGACCTCCCTACGCCAACGGACATATTCACCTGGGAACGGCCATGAACAAGATCCTTAAGGATATCATTGTCAAATCCCAGAATTTGACCGGCTATCAAGCCCAGTATGTGCCTGGATGGGATTGTCACGGCCTGCCCATAGAACTCAAAGTTGAACAGGAACTGGGACAGGCCAAAAAGGACCTGTCCATTCTGGACATTCGCAAACGCTGCCGGGAATACGCCCTGAAATATTTGGATATTCAGAGGAAGGAATTCAAGGGACTGGGAGTACTCGGGACTTGGGAAGATCCTTACCTGACCATGGATCCGGCCTACGAGGCGGCCACGGCTGGAGAACTGTGCGCATTTATGCGCCGGGGATCTGTGGTCCGCAACAAAAAACCCATTCACTGGTGCCCCTCATGTGAGACCGCCCTGGCTGAGGCGGAAGTAGAATACGCGGACAAGACCTCTCCATCCATATATGTCAGTTTTCCCCTGAACGATCCGGAACTGCGGAAGCGTCTGCCCCAGGTTGGAGACATGCAGGCCTATGTCCTCATCTGGACCACAACACCCTGGACCATACCCAACAACATGGCCGTAGCCCTGCATCCGGATGTCAGTTATGTCCTCGTCCAGGCCAAAGGCGAGGTGTACATCCTGGCTGAGAAACTGCTCCTGGAATGCGCGGAAAAATTCGGGTGGGAGAATCCCCAGACCCTGGCAAGTTACCCTGGACATGAACTGGAGGGACTGCAGGCCGAACATCCCATTTATGGACGGCCCTCTCCCCTGGTCCTGGCCGAGTATGTGACCCTGGAAACAGGGACCGGGTGTGTGCATACCGCTCCAGGCCATGGACAGGAGGACTACGAGACCGGTCTTCGGTATGGCCTGGAGATCCACGCCCCCCTAGACGACCAGGGACGTTTTTTGCCAAGTGTGGAGTTTTTCGCCGGGTACACCGTGTTTGAAGCCAATCCCAAGGTCATCGATAAGCTCTTCGAGTTCGGGGCCCTTTTGGCCCACGAGCAATTAGCTCACGCCTACCCCCACTGCTGGCGGTGCAAAAAACCGGTGATCTTTCGGGCCACCACCCAGTGGTTCATCTCCATGCAGCACAACGATCTGCGGGACAAGGCGGTCAAAGCCATTGACCAGGAGGTACGCTGGATCCCCACCTGGGGGCGGCTGCGTATCCGGAATATGATCGCCAACCGTCCGGATTGGTGCATATCCAGACAGCGTTCCTGGGGCGTGCCGATCATCGCCTTATTGTGCGCGGATTGCGGTCAGGCGTACTTTGATCCGGACTGGGTGCAAGGCATCGTGGATCGCTTCGCCTCTCATCCTCATGGAGCGGACTCTTGGTTTGAAGTCCCTCTCTCCGAGATTGTCCCCCAAGGCCTTTGCTGCCCAGAGTGCCAAGGACAGAACTGGGAAAAGGAAACCGACATCCTGGATGTCTGGTTCGATTCCGGGACCAGCTACGCCGCAGTCCTGGAAAAGCGAGAGGAGTGTTCCTTTCCTGCGGACATGTATTTGGAAGGTTCAGACCAGCACAGGGGGTGGTTTCACAGCTCCCTTCTGGCCTCAGTGGGCACCCGGGACGTCCCTCCGTATCGCAGCGTCCTCACCCACGGCTTTGTGGTCGACGGAGAGGGCAAAAAGATGTCCAAATCCATCGGTAACGTGATTGCCCCCCAGGATATCATGGATCGTTACGGGGCTGAGATCCTGCGCATGTGGGTGGCTTCGGAAAACTACCAGGAAGACTTGCGCATTTCCGAGACCATCCTGAAGCAGCTGGTGGACAACTATCGGCGCATCCGGAATACCTGCCGCTTCATCCTGGGCAACCTGCACGATTATGATCCCAATCACCACACCGTTCCCAGCCCAGACCTTTTGCCCCAGGACCGCTATGTCCTGGACTTGGCCCGAGAGCGGCACGAGCGGATCACCCAAGCCTATCACCAATATGAGCTGCACAAGGTCTTTCACAGCCTGCATACCATGTGCGTCAACGACTTAAGCGCATTCTATCTGGATGTCCTCAAAGACCGGCTCTATGTCAACGCCCCCGACAGCCTGGAACGGCGTTCGGCCCAGACCGCCCTGTACACCCTGCTCTGTCTTTTACTCTGGGACATGGCTCCCATCTTGAGCTTTACGGCTGAGGAGGCTTATCGGCATTTGCCGGGAGCGGATCTGGATACCTATCCAACGATTTTTACTTTCCCTTTCACTTTGCCGGAACAGGCCTTTATGACCGAAGATGAACGTCAGACCTGGGATCGGCTGCTCACCGTGCGGGCGGAAGTAACCCGAGCCATTGAGCCGGAACGAAAAAGCGGAAAGGTCGGCCACTCCCTGGATGTCAGCCTGCACTTGTATGCCCAGGGAGAACTGTACTCGGAACTGATGGCCAACCGACCTTTTTTGCAAGAGCTGTTCATCGTCTCTGCCGTACAAATCCACGAAGGGGAAGACGCCCCTTTTGAGGCGTATGAGAGCCAAGAGCTCCCCGAGCTGAAAATCGGTGTGGAGCATGCAGCAGGGGACAAGTGTCCCCGGTGCTGGACATTCAGCCAGGAGTTGGGCCATGATGCGCAGTATTCGGATATTTGTCCCCGATGCAGCCGGGTTATGCAGACCCTGCAGACAGTGTAGGCCGATGGATAATGGGCATTGAACAGTAAGTGTTTGACATCTCATTCTATGAATAATCCTGAAAGAACCCGACTCCAGTCCGGCCCATTGATCTTGGCCGCAGCTATCATCCTGCTGGATCAAATCAGCAAGGCTTTGGTGCGCACCTACCTCCCGGCATGGAGTGCACAGCCGGTGATACCTGGTTTTTTCAACCTGGTGCATGTCCAAAACCGAGGTGCGGCTTTTGGTTTTTTGAGCCAGAGCCAAGGCATGTGGCAACCGGTCTTTTTTATCATCATTACCATTGCTGCAGTGGCCATTATATTCTCCCTGATGCGAACCGGTCGGCGTCAGGACCAAGGGTTTCAACTTAGTCTCGGGGCCATCCTGGGCGGAGCCGTAGGCAACCTCCTGGACAGAATCAGGTTGGGCACGGTCACCGACTTCATCGATCTGTATATCGGACGTCTGCATTGGCCGGCATTCAATGTAGCCGATACGGCTATTTCCCTGGGGGCCTTCATCCTGCTTATCGCTGTGTACCGGAAAGGACGCCATGCATCCAGTTCTGATTGATATCGGTCCCTTGACCATCCATAGCTATGGTTTTTTTATCGCTGCCGGCTTTCTCCTGGGCATGTGGTTGACTATGCGCGAGGCCCCAATGTACGGCCTCAACCGGCAATTTGTTCCCGACTTGGCCTTCTACCTCATTGTCAGCGCCGTTGTAGGTTCCCGTATCCTTTATGTACTCCTTGATCCCAGGCCTTTTCTGGCCGATCCCCTGCTCATCTTCCAGTTTTGGAAAGGAGGACTGGTTTTCGTGGGCGGAGTTGCGGCTGCAATGGCCACGGCCTGGGTTGTCATCCGGATCAAAGGGGAGCCTTTTTGGAGATGGGCGGATGCTTTTGCTCCGGGAATTGCCGCCGGCCAGTTCCTGGGGCGAATCGGATGTCTTATGGCCGGATGCTGCTACGGAAAACCGACATCCCTGCCTTGGGCCATAACCTTCACCCATCCTCAATCCTTAGCTCCCTTGCATATTCCCCTACACCCCACGCAACTCTACCATTCACTGGCCGGATTGGTTACCTGCGTCCTCCTCTTGTCCCTACGTTCCAAGTTCCCGGTTCCCGGCCAACGATTCGCAATGTTTTTAATACTCTACGCTTTTTTCCGGTTTGGTATCGAATTGTTCCGCGGTGATTTCCGCGGAGTCCTTGGCCCTTTCAGTCTGACCCAGGTCCTGGCCGGGCTTATTTTCTGTCTCGGCTTGGCCTTGTTTGCTCTCAAAGGACGGTCATCCAATGCCTGAAATCTCAACCCCTTTGCTCATCCTCATCGCCTTGGCCTTCATCCTGCCCATCACTCCCAATCTGTGGGCCATTTGGCACATCTTCCACTGCGACTATCCAAGCCAAGGAGAAAAAATGGGCTGGCTGTTTGCCGCCATGTTTGTTCCTATTTTGGGTGGGTTGGTTTACTGTTTTTGGGGCCGGAAAAGGAGCATAAAGACAATGGGCAAACTCTTTTAAGACCGAACCATTTTTGTCAATGGAAGAACCAGGTCAGCAAAGACCTCATTTTAAAACCTTAATATTCACTTTGACCCTCAACGAGGTGCCCCTATGTTTCGATGTGTTTTGGCTATCTGGCTGATCATTGTTCTGGCTGGCTGTGTCACCACTCAGGATTATCAAGGACTACAGAACAAGATGAACTCCTTGGAGCGCAGACAGCAACAAAGCAACCAAAAAATCCAATCCCAGGTCCAAGAGCTAGAGAAACAACTTACCACCTTGCAGGACGAAACCTCGCATTTGGTGTCCAACCGGACTGAAAGCATGCGCTCGCACCAAGCCAATCTGTGGTCCGAGTTTGAAAACATGCGCATAGACGTAGCCACCTTGCAAGGCAAGATGGAACAGATGCAATACACTGTAGACCAACTCCAATCCCAATCTACAAACCAGACCCAGACCCTGGCTGAGCTTAAAAAACAGGTACAAGTTGTGGACCGGCAACTCGGTCTGGCCAGTTCTCAGTTGGGCCTAGATTTAAAGGAGGCAAATGAAACCTCATCTGGAAAAGTGGATGATTCCCAAGAGGAAAATGCTACAACCTCTGCCCGCACCCCACAATTGCTCTATGAAAAGGCTTTAGACGCCTTTCACAATCGGGAGTATGGTCAGGCCAAGGATTTGTGGGCCGAGTTCGTCAGTCAATTTTCCGAGCATGACTTGGTGCCCAATGCCTATTTCTGGCAGGGAGAGAGTCTGTACCAGATGGAGGAATACGCCCAAGCCGTTCTGTTATACGACAAGGTCATCTCGGAATATCCTGAAAGCGCTAAATATCCATCTGCTTTGCTGAAACAAGGCTTAGCCCTGTATGCTTTGGACAAAAACAAGGCCGGGCGCATACGTCTGCAGCAACTGATCAAAGATCATTCCGATACTGCGGAGGCTAAACGGGCCAAGAGCTTTTTGGAGCAACAATAACGGAGCAGGCACCTATGACCGCTACAGGTGATATCGGAGTTGAGGCCTTTTTGTCCACCAGATGGCGGGAAGCCATGCAGGCGGCCCTGGAGCGCAATGCCGGGGAGCTCTTGTCCGGTCTGGCTCACAACCTGCACAATTATGCCCATTCTTTCTCCATGCAAATGGAGTTACTGAACAATGCCTGGCAGCGGAATCCGAAAAGCCCTTTATGGTCACAGAAACGATCTTTCGAGCGGATGACCGCCTTTAGTTCTGACTTTTTTTCGGAATGTTCCTCTCTGAGTGACCGACCCTTTTATGCACGATTCAAGCCCGATAGCATTGACATTTCGTCCTTTTTGGATTGGCTTCAGGGCTTCTGGAGGCATAATCTTTTTTTCAAACACCATATGCAAGTTGATATTTCCCTCGCCCAGGACGTACCCAAGCAGGTGAGCCTCACCCCCGGCGGTCTTCTGTATTGCCTGGAGGAGGGATTAAAAAACGGGATGGAATCCCTGGCCGGCACAGGCGGGAGCCAGGAAAATTTTCAGATTTATCTCCAAATTGCCACTGGGAAGGAAGGCTTGGAGTTCGCCCTGCATACTCCAACTTCCTTGGATCCAGGCATTGATCCCTGGCAGGTGGGCACAAGCACTAAGCCGGATCATTTGGGGCTGGGATTGCCTCTTCTCCGGATCGGGTGCCGGGAAATGGGCTGGGACTGCCGATTAAGCGACGATGATCGCTCAACCACCCTGTCCTTCACTGTTCCACAATGAGATTTTACCGGATTTACCGGATTGATCGAGCATGAAACCGGCCCGGCACTCACTTCCTGCTGGAATGCCTTATCCATAAATCGATTGTCATTGTAAAAGGGGTCAATCCTGGAAGTGAGGGATAAGAATATCCTCAGTCTCGGTCGGGATCAGAGGCCAGTCCCTGCAGGGCGGCATGCAATGATTTGGCCTTACGCGGCCCGATCCCGGGAATGGTCGTGAACTGTTCCGGATCGGCCTGGAGCATGGCCTGAAGGGAACCGAACCTGTCCCACAGCAGCCTGGCTGTGCGCGGCCCGACCCCGGGGAGACTTTCCAGGCCACTGTCCAGGACTTTTTTGGATCTGGAGCGTTTCTGGCGGCTGAGGACGAAGCGATGGGCCGCATCCCGGATATGCTGCAAGAAGAGAAGTTCCCTGCTTCCAGGTCGCAGGGGGAGAGGATTTTTCCGTTCTGAAACAAAAACCCGCTCTTCCAGTTCACCTTGACGCCTGCCGCCCTTGGCCAAGGCTGCTAAGTAAAAACCGACCTCTCGCTCATATCCTGATTGCTCTAACGGCCATTCCTGTTCCAGAGCCTTGTGCACTGCGGCCAGTTGCCCTTTGCCCCCGTCAATGAGCACCAGGTCCGGCCAAGGCGGCCCGGACTGGATCCGTCTCCTGGTCCAGGCGGCCAGGGCGGCGTAATCGTCCCTTGATCCCTCCAGCTCCGGAAAGGTGTACAACCTATAGGCCTCCGGCTTGAACCGACCGCCCTCCACCACCACCTGACCGACCACCACGCCTTGACCACTCAGATGCGAGACGTCCACTCCCTCGATTCGTCCCAGTGAACCGGAAACTCCCAGCTTTTGAGCCAGAACAGGCAACATCCGGGCCGTATCGTCCTCGGTTCGGGCTTGCAAGGCATTGGTTCGGGCCAGCTCGATCATTTTCTTGTCCCGCTGACGCCAGGCCGGAACCAGGTGGACCTGAGCCCCTCGACGTTCGGCCAAAACGCTTTCCAAGTTCACGTCGCTGAGCTCAAAAGGAAGGACGATCTTGGCGGGGATGAATTTCTCCGGAGTATAGAACTGCAAGAGCACGGTACGCAGGATGTCCTCTCCGCCCTGGAAAGAGATTTCAGCCTTTTCATCTTCGCCAGCGCCAGGGCCTCTTTGCTCATCCCCGGACTGGAGGGAACGTTCCAGATCCTGCTCCGGAGACCAAAAAAAGGTTTTGTGATCCAAGAGCTTGCCTTGCCGAATGAAGCTTATACCCACCACCAGCTCCTGGTCGGTCTCGGCCAAGGCCAGGACGTCGCAGTCCTCCTCTTCAGGGAGGACCACGGTCTGCTGCTCTACTGTTCGCTCTATGGCCCGGATCTGATCCCGCAAGGAAGCTGCCTTTTCAAACTCCAGTTTCTGGGAGGCATCATGCATTTCCCGGCGCAACACTGCGAGAAGCTCCCTGGAGCGTCCGGAGAGAAAAAGTTTTAGGTTGTTAACCATGTGCGCGTATTCTCCAGGATCCACATCCAGGACGCACGGGGCCAGGCAGCGGCCCATATGATGCTGCAAGCAGGGCCGGGTCCGATTGCGAAAGGTGGTGTCCTTACATTTCCGCAGGGAAAAGATACGGTTGACGGTCTTCAAGGTCTGCCTGGCCGCCTGGGCCGAGGTGAAAGGTCCGAAATACAGGGAACCATTACGAGTGACTTTCCTGGTCAAACTCAGGCGGGGATAGGTGGATTGGGCATCCAGTTTGAACAGGATATACGACTTGTCGTCGCGGAGGACGATATTATATCTGGGACGGTGCTTCTTAATCAGGCTGGCTTCCAGGAGCAGGGCCTCTTTTTCCGAATGGGTGCACAAGACGTCGATGGATCCCACCTTAGCCATCATGGCTTGGGTCTTGGCCGGAAGTTGTTCCGGACCGCGGAAATATGAACCAATCCGGTTACGCAGACTGTTGGCTTTGCCCACATACATGATCCGGCCGGATACATCTTTCATCAGGTAGCAGCCAGGGCATTCCGGATAGTCTTGGGGATGAAAGGAGAGAGGATTTGATTGAGACATGTATAATCAGGATGAAACTGGTGCATGCCTAATTGCTAAATTACAAGTTTCATACTCGATCAAACTGGGCGTCTGCGGCCGGTAGCCCCGCTGACCCCAGACATCGTACTCCAATAAAACAGATCCTACCCCGGCCATCCATATTCTCCGATCAAGGGCACAAAAGCCACATCCAGCAATCGCTCCTGGTGGAAGTTGTCTCCCTTGCCCCTGGTTACCCGGGCGATATATTGGCCAAATCTGTATTCGCCTATAGGCATAACCAGCCGTCCCCCCACGGCCAGTTGCTCCTTAAGGGATTCGGGGACAGACGGTCCGGAAGCGGTGGCGATGATCCCATCAAATGGCGCATGTTCCGGCCATCCTAGGGTGCCGTCTCCGCTGGTGACCATGATGTTTATATAGCCCAGTCGGTGCAGTTGTTTCCTGGCCTGTTCAGCCAGTTCCGGGAATACCTCGATGCTATATACTTCCTTGGCGATACGACTTAAGACCGCAGCCTGATATCCGCAGCCGGTCCCGATTTCCAGCACCTTCTCCCCGCCGCACAAGCGTAGCCGCTCGGTCATATAAGCTACAATATAGGGTTGAGAGATGGTCTGGCCGTGTCCTATGGGCAACGGTCCATCTGCATAGGCCTGTTTGTGGCTGGCTTCGGGGACGAACTCATGCCTGGGGACCTCTTGTATGGCCTTGAGCACCAAGGGATTCTTCACGCCCCGGGCTTTAATCTGCTTTTCGACCATGGCCAGCCGGGCTTGGTGATAGACGTCGGTCTTCTCTGTATTCATATTAGTCATCATGTTCCTATCCGTGCCAGAGCTTTTTGGTTCTGCTCTTTATTGTCAATTATTTCAGGTGACTCAATCTGTATCTGAATGACAGGGAAATGTGTTCAGTGTTCAGGTTTCAGTGTTCAGTATAAGAGTTTGAGATACCGTGATATTTCTTGATTTGTTTGCCTGATGCCTGAAAATGCCCCCAAGTATGTTTCCGAAGTTTCATATTAGCATGAATCGGGCCTTCTGAAGCTGAACACTGATCCCGCCAAAGGCGGGACTGAACACTCCAGGCTCCTTACACCTGAAAACAAAATCACCTTCCTATCCGTGCAGCCCTCAAACGGCATACTCTACAACCAGGAGCTTACTTCCCGGCAAAACTCATCCAAATCACTTAGATTCTGGGATAAGATCTCATATACTTGAGTATAATCCACATCCCAATACATGTGAACCAGCCTGTTCCGAAATCTGGCCATCATAGACAACCGGGAGGCTAAATCTTGGGAAATAAGCCCTGCTTCTCCAAGGAGGCGAAAACATTGTGCATAATCCTCAGGCACTTTCCCTAGCTTCCTTGGCTGCCGTATGGTAACAGATATTCAAAGCCGCCTCTATGGCAATGAGCAAGCGGGATCTGGCTATATCCTGGCTGTCTTCATCAGCCAGGAAAGACATTTGGCCTTGACTCTGGATACTTCGAAGCCTGTGCAGGGCCCGAGTTATATCTTGCAGCTTGGTACGCACTCGGTCCGGATCAAGTTTCATGGGCCAAAACCTCCCGGAGGGCATGCATAAGAATGGGCTTGATGTCCAAATATCGTCCAACTATGTATTCAATCCGCTGCACTCTGGACTCCGGATGCCTGTCTACCAGGAGGGTTCCTTGAAATACCTTATACTGAAAGGGTATCGAGGTCTTGTTTAAAATCCGGGCATCAACCGGAAACTCTATGCGGGTTTCCCCAACAATTTCCTGAGCCACTTCATCCTCGTAGGCAAATGAGTGCCCAGGCCCAAATTGATCGTTTACCCATACAGCAACGTCCATGGAAAAATTCTATCTCGGTATTCTTAAGTCCCCTCCTTGGCAAGGAGGGGCAGGGGAAACTCTAAGTTTCACCCTTGATCAAACTATGGCAGCCGCCAGAGGCAGCACTGACCTCTACTCCCAGTTCCAGTTCCCTGCCCCAGGCCCAAAGCCCCATGCCCCAAACTCCAAGCTCCATGCCCCAAGCCCCATGCTCCATGCCCTCTGCCCTCTGCCCTATGCTCCAAGCCCTCTACCCGGCCAGAAGGTTGTGAAGCAGCAAAGTGGCCAGGCCCAGGAAAATGAAAAAGCCGCCAGCATCCGTTGCTGTGGTTACAAAGATGCTTGAGCCCAAGGCCGGATCCAGTTTCATCTTGCGCAGGATGATGGGGACCATGGATCCGAAGAGACCGGCAATGACCAGATTTGCGGTCATGGCGATGACCAGGATAAGAGACAGCCATATATTCTGGTACCAGAAATAGGCGATCCCTCCGATGACCAGTCCCACCATCAGCCCATTGCACAGTCCCACAGCCAGCTCTTTAAGTAAGACCTTCCAGTGCTGGCCCAGGTCGATCTCACCCAAGGCCAAGGCCCGGACCACCACGGTCAAAGACTGGTTGCCGGCGTTTCCTCCTAAAAGGCCGACCACGGGCATCATGACCGCCAAGGCCACATACTGGGAAATGGTGCCCGAGAACTGATTCACGGTGGTGGCCACCAGCAAAGCGGTAATCAAATTGAACATCAGCCAGGGTACCCGCAGCTTGACCGAGCGGAACAAGGGAGATTGCACAGTCTCGTCGGTATCCAGGTTGGCCAGATAAAACATATCCTCGGTGGCCTCTTCCTGAATGACATCGTAAATATCGTCAAAGGTGATCAGCCCCACCAAGCGTTCCTGGCTGTCCACCACCGGCATGGCCAGAAAGTCGTAGTGGCGCATCTGCTGGGCCACATCTTCGATATCCTTGTCCACCTGCACGGATATGACCCGCTTGTCCATGATGTCTTGGATATACTCCCCCCGCCGGGCCATGATCAGCCGGCGCAGGGAGATAAATCCCACTAAGTGAAAGGAGGTGTCCACTACGTAGATGTAATAGACGTTTTCTTTGCGCGGGGCTTGGAGGCGGATCTGTTCAAGGCCGTCCTGAACCTTATCGTCCATGCGCAACAGGGCGTACTCAGTGGTCATGTACGCCCCGGCGCTGTTTTCCGGATAGCTTAAGAGGTTCAGCAAGTTCTGACGCTCGGCCTGGAAAAGAAGGGACAGGATACGTTCCTTCATGGCCTCGTCCACTTCTTCAACCAGGTCGGCCCGATCGTCAGGACTCATCAGGGTGATCAGTCTGCCCAAAACCTTTGTGGGCAGGATCTCGATAATCGCTTTCTTGGCTTCAAAGGAAATGAACTCAAAAATGGGCAGGCCGAGCTCCGGACCTACCAATTCGATATATCTGGCCAGATCCTCCTGGGGCAGATTTTCCAGAAAGTCTGCCCAGTCGGCTGGATGCAGGTCCACCTGCTCCTGCAGGGCGACCAGCTCATCCGCCTTGTTCTGGGCTATGAGTTCCTGGATGGTATCAAGTTCAACTTGTTGCACGATCAATTACTCCGACCTGCCTGAACAGAATGGTTGAAGCGTTTTGTCCAAATTTTGAGTAAGCATTTTAGTGCCTTATTCATAAAGCGCTGCCATAAAAAACAAGAAAATTTCCTTGAACCTGGAACCAATTGGGTTACGGGCGTAGCCAGCTTTATTCTCCTCACATATGTAGACTTCCAGTAAAGGACTCAAGATCGCATGGTGCCCGGGTCGGGCATAGCCTTTACCGGATTCTGAGAATCATCCTAAAGATCCTTGCCAGGACCCATTCCTTCTTCTTTTGCAGCAACTTGAAGTTTTTCATCGAAGGTGAGCAATATCAGCTCGGGAAGTTCCTGATGCAAGCTTTTGGCTGTAGCCAGATGCCATAAGTCCGCGCCGTGCAAGCTCCATTTTTGGCCGAGTCGTTGGGTTGTATCCCAATCGGGAAGGCCGTTCATACGTCGCCATACTCCCTGCCGGAGTGCTTCAAAAATATATTCTTTGGTTTGCTTGGAAAGAATGCCTTCCTTATGCATACGGGCGATGACTGCACAACTTTCAGCCCAGGCCAGGGTGGACATCAAGTGAATACCTTCAACTTGCGTCCAATTAAGAGCTCGCGGGCTGTGAGAGTCCTTGCACAGTACAGACAAAACGGCTGATGTATCCCAGTAAACAACGGATAAGTCAATGCTCACTATCCCGATCCTCTTGTAGAAGCTTCTGGGCAACATCATTTTCCACTGCAACCGGAGAGTGAATCTTCAAACCGCCCCTGCCGTTTTTCGGCTCTATGATACCTCTGAGTTCGAGGTGCTTGAGACGATCAGCCAAAGGCATTTCCTTCTCTTCTAAAGGAACGATTTTTCCGACAGGTCGTCCCCGATCGGTAATGATCACCTCGCAGCCGCTTTGCACGGTTTTGAGGTATCGGCTCAGGTGCATTTTTGCCTCGCGAACGCCTATTTTGATTTGCTCCATGCCAAAGCTCCCTCCGGTTCTGATCGTCTTTGCACAGACATTGGGCAATGTAGTCAAAATAGTCACATTTTATTCTGGTGTCAATCAAAGCCCTTTTCTTGGGCCTGGAGACGTGTTTTCCTTGCAGCGTCAACATTGTCTCGGTAAGATACAAAAAGACAGCATGCTGTCCCGATGAGAGGTTGCTCGTATGAAACGAGATGTTAACTTGCCTGCATATTCCATTGTAACTTCCTGGAAGAAAGTTCCCAGGATAAACCTTGAAAACGAAGAAGGGGTTCCGCTCACGCCTCTGGCCGAAACCCTGAGTTTCATCCTTGATCAATGCGGCAAATTTTTGGTGCCCGCTCTGGGGCAAAAATATGTCAGATTTGCCGGAGGCAAATCTGACAGGTCAAACCGGTGAAAACAATGATCCATCTCAGCTCAGAAGCCACAAAGATCGCTGATTGCCTGGAAAAAGACGAGAGGATTTCTGCAGCTTACGCATTGGGTTCAACTGTCACCGGCCAGTTGCATGCGGACAGCGACATTGACATTGCCTTGCTTCCGGCTCCGGGATGCAGTTTCAGCCAGATGGACCTTCTGCACTTGAGCAGTCAACTTGGAACATATTCGCCTCGTCCAGTGGATCTCGGAATCTTAAGCACGCACAATCTGATTTACGCTAAGGAGGCACTTTTGCAAGGCGAGTGTCTTTTTTGCAAGGACCAGTACTTTCACGACCTGTTTGTGGCTACGGCTTTGGGCCTGTACCTTGAACTGCGAATCGCCAGGCGGGAAGTTGAACATGCCTATACAGCCTGATGACATTGTCTGGAACAAAGCTGCGATCATTGAGCGGTGCATCCAACGCATGCATGAAGAGTACAGGGCAGATCCAGAACTGGAAGATTACACTCACCTTGATGCCTTAACTCTGAATATTGAACGAGCATGTCAGGCGGCGATTGATTTGGCTATGCATGTAGTGGCCAAGCATCGGCTGGGAGTGCCTCAAAGCAGTGGAGACACCTTTTACATGTTGGAGAAGGCGGGACACATAAGCAGTAAACTGCGTCAATCCCTGGTGGCCATGACTGGATTTCGAAATATAGCCATTCACCAATACCAAGTATTGGATAGCAGTGTACTCCAGTATATCGTTGATAAAGGCTATCAAGATTTGATCGCCTTTGGATCGGCAATGGGAGCCCACATTCAGGACAGCAGTTTTGGACAATATCCTTAGGAATGAAATCTGGGCATAAAAGCTGCCTTGTGTTGCTAGAGAATTCAAAGATGAACAACCTTTTACAAGACTGCCTGTCCTCCATAGACTGTGGAAACATCTGCACTCTCTTCACCCATGATCCCGTGCGTATTCTGTCAGAAATTGAACTGGGAGCAGCCAGGGCAGAGGATATCCTCTTCTGCGTCTGCCTCCTTGATCCTCTTCCTGAGGTGCAATCCCTGCTCTCCCAGGCCATTGAGAGACTGGCTTTGGCTGCATTCTCCATTTTTCCAACCTGGTACGACAGAGGTGTGAGCATCGATCCTGACTCTTCCCTGGCAGTTGCGGATCAGTTGAGCATGCCGGCCAACGCTCACCTGTGGGCCGTCCCCGGTCCATCCAAACCCTGGCTGCAAAGGGCGGTCCATTCCTGCCTGGCCGGAAGGCATCCCCTGCTCCGGAAGTATGCCAAGCACATCCAGGCCGATCAACTGGCCCTGGCCATCGGAAGGCAAAGACTTTGCCTGGGGCTGGTGGTGGACGACGCATCTCCCCGGCCGGAAAATCTCCTGGGCCTGGCCAAGGCCGCAGAATGGCTGGCCAGGATAACCCGGAGCAGAATTGTGCTCATTCTTCCCCAAGCTGTCGCCACATGGTCGGAGGTGCAGGGGATTGCCTTTGCCAGTTTGCCCGGGCAGACTGTGGTCCAGGATCCCGGGGGCAATGAGGGCACCCCGCCCCCGCATTTGCAGGAGCGAAAGTACACTGACAAAATCCGGGACCTGGTGCTCTGGAAAATGGGCCGGCTAACTGAGATCCAGACCACATGAGGCAGGCCTGAGTCCGTAACAAGGAAAAGTCCCATTCAAGAAACCAAGCACCGTACATTCCAGCAAAGAGCAACCCTATGTCCTTTACGCCTTCCCCCTTGCAAACCCTGGTCCTCCTCCGCCTTTTGTTCACCGGGCAGGAGCCCAAACAGTCAGATGTGAAACAGCTCAAGCCCCAAGCCAGGAAGGAGATGATTCAAGCCGGATTCCTGGAGCTGGAAAAACGGGGCCGGGCCTATCATCTTCTGCTCACGGACAAGGCCTGGGCCTGGATAAGTGACAATCTGGACTCCCAGATCCCCGCGAACGCCAGAACCGTGGACACCTTACAGGCCCTTTTGGCCCGGCTCAAGGAGTATCTAGACACCCCCATCTCTGCGCTGAATATGATCCAGGGCAGCAGCCTCATCCACCTGGACCAACAGGCCAAGGGCTGTTCCACACCAGAACCACCAGCACGTGGAAAACCGCCTGAAACCCCGCAATCCCCACTACTCCGCCCAGGACCTGGTCCTTCTGAGGCCCGGACAACACGCCGTTCTGCCCAAAGCCCTCCCCGCAACCTGGATAAGCTGCTCCTGGGAGTATGCCCCAAGGCCTCCTCCTGGTCTGAGGTACATATAAATGTTGACCAACTGGTCAAACATATCGCCATTCTGGCCGGCAGCGGGTCCGGGAAAACAGTCCTGGTCCGCAGGCTGGTGGAGGAGGCTGCCCTGCTGGGGATACCCTCCCTGGTCATAGATGCGGCCAATGACCTCTCCCGTCTGGGAGAGCCCTGGCCCGCTGCCCCCTCGGGTTGGCTGAGCTCGGATCAGAGCAAAGCAGCCCTTCTGGGCCAGAGCGCGGAAATGATCATCTGGACCCCTGGCCTGGAGAAAGGCAATCCTTTGCACCTATCACCTCTGCCGGATTTCCAAACCGTCCTGAACGACCAGGACGAGCTGGAACAGGCCGTGTCCATGGCCAGGGAGATGTTTCGAGACATGGTTGCCCCAGGCACTTCCCAAAGCGCACACAGAAAGCAGGGCATCCTCAGCGCCGCCCTGCACTGGTTCGCCCACACCCCGGAGCAAAACCTGGAGAACTTCATCGATCTGCTGGCAGACTTACCCCAGGAGGCCTGGGGCGGGATCTCAGATGCCCCCAAACTGGGCCAGCAGATGGCGGACAGCATTCGAGCCGCCGTACAAACCAATCCTTTGCTTCGCCACCAGGGAACGCCTCTAGACCCTGCCCTCCTCTTTGGTCCACAACAGGGCCCGACCAAGGTATCCATCATCGGCATCATTTTTGGGGTCGAGAGTGTTTGTGGGTAAATCGTCGGTACCACGGAGCACAGATCCGGCGTATAAGCCAAGGTTGAACAGAACTGTCCGTCAAAGCTGAAAAATAGACTTCCTGGAAACGTGTATAAAGGACTTTATCACCGGAAAGGGCATGATAACGCAGGCGGGCCAACTCCTTGCCAAGATAATAAAAAATTCCTGGATTTTTGGGATTGAGCAATGCAGAACGACCAAAATCAATAAACAGTATATCTCCGGCCTGGGTTTTAATGAAATTGTTTGGAGCGGGATCCCGGGTTATGACTCCCCTCTTGTGGATTTGGGCCATTCTCTGGCCCAAAGGAACCATGTCCTCAAGGGTGAATGTGTCAATGGGTTGGCCCTGAACAAACTCTCGGGCATAAATAATTTCCAAAAAGTCCTTATGTCTGTGAATTTTATACCCGTAGGTTGCCGGCACCGATAGCCCCTCAAGCCTCTTCAGGGCTTGGTCTTCCATTCTCCATACCCGGCGCATATCAGGCAAAGGGCTCGTTTTGATGAAGCGCTTTATCAGAGTCTGTTCATAACGGTACACTTCCCGGATGATATTACCTTTTGTTTTTCTCTGAAGAAGATGCATCCCCTCATCTTCAAAACTCGGGACCAACTCAGGCCAGACTCTGGTGTTGGGCACTTTGAGATTCTCTAATTGCAAGCTCACAGCCTCTATCGCCGCTTTCCATTCAATCGATTCCTGTCTGCCGTGCCTCGGCAACCATCCGTTTCCGGTCCACCGGGCCGACATTGTCCACAATCCATTCCCGGAAGCCTTTTCCGGCGGGCAGGGATTGTTTGTAGCTCATCAAGTTGAGCTGGATATCTAGAGCTTTGGCCAGCTTGGAGATCATGACCGGCCAGACCTGGCCTATATCGCCGATGATCGGCAGGCTCCCGGGTATGCGGGCGAAACCGGACATCTCCATACGGAATGGAGTCTGCATTGACACGCTTTTGGGCAATCCCTGATCGATGGCCGTAGAGACATCCCCTGATTGTCGTTCTTTTCTCCAGGCCATGTCCAGGTTCGGATCAAGGTCGATGCGGATAATCTTTTTCTCGGCCAGGGAGTAGGTCCATTCCCCCTGCCAGTCGGCCCAGATACCGTGTCCGGTATAGCGTTCAAAGGGACCGTCGTGAATTTCCTGAGTCAGGGCCACGGCGGATTCAATGATCACATCTGCATTCCCCAGGAGCCGGGCCAAACGCTCGCACCTTCCGGAAACAGACAGGCTGTCCCCGATGGCCAGTCCAACTTCTCCGCCACCAATGAGTTGAGGGATAGTGACTATGACCGGCACACCCATACGGGCACCGGCCCCGATCATGGTATACGGATCAGCTCCCAGCCCGGCTATTTCTTCAAACGGACGTCCGCACCGCTTGGCCAGGGCCAGAACGTCCCTGGCCAGGCGTTCGGTGCGATATCCGGTTGGGTAGGCCATATTCCCGGCCACCTTTATGATTTCATTGCCCTCGGCTTGGGCCATACGCTGATACAGCTCTGCATCCAGGACAATTTCTTGTTCATATTCCTGAAATTGGGGAGTGGAAAGAAGGCTGACCTCCATTTTGCCGTCTAAAGGGAGTTTGTCCGGAGAAAACCCGAGCGCCCTGCCGTCGATTCTTTTCACCTTTTCCAGGGTCCCGGCCATCTCATGGGCGATAACCGCGGAACTGGTGGACACCCCGTCAATCAATCCCTTGTATATAAGTTCGGCCACCAGGGTGGTCACCCCTTCGTGGATATTGGGGCCACTGCCCAGAACCGCCACCACTTTTTTACCCTCCTCTTTGGCCCGGACCAGCATGTGCACGGCCTTTTCCACCCGGGAAAGGGTTTGTGAGTCCAGGCTTTCTTCCATGGCTTTGAGGGCATTGTGGTCTATGGTCATTGTTTCTGCCTCCCTGCATACATCAGCATTTTTTCTATATAGGCCGCATGCTTGTCTGCGGCTCCTTGGTGTTCGAGCACAGCGGTTTGGGCCTTTTCTCCCATGTCCCGAATTCGTTGCGGATCTGCAAGGAGGGCAATAATCTCCGTAGCCAGGGCTTGGGCATCAGATACCGTCTTTCCCCCTCCTGCGGCCTCTAGAATCTCTCGAGCGTCCAGAAAGTCCTCCATGGAAGGACCGTAAAGCACCGGCTTGCCCCATACAGCGGGCTCAAGCGGATTCTGACCGCCAAGAGGAACCAGGCTTGCACCGCAAAAAACCACACTGGCTACACTGTAGGTATCAAACAATTCTCCAAAGGTATCCAGAATGACAATATTTGCCTTACGCGTATTGGTTTCCTCTCCGAGCTGGGTCCGATAATCACAATCGAATCCTCGAGTCTTGACCAGGGATCCTATACTTGGGGTCCGCTGGAGATGCCTGGGGGCGATGATTAAGATGGCCTGGGGAAAAGTTTGTACTACCCGCTTATAGGCCTCAAGGATCTTTTCCTCTTCGCCTTCCCGGGTACTGCCAGCTACCAAAATGTGGGCTTCTGGGGGCAAATCCAGGATCTGGCGCATTGTATCTTCAGCATTCGGGTTCATTTTGGCCGGAATTGTTTCGTATTTGGCGTTCCCGCTGACCACCGTCCGATCCTTTGGTGCACCCATGGCCATTATCCGCTCTCTATCCTCTGGACGGATCATGCTCAAGAAGTCAAACTGAGCCAGGACATGTTGGAAAAAGAAACGTAGATGTCGGTATGAGCGGAAAGAACGAGGGGAAATACGTCCGTTGACCAGGGCCACACTTACCCCCATACGCCGGGCCTCAAAAACCCATGTCGGCCAGATCTC
>JAXHMO010000006.1:0-5878 GCA_034521385.1 Desulfovermiculus sp.
GTGATGGGGATCATTGTATTTTGAAAATGGACAAACTCGGCCTATGATCCTGCCCACGGTGGAGTAGTGCAGCCGCGTCTCTTCTGCGATAGCCGTTTGGGAATAGCCATTGGCCTCGATAAGCTCGAACGATGGCCTCGTTTCTGGCTGACTTGGAGGGGAAGGAAGGCGGCAGGAGTTCAGGCGGAGGCGGCCGATCCGCGTAACGGGCTCCGGGCGTTCCCCCGGGCCATCACATAGTAGACAACTCCAAGATACTCGATTCGCAGAGGTCTGGCCATGATCTGTGTACACATCAGGTGAATTCAAAAATCAAGACCTGACCCCCACTTTGATGACTCTACCCAAGGACAAGAAACATGAGCAAAACCGTCTTTTCTTTCCATTTTCTTCCCGAGCAGGACCGCCTTGGTTTGACCTTTAGCGGAGAAGAAGCGGTTCCCGCCGTTTTGCTCACACGAAGATTGGTCAAGATGTTGGGTGGTTATCTCCGTCGCTACGTGGAAAAGCACACCTCTTTGCCCGAGTCCGTCACCGCCGAGGACAAGGACGACATCTTCCAGTTTATGCATATGAGCGAGTTGGAGAGCAATCCTCCGAGTTGGGACAGCGGCCGGAATAAGCAAGAGAAGACGCAGGAATTGGCGAAAGCCAAATTGACGACTAAGATCGACATTCAGTACTCAGAGCGAAGCGTGAAATTGAAGTTTTTCAACCAGAAGACGCACCTGATGAGTATGAGCCTGGGCTGGAAGGAGATTCACAGCTTTTTGTACTCGCTGGCCGAGATGTCCCTCCGAGCGGATTGGGGACTTGAAGGGGTATTCGAGTGGTCCGGCCGGGCGGAAGTTGTACCGGAAGGGCGAGGGCAGTGAGGCTTGAAATAAGGGTATTGCCAACAGAAGATTGACCGTCTATCCCTTGCGGGTTCGCATCTGGATCAAATTTTGAAAATGAGGAGTCTGGAATTGCGATCTTTGGACTTTCCGGAAATGGTCTTCAATCTGCTGGGGAATATCTAATAAAAACAGGCCGGGACGCATAAAAAGTTGTTCCGGACCGCCGAGTTCATCCATGGAACCGTAGCGTTCTGTACTGTCCAGAATGAACGGGGACTCATAAAACTGACCCGTGCCCAGAAACACTCTGAAGTTGATGTGCCGTAGGGGCAAATTCAGGCAGTTGCCCAGGGCTCCGGGATTGGTGATACAGATAACAGACGGCGGCCTTTGGTTCGGTGATCGCCAATACCCGGTGGAACCCAAATACATACCCTCTTTGAGCAGATGCATGGTATGTATTTGGTAGGCATTGGTCAAAAGGGCATTCAATGCTTCGTGCTGCACCACTTTGATTCCCAAGCGATCCAGGCGCATCAGAAACTCAAGAAACTTTTCAATGTACAAGAGAAAGCCCAGGGTATACTCGGTGTCCTGGGGAATCATGCCCTTGAGCTGACATACTTGATTAAAGAGGGTTTGGGATTTCTCCGGCAAGGGCCAGAGATCAAACAGGTGCAGCAGGCCGTTTTTCTCCAGATTGGTCCTGGTTTCCTCCAGCAATGCATGTTCTTGCCAGCTCCCGAGCACAGGTGTGGACAGGCCTTGCCCTGAACCTTGCCCTGATGCCTGGCTCATAACTTTTTCCATCTCCCGCCTCTGATGGGAAATCCGGGCAAATCTTTCCTTGATCTGGGTTTGTACCTTTTTTTTCTGAATACAAATCATCCGGTAATCCTGCATGATCTCGAACATGAGCCTGTATGTTTCTTTGATCAGATCAAAATCATACCGGCCACCATGGGCACTGCGAAAGATCTCGTGCATTCCCCGAACGATGTCTTCATTGTTTGTGGTCAAGACCAGGGCCCTGCCCAGATCCAGGGCGGCGCTTTCGTTGTTTTGGGCAATTGTCTGGACGAACTGCTGGAGAAATTCCGAAAGTCCAAACATATCGCCTGGGGCCTGATTGTTTTTTCTAAGTGCAGTTAGCGTGGTATGAAACCATTTGCTGGCTGCAGCAACCTTTTCCGCCTTTTGGTCATAAAATATGGATTCGAACCTGCGGTATACCTTTTGATACGCAGTCAACCAGGAAAAGACATAGTGTTTTTCCGATTCTGAAAAGTTGGGATTGAGGGCGGCATAAATGAGGACCTGTTCGATATTGAAGTTGTTGATCAGGGCCCTGCTGGCCCGACCCCGTTCAATAATGGCCAAACCCTGATCGGCTACGATGTCCAGAAGTGGTTCGGCAAGCAAAAGAAATTCGGCTTGACGTTGGGAAATGAAACTCAAGACATCCCGTATCTGCTTAACATACCCCTGCTTGTTCTGCCGTCGTTTATCCAGAAAGTGATACAAGCAGACCGCGAGCACCAAGTCCCGGAGGGCATTTGCCTGAGTATCATCCTGGGGCTGGGCAGGTGGAGATGAACTCATGGTGTCCAGGATAGGGACCTCACCAAGGAGCTGATTTGACTCATCCTCGACCGTTTCTCCACCGATGGACAATGCATTGTGATCCAACTCATCCGCATCAATCAGATTGAGGACTCCGTCCATATCAGCTTCCGGTTCAGTCAGGACATGATCCACAGCCTGGACCAGATCTCTTACCTCCGGAGATGAAATCCGTTCTGATAAGGTTTGTGAGAGCTGTTGGGCATTGTGGGTCACCTTGTCCCGGCTCAAGGTGCACAGAAACTGAATATCGAGATCATTGAACCTGGCCATGAGCTGATTGGCTCTTTGGACAAAGGTAAACCGACTTATATCTTGAACCTGATTGCGAGTCATAAAAGCATTCCCTTAAATTCCAATTTCCTTAAAAAAATAAAAAACGGAAGTTGCCAAAAACAAAGGCAGAACTTTGATCCAAAGCACTAGGTGCTGGGCCGAGGGGTGCCATACAGGTATTGGAAAAAGTTGTCCATGTTCTTTTTGGGACCGATGGCGATCACTGTATCTTGCTTGTGGAGATGAACAAGTCAGGGTTCAATGACCTGGCGGTCAGAACAATATACACATTGTCCGCATCCCTGTTGACTACGGAAACCAGCCCTTTTGCCCGCTCCACTCCGGCCTCGAGCAATGTCTCCTCGTCCATGGCATCTTTATCCAAATGCGGTATACCCATTTCTTTGCAGCGCAAGAGGACTTCCTCGTCATTATCAATAACAACCACCGGCTTCTGGTGAGAGTGCAGCTCTTTGACCACTCGCTTGCCCACTTGACCATGTCCACATATAAGGAATGATTGCCAACTATGCTAAAGAATTCTAGGCTGGAGGGCAAATCATTTGAGCTGGCCATACTCATTGCAGCAGAAAAAGCGAATCTTGGTATATAACGTACGAAACACAGCATACCCAAAGGAGGCGTTGCATGGAAGGCATAGATCACATCGCCAGGTTCATGGCCATTTCCGCTACCACAGCTCCTAAGAGCAAAGGGGAGAATTACGTGCGGACCAAGGTCCTGGAGGGGCGTGAAATCCAAGAATTAGCCCAGGCCATGAACACCTTTGGCCAGCGGACCGGGAAAAAGGATTTTGATCGGGATGGGGCTGGAGTGGCCCGGTCAGAAGCCGTACTGCTGGTGGGGCTGGAAAAGGCTCCGCCCGTGGGATTAAATTGCGGGGCCTGCGGGTTTGCGGACTGCAAAACCATGCAGGAACAACCCCCAAACCAGGGAGAATTTCAGGGACCGATCTGTTCTTTTCGCCACCTGGATTTGGGCATTGCCCTAGGCTCGGCGGTCAAGACGGCCAGCATGTTTAACGTGGACAATCGGATCATGTATCGGATCGGAGTTGCAGCCCGGGATATGGCCACTGTGGAATGGGAGTTGGTTATGGGCATCCCCTTGTCGGTCAGCGGGAAGAATATCTTTTTCGATCGCTGAGTGCAGTAATATGCATTTTCAGACTCAGAATCCGATAATCCGCTTTTTTCCATAACTGCTATGTGTATTCCTTGTCCAGGCTTGGATCAGGCCGTCTTTCCTGTTGGTAATTTACGGGAGCTTTGATGTTTGTTAGAAATTGCTAGGTACAGCCTTTTGGCAGGTATGATAGAAACGGAGGAGAGATATGACCGATCAGCAGAAAAGTGCTCCCACTTCAGGCATGCATGGACTCATTGATATGCTCAGGACCCAGGCAGCCAGGATTCGGGAGCTGGAACAGATCGCAGATTCGTCCATGCACGAAAATGGAGATATCGACCAGTACACAGCAAATCTGCATTCCAAGGCAGAGCTGCTGAGTGAGCTTTCCGATCAGGCCCAGCCGTATCTGAAAGAGCTGCCGGCAGATCAGAAAGAGAGAATCGCTCAACAACTGGGCAGCTTCTCTCGAAATGCCCGTCAGGCCTTGGATGTGGACAGCATCTTTTTCATGCGCCAGCTACTCTATCCAGAAGATTACCAGGAAGGACAGGAAAACGATTTGGAGCGATTTATCAGTGCGTTATCCATAAATCTCTGACATAAAAAACCATTAACTTTGGATGCAGGAGAATATGAATACTGGAGGTTGATTGTCATTATGACCACCCGCCCCTGGCCCCGCCCTGACCAGGGCGGGGAATTGGAGAAGGAGAACCCTCCCCTGGCCCCTCCCTACCGCCTGGAAGACAGGCGGCAGGGAGGGGAGTTAAGAGGGAGGATGAGGCTTTGGTTAGTACTCCAGCCCTCTTCTTCTGACTCCCCTCCCTGCTGCCGCTTTGGGCAGGAGGGAGGGGTTAGGGGAGGGTCTCTTTTCCCTGCTGCTGTCGCTTTGGGCAGCTTTCCAGGGAGGAGTTGGTGCAAAAATGTTGTCTCAATTTTTGGCAATTGGTTTTACTTCATTTATAAGTTTATTTTCAGGTTCATCAAATTCGAATTTCCGTGTCGTTGAATAGTGGGTCAAACTTAAAAAGAAAATCAATATTAGAAACTGCCATTATATGGGACAGAACTTATAAGACACGGTACTAGAAGACAGGGTGAAATTTGGGATATTAACTTGAGATTAATCCTTGGGTCTCGCATGAAGATACGGTTAAAACAAAGAGGGCCAAGACCCATAATTGCTTACTGGGCAGAGATCCAAATAACAGCCAGGCTGTTAACCAAGGAGTGGATGATAACCGCCGGCCAGATGGAACCGCTTCGCTGATAGAGGTAAGCGAAGACCAGTCCGAGGATGAAAATGGGCGGGACGGCCAGGGGGGTTAAGTGGAGGAAGGCAAAAAGCCCAGAACTGATGAGCATGGCCTTAGGCCAGGTAAAGCGTTTTTTGAGGCCGGCAAAGAGGAACCCGCGAAAAAAGATCTCTTCCACCAGGGGGGCGATGATCACTGCGGCCAGGATGAACAGTCCGGGAGATGAAGTACCGGTCAATATCCGATCCAATTCTGGTTGCATCTTGAGTCCAAATCGGGAGAGGAAGGCTTCATACAGGGCGTTGAGCCACATGGCAGGGACAAAGAGGGCCAGGCCAACCCCCAAATACCTGGCCTTGAACCCGGTCAGCCCCAGATGACGAAAGCTCGTGCCGTATTTTTGGCGGGTCAACCACCAGACTGGAAGAAGCAGGGCCAGTTCCAGCCCGGTCATCATCAGACCTGGAGAGATATCCACGGCCAAGAGTTTCAGGACCAACACCAGGCCATAGGCCAGGGACAGCCAAAGCCCCAGGCAGGCTACCCCCAGCCAGGTATCCTGGGTGGTCCAGGGAACAGTCGATGGGTGTTGGTCTTGGTTCAGCATAAGGCTTATGGAGAATTCCCCTGAAGGGCTGAGCATGGCACACATATACCGATGTGAGGTTATAACATGTTGGAAAAATGATGTATAAGAATCATAATCCCAACCACCCCTGCCCCTCCTTGCCA
>JAXHMO010000007.1:0-118524 GCA_034521385.1 Desulfovermiculus sp.
AGGCTAAAAAAATGCCATATATGACCAGCATAGAAAGGTTGGGTCGGGAAGAAGGTTTGCAGCAGGGTTTGCAGCAAGGAGAAATACTTGACAAGCAGAGGGTGCTGCAAAGGCTTCTCAACAAGAAGTTTGGACTCACAGACCAAGAAAGAGAGCTCATATTCAAGCAATACAATCCAGAGATACTAGACAACGCCCTAGATAAAATAATCTTCGTTAACACGAAAGAAGAAGTATTGAGTGTTTTGCAGTAGGTCTCTTTCTAAGTTGAGCGTATAACATGAGGTCACTGCAAAAAGTCATTAAAATCCAATCACCCCACCTTGACCCGCTCTTGAATCAACTCAGCCACAATACTCACCGCAATCTCTTCCGGCGTGTCTGCCCCAATAGACAGCCCGATGGGGCAATGCACCTGGTCCAGCGCACTTTGAGCCACTCCCTGCTGGCGTAAGGCTTCATAGATGGCCTTCCGCTTTTTTTTGCTTCCTATCATTCCGATATATTCGGCCCTGGTCTGCAGGGCCTGGGTCAGGACATTCTTATCGTGCACGTGCCCTCTGGTCACAATAACGATGAAGCTGTCCGCAGGCATATCCAGCTGCTGGAAGCAGGCTTCGAACCCGGGGGCGTGATGCAGCCTGCCGGCCCGGGGAAAGCGTTCCGGAATGAGGAAATCGGCCCGGTCATCGATAATGATGGTTCGAAACCCCACATAGGCGGCCAGATCAGCCGTGGTCTGACCAACATGCCCGGCTCCGGCGATAAACACGGTCCCGGGAGGGCGAATGGGCTCGACCAGAAGCGTGCAGGCATCTTGGTGAGCAATTGTGGGCAGCCTTGATGTATGGGCCGATCTCCGGGCTTCTTCTCTAAGAGGAGCGGGGACGGAGTCTGCAAGCGAGGCTGAGTCCAGGGTCCTGTCCAGGATAATCGTCTCCTGAGATTTTTGGATAAAGACTGTGCACAGGGAGCTGGCCTGCCCGGCATCCCAAGCAGTCAGCAAGCGGGAAAAGAGCTCCGCATTTTTGTGGTCTGCAGGAATGTATTCCAAGAGGATCTCCTGTTTTCCGCCGCAGATCATGCCTGCGTCTGCGGCCTCCTTTCCGGACAGGTCCAGAGAAAGCAGCGTGCTGTGCCAGGTTTGATGCACGGTTTGGGCCTTGCGCTGGGCCATGGCCTCGCCCGGCCCTCCGCCCACGGACCCCTGACAGCGGCCATCCACGGATACGGCCATCCGCGATCCTGTGCTGCGGGGGGTTGAGCCGCTGCTGGTGACTATGACTGCACTCACGACCGGTCGGCCCGAGGCGAGTTCTGAATAAATAAATTCAAGGAGGTTACGCATAAAGGAGCCTGTTTGTGTATGTTCCGAAGAGGTACAAAAAACGTCCCTTGATTATAAATCAGGAACAACGTCCTGCACCGAACAGTACAGGACACTTTCCATCCGGGCCTGGACCGTTAAGGCATTGTCCAGGCGTCTGGAAATAGCGGCTATGGCCTCGGGGTCATTGCTGAACAGATCCAGTTTTTCCTGAAAGCGTTCCCGCACACTGACCCGTTGGGTTCCCCGGGTCAGCTTGTCGGCCAGGTAGACCACTTCTTTGGCCGTGATGTCTTGGTCTTCGAGCAGGGTCAAGTCTCTATGGGCGGCCACAATGGAGGCCATCTCGTCAAGTCCCATGTCGTGCAACAATTTCCCCCCGGCTTCCTCATGCCGGGGCTGACCTTTGGCCAGATCGTGAACCAGGCCACAGACATAGGCCAGTTCGACATCCACGCTGCATCCGGCCCGATTTAAAGCCCGGGCCAGGGCCTCGGCGGTCTGGGCTACAGCCAGGCCGTGGGCCAGACCAGCGTCTGAAATGGGATAGACGTCCGTGATCAGAGCCCGGGCTTCCTCCCTGTCCAGCCTAGCCAGGGAAGAAGCCCTGTGTTCAGTCTGGGCAAAATCTTCAGGCCGGTTCATGTCCAGGAGGATGTTGCGATCAAAAGTATGCACATCCAAAGATTGATCTTCAACCTGCTGTAATACAAAACGCAAACCGCCATGTCCGTCATGCGTAGCAATAGCTCTTTTCAGTTCAGTGGATATCAGGGGAGGGTGACCCCTTTTCCCCTGAAAGCAGGGGAAGGCAACCAATGGTGCGTGCTGGTGATAGCGCAGGGCTGTTTGGGCTATGGTCCAGGGCCTGACCAGAGGGATATCCACCGGAAGCAGGAAAAAGGCTTCGGCCTGAGGGGGCAGAGAGGAGACAGCGGTCAGGACGGAGGAAAACATGCCCTGGGCATGATCCGGGTTGTATACCCAATTCACGCCCAGCTGGGCGCAGGCTTCGGCCACTTCCTGGTGCCGGTGGCCAGTGAGCACTGTAATATCAGCGATCCCGGCCTGGCGGAAGCTTTCCACGCACCTGGCCAAAACGGTTTTTCCGTTCAGAACAAGCAAGGGCTTAAACCGGCCCATACGCCGGGAAAAACCCGCTGCCAGGATCAGGACCTGGATGTGCAAAACTATGCCCCTTTGCCGAAAGGACATTGGGGATAGCGGCAGCTTGAACAGTTCAGGCACATGCCGCCGTGGGCCAGAGATACGATATCTTTGCGGGTCACCTGTTCACCGGCCAAGAGACGGGGAACAACAAGATCGAAGATGCTGGCCTGGTAGTACATGACGCACCCGGGCAGGCCGACTATGGGCACCCCTTTCAGCCAGGCCAGCATAAACATGGCCCCGGGCAGAACCGGAGCTCCGTAGGTTACCACCTCGGCCCCGGAGGCCTGAATAGCCGATGGGGTCTGGTCGTCCGGATCAACTGACATTCCCCCGGTCAGGGCAATAAAATCAGCCCCCTGTTCGATCAAATCCCAAATGGCTTCAACGGTCTTGTCCAGATTATCGGAGACGAGAACCTGCTGCATAATCCTGCTGTCCAATTGCTCAAACTTGCGGCGAACCACCGGGCTGAAAGCATCCTGAATCAAGCCGTCATATACTTCGCTTCCGGTGACGATCAAACCCACATTGGCCGACCGCAGGGCTTTGATTTCCAGGACCGGCCGCCCCTTACAGATTTCTTCCACCCGACGGACGCACTCTTCCGGCACGATCAGAGGAATGACCCGGGTCCCGGCTACCGGCTGATCCTTGCCCACCACCTGATTGCCGTGGACGGTGGCGAACATGACATCCGGAATATCGTTTATCAACTCCAGAAGCTCGACATCGACCTTGAGCAGGCCCTGGATTTTTGCAGTCATGTTCACCTTGCCTTCCCCGGGCTCCCCCAAGGTCAGGTTTTGGCCGGCCGTAGCTGACGCGATGCGCTGAGCCGCCACCTCTTCATGCACAAATCCCTCCCCTAAGCTCAAGACGTAGATCTGGCGTTTGCCCATGGACAACAAAAGGGGAATATCAGCCTCCTGAATCACATGCCCCTTTTTCAGGGCCGGACCCTTGAATTCCTTGGGCACAATCCGGGTGATATCATGCCCAAGGACCATGCCCACGGCCCGGTGGACTTCCACTTTTTGCAACATACCGCCTCCTCTGGTGCATAGAAAAGTCTTTTCAGCTTTGCCTCCGACAAATCTGATTCATCGATCAACTGGTATATCATATATCAGATTTCTGAATGTCAAGCTCAAGAAAGGCTTGACATCGATCTCAAGGTATGTGATATATCAAATACGATAACGACAAAGGAGCTTGTGTGCACTCTGACCTGGAAACCATGCCCAACACAACCACCCGATTGGAAGATGATAAGAGCCCCAGGGGCTTGCAGCCTGTGGATCAGCCCGAATCTTTGAAGCAGATCGCCTACAAGGCCCTGCACCAGGCCCTGCTCACCGGTGATCTCAAACCGGGGGAGATCTACAAAGAAAAGGATCTAGCCCAGATGCTGAACATCTCCAGAACTCCTGTCCGGGAGGCCTTGCTGGAACTTTCGGCCAAAGGGCTGGTCACCTTCCTGCCCCGCAAAGGGGTTCAGGTCACCCAATTCGATCTTCAGGACTTAAACGAGATATTTGAGCTGCGCAAGGCCCTGGAACTCATGGCCATTGAAAAAGTGGCCGCTACAATTACCAAAAATCAACTTCATGATATACAAGCGGTCCTGGACGGTCAGCGTTCCTGTGCTCAAGCCAATGATTTCATGGGATTTTTGAGCTACGACCGAGAGTTTCACACCCTGTTCAGTGAATTGACCAACAACCGCAGATTGGTGGCCAACCTGGAAACCATCCGTGATCTCATCCAGTTCATGGGAGCCCATGCCTTATCCGCCCAAGGCCGGTTGCAGGAAGTGATTACCGAACATCAAGCCGTACTCGACGCTCTTTTCAGCCGTGATCCGGAAGAAGCCAGAAATACAATGGATTTTCATCTGGAAATGTCCAGGAAAAAGGCGGAAATCATGCTCTTTCCCCATCAGGCGAGTGGCTCGTTGAGCTGAAATCTTTCTGAACGTGACAGTCGTTGAAGTGTTCTTTGATGAGTTGATCATTTCTTTTGTCCATAAACCGTGAACGTGGAACTTCGAACCACCATTGATATATCAAATTCAGCATACTAAATAAATAAGGAGGCCCTTATGCCCAAGCCGGAAATCGAATTCATTGATTGCGACACGTCTTATGAATGGCGGCCCGTGGAAGGAGACACTTTAGGGATTAAAGAAAAAATTCTCAGCCAGGATTCGGATACCGGAGATTATACCCGGCTTTTGAAGTTTCCTCCGGGTATCGAAACCAAGGACACCTTGGTCCACGACTTCTGGGAAGAGGTGTGGATCATTGAGGGCACCCTTTATGACAAGGTCAAACAGGAGACCTATTTGCCGGGTTTCTATGCCTGCCGCCCACCGGGAATGACCCACGGTCCGTATGAGATTCCCTATGGATGCGTGACCTTTGAGATCCGTTACCACAAAAAATAACTAAATAAGACTGCTGTAGCGATCTTTCCCATATTGCCAACATAGGAAAACCAGGAGGTGATCTTGATCGCCCAATTTACACTCCAGGAAAAAGATACCACGCGTTCCCTGCAATTCGAGTTCACGCGGATGGTTAATGCCGGATTTGTCGGCCGCAACCAGGACGAAGTCCAAAAACACGTCCAGGAGCTGGCTGCTAAAGGTATTCCTGCTCCGGCGTCCACTCCGACCTTGTATCCGGTGGTCTGTCGGGCCCTGAGCATGGATTCGAGTATCGAGACATATGGAACCAAGAACAGTGGTGAAGTGGAGTATGTTCTGCTCATAGATAATGAACAGGACATATATGTGGCCCTGGGTAGCGATCATACTGACAGGCATCTGGAAGAATCGGATATTCCCAGGTCCAAGCAGATTTGCCCCAATCTTATCACCTCCAGGGTTTGGAGATTGGAGGAAGTTCAGAATCACTGGGATGATTTGGTTCTCAAAAGCCAGGTGGTCAAGGACGGGCAAACAATCGAGTACCAGGAAGGACGGTTGGAGCTCATCCTCTCTCCGACCCATCTTATGGATTTTGTGCGCAGCAAGATCCCCGGACCCTTGGATAAGACCATTATCTATTCCGGGACGGTGGGCATGAAGACGGACGGTTTTGTCTTTGGCCAGCGGTTTCAGGCCCAGCTCACAGATCCCAAACTGGGGCGTGAACTGGAACTGGCCTATGACATTTTGCCTCTGTCCTATTTGGATCTTGGTCAGAACGAGGAAGCATAGGACAAAGGGTTGAGGGCCTAGAAACTTGAGGCATCTGGAGAGTCCCAAATTAAGAACCCTCCCCTGCCCCCTCCCTACCGCCTGGAAGACAGGCGGCAAGGAGGGGAACCTGAAAGAGAGCGGATTATGTGTGAGTGGCGGCGATCACTAATTGATGGGGCTTGGGGGCGGAAGTGAAGTTTCTGAACAGGCCGAACTTGTTCAGGTGCTCGCTGGAAGGATGGTCTGAGTTGCGTTCTTTTATGTGGTTGTCAGAAGCACAAAGGAGACCAGGGTATGGAAGTTGCCTCAATTCAAATGGGAGTGGTGGAAGACGACAAGGCCAAGGCCATTGATCGGGCCATCGAACATATCCGGTCCTGCCGGGGAGTGGACCTTATTGTCCTTCCGGAGCTGTGGAACATCGGTTTTATGAGCTTTGATGACTATTATTCTCAGGCTGAAACCGAAGACGGCCCTACGTTGTCGGCCATGCGGACCATGGCCCGGGAGATGGAGGCTTATCTGCACACCGGGAGCTTCGTACTTGAGGAGAACGGCACATATTATAATGCCAGCTATCTCCTCTCCCCCCAGGGAGAAATCCTAGGTTCGTATCGCAAGATCCATCTTTATGCCTATAACTCCAGGGAGAAACAGCTTCTTGCCCCGGGACGTGAGATCAGCGTCATTTCTACTCCCCTGGGCGTTTTCGGGCTGGCCACGTGTTTTGACCTGCGGTTTCCGGAGCTCTTCCGGCGCATGGTCGATCTGGGGGCGGAAATATTTCTGGTCTGTTCGGCCTGGCCCTATCCCCGGCTGGAGCATTGGCTGATGCTCAACAGGGTCCGGGCCATTGAAAATCAGTGCGCCCTCATCTCGGCCAACGCAGTGGGCCCCAATCGAGGGGCCACCCTGGTCGGACACAGCATGATCGTTGATGCCTGGGGGACGATCATGACCAGCGGGGGAGACGATGAGGTGATCCTGCGCACCCGGGTGGACAGAGACAAAATTCACGAGGCCCGGAACCGTTTTCCCGGTCTGGCCGGACGGACGGAGTGGATTTAGGGCAACGCCCAGTGTTCGGTGTTCAGTGTTCAATGAAAAAACGACCTGAGATCATTCTGCTTCGTGTGGATATGTTAATAACTGACAACGGGCAACTGATAGCCAGACCGTCAGGGCTGCTCCTGAACACAGAACACTGAACACTTAATATGGAGGATCATATGGCCAATACAGAAGTCGAATTTTGCGGAGTGAAGATAAAAAACCCCCTGGTGGCTGCCTCGGCCGAACCGACCTTGAATGCCAAGAACATGAAGAGGTGCATAGATGCCGGGGCCGGCGGGGTGATCGCCAAGACCATGACCGATTCTGATGCTATGCGTGAGCTGACCAGCAAGGCCAAGTGGCGTTTTTTAAATGAAAAGCACGAGGTCTGCCGGGGGCGGGTGCCGCGCATGTTCAGCCTGTACAGCAGGAGCGGCCTGGCCCTGGAGACTCCGGACGAATTCATCAAGGAGATGAAGGAAACCGTGCGCTATGCCCAGGACCATCAGGCCACAGTCATCGGCAGCGTGGGCTCCATCGAAGAGCAGGGCTGGGTGGACATGAGCAGGCAGATGGAAGACGCCGGAGTGCCCCTTCTGGAGCTCAATTTCGGATGCCCTCACCCCAAGCTCATGCCCGGGGTGCGCACTGGAATGAATGTGGGCCAGGACTTCGACTACGCCTGCGGGATCACCCAGCGAGTGGCCGAGGCCGTATCCATACCAGTTATGATCAAGGTCACCCCTCAGGTGACCGATCTGGTGGCCTTTTCCGGAGAGCTGAAAAAGGCCGGAGCTTCAGCTGTAACTTTGACCAACCGGTTCATCGGTTTCGTTCCGGATATTGAGACCGGTAAGCCTTTTATTTACGGCCAGGCCGGAATTGGCGGACCGTGGATCAAGCCTCTGACCCTGCGCTGGATCAACGAGGTCCGTCAAGCTTTCAAGGACGAGTTGTACATCGCCGGAACCAACGGGGCTTACGACTGGAGGGATATCGTCCAGTTCATCATGAGCGGGGCCCATATTGTGGAGATGTGCGCTGCGGTCATGGCCTACGGCTACGAGTGGATGGGCAAGCAGGTCCAGGGCCTGGAGAAATACATGGATGAGAAAGGCTACGCCACCATCCCGGACATGCTGGGCATCGCCTCGGACGCTGCCCTGCAGTACTCCCAGATGCCTTATGAAAAAGCCAGAGTGAATGCCGAGCTATGCACCAATTGCGGGCGCTGCCTGAAAGTCTGTTTTCAGGACGCCATGCAGCCCGGAGAAGAGGCCACCTGGGTCCGACAGGAGGACTGCATCGGATGCGGTGGCTGTTATTCGGTGTGTCCGGTTCCCGGCGCTGTCGACATCTTTGTCCACCAGTAGGGTAAGCGGCAAGACACTTACTCTTAAAAAGAATATCATTTTTTTTTTCAACCAAATCAAGGAGCAACAAGTCACCATGTCCACCTCAACGTCAGCCCGGCAGCAGCGTTTCATGGACGGCAATGAAGCCGCGGCCTGGGCCGCGTACTATTCCGGTTGCCGTTATTTTGCCGGCTATCCCATCACTCCGGCCACCGGCGTGTTCAACGCCATTTTGGACATTCTGCCCCCTGTAGGCGGCCAGGTTTTACAGGCCGAGGACGAAATCGCGTCCATTGGAGCCTGCATCGGGGCCAGTATGGCCGGTGTCAAGACCATGACCGCCACCTCGGGGCCGGGGATCAGCTTGTATTCGGAGCAGATTTCCTTTGCCATCGGCTCGGAGATTCCTTTGGTCATCATCAATGTCCAGCGCCTGGGACCGTCCACTGGCTCGGCTACTAAGGGGGCTGACGGGGATGTGCAATTTATGCGCTGGAACAGCTCCGGAGGACTGCCGGTCATCGTTTTGTGTCCTACGGATGTGCGGGACGCCTTTGTTTTGACCATGCAGGCTTTCAACCTGGCCGAGCGGTTCCGCTGCCCGGTTTTTGTGGCCTCAAACAAGGAAATCGCCCTGACCAAGGAGAGCGTGGATCTGGATTCCATATCCTGGCCTCAGATTGTGGATCGGAGTATGGCCTCTGAAGATGGATTTTTGCCTTTTGCCGCCAGTGACGGCGAGGTGCCCGGCTTTTTACCCTTGGGCCATCCGAGGGTCTTGGTCCGCCAGACTTCCTCCACTCACGGAGAGGCCGGCTATATCACCACAGACCCGGCCAAGATTCAGGCCATGCAGGAGAGATTGCAGCAAAAGATTGAGGCCCATGTCCAGGACATGGCTTTTTATGAGTACATCGGACCGCAGGATGCGGAGACGGTAATTGTAGCTTACGGGATCACCGCTCGGACCGCCCTGGCCGCATACAAGCAAATGACCAGTGAAGGGGCTTCGGTGTCCGTACTGATCCTAAAGACTTTGTGGCCGGTTCTGGAGGAGGAGATCGCCCAAAACTGCCGGAATGCATCCCGGATACTGGTTCCGGAGATGAATCTGGGCCAGTACAGCCGGGAGATTGAAAGGGTCCTGCCGGACAAGGATATCCGTTGCCTGAAACAGATGAACGGCAATCTGCTCAAGCCCAGCCAGATCATGGAGGTGGCCCATGCCTAGTTTACTGAATACCAGCCGGCCTCCAGTGTTTTGCCCCGGGTGTTCCCATGAGTTCGTAGTTAAGGCCCTGGATAAGGCCTTCCAGGATCAGGGCCTGTCCGGGACCCAGATCGCCCTGGTCAGTGACATTGGCTGTTCCGGGCTCTTTGACACTTTTTTTCATACCCATGCCCTGCACGGTCTGCACGGCCGGGCCTTGACCTATGCCACTGGGCTGAAAATGGCTCGTCCGGACTTGCACGTGGTGGTGACCATGGGCGACGGCGGCCTGGGCATCGGGGGAGCCCATCTCCTGGCCGCCTGCCGGCGCAATCTGGATCTGACCCTGCTCATTCTGAACAATTTCAATTTCGGGATGACCGGAGGACAGTTTTCGTCCACCACCCCTCCAGAAAGCTCGGTGGGCTCCGGATTTTTAAACCAGGTGGAGCGACCCATGGACGCCTGCCAAGTCTTAGAGGCAGCTGGAGCCCCCTATCTTGTCCGCACCTCGGCCTATGCTAAAGACCTGGCCCAGACCATTGCTGCGGGCATGAAGTATAGGGGTTTTTCCGCCCTGGATATTTGGGGCGGTTGTCCTGGCCGGTACATGAAGCGAAATAAGATCTCGCCCAAGATCATCGAGGATGGACTGGCCAGCCTGCCGGCCAAGGACGGAGTGATACCTAGCAACGAGCGCAAGGAGTACACCCAGGCCATACAGGAAATAACGGCCGGAAAACCAGAGCCAAGTCTTCCGCCGGCGGTCACTCCGACTTGTTCACCTCCCCAAGACATCGAACAGGGAGTGCTCATCCTGGGTGCGGCCGGTCAGCGGGTGGTCACGGCCGGGGAGCTTCTGGGCCTGGCCGGGATGTGTGCCGGTCTGCAGGCCAGCCAAAAGAACGACTATCCGATTACTGTACTCACCGGGCACTCGGTGAGCGAGGTCATTCTTTCTCCGGAGGCAATCGACTATACCGGTCTCTCCGAACCCTCTGTGGTCATTGTCTTGGCCGAGGAAGGTATCAATAGGCGAAAAGATGTTTTTGATACCTTGCCTCAGAGTTCAGTAGTTTTGCGGGCCGTACCAGATCTGGGCCTGTCGCCGACCCGAGCCGAGGTCGTGGACCTGGATTTAAAAACCAAGGGGATAAAGAAAGCGGATTATGCCCTGGCTTCCCTGGCCGCCTTGGCTCAGATGGAGAAGGTTTTGAACCGGGACATGCTGGAGACGGCCATAGGCTTTCGCTTTCCAGCCAAGATCGCCGAAGCCTCCAGGAAGGTGGTGGCGGCGGTAGTATGAGATGCCAGGTGTCAGGTGTCAGCCTTGCCTTGGGTAAATCTGACATATTTTTGGGCCAAGGCGAGCAAAAAAGGGAAATTTGCCGGATTGATCAAGGATGAAACGTGGGGGTTCAGCCAGGTGCGTGAGAGGCGCCCCCTCTTCGTTCCCAGGGTTTATCCAGTGAAATTTCTTCCATTTCACCGGGATCCTCCCTGGGGACGTCTTTCTCTTATGGCTCCGGCCATCTGCTTTTTTCTTCTCTGGTCTCAGGCTACACAGAGATGGTGTAGAAGGGGGCTGGAGCCCCAAGAGAAGACGTTACGAGGGGGGACCCTCGTAACGAAGAACGAAGAAAAGAAAAAACGGAAGGCTTTCTCGTATTCCTGATTTTCCTGACACCTCGTGTGAAACAAGATTTTACCCTGAAGAGGGCCAGCACTTGAGGGCAAGGGCGGCGACAAGGCAACGGCCCTAACGTAGGGCGGGCCCGGCACTCACTTGCAAGGTTATTTTTTATTTTGCCGAGATATTTCAACCATAAGTGAGTGCCGGGCCCTGCCCTTTTCGAAACTGTTTCTAACTCGATCAAACTGGCGGCAGTCGCCAGAGGCGGGGCTGAAACTTACATCTGAAACCATTCTTGCAACCCAATACCCAGGAGGAACATTTGTATGCAACCCATCCTCCAGTTTCTTTCTCCAGAGGACATCAAACAGATCCATCAAAGTGCACTCACCATCCTGGCCGAAGTGGGTATGCGCCTGCCGGCCCCTGAGGCCCTGGAAAAATTGCAACAGGCCGGGGCACTGGTTACGGACCAAGAGTTGGTCACCTTTCCTGCCGACCTGGTGACCAAGGCCCTGGAACAGGTCCCCAAACGGCAGAAGGTCGTTCTTTACGCCCAGGACCCCAAGTGGGACGTGTCCTTCACCACCCGGCAGCCGGCCTTGTCCTGTATGACCATGGCTACCAGCGTCCTGGATCCGTTCACCGACGAGCATCGCTCGGCCACAGACCAGGACCTGGCCCAACTCGTTCGCCTGGCCGATCAGTGTGAACACATCAGTGTCAACGGCGGGTTGATTACCCCTCAAGAGGTCCCGGGTGATTTCAATGACTGGTACACCTGGGCCACCTGTCTGAAGAATACCAAAAAACACGTCACCGGAGGCATGTACGGGGAGCAGTGCGTCCGGGATGCGGTGGACATGGCCACCCTGGCCTGCGGGGGGCGGGAAGAATTCGACCAGCGCCCCTGCATCTCCGGATGGGTCCTCACTCTGCCACCATTGGCCATCGATCGGGAATCTTTGGCAGCCATGCTGGAGATGGGTAAGTTAAATATTCCCAGCATCATCAGTTCCGGGCCCATCCTGGGCACGACATCCCCGGTGACCATTGCCGGCACATGCGCACAGGCCCATGCCGAGATCCTGGCCTGTATCACCACGGCCCAGGTGGTTAATCCGGGGGCCCCGGTGGTGTACACCAGCTTTGCCCGGGGAATGGATATGAAAACCGGAAATGTGCACATGGCTAGTCCGGAATTCGCCATCCTGAAAGGCTGCATGGCCCAGATTGGACACTGGTTGGATCTGCCGGTTCGCATGCCTGGTATGTTGCGGGACTCCAAATGCATCGACGCCCAAGCCGGGTTTGAGACCGGCATGGTCGGAGCCATAACCGCCCTGAATGCGGATATCATCGACGCGATGCAGCTGGATTCTGATCTCCTGGTCGATTTTGCGGACGTTGTTTTTTGTAATGAATGTATGGGGGCCTTGAAGCGCCTGAATCAGCCGGTGGAAGTGACGGAAAAAAGTACTGCCTTGGAGGTGATCAAAGAAGTGGGTCCGGGCGGTCTTTATCTGACCCATGACCATACCTTTGAGTTCTTTCAACAAGAATTGTGGATGCCCAGAATCATGGAACACCGGAGTTACGAATCGTGGGAAAATGATGGAGGACTGGATATCCGGGCCGTGGCTCGGAAAAAAATGCAGGAGATGCTTGAAGCCCAATCCGAACCCTTGCTGAGTCCGGAGGTGCAGGCGGAGATCGACGCCATTGTTACCCGGGCAGTGGAGGGAAAGAGATGAGGGAGCAGTGATATAATCCATTCCACCACGGTTCCATTATGCCCATGTCTACCAGAAGAGATGCCAACAACTCACCACACACCCCAACCCAGGAGCCATTGCTTATGAGCAACAGCAACGATGCCCCTCAAAGCAGTTCCCAACAGGCCAACCCCAGCCAGGTCTCTCAGCTCAAAAACATGGAATGGCTGGTCTTTCTCCTCAGCGGAGGCGTGCTTTTTCTTTTCGTGGTCGCCTCCCTGATCAACGTCGACTTTGTGTCCAATGCGGTGAACACGTTATTCGGCCTGTCGTGCAACTATTTCGGAGCCTTTTGGCAGTGGCTGATGCTTTTGAACTTCCTGATTGCCATGGGGCTGGCTGCAAGCAAGTACGGAAGTATCCGGCTGGGCTACCTGGACAAGCCGGAAATAAGCACCTTCCGCTGGGTATCCATCATCATGTGTACTTTGTTGGCCGGGGGCGGCGTCTTCTGGTCTGCAGCCGAACCCATGTACCATTTTTTGACCACTCCGCCTGTTTTCCAGGGGGTTGAATCGGGCACTGAGGCGGCCGTGGTTCCGGCCATGGAGCAAAGCTTTTTGCACTGGGGCTTTCTGGCCTGGGCTATACTGGGCACCCTGGGAGCCGTCGTTCTGATGTACGCCCATTATCATCGCGGCGTGCCTCTCCAGGCCCGAGCCCTCCTCTACCCGGTCTTTGGGGAAAAGATCATGACCAACAACCTGGGCAAAGTGGTGGAGGCCTGCTGCATTCTGGCTGTGGCTGCCGGAACCATCGGACCCATCGGTTTTCTGGGTTTGCAGATCAGCTTTGCCCTGCAGGAACTTTTTGCCATCCCGGACGTCTATACCACTCAGCTGAGCATTATTATCGCTTTGGTCATTGTATACACTATATCCGCGGTCACCGGCCTGCATCGGGGCATCCAGTTTTTAAGCCGGGTCAATGTGCTGCTGGCCGTGGCCCTGGTGGTTCTCATTCTGTTCATCGGTCCGGGCGGATTTATCATCAACACCTTTACCCAATCCATGGGTACGTATGTCAAGGACTTTACCACCTTGAGCCTGTTCCGGGGAGACGAAGGCTGGCTGGGCTGGTGGACCATCTTTTTCTGGGGCTGGTTCATCGGCTACGGCCCACTCATGGCCGTTCTTGTGGCCCGTATTTCCCGGGGCCGGACCATTCGGGAGATGATGATCGCCGTGGGCGTGGTCGCCCCTTTGGCCACTCACTTCTGGTTCACGATTCTGGGCGGTTCCGGAATTTTCTTTGAGATGAACAACCCCGGGGTCATCTCTGAGCCCTTGAACGCCTCCGGCCTGCCGGCCGCTCTTTTAGCCATTGTCGGTCAATTGCCCATGGACCAGATCCTGGTTCCGGTCTTTTTGATTCTCATCTTCATCTTTTTGGCTACCACGGGCGACTCCATGTCCCTGTCCATTTCCATTTGTGTGACCGGAAGTGATGATCCGCCCTCCAGCATGCGCGTCTTCTGGGCCATCACCATGGGCGCTGTGGCCGCCATTCTCATCTATATGGGCTCAGGCGGCATCAATGCCTTACAGAGCTTCATCGTCATCACCGCCGTGCCGGTAGCCTTTATCATGCTGCCCACCCTGTGGTGTGGACCCATGTGCGCCAAGAGGCTGTACGAGGAGCAGAACGGTAAATAAAAGATTGAAGGAGCATTGCATCATGCAATCACGAGATCAGCGAATCATAGCCGGGAAGGGTCGGTTCATCGATGATCTGGCTTTCCCCAATCTGGCTCACCTGGCTTTTGTGGGCAGTTCCCAGGCCCATGCCCGAATCACGGGCATCGACTGCGCAAAAGCCCTGGAAATGCCCGGGGTGCTCACAGTGATCACCGGGCGGGAGGTGAAGGAACATACCAACCCCCTGCCGGTCCAGGCCAACTTCCAGAACCCGGGGTGGACCTGGAAGCTGGCGGAAGTCTACGCCCTGGCAGTGGACAAGGTGTACTGGTACGGTGAACCGGTGGCCGCTGTGGTGGCCGAGAGCGAGTACGCCGCCCACCGGGCCGCCGAGCTTATCGAGGTCAGCTACGACCATCTGCCCAATGTTCACGATGCCCGGCAGGCCCTGCAGCCTGACGCTCCACTGTTATACGAAAAGTGGGGAGACAATAAACAGGTCCATCTGGTCTTTGATTTCGGGGATGTGGATCAGGCCTTTGCCCAGGGCGACGAGATCATGGATGTGACCTACTCCGAGGGCCGGGTGACCGGACTGCCCATAGAGCCCCGGGGCTTTGTGGCCGATTATGACCCGAATACGGAATGCCTGGATGTGTGGGGTACCTTCCAGACCCCCTACCTGCAGCGGCACAATATGGCCGAGACCTTGGGGATGCCGGAGGTCAAAATCACAGCCCACTCCACTGACATCGGGGGGGCCTTCGGCCTGAAGATCCATACCTATAAGGAAAACGTGGTCGCTTTGGCCTCCAAGCTCCTGGGCCGACCGGTGAAGTACATGGAATGCATGCGGGAGTGGGTGGTCACCGGTCCGCATCAGCGGGACGTGTCCTGGACCGGGCAGGTGGCCTTTACCAAGGACGGCCGTTTGTTGGGCATGAAGGCAACCATTGTCCAGGATCTGGGGGTGGAGAGCACCCAGAAGGGCATCGCCGCCTTGAGTTTGTTCCCGGCCTGCTCGGCAGTGGCCAACATGTACACCTGGTCCGGGATGCACATCGAGGGCATCGGGGCGGTAAGCAACAAGTCCTTTTATTGCGCCTACAGGGGGTACGGCAAAGACAAAGGAATCAAGTTCACGGAACATGTGGTCAACCAAGTGGCCAACAAATTGAATATGACCCCGGAAGAGATCCGGTTCAAGAACTTCATTCCCCCGGAGGCCTTTCCCTACGCCCAGATCAACAACTACACCATGGACAGCGGCGACTACCCGGCCACCTTGCAAAAAGTCCTGGATTTGGCCGACATCCAGTCCTGGCGCAAAGAGCAGAAAACCAAGAGGGAAGAAAACAGGCATATCGGTCTGGGAGTGGTTACCTCCATTGAACCGGCCGGCGTGGCTGTGCCCAATTGCCAGATGGGAGGCATCACTCAGGCCCGGGTCCAGATGACCGCGGACGGGACAGTTGAAGTCCATTCGGACCGGACCGAGATCGGGCAGGGGGCGGAAAGGAGTCACGCCAAGATCGTTTCTTCCATCCTGGGCTGTGCGGAAAAAGACATCTACGTGAAGCCGGTCAGTTCGGATTGGATTGGGCAGGGTCCCTTGTCCAGCCGTGGGGCGGTCTATCCGGCCAGTGCCGTGGCCAAAGCGGCCAAGCTTTTGCGGGGTAAGGTGGTCAAGTGCGCCGCACACTTTTTGAAGTGCCAGCCAGAGGACGTGCTGCTGGACAAAGGCATTATCGCGGTCCGCTCTCAGCCGGACAACAGGCTCACCTTTGCCGAGCTGGCCCGCAAGGCATTCTATTTCCCCGGTCCCAGGGGATTGCCCAAGGATATGCTCCTGGAGCACGACCACCTTTTGGACGTAACCACCACCTGGTATAGCCCAACCACTCCGAAAACCGGAACCTCGTACACCAGTTTCTGCGCTTCGGCTGATGTGGCTGTGGTGGAAGTGGATATCGAGACCGGGGAAACCAGGATTCTGAAATACGCCCACGTGCACGATGCGGGAACCATCATCGACAAGGCGGTGGTGGACGGGCAGATCCACGGCGGGATCGTTCAGGGCATAGGGGAAGCCTTGAGTGAAGAGATCACTTACGGGCCGGACAGCCGGATCCGGAATGCCTCTTTGTCCGAATATGTCATGCCCACGGCTGTAGATGCCCCGGACATAGTTATCGAGCACCTGGAAACACCATCACCGTATACTGAAACCGGGAGCAAGGGCATGGGTGAAGCCCCGATCATCGGGAGCAAGGCGGTAATCCTGGCGGCTATTGAAGATGCCCTGCGCCCCTGGGGCATAGAGGTGCACACCTCCCCGGCCACTCCGGAAAGGGTTCGGACCTGGGTCCGGCAGGCAGTGGCCGGTAGCCGGTAGTCAGCGCCGCCTCTGGCGGCACCCGCCAGTTTGATCCAGAATTAAGCTGGCAAAGAGGGCAGGGCCCGGCTCTCACTTCCACTTGGAAAATCACTGCCAAGAACAGAAGACCATGCTCAAAGTGAGTGCCGGGCCTACCCTAATAGACGAGCCCGGCTCACAGGTAGGCCGCCCTTCTCCGAAGGGCTGGCCATTCTGAAGAGGCCTGGCCCTCGGAGAGGACCCGGCCTACAGAAAAACCACGGCCCGGATTATTCCGGCCCCCGTACTTAGCGAGGATAATATGAAACAAGATATTACTTTAACCGTCAATGGCCAGGAACACCGCTTACAGGTGCAGACGCAGAGCACTCTTTTAGATGTCCTGCGTGACGAGCTGCACTTGAGCAGTGTGCGCCGCAGCTGTGGGGAAGGAGAATGCGGGGCCTGTACAGTGCTTGTGAACAATGAGCCGGTGAACAGCTGTCTGGTCCTGGCAATCTCAGCCGACGGTCAACGGGTTATAACTTCGGAAGGATTGAGCAGGGGTAACCAACTCCATCCCCTGATGCAGTCCTTTGTGGACAACCACGGTTTCCAATGCGGATTTTGTACTTCCGGCATCCTGATGACCTCATATGCCGTGCTTAATGAGAACCAGGAGCTTGACGACACTCAGGTGCGCAAGAGCCTGGAAGGGCATATGTGCCGGTGCACGGGATACGTGAATATCGTCAAATCGGTACAGGCGGCCAAAGAGGACAAGGACGCCGGAAACTGGTGGTAAACGAACATATGAACCACGGAGACTCAGCCATGCAAACATTTATCGGCTCCAGGGCCCTGCCCAGGCTTGTCTATCATCGGCCGAAAGATATTTCCGAGGCCCTACAGGTTATGGGGGATAAAAGTCCTTGGACCTTCATGGCCGGAGGAACAGATTTCATCCCCGGCCTGCGCAAAGGGGTGTGGTCCTATCCAGACGGTGTGCATGTGGTCGACGTCCGACACCTCAGCGGGCTGCAGGAGATAGCCCTGGAGCAGGGAATCGTTCGAATAGGGGCGGCTGCCCGCCTGGCGGATATCATCCGCTCACCGGTGATTAAGGAACATGCTCCGATGCTGGCAGAAGCGGTGCAGGACATGGCCTCCCTGCAAGTCAGAAACAGCGCTACCATCGGCGGCAATTTATGTACCGCCTCTCCGGCTGCGGATACCGTCCCGCCCTTACTGGTTCTGGAGGCGGAGGTGGAGATTGTGGACAGGGATGGAAATGTCCAGAGTTTACCATTGACCGATTTCTTCCAGGGACCGGGCCAATGTGTGTGCCGGACCGGAAGCAGCCTGCTGACCTCCATTCGCTTTCCGGCCTTAAGGGGAAATGAACATACCTATCGGCACAAGATGGGATTGCGCCGGGCCTTTACCATTTCTGTTATTTCCATGGCCATGAAGGCTCGAATGCAGAATGGCATCTGCGAAGACATTTGTCTGGCTTTCGGGGCGGTGGCTCCGACTCCCATCCGGGCCAGAGATACAGAAAACCTGGTCCGGGGGCGTACAATGACTCCAGAGCTTATAGACCAGGCGTCGGCTCAGGCCAGCCAGGAAGTAAGTCCGATAAGCGATGTCCGGGCCAGTGCCGAGTACCGCCGGGATATGGCCGGGGTGCTGACCAAGAGGGCATTGCATGCTTTGCTCCAGCTGTAAGCGGGAACTCTTTTATCCCCTGATCTGTATAAACATATAACACCTTGGGATAATAATTTTTTTTGGGCCTTCATTCACTGCTTAACACAGGAGGTAAGGACAGACACCGAGGCAGGATCGCGGCAAAGACGATTGGTAACCTACAGAACGAAGGAGTGTCTGATGAGCAAAAGAACTGGTTTGAAAAGCATGATCATTGGTCTGGTTGCTACGCTGCTTCTCCTGAGCATAGCCCAGGCCGGTGCAGCGGAGAAGGTGCATAAGTGGCGGTGTCAGACCTACGCAGTACCGGGCAGCGTGGGGTATAAAGCTTTAGAGGAGTCCATTGCCGAGCTCAAAGAGGCAACCAATGGGCAGATCGATATTTCCCTTTACGGGGTAGGCACCCTGGTCGGACCTTTTGAGCAATTGGAGGCTGTGGGGAACGGCATTTTCGAGTGCTCGTTCAACGCAGGTGGGTACTACGCCGGCAATGACCCTGCCTTTGCCGCATTCTTCAGTCTGATCGGAGTGTGGCCGAGTACGGATCATGTCAAGATATGGGCCAACTATTTTGGGGGCAACGATCTGGTTCGTGAACTGTATGCCAAATATGGAGTGCATTACGTAGGTCCAGCCCTGGTTGGAGCTGAGCCGATTATGTCCAATGTTCCCCTGCGCAGCCTCAAAGACTTTGAGGGCATCAAAATCCGTACGGCCGGAGGGCTGGGTTCTGAGCTGTTCAAACGCCTGGGAGCTTCACCGGTCAAATTGGGCGGAGGGGAGTTGTATACAGCCCTGGATACCAATGTGGTCAATGCAGCTGAATTTGTAAGCCTGGCTGAAAATTACGACATGGGACTGCACGAGGTGACCGACTATGTATTGTATCCTTCATTTCACGGGCCCATTGCCATGTGCGACTTTACCGTGAATCAGCGGGTTTGGGACTCTCTGCCCGACCATCTCCAGGCTCAGCTCAATCTTTGGGTGCATGAATTGGATGCCAAGTTCGACTATATGTCTCGGGCTGAAAGCTTAGTGGCTCTGCAAAAAATGAAAGAATACGGTGTGGAACATACCACCCTTTCTGATGACGATATGGAAAAGGCCAAACAAATCTCTTTGGAGATTGCCGAGGACTGGAAAGAGAAAAGCCCGATGTCGGAAAAGATCATTGATTCCATTATTTCCTACCTTAAGCTGGCAGGGGAAATCAAATAATTTCAAGCTATTAATTCAGGGTTTTAGCCAAGTCCTATCTCATTCGTTTTGACCAGTGTATGCACAGGATCAGATGGCTGCATCTGCTCCTGTGCTCTGAGGAGAATATATGAGTCCTGAAATGCTCACCACCTTGATGTTTGGTGGATTTTTCATGCTTCTGGCCCTCGGTGTTCCGCTGGCCTGGACCACATCCAGCCTGGGCATCATTTTTGCCTTTCTACTCTGGGGTCCACATTCTTTAAGCATTGTTATCCTGCGCATGTGGGATGTCATGGGCAGCTTCAGCATGATTGCCATCCCTCTGTTCGTTTTTATGGGCAATATGCTCCAAAAATCGGGCATAGCCGAGGATCTATTCAGGTCTATTCATGTCTGGATCGGAGGGCTCCGAGGGGGGTTGGCGGTGGCCACCATCGTGTTGTGCTGCATACTGGCAGCCATGATCGGCACCGTGGGGGCCGACGTGACCATCACCGGCCTCATCGCCCTGCCCTTTATGCTCAAGCACGGCTATGACCGACATATGGCCCTGGGATCGATTGCCGCCGGCGGGGCGTTGGGTGTTCTTTTCCCCCCAAGTATCATGTTCATTGTCTATGGGGTGACGGTTGGCGAGTCCATTGGCAAATTGTTCATGGGCGGAGTTGGTCCAGGATTACTGTTTGGGGGCTTGTATATCCTGTATATTTTAACCAAATGCCATTTCAATCCCCAGGCAGGGCCCCAGGCACCGCCTGAAGAGCGGAATATTCCCCTGCGTCAAAAGCTGGGTCTTTTTAAGTCATTGATACTGCCCCTTTTACTCATTGCCGGAGTTATCGGCACGATTTTCGCCGGCATAGCCACCACCGGGGAAGCAGCTGGGGTTGGGGCTTTTGGAGCCCTGGTCTGTGCCCTGGTCCGCAGGCGTTTGAATTGGGAAAACTTACGTGCCACCCTGTATGATACCATGCGCACCACTGGGTTGATCCTGTGGATTGTGTTTGGAGCCATGATATTTATTGCCACCTATACCCTGGGTGGAGGGGCGGATTTTGTTACCTCCGCTCTGCTCGGTTTGGATCTTAATCCCTGGTTTGTGCTCATCATTATCCAACTCCTGCTTCTCTTTTTGGGCATGGTCCTGGATATTATCGGCATTACTGTGCTTTTGGCTCCGATTTTTGTTCCAGTAGTGGCCTCTCTTGGCTTTGATCCCATCTGGTTTGGGGTGATTTTTAATCTGAATCTACAAATAGCCTATCTTTCGCCGCCATTTGGTTATTCCATGTTTTATCTCAAAGCCGTCGCTCCTCCGGATGTGACGATGGGAGAGCTGTATAAATCGGTTCTGCCCTTTATCGGTTTACAGGTTATCGGACTTATCCTGTGTATGGTTTTCCCTGAGATCATTCTTTGGCTCCCCAGTGTGATGGGGAAATAAGCAGAACCATTCTTTCCTTCGGAGTATTTATGCCCAAGACCCAGACTACGAGCCACAATGCATATCCGGGGCGCACATGGATGCTCAGGAGCGTCAAGGTGTTCGATTGGATAACAGATTGGCAGGGGCGGATCTTTGCCTGGACCATTCTCATCGGCACTCTGCAGATCTGCTATGAATTGGTTATGCGTTATTTTTTTAATTCTCCCTCCACTTGGGGATTGGAAATGACCACCTATTTGTGCGCCGTGACCTATGTGATGTCCGGGGCCTTTGCTGAATATCACAATGCCCATATCCGAGTAGATATTTTCTACAGCAACTGGTCCACTCGGACCCGGGCTTTTGTAGATGTATTTCTGACCGATCTCCTTTTGCTTATGGTATGCTCAATAATTGTCTGGCAGGGGTGGCTTTGGTTCTGGAAGGCCTGGTCCATGGGGCTTACATCAGGTACCATCTGGGATCCGCCCATATGGCCCATGCGCTTGGCCCTGGTCATGGGTGCGTTCTTTTTCCTTTTGGCCGGCCTTTCCAGGATGGTCCAAGATGCGTATACCTTGTTCACAGGCCACAAACTGAACCCTAAAGCACATTAACCGGAGAGCGGACATGCTCCCATATGCTCTGGACCAAGCAGAGAAAAAAATTCTGCTCATCCGTCACGGCCAGGCCGGGGGGGCAAGTGGCAAGCGGTATATTGGTCAAACCGAGACTGAGCTGACCAGCCAAGGCTTGGCCCAGGCCCGGGCCTTGGCCGACTGGCTCATGCCGGTCCCAATTGAACGTATAGTCTGTAGCGATTTGATTCGGAGTGTGCAGACAGCCCGGATCCTGGCCAAAGCAAAAGGGCAGCCCATTGAGCCTGATTCGGGCTTGCGGGAAATCTTCCTTGGATCCTGGGAAGGCTTGCCCATGGCTCTGGTTAAGGAGGAGGATCCCCAGGCTTATGAGCAAAGAGGCAGAGATCTGGCCGGGTACCGCCCGCCGGGAGGGGAATCTTTTGCTGATTTGCAATCCAGAGTGGTTCCGGTTATCAGGGATATTCTGGCCCAGGCCACCGGCCCGGTGGCTATTGTGGGACATGCCGGGGTGAACCGGGTCATGCTCTGCCACTGGATGGGCCTGCCCCTGGACAGATTGTTTTCCTTGGGTCAGGATCCAGGGGGTGTGAGCATCGTGCAGCCCACCCCAAAGGGGGATGTCCGCCTGGTGGCCTTGAATGTTCTTTTGGGGTCAGCTTTACCTCCGGCAAATCTGACATATTTTTTGGGCCAAAGCGCCCAAAAAGATTGATAAGCCAACTTTTCGTTTCATGCGAACTTGAACCCAAACGTGCGCTGCCAAGAGAACCGTTCCGCCGGATTGCGCTTGAAGCCAAATGCAGATACCGGATGCTGTCTCTCAATTTTTGAAATCCAAAACCGGCACTTTGTTCCTGTTGTGGGGTATTGGCCTGTATCTGCGGCTCACCGTTCTCATCGCCCCTCCCCTCACCCCCCTCATCGGTCAGGACTATGGGCTCTCCCAAGCCGGAATGGGAGCCCTGACCACCCTGCCCACTCTCCTGCTGGCCGTGGGCGCTATCCCCGGATCCTTCATCACCGCACGATTTGGCTCACGTAATACCCTGATAGCGGCCCTGTTGGTGGTGGCGTTTGGATCAGCCCTGCGCGGATTCGGAGGTGTGATCGGACTGTATGCGGCCACTTTGGGCATGGGCCTGGGGATTGCGGCAATGCAGCCGGCTCTTCCGGCTCTGGTCCAGCTCTGGGCTCCGGGCAGAATAGGCTTGGCCACGGCTGTATATACCAATGGGCTTCTGGTCGGAGAAATATTGAGTTCCGGATTGACCCTGCCCGTGGTTCTGCCTCTGGCCCAAGGCAGTTGGCGGCTGTGCATGGCTCTGTGGTCAGTCCCGGCTTTTTTGGTCATCCTCAGTCTTGTTTCCCGTCCTGGCGGGGAAAAGAGGAAAACAGGGCAGGCCAGGCTGTGGCTGCCCAACTGGCGATCAAAAGATGTATGGGTCCTGGGTTTTGTCCTGGGTGGAATCTCTACCCTTTACTTCGGGACCAATGCCTATACCCCCAACCTGCTGCATGCCCGGGGGCAAGACCATCTGATCACACCGGCCCTGGTTTCCCTCAATGCCAGCCAGCTGGCCTCCTCGGCCTTGATCTTGCTCCGCCCTCAATGGTTTGTAGGCAAAAAACAGCCCTTAACGATCATGACCTTGTGTGCTGTGGCCGGCATGCTTGGCGTTGTCCTGTCCATAAGCTGGGGGACTGTGGTCTGGGCTGGGGTGGTAGGCATTGCTACCAGTTTCGTCATGATTTTGTGCCTGGCTTTACCTCCGGTCCTGGCTGATCCCGAGCGCACGGCCAGCTTGGCGGCCGGGATGTTCACCATTGGGTACGTCTGTTCCTTTCTGGTCCCCTTGGCCGGTGGGGCGGCCTGGGATATCACTGGAAGTCCATACTTCGCATTTGTCTTGTTTGCGATTTTTTCCGGGACCACAGCGATTTTGCCCATCTGGCTGACCGTGAGTTCATCCAAGGGGGCATAACCTCGTTGTCAGGCCGGCAAAAAGTTTTTTGGGCGCTTTGGCCCAAAAATATGTCAGATTTGCCGGAGGCAAAGCTGACATCAGAGCCAAATATATGCCCCGGCTTGATACACGATGACAGTCAGGCCGAAAGCTAATGCGGTATTCAGCACCAGGCTGAAAAAGGCCCATTTCTTGGAAGACTCCTTGGCCATGGTTACCAGGGTGACAAAGCAGGGGGCGTAGAGAAGGACAAAGACCATCAAGCTCACCCCTTTGACCTGGTTCCAGCTGGGATCATTGGCCAATCTCTCAGATAGCGAGGCCCCGCCGTCTTCTGCTGCCTGTTCACCCAAAGAGTAGGCCGTGCCCAGGGAGGAAACGATGACTTCCTTGGCCGCAATGCCGCCCACCAGGGCGATGTTCGTCTTCCAATCAAAGCCGGCCCAGGAGGACACCGGTTCCAGCCAGGTCCCGATCCGGCCGGCTGCAGTGGATTGAAGTTGTTCCGCATTCTTGGTCCGGCGCAGGTTTTGCAGCCTTGTTTCCAATTCCGGGACTTGGGCAGCGTCGGCCCGGGCAATTTTTTCTTCCAGGGTTTGGATCTGACGGGAGTAATCTTGGGCCACTTCCTGGGGCAAACCGGGAAAGGTCATGGCCGCCCAGATGAGGATGGAAATGGCCAAGATGACGGTTCCCGCCTTTTTGATATATTGCCAGCCTCGTTCCCAGGTGTGGATGAACAGACCTTTCAAGGTGGGCATACGGTATGGGGGGAGCTCCATAACAAAGGGCGTCGGCTCTCCCTTAATGATGGTCGAGCGCAGGATGCGGGCCATCAGCAGGGCCACCCCCCAACCGGCCAGAGTGGTCCAGAACAGAACCTGGGCCGCTCGCTGGGGGAAGAAGGCCCCACTGATGAGCAAAAACACCGGAACCTTGGCTCCACAGCTCAAAAATGGAGCGGTAAGCATGGTGGCTAACTTTTCTTTGGGGCTGCGCAAGGTACGGGCGGCCATGAGGCCGGGAACTGCGCAACCACCTGGAATACCGCCGGAAATAATAAAAGGCATGACAGAACAGCCGTGCAGACCGAAGATACGCATGACCCGGTCCAGCATATAGGCCATACGGGCCATGTATCCGGAATCCTCCAGAAAGGACAGGACAAAGAACATGATCAAAATCAAGGGGACAAAGCTGAGAACCCCCCCACACCGTCGATGAGGCCGGAGACAATCAGGGACTGGAGCAGACCGGGCGGAAGAAGGTCCTGAACGCTGTCTCCCAGCCAGGTGAAAAAGATTCCACCCACCCCAAGGGGGTTTCCCCCAGGCCGAAGGTGACCTGAAACATAAGGTACAATACGGCCAGCATGATTCCCGGGCCCAGGATCCTGTGGGTCAGGATCTTATCGGCCTTGTCCGAGAAGGAGATCCGGTTTATAGCCCATTTGCGTTCTACAATCCCTTGCTTGAGTAAGGAGGTGATAAACCCATAACGGTAGTCGGCGATCAAGGCCTCGGGATGGGTATCCAGGGTTTTGCGGCAGTGGTTGTTCACGGTTTCAAACATGGATTCCAGTTCCCGGGCCACATCCTCATTTTCCTGGCTCCCCAGGCGCCGTATTTCCTCGTCTTCTTCCAGGTACTTCAAGGCCACCCATCTGGCCGGATATCTGGGGGTGAGGAAGTCGTTTGACTCAATTACTGCAGTCATTTTCTCCAAAACCGGATCCAAATCCGAGCCGTAGGAGATGGACAAAGGCTGCCAGGCTTGGTCCTGGCGCTTTTCGGCCCAGCGGACGACCTCATCCAGGAGATGTTCCTTGCCTTTCCCGGTCCGGGCCACGGTTTCCACCACTGGATTGCCCAGGAGCTCAGCCAGCTTGTCCGTTTTGATGGTTATTCCCCGCTTGGCCACCTCGTCCATCATATTCAAGACCACCACAACGGGAATACCCAGTTCCAGGAACTGGACCGCGAGGTACAGATTTCGCTCCAAATTGGAGGCGTCCAGAACGTCGATCACCGCCTGGGGCTTGTCTTCAACCAGGAAATTGCGGGCTACCAGCTCTTCCTGGGAATAGGTGGTTAAGGAGTAGGTCCCGGGCAGATCGACGATGTGCAGCCGGTTATCGTGGTGTTGGATGATCCCTTCCCGTTTGTCCACGGTGATTCCAGGGTAATTGCCCACCTGCTGCCGGGATCCGGTCAGGGTATTGAAAAGTGTGGTTTTACCGGAGTTGGGGTTTCCGGCCAGGGCGAGAGTCAATTTCTGGGCCATACGAAGCCTCGCGAGGATGTTTTTAACAGTGTTCCAGTCCAAATGGTTACCTGCCGCAAACAATATCCGCCCGGCCCTGGGAGGTCAAGAAAAAATTTGGCACTCCTAACTCTTAAGTTTTCACTAGATATCAGCGTTTATGCTTTGAGCATTAAAGCCATCATTCTTTTTTAGATATATATTTATATCAACACATTACAATAAAAATATTTGATGCAGATGAAAAATCAATCTACTCCCTATTGACAAGAAAATTGCATGATTGTAGATTGTCGACAAGATACAGTTGAGTATTTATGTATAAGTAAATTTGAGTATATGCTCAGGATGGCGGTCATTTTGCAAAAATAGCAAGGAATAGGGGGTGATGTTGTGCGCCTGCTCGAACACGAAGCAAAAGAGATTTTATCCCGATATAGGATCTCCACACCTCAATCTCTGCTTTTGGGTTCCCCGGAAGATCAGTGTGAGTTTTCCTATCCGGCCATGATGAAGGTGCAAATCCCCATAGGGGGGAGGGCCAAGGCCGGAGGGGTCATTGAGGTTTCTGACCAGGCAAAGGCTGAATCTGAACTCAAGGATTTCTTTTCCAAAGAGATTCGGGGCTACACGCCGCACAAGGTCTTGATGGAGGAAAAGCTGGATGTCAAGAATGAATTTTATCTCTCTGTAATTTATGATACCATTCAAAAGGAACCCTTGGTGATCTTTTCCAGCGAGGGTGGGGTGGATATTGAGACCCTGGCCGCGGAAGCGCCGCACAAGATTCAAAAGCTGCATATCTCCGTACGCGAGAAGTTACCGGAATATAAGGCCAGAGATATTGCGGCCCGGGCCGGCATCAGCGGAAAAGTATTGCTTGGGGTCGGAAGTGTCCTGTCCAGACTCGTTGATATGTTTTTAGAGTATGATGCCACAGTGGCAGAGATCAACCCCTTGGTTCTCACCCAGGACGGTCAGCTCAAGGCAGCCGACTGTCATATGGAAATCGATGACGACGCCCTGTTTCGGCATAAGGACCTGCAGGAGCTGGTCCAGGACCAAGGCCGAGCCGGAAGCATGCGGGAGCAGACTGAGTTCGAGCGCAAGGCTGAAGAAATCGATAACCTTGATCATCGCGGAGTGGCCGGCCGGGTCATCCAGTTCGACGGAGACATCGGTCTGATCATCGGTGGCGGCGGGGCCTCCCTGACCGCATTCGACGCCATCCAGGCCCATGGAGGAAAGCCGGCCAATTATTGCGAGATCGGAGGCAACCCCTCGGTGCTCAAGGTCAAGGAACTGACCAAGCTCATTCTGTCCAACCCCGGAGTGAAAAAAGTGGCAGTCATCACGAACGTGACCAGCAATACTCGGGTTGATCTCGTTGCCAGAGGAATCGTCAAGGGCGCCTTGGAGTTGGGCAGAGAACCGGCAGAGGCCATAGCTGCATTTCGCATTCCTGGAGCATGGGAGGAAGAAGGATTCAAGATTTTGAAAAAGTACGGAATAACCTTCTGTGATCGAACGGTTTCCATTGATCAGGCGGCAAAGATTGCCGTTGAAAACATGAAAAACTAAGGTCTTACAAAGGGCGACTATGGCTATCCTCGCAGACCAAAATACAAAAGTCATTGTTCAAGGCATTACGGGCAGAGAGGCAACCTCCTTTACCAAGGACATGCTTGATTACGGAACACAGGTTGTTGCCGGTGTTACGCCTGGAAAAAAGGGACAAAGCGTTCATGGGGTGCCGGTCTACGATACCGTGAACCAGGCGGTGCAAGAGCATGGTCCTGATTCTTCAGTCATCTCGGTCCCCCCCCCTCTGGTCAAAGGTGCTGTGCTGGAAGCACTTGATAACGACATCAAGCTTATTGTAGTTATTACCGAAAGAGTTCCCAGACGGGATACCATTGAATTTCTGGAGGTGGCCCGGGAAAAAGGGGCGCAAGTCATCGGTCCCAACACCTTGGGTTTTATCTCTCCAGGCATCGTCCGGCTGGGCATGGCCGGAGGACCGGCCGTGGATGTCAAAAAGGCCTATATGCACGGCCCGGTGGGAATTGCCTCCCGAAGCGGGGGGATGACTACCGAGGTGGCCAATCTGCTCACTACCAACGGCATAGGACAAAGCACATGCGTGGGTGTTGGCGGGGACGCTGTTGTCGGTTCGAACTTCATTGATCTGATCAAGTTGTTTGAAGATGACCCTGAAACTCGAGCGGTTGTGGTATTCAGCGAACCCGGAGGCATTGTGGAAGAAAAACTTGCTGAATACGTCGTTGAGAATAAAATCACAACTCCTATAGTGGCCTATATTGCCGGTAAGTTCGTTGATGACTTGCCCGGCGTTCGTTTCGGCCACGCAGCGACCATTGTGGAAGGGGACAAAGGGAGCAGTAAAAGCAAGATTGCAACTTTTCGAAAAGCCGGTATCCAGGTCGCGGACTTGTTTTCCGATATACCCAAGATCCTCAAAGAACAGGTCAAAGGGGTTTGAGCATGGAACTCAATGCGGTGCAAAAGAGAATTTGGTCCGCAGTCCAGGAACGGTTGGCTGATGAGCAGGTAGCCAGCCCAGATCACGTGCAACGAATGACTACCTGGTGTCAAAAGCTGGCTCGAGACCGGGAGATGGATATAGAGGCCTTGACTGCCGGAGCACTGGTCCACGATGTCGGGGTGACTGTAGACAGAAAGACGCACTACACTGCAGGGCTGAACTTGGCCCAGGACATCCTGGCCCAAAGCGGCTTGGAGCAGGAGAAAATCCAGCCCGCCCTGCACGTTATGGAAACTCACAGCCGGTATGGCGGTCCGGAACCGAAGACGCCTGAGGCACAAATCGCCCAGGACGCTGATGCCCTGGAATATATTGGGGCTGTGGGGATTTTGAGGGCGGTTATACGGGGACTTAATGACAAAACCTTTGACGGCAATATTAATAATTTCCCTGAATATCTGAACAGCCTGTTAAACAGGGTCAGCAGCTCGCTGCATACACAAAAGTCTGAAGACTACGCGAAAACAAGAATAGAGTTTATGGAAAGCTTTCTGGAGCAATTGAAAAAAGAGATTAACTTCGAGGTATAACATGGCAGAACTAGAACCCGTGCGGACCATCCTTTTCGTCCCGGGTAACCGGGCCGATCGAATTGATAAGGCATTGGGATCACAGGCAGATGCAGCCATTATCGATTTGGAAGACGCGGTGCCGACAAAAAGCAAAGATGAGGCCAGATCCATAGTAAGAGAAAAACTGCTTGAACACAGCAATAAAAAAGTTCTGGTCAGAGTAAATGGCATTGATACTGATTTTTTCCTGGATGACATCCAGGCTATCGCCGTATCGGGGCTGTCCTGCATTATGGTCCCAAAAGTTGAAAAGAGTGCCGATATTCGGACAATAAATGATTCTTTGACACAAGCGGAAAATAAAAACGAAGTAGAGGAAGGCTCAATTAAGGTTATTTCGCTTATCGAAACCGCTTTGGGCGTAGAAAATGTTTTTGACATCGTCTCGGAAAGGACATCCCCGGAGCGTTTGTTTACCGCCGCCTTTGGAGCCGCGGATTTTGCCCTGGATATGGGAATTGAAATGACTCCTACCGGCGAGGAGCTTCACTATCCCCGATCAAAGATGGCGATATCCTGTATTGCAGCAAAAATCCCGCCCCCCTTGGACTCCCCTTTTATGCTGGACATCAATGACCTGGAAACGCTTGAAGCGGATGCCAGGCGTTCCAAGCAGTTGGGTTTCCAGGGAAAACTCTGCATCCACCCCAAGCAGATCGATGTCTGCAACAGGGTATTTTCCCCGACCGAAGAAGAGATTGAATACGCCAAACGGGTAATCAATGCTTTTGAACAAGCTGAAGCGAGCGGACAAGCAGCCATAAAGCTTGATAATAAATTTATCGACTACCCGATTGTCCATAGGGCACAAAGAATAGTCAAGTTGGCGGAAAAGATATCGAACATATAGGCCCAAAAGGATTGAATAACATGGGAAGCTTTATAGAAATATCCATCGACCAGGAAAAATGCCTGGGAATTAAGGAATGCGGCAAATGTATTGCCAGCTGTCCTGTCAGCATTTTTAAAAACAATTCAAAAATACCATCTATAGTAGAGGAAAATACGGACGAATGTACGCTTTGCAATAGATGCCTGGAAGAATGTCAACCAGGGGCCATTGCAATTAAAAAATTGTACGAATAGCCATGATATATATACACAACGGCATTAATAATAGACTACATAACTACTTAACATAGATATGCAATATTTTATGTGGAAAAAAAGTAAACTAGATAAATATACTCTTTCCGAGCAGATAGCTAAACATTTAACCGATGATATCTTGGTAAGTAATATTAAATGCGGCTCGCAACTAATTGAAACCGAGTTACAGGAAAGATTCGATGTAAGCCGTTCACCGGTCAGAGAAGCCTTGCTCAATCTTGAAAAAATAGGGCTTGTTGAAATAATTCCCAGAAAAGGCGCCTATGTAAAAAAAATCACCAAAAAAGACGTCAAAGAAAATTTTCCAGTACGTTCCAGGCTCGAAGGGCTCGCGGCAAGAGAAGCATATAATAATTTAGACAGTGAAACAATCTTTGCAATGGAAAAAGAACTTCAGTACATGAATGAAGCAGTTAAAAGCAGAGATGTAAAACTATATTGGAAACATCACTTATTTTTTCATGAATACTTTATCAATGCTTCCCAAAATCATCTCTTAATTAATTTATTGTATACATTGAGAATGCATAGGCTTTGGTATCAATATGCATACAAATATTACGGGGAAGATCTCGAGAGTTCTTATCTTTTGCATTGTAAAATAATTGATATGTTTAAAGACAATAACACCGATCTTAATGAATTGGAGAGTTTTGTCACCAATCACATAGAAGAGGCAATGGAAATATTTCTCTTTTATCTTGATGAATATGACTCGAAACAAAAAAACAACGAGACATATACTGACTTAAGCTACAAAACCAAGGAAAATCAAAATGCCTGCTAACACCAAAAATATGCATACCTTATTGACCGACCAGTGGATCCCTTCAAGGCTGGAAAACATCAGCTGCATCGGCAAAAAAGTCAAAAGTAATGGCTGGCCCTATATTTTGGCCTGGGTGCATCGAATAACTGGTCTGCTCCTTATTCTTTACCTGTTTGTTCACATAGCCACTCTCTCCTCCCTTACTTCCCCGGAGGCCTATGAGCAAAAAATGAACATCTTTACTTATCCATTGTTCATGTTTCTTGAATGGCTATTGGCCGTGCCTGTTATTTATCACGCCTTAAACGGTGGACGCCTTCTCGCTTATGAGCTTTTGGGCGTTCGCATCGACTCTTTTCTTATACGCTGTGTGTTTTATTTATCTTTGATTTATGTCGTATTTTTGGGAATCTTAATGATACGAGGCGATCAAACCGTATCTTCTTTTTTCTTTTGGTTCTTTGCTTTGATAATAAGCCTTATTTTAGTTTTTATACTATATTTAAAACAAAAATATTTTTTCAAAAGGCATTCTATTCTTTGGTCTTTGCAAAGAATTACTGCTATTTTGCTTTTAGTTTTAATTCCAGCGCATATGTTGTTTAATCACTTAAATGTAAGCATGGGTCATGATCCCGATATGATCATCAGAAGATTAAATAGCGGATTTATAAAATTTATCGATATTGTCATATTGTTAAGCATACTATATCATGCGGCATATGGGCTTTTTTCTATCAGTAACGATTATCTTGAGAAGCAGAGCTATAAAAATATGAGCTCAGTTGTAATAGTAATAGTTATGCTCGTGTTTGTTTATTTTGGTTTAGGAACAATATTTGCTATTTAATGTCAATTATTGGGAGATATTCATGAGTCATCATTTGAAGATATCAGACAAAATGAATTGCGATGTACTACTTATCGGTTCTGGCGGTGCTGGTCTTCGCTGTGCTACAGAGATCCTGGAAAAAAAGCCCGAAAGCAAAATAATAGCAGTCACTAAAGTTCCTCACCCGCAGAAATCCCATACAGGCGCAGCTCAGGGAGGGTTGGCAGCTGTGGACCATCAAGATCCCGTAGATCAGCCTATCTTTCATATGTTCGATACCTGGAAAGGCTCAGATTGTGCGGCCGACCAAAATGTAATCAAAAAGATTATCAATCGAGGCTGGGAAGAGATCCGCCGTCTTGAAAGAAAAGGCATGCACTTTACCAGGGAGCTTGACGGAAAATTTAGTCGCAGGCCCATCGGAGGCCATACCCTGTTTTTCGGACAAAATCCGGCCCTAAGAGTGATATTTGAAGCCGACCGCACCGGAAAGGGCATGTTGGACACCATGTGGGGCGAAGGGATCAAGAAGAATATGTCCTTTCTAAGCAACTGCCTGGTGACCGAAATACTGTTCAACAACGGGCGGTGCACCGGCGCGATCCTTTTTAACCAGAAAAAAGGAGAATTTTACAGTGTGATGGCCAAAGCTACTGTCTTTGCCACCGGCGGCACCGGCCAAGTTTTCAAAATCACAACTAATTGTAAGCAAAATACCGGAGATGCCCATTCCGTGATTTTAAGAGAGGGGCTACCAATTATGGATCCCGAGGCAGTGCAATTCCATCCCACAGGTCTGGTCGGATCGGGCATTTTGGCCAGCGAAGCCTTGCGGGGGGAAGGTGGGATAATGCGGAACAAAGATCTTGAGCCTTACATGGAACGATATGCTCCAAAAATGAAGGACATTGCTCCCAGAGACATCGTGGCCAGAGCCAACGAAACAGAGATCAGGGAAGGCCGGGGAGTGCTTAATCCGGATCACAATGTGGAGCACGTCTGGATTGATATGCGGCACTTGTCCGACTATGTGCATGATGTTAAGCTGGGTGAAGTCTCCAGCTTCTTCAAAAAATACATGAATATCGACCCCAAAAAGGAACTCTGCCCGGTAAGACCGAGCGTGCACTACCACATGGGAGGCATTCCAACAAACGAATTCGGCGAAGTCCAAAAGAATCCCGCAGAGATTATACCCGGCCTATATGCCGTAGGTGAATGCGCCTGCGCAAGCTTACACGGTTTCAATCGCCTGGGCGCAAACTCTATACTGGAATTGATAACTATGGGCAAGTATGTAGGTGACAGCGTAGCAGAGTATTTAAGCCGCGATCGGTCGAAAAGCACTTTGGATGTCGAAAACAAAGGTGAAAGAACCTTGGAACAATTTTCCCGCTACCTGGAGGCCAAAGGCAACGAGAGTTTAGGGCAACTGCGTGATAAGCTGCGCAACACCATGACCGACAAGGTCGGTGTATTTAGGAAAGAATCGGAGCTACAAGAAGCCTTGGACATCCTGGAGCAACTGAAGGTGCAGGCGCAAAAAACGGTAATTTCTACCTCATCCTTGGTCATGAATCAGGAAATTGTCCAACGCTGGGAATTGGACAATTTGATTCAGGTATCTCAATCCATAGCTTTTGCTGCTTTGAACAGAAAAGAGTCCAGGGGTGGACATGCCCGAGAAGACTTCCCGGAAAGATCTGACGAATACAATTATCACTCTTTAGTCTACTCACAGGATAACGGGAAAATGGAGATTAAAAAACGGTCCATTGATATGAGCATTTTTGAAGAACAAGGCCAAAATTATGACAAATTCAATATCATGCCCAGGCAATATTAGTTTGCTTAAAGGAGACGTATAAATGAGCCGCAGCTATACCCTTAATTTGCATATATTGCGATTTGATCCGGACTCCGGCAATCAGTGGTTTCAGGATTATCAGATCTCGGTGGGGCCCATTTTGCGTTTTGTAGACGTGCTCAGAAAAATCAACGACGAACAGGATCCCTCTTTGGCTTGGAACTCTTCATGTGAGCATGGACAATGCGGCACCTGTTCCATAAAAGTAAACGGAAAACCCCTTTTGGCGTGTGAGCTGCTTGTAGAAAACGCAATAAATTACTTTGGAACACCAGATTTTACAATTGAACCGATTGATATCGCACCTACCGCCAGGGATCTAGTGTTTGATATCGAACATGCTTATACCCGCGTACACAAGGCAGAGCCGTATATAATCGATCCGGCCCCGACACCTGAAGAAGAAGACTACTCAAAAGTTTCTCCTAAAGAACAGGAGAAGTATGTAGAGGCTACCCGATGCATTAACTGCTTCTGTTGTGCAACCGCCTGCATCAGCAGTCACAAGAATTTCATCGGCCCCAATGCAGCAATGTCTAGCATTGTTCGACTCATGGACTCCAGAGAACAGGCAAAAGAGCATAGATTGAAACTGTTGTATAGCGAGGAAGGCATCTACAGGTGCCATACTTCCAAAGCCTGCTCCCATGTCTGCCCGAAAGAAATTGATGTGGCGCACTTTATTGCCTTGGCCAAGCAAGGTGACTTCTAGACGAAAAGAGGCGGAGCTATGAAATTAACGCAAGAAGTGGTCACGCGGTGTCAGTCCATCCAATTTCCCGCACTGTCCAGTGAAGAGAAAGATTGGGTCAAGTATCTCCTCCTGGATTTCATCGCTGTCGCCGCCAGAGGATCACTTTACGAATCCGGTATCCAGGCTCAGCAATGCGCCCGCATGCTGTCCCAAAATGGGGACATCGCTTTTCCGATCATCGGAACTGAATTCAAAGCCGATCCTTCCTCTGCAGCCTTGGCAGTGGGCACGGCCGCCCACTCTCTTGAGCTGGATGACGTAACTAATGAGGCCTCCCTGCATGCCGGAGTTACGGTTTTCTCGGCTGCCTTGACAGCAAGTGCATTTGGCCGCGGATCGACAAGCGATTTTTTCGAAGCCGTTATCGCTGGATATGAGCTGACTAGCCGTCTGGGCATGGCCGTCAACCCAGCCGAACATTATCGCCGCGGTTTCCATCCCACTGGGACCTGCGGGGTCTTTGGTGCTGCTTTGGCAGCGGCAAAAATGCTCGGGGCGGATGAAAAACAACTTCTTTACGCCCTGGGAATTGCCGGAAGTCAAGCCTCCGGTTCCATGGAATTTCTGAGCGAAGGAGCCTTCACCAAGAGGTTCAACGCCGGCTGGGCAGCCCACAGCGGAGTGATCGCCGCAGTCCTTGCTTCCCAAGGCTTTATCGGCCCACGGACAAGTATCGAGGGACGCTACGGTTTTTTGAATGCGTACTCCCCCGCACCTTTGCCGGATAAACTGGCCGAATTGTGGGGAAGCCCATACATGATCACACGGACCAGCATCAAGCCACATGCCTGTTGTCGTTACAAACAGGGACCCATAGACGGCATCCTGAAAATTATGAGTGAAAATAATCTGCAAGCCCAAGATATTAAGAAGGTGACCCTGGGAGTCTTAGAAGCGGGTTTTCCTCTGGTAGCAGAACCAATAGAAGCTAAAAAGCTTCCTAAAACCATTGTTGAAGCCCAGTTCAGCATGCCTTTTGGAGCTGCAGTCGCTATGGCACATGGCAAAGCCTCATTAGATCAATATACTGACCAGAACCTCAGTGATCCTGAAATAAAGGATCTTATGGAAAGAGTAGAATGCGTAAAAGACCCCGAAATTGAGAAAGATTTCCCCAAAAAATGGCCTGCTTCAGTTCAAATATCAACCAAGCAAGGATTGTTTTATACTGTCAGAATAGATTACCCTAAAGGAGATCCGGAAAATCCCTTAAGTTGGTCTGAGTTAGAAGACAAATTTCATGAACTTTTAAAACCTGTTTATTCAGATAAGCAAAGACTGGCAATAATAAATAATGTTCGTGGTCTAGACAAGGACAAAAATCTGGATCGATTTATTATGTTGCTTTGCAAGCAATAGCTTCTATGTTTATCGCTAGAGGTATCTGAGATACAAGTGGCTTACATAACTACATTAAACATAAACTTAGCATAGGTGGATTCTGAAGTTGTTAACATTGATGGAATGACTATTATTGGAGGTTGACTTGCATAGGTAGGGCATTTAATACGTGGCCGCTTATAAATAATCAAACAGCAATATGCGTTTAGGTAATTTATATTTGCAAATGATATTAAATTATATAGAGCATGGGTACACTACGCCCCCGCATTTGTCTATCATAATGGAAGAGCTAAGAGTTAGGTACCCCTTAAGCGGACGAATAGTTGGTAAAAAAACTTATGCTACAGCTTAGGAAAACTAAAATAAAGTCTTCATTGCCTGGCATGTCAGGTGATCTTGCTACACATAAACATGACTCTGAGTATGATTTAATATTGCGACGTGTAATTTTTTCAGGCCCGCAGTATTGGCGATCACCAAGTCCTGGCTAACTACATTTAGCGTGTTGTAAACCTGCATTCCCAGAAGCAAGAAGGTGTTGTTGGTCCGATACTTTCCGGAAAGCAGCCGTTTCATGACCATATAGATAATAATCTCCGGAGTAAGAATCTGCTGGTCGTTTTTGCTTTTGATTTTGATGATCTTGAAAACAAGCCTGACTGGCGATATTGCTCCTTCAATCTCTTTTTGGGCATTGCCCCGGTAGATGAATTGATTCATTTTCTTTTCCTGATCTAGCTCTACTTTGTAAGGAGCTTTGATCGTTTGCAGCCAATCATCTAAGGCTTCCGTCTCAATTTGTGCTTGATAATGAAGTCTGAGTTTTCAGCCAGAATATAGACTATGATCAGTTATTGGCTGACAAAACGCTGCCAGCTCATCAAAAAAAAGCTCTTTGACTATAGAGAAACTATAATTGAGGAATTGGGAGTTAAAATCCCTGATCTCTGGGGCATAGGAAGGGCGCAGGCCGCACTGAATGAGACATTTACTGTCTGCGATCATTTAAAAGGATAAGTTATGGAATGGTATACAGCAGGAATAGTAATTTTATCGTTATTGCTATTTTTTTTATTTTCTGGATTGCCAGTGGCATTTGCAATGTTAACGGTTTCATTTCTTATGCTAGGGATATCGTCTGGATGGCAAAACATGTTGCATATAATTAGCACTTCGTCTTTTGTTACTGCTACTAACTATAACTTTATTGCTGCTCCTTTATTTATACTGATGGGAACAGTTTTTACGTATAGTGGCATAGGTTCCCTTATGTGCGCTGCTATATATAGATGGCTAAGATTTCTTCCAGGAAGTCTTGCAGTTACAAGCTTTGTTGCTTGCGCTGTATTTGGTGCTATGTCTGGTTCAACAACAGCAACAACTGCAGCAATTGGTTCAATAACCTCTCCTCAGATGATAAGATATGGATATGATCCACGTCTTGCGACAGGTTCTGTTGTTGTAGGTGGCGGATTGGGTCCAATAATTCCTCCAAGCATATTTTTGATTATATTTGGTGTAGTTGCACAAATATCCATTGGAGATCTTTTTATCGCGACAATCATTCCTGGTTTAATTACGACTATTTTGCTGTGTGTTATGACTATGGTAATATGCATTGTAAAGCCTAATTTGGTAAGTTCGAAGATAAAGCCTGAAAAACTAAAATATAAGGAATTAATTATTGGTGTTTTGTCTCCGATTATAGTTATATTTATGGTTTTAGGATCAATTTATTTAGGCATTACAACACCTGTAGAGGCTGCAGGAATCGGCTGCGTTGGTTCTATAAGTATAGGGTTCATTATTCAGGGGTTGAATCTCACAAAACTATGGTATGCTTTATTATCAGCAGTTAAAACTACGTGTATGGTTTTAATGTTACTTATAGGTGCTGCTCTTTTCTCGAGAGTACTTGTACAATATATGATTCCGCAAAACATTGGAGAATATGTAATGCATTTAAATATTCCAGTATGGGGTATTATGTTTGCAATTATGTTTGTTGTTTTTGTTTCGGGTTTTTTTATAGAAGGCACTGCTTTAATAACAATTTTAGTGCCCATTTTTTTGCCAATTATTAAAATGTTAAATATTGATCCAATTTTGTTTGGTGTGGCTTTTACTATTAATTTATGTATTGGTGCAATTACGCCTCCATTCGCCGTTAATGTCTATGTTATGGCTGGTATTATGCCTGAAGTTCCTTTACTGAGTATTATAAAAGGTGCGTTGTGGTTTATGCCAGTTTTGCTATTTGTACTTTTTCTGGTTATCATGTTTCCAAAATTATCGTTATGGTTAATATGATAAATATTTCTAGCATAATTTATATAACTTCATAAAACATGATTAAGTGTATTTTTGTTAGTATCATTTTTTATAAAAGGAGGGTTTATATGTAGCATTCTTATATTTATACAATGGTTTTGGCTTATGTGCGAAATTTAATTTTTTGAAACTAATGCAGAAAAGGAGATTTCAGATGATAAATTTGAAATTAAAATCAATTCAATGTCTATGTGTAAGTTTTATTGCCTTGTTTGCAATACTTGTTACTGCTTCATCTCTTGTTGCTAAAACTGATAAAAATACATTTAATTTTAAATACCCAAGTTGGGAATCACCAGGCAGTTGGCTTAATGAAAACATGTACTTTTGGTGGCCACGCAGGGTACAAGAGTTAACAAAGGGGCAAGTGACTTTTAATGAATTTCCAGGTGGTACTTTGTCGGAAGGATTCGATCATTACCCAAACGTAAGAGATGGAGTTATAGCCTTCGCGCCCACGGCTGGTGCATATACGATCGACACCTTACCATTATTATCAGTCTTGGATTTGCCTGAGTGGTGGCAAGACCACGAATATTCAATATATCTTGAGGGTCTTAATCATTTATTGAATAATGGTTTACAAGAGTATTTTCACGATAAAGGTATACATGCATTTGCAATATGCCCACTTGATCGATACACTTTTTGGACAACAAAGAAAAGTGGACCAGTGCGTGAACCAAAAGACGCAAAAGGAATGAAAATAAGATCACCCGGTGGTATAGCTTCGGAGACACTTGTATCTGTTGGAGCGAATCCAGTAACATTATCGACTGGAGATGTTTATACTGCATTACAGAGGGGCATCATCGATGGTATTACACTCACATCTACATCAGTAGTGAGTCTGGGCCTGGTACCAGCATTAGATTACTGGACTCCACAGGCTTTAGGTACAAAAGCAACTATTCTAATCATAGGGAACTATGAAACGTACAAAAATCTACCTCCTAGCATTCAGAATGCAATGGATAAAGCTGGCGAAGAGATGCAGGAACAATGGTGGACCTGGATGACTGAATTTTTAAAAAATGAAGCCAAAGAAGCAGCGGACAACAACAATGTTAAAATAATAGAGCTTGATACAGAATCAAAAGAAAAATTTGAGGAAAAGCAAGAAAAAGTATGGGAGGATTGGAAAAGCAAGTATGGTTCAGTATATGGGGGGAAAGGCAATGAGTTTATAAATGTTTTAAAAAAATATAAAAATAGATAAAAAAATATGTGTTTAATCTTTGCATACACTAAGATAAATATTAAGCTCAACTATAATAACTGGTACATAGGAGTTTGTTATAATATGATATGTTAATTGAGTAAATACAGTTCGGCACGGAATAATCCCATGTTTTCTGAGTATATATCAATAAGTATCACTTGTTAAGATAATATCAAATATTTACTTATAATGCTACAGTAATAAATGAATTGGCCACATGAATTACTGTAGGTTAGAATCAACAGAAATAAAATTATTAGCAAATAAATTAAAAGTAACAATTGTATGAAAATATGGTTAGTTACTAATAGATGAAAAAGAGTAAGTCATGATAAGGGGTGTCCTTTTTAAGGATAACAATATAACATAAGCTATTGAAATAGCTAGTTCACATGGCCAACGATGGGATGCCCCTTGAACAAAATGTCGTAATTCTGTATAAATTTTAAAATTTCCTTATAACATTTAAAAATGGTCTAGTCAAAATACACATTTCGATAAATATAAGAAAACATAAAACGGCTACTTATTTCTATGATTTTAATATTTAGCTAGTTAGCTTACTTAAAATTGCTTTCTTGCAGTTTCAAGAACTGCATAAAAAGCGGAGTGTTAGGCCAGATTGCATAAGGTCAAGTAGTTTTTTTGCAACATGCCTCAGCAACATTAACAAGCATGCAAACTGCATTAGGCACAAAGCTTTTTAATATCAATCAGTTGTTAATATAAAACAAATTGTTTAGAATGAAGGTTTGTAATGTTAATATTTTTTGTTAATTAATAGATTTATATATAAAATAGCTCGGAGAGTAAAATGGAATATCAAGATTATTTTAGTTTTGCTTCATCAAGGGAAATTATATTTGGCAATAACTCGTCAAATCACATATCATTTTTTATAAAAAGTAAGATAAGGTCTAAGATAGTTCTCATTGTATCAGATGTTGGCATTAGAAAAACTGGTATAATAGATAATATTGTTAAGCAACTCGAAAATGACAATATAAATTTCGCAACGTTTGAAGAATTAGAGAGCGAGCCAACAATACAAAATGTTTTATCTTGTGTAAATAAAGGTGTAACAGAATGTTGTGACTCTATACTAGCAATTGGAGGAGGTAGCGCCATTGATTTAGCAAAAGCAGCCTCTGTTATGATAAAACATGGAGGTAATATTGAAGATTATTTTGGCCAAAACAAAGTCCCTGAAGATATTTTGCCTATTATCGCGGTGCCAACTACAGCAGGGACAGGATCTGAGGTGACAGCTGGTGCTGTGCTTACTGATAATATAAATAATTGTAAAGTTGGAATAAGATCTAATTATTGTCGCCCTAACATTTCAGTACTTGACCCCATACTTACTTTATCTTGCCCACAGTCTGTAACCGCCGCTTCTGGGTTTGATGCATTTTCGCATGCTATTGGTTCTTACACCATGATTGATCAAGCATATATGCCAAAAGGAACTACTCTTTTCCACGGATCAAATTTTTTGACAGATACATTGGCGATTGAGGCTATAAAGTTATTAAGTCATAATATTCGGACTGCAGTCCACCAAGGTCAAAACAAAGAATCGAGAGAAAAAATGATGAAGGGAAGCTTATTAGCAGGACTTGCATTTTCCAATGCAGGATTAACTCACACTCATATGCTCACTTATCCATTAAGTGGGAAATTACATGCACCGCATGGCGTTTTAATTGCGATTGTGCTACCAAAAGTTTTAGAATATAACCTACAAGTCCGCATGGAGCGTATGGCGTATGTTGCTGAATTGATGGGAGAAAACATAAGTAACCTATCTACAAGGGAAAGTGCGTATAAAGCTATTGCCGCTGTTAATAATTTAATCAATGATATTAAGCTACCTACAAAACTCAGAGATATCGGGTTTAAAAAGCAAGATATTCCTAAAATGGCAGAACAGGCTATACCAATTTTAAACTCTCTTCCTTGGAATCCTAGGAATATGAACTACGAAGATGTCATTGAGATATATAATATGTGCCACTAATGTATTTATTGTAAGAGATATGATTATTAAAAAAGTAATGAAGGAGTTCACAATGGATGCTATGTTACGTGTGAACATGACAGCACAAACTATTAATCCTGAAACAGTAAAAGAGGAATATAAGCAACTTGGTGGAAGAGGGCTTATTGCCAAATTGATGCTTGACGAGGTAAAACCAAAATGCCATCCATTAGGTATAAATAGTAAGCTAATATTTGCGTCAGGATTGCTTAATGGAACTATTGTATCCAGCGCTGGACGGCTTTCAATTGGTTGTAAAAGCCCACTAACAAATGGTATAAAAGAAAGTAACTCTGGTGGTATATTTGCAAATCGAATGGCACAAATGGGCATTAAGTCGATTATCATCGAGGGAAAGCCCGAGCACCCCACATTATATATATTAATAATTTATAAAAATAGATTTAAGCTTGTAAATGCTGATGAATATCAAGGAAAAGGTGTTTACGAAACTGCTGGCCAAATTTTACAAAGTTATCCAGATGCTGCAATTGCTTGTATTGGTCCAGCTGGAGAAAAGTTCTATAAGTCAGCAGGCGTTGCAGTTACAGACAGTAATGGAACTCCAAGTCGCTTCTGTGGAAGAGGTGGTATAGGTGCTGTTATGGGGTCTAAAGGTATAAAAGCTATTATCATTCCTGAAAAAGGAAAAGTTGATATCTATGACACTGATAACTTTAAGTCATCACTTAATAAATATTCAGATATACTTAAAGAGGCAAAAAGTACTAAATCATATAAAAATCAAGGCACTGCCGCCTTAGTCAAGAGAGTATATCACCTAGGTGGACTACCCATTAATAACTTTAGCTGCGACACTTCTCTGGATTGGAATAAAATAAGTGGCGAAACTATGATCAATAATATTAAAAACAGGGGTGGAGAAGGGAAAATAAATCACGCCTGCATGCCAGGGTGTCTTGTTCAATGTTCAAATGTGTATGTAGACAAAAATGGTAAAACAATTGTTTCACCATTAGAATATGAAACCATAGCTCTTCTTGGGTCTAATCTTGGCATATGGGATCTTGACTCAATTGCTATACTTAATTATGAATGTAATGATATCGGGTTAGATTCAATTGAGATAGGAAATTCTTTAGGGGTAGCTTTAGAGGCAGGTGTCGCATCATTTGGTGATTATGAAGCCATTCATCAATTATTTAAAGAAATACGTCAGGGAACACCCCTTGGAAGAATATTAGGAAATGGTGCCAGAACTACCGGAGAAGTATATGGTCTGGTAAATGTCCCTGAGGTAAAAGGACAAGGTTTCCCCGGCTATGATCCAAGAGCTATTAAGGGTATGGGAGTAACATATGCAACATCTGCTATGGGTGCCGACCATACTGCTGGCCCGACAGCTCGATCAGAAGTCCAACATGAGTCTCCAGAAGGACAGTCTGAGCTGTCAAAAAAAATGCAGGTATTGCTTCCCTTGTTTGATTGCACGGGACTTTGTCTTTTTACTGTCGGTGCGGTGGGTCCAAACCCAGATTTAGTGTTAGAGCTAATAAATTATCGTTTTGGATGGAAATTAGACCTCGACTGGCTGCATAAAATGAGTATTGAGACCTTAAGAATGGAGCATCTGTTTAATCAACAGGTAGGTTTCGCTACTAATAATAGATTGCCAGAAGCATTCACTGAGCGGCCCTTACCTAATCTTGGTACCGTTTTTGATGTACCAGATGATGATCTTGATAGGGTGATAACTCAGCTTTCGGGTTAATCTTTTAAGCATTATAAAATCCAATACCTTTGACATAGATCTTTGCTTAGGTTGACAATCTTGATTGCCATCACAAATATGACGGTTATAAGGGGCTTGTAGATTTCTTTTGAAAAATCGCCTGTCTTCTGCAGATTGACAACAGGAACCTAGGGAATGCGATTCAAGGCTATCAAGAATGATGCCTATATCGTCGCATCAGGCCATGAATATGGCCCCGAATGCCCGATGACGGCTTAGCTTCGAAAACAAGAACATATATCGTACCATGACAATGGAAGTATGAGCGATTTGATTTTCAAAATGCCTAATCAGAATGTTTTTTGGGGTAAGATATATATCCCTGTGTTACCTATAGAGGCTGAATACCTCTTCATTTGTCAGATGTATTTGTGGCCAAAAGTGTCTGACTGTCTTTCTTACTGCGATACTGGGCAAGAACGATCGTAGATTAGCTTCCATCTTTAATGGTCAACAAAGCGTTAATTAGAATCTTTGCCCTTCTGACCGTTTTTTATAGAGGCGATAAATACAATCCAAAATTGGATATTTGCCCTTGAAGAAATATAACAAATTGGTTATTCTTATGATCATGCTCGTTCATGTGGATATGCTTTCTAAGCTTGGCAACTGTAGCAAGCCTGTTAAGCCAACTGTCAATAAGTAGGTAATCTACCCAAAAATTAGTGCTCAAGATTTTTTTTGCCATCAACTTACTGAGATTATAATGTTCAACTTGCTCATAGGTTCGAAAAATACAGCCATATTTGATCTGGAACGATAACGTTTAAAGACTACCACAATTAAGGCTTTTTTCTTTGCATGAGTGTAATTTGTTATAGATATGATCACATGTTAAGTAATGAAAGTATGAATTTACATTTGCAAAGCTTAACATGATTTAAAAGTTATTCGTTACAAGTCAACATATTTTTTTTGATTTTTTTAATGGCTCTATAATTAGAATCCTTCCAAGAAAATGTACCACGGAGATTGTACAATATATATATCAATTGCTGCAATCATTAGACTTTATATATGCGACTTTTTTTAATATTAACGATAAATAATATGCATAAAATAATTGATCTATATGTTATGCTAGGAGTGTTAAAATGAACGTAACTAGTAATAGCAATAAATTTTATTTTGTAGAATTGTTATTAAACTTAATATATAAAGTTGTGAATATATTTGGGGGCCTAGGTGCAATTTGTGTTTTATTGCTAACAGTAATCACTACTTCAGATGTAATAGCAAGATACATATTTAGCTCCCCGCTATTGTGGGGGTTTGATGTCTCTCAATATATCATGGCTTCAAGCATTTTTCTCAGCATAGCATATACCGAAAAAAATGAGGCACATGTAAGTGTAGATTTTTTAATTTTAAAGCTTTCTGTCAAAAAGAAAACTTGTATTCTTTTGTACCATAGGTTGATCATGCTATTAGTTAGTATAATTTATGTTTTTGCTATGTATGAAAAAATGTTAAGAGATTGGCATTATGGAAGTACTACAACGGGTATCATCAGAATACCTAAGTATCCATTAGATGGTATTATGTGTTTAAGCTTGATTGTTTTATCAACACTTTTAATATCAAAAATATTTTTTTATATATTTAAAATAGTAAGGCCTAAAAGCATAACAAATAGCTAATACACATTCATAAAAATTCATAATTCGACATATGTCTTAACTGAATATATTTAATGCTTGCATGCAGAAAGGAGACGCAATTGATTGATTGCACGATTTGGTTGATTTGGCTAAGATCAAGCGATTTCTTCGGATGGAATGGAGACAATGGCTTCCGTATCCATATGTATCGTATATAAAAAGGTATATAAAAATTGAAAGCGTAATGTTAATATTATCTGCTGCATTAAATTTACAAAATTTTTACATGTATCACATTCTGTGCCTATTGTTCGTTTTGGATAAGGCATACCAAGACGAATAATTCATCAATTCAAATTAATTATATTCTTTGTAACACAACAGCGACAGTTCAGGTATGATCAATGCTTTCAAAGAGCCAGGCAGACGCTTGGCGATAGAAGACCAACAGACGCCTGGCTATCCTGAGATCTATGATTGTGAAGTACAATGTGTCGATGTAATGTTAACAATCATGACCGTAAAATTACATTGAAAAAAACTGTTCGTTAGATAAGCTATTTATAACTTTCAAACAGCTCGGAGGTATTATGTTGACTAATCGGTTTCTATTAGCGTTGGGCGTTTGTGTTGTCTTTTTGTTCACTGTTATTCTTCCTTTTAACTCACACGCGAAGAGTAATGAGGTAATAGAGTTGACCCTTTCCACCTATTTGCCCCCAAGTTATGAAGATCTTGTCGTACCAATACAAAAATTTGTTGATAGAGTGAATGAAAAAGGAAAGGGATTAGTTCAAATTGACTTTTATCATTCCGGAACGCTTCTCAAAGCAAATGAGTCAATAGCTGGCTTACGTAGGGGTGTTGCTGATATTGTTGCTATGACATCATCATATTGGACTGGGTCTATCTCTATATATAATGGATATTCACTTCCGTTTTTATGGGAAGACGCCTATGACATGCAAAAGAAAGTCAGCATTGGAACTCCTTTACGAGAGTTCATGAATGATCAACTGCAAAAGGATGGTTTCCATCTTTTGGCTGAAGGAGCTATACCAGTAGAACACCTTTGGATGGCTAAAGGGAAAGATCCTGTAAGAAATCCTGAAGACCTGCAAGGAAAAAAAATTAGGGTTTCTGGGAAAGCGCAGTCACGTACTATCCAGGCCTTGGGCGGATCTCCTGTAAGGATGCCTTCGGGTGAGGTCCATGAAGCACTAAGTCGCGGAATTGTTGATGGTGCACAATTTTATATGGGAACTGTCGGTGGCAGGGCTCTTTATGAGACGTTAGGCTCATGCTTGAAAGCAACTATGGGCGGGTATACGGAACCATTAATTATGATGCAAAGTAAATGGGAAGAACTTCCTGAAAAGGTACAAGATCTACTGTTCGAACAAGCAAAGTGGTATGAGGATTTCTATGCAGGATGGTCAACTAAAGTGCATGAAGAACAGTATTGGCCTAAATTTGAGGAAGAAGGTGAAACTGTAACTCTTTCTCCAGAGCAAGAGGATAAGTTCAGAGAAGCTACACAACCAGTTTATGATTGGTTTACAGAAGAAGAATGTCCTGAGGTGGGAGATAGGTTTCTCGAGCTTGTTCGTGGACAATAATAAAAAGTAAAATAACAAAATTGATCTTTTTACGTAATTGATCATACTGTTAAATTAAATGGGTTGTATCGAGGCGGATTATAATCAACCGTCTCGATACAATCGATTATCTGTATCATTCTATTCATAGCTTAATAAAAGAGATAGCATATGAAAAGATTAGTAAGAATAGTGGAAAGAATAATAAAAATCTTATTCAATATTTCTGAAATTTGCATGTTCTGCATGATGGCATTGGTTTTCATAGGCGTAGTCATGCGTTACTTGTTTAATAATCCTTTGTATTGGGGCGAAGAACTTACAAACTTGTTTCTTGTTTGTTTTACATTTTTTTCCTGTGCCGAGATATTAATGAACAAAAAACATATTAAGCTTACATTATTCATGGACAAGTATTCCTATAAAATCAAAAATATTGTTGAATCATTTATAGCCTGCTGTGGGGTGCTATTTTCTGCATTAGTTAGTAAAGAAATTTTTAGTGCAGCCTTAATGGCATACAATGCTAACATGACTTCGCCAACACTCCTATCGATCCCCTTAGTTCTTCCTTATTCTATAATGTTTGTCGGTTTTTTATTTCTTTCTATTGCCTTTCTCATTCAATTATGTGAATTTTTTCCAAATATAAAGTAAAATAACATATATTTTTTAATAAGGTTGGTGTAGTGCTCCTATCAATTTTAATGCGGGGTGATAATAAATGGAACACTTATTTGTTAATATTCTAGTATTAATAAGCATGCTTGGTCTTATATTTTTAGGAGCTCCTATTTTTCTTGCCCTTGGATTTTCCGGATTACTTGGTATATTTATTCTTAGAGGTTTCATGGGCCTATTTCAGATTCCTGGAGCCATATTCGGTCAGATTGATCATTTCGTACTTGTAGCAATACCTCTTTTTATATTAATGGGTGAAGTACTATTTTATACTAATATTGGTAGGGACATTTATGATGCATTCAGCCGGTGGTTATACAAAGTACCAGGTGGATTAGCAGTTGCCAGTGTATTTGCATGCGCTATTTTTGGAGCTTTATGCGGTGTAAGTATTGCCGGAGTTGCAACCATTGGGATGATGGCCATTCCAGAAATGTTAAATAGAGGATACAATAAACCCCTGTCCGCTGGTTCTGTCACTGCCGCTGGGGCTTTAGCAATGCTCATCCCGCCAAGCTTACTCTTTATCCTTTATGGCTCCATCGCTCGTGTATCTGTTGGCAAACTTTTTATTGGCGGTATCGTTCCTGGTATTCTTTTGGCATGCTTTATGGCAATATACATCATAATCAGATGCCTTATCAACCCCAGTTTGGCGCCTAAAGAATACACTGAAATAACTTGGAAGGAGCGCATACTTCCTTTGAAAAGGCTATGGACTGTGGTAGTACTGATCCTTCTCGTCCTTGGGAGTATATACCTTGGAGTTGCCACACCAACCGAGTCTGCGGCAATGGGTGCAGTTGGAGCCTTTGTTATTGCGATTTTCGTATATAAGCGGATTGACTTAAATACATTTAGGTTGATTATTTATAATGCAACAAGAACAAGTGGATCACTTTTAATTATATTTGCATGTGCAATGTCATTCTCAAATTATCTAAGTTATGTGCGAATACCCGACAAGTTGAGTGAGTTTGTTCTTGCTTTACCAATTCCTGACATGGGAATATTTCTAATTTTTATGGTTTTAATTATACTTTTAGGGATGTTCATTGATGGAGCTTCACTAGTTATAATTACTACACCATTATTGTTGCCAGTAATAATTGGACTTGGATTTGATCCATTGTGGTATGGTATAATATTAGTGATAAACTTAGAAATGGCAGTAATCACCCCACCAGTTGGCTTAAATCTATATGCATTAAGGGGAGTAACCAAAGAAGAAGATATAAGCATGAAAGATATCATAGGTGGAACTCTTCCTTATGTCGGATTAGAGTTTGCTGCTCTTCTTTTCTTTATATTTGTCCCTGGAATTATAATGTGGTTGCCTAATATGATGTAATATAATTTTGTTTAAATAGATAATAAGTTTATGATTATTAAGAAGGTGATTAGCGGTATATTTTTATGGCATCGAATCTGGGTATGTATAAGGATATGGTTAATCGAAGATGCTTCATACACTTTTGAAACATTTGTTTAAATGGCTGGGATAGCCACAGAGCTGTTGCAAATACTGGCAATGAAATATGCCTGGGAAATTAAAAGTCGTACTACACTAGTGGATGTGAATCATTTCCAATGAGGTCCTTTCTGAAGAGATGGTTAAACGGATTATACAACATGAATTCTATTATAATTTTTTCAAATTCAAGCATATTTGGATTTATTAAATAATTTGAGGAAATGGTCAACCATTGGAGAATATTTATGGATATAAAGAAAAAAGATATAGAAAAATTAGGAGTTTCTTTACTGTGCCTAACAGCAACTTCCTACCCCAAGTATTATCTGGAGATGCTTTACTCAAGCTTGTCCAGCGAAAGCAGTGCCAGCGCCCGGGGTATAATTATCTCTATCATAGACAATATTCTTGCATCAGTCGAAGAAGCCTCCTCCCTTTGTCAAGACACCGGGATTCCTACTTTTCATGTCTATTTTCCTTCAGAGCTGAAAATGGAGCCGGGTATATACGATGCTTTTGTACAAGCAACCCAAAAGGCTACAGAAGAAATACCCCTGCGCAAAAACATAGTAGAGCCTTTCACTTTGGAAAACCTTGGAAACAATTGTGGATGGGGAAGTCCATTTATATATTTTCATCACTCTTCCTTATCCCAAAAAGCACTTGTCAGAGTTGAGCTGAAGGGATTCGGCGGCGAGATAAAATCCAATTGCGATTGGATTTTTACCAGCACCGAGAGCATGGAGGATGCTGTTCTGGCATATCTGCTTAACACCGTGCTCCTTTCAAAGGGAGAAAACTGTATTCCCGGATTTATCGGTCTGGGTGTGGGCGGATATCAGTCCGAGGCCGCGGCCAACGCCAAACAAGCTGTATTCAGGGAGCTCAATTGCCGCAAAGAGAATTGCGATAGCTTTTTGTCTCGTATTGAGAATAGGCTCTATAGATGTGTTAATTCCTTGGGTCTCGGGCCCATGGGCAAAGGCGGAGACACCACCACACTAGGCGTATACCTGGAAAGGCGGGGGACTCATACAGCCGCCTCCTCTGTGGCTGTTTCCCATCAATGTTGGGCCTCAAGGGCCTCCGAAGCAGTGATTGAAGACGGAACTATCACATATATTACGCCGCATGTTACAAAAGAGGATGCCCCTAAATACCGACAAAGATTGGCCGAGGAGCTCCAGGGGGATGAATCTGAATCCGGAGCCTTAAAGATAAAAATTCCGGAGGAAATAGATAAGCTTTTTCAAGTCACTGCTGGGGACATTGTCTATCTAAGCGGTACGGTGTGCACCGCTAGAGACAGAGCCCACCAGCGTATGGTTGAATTGGTGCGCGACGGAAGATCTGACCAAATCCCCTTGGAAATACTTGATAATGGAGCGATATACCATTGCGGCCCGGTAGTTTCCCAAAAGGATGGCGGATACTGTGTCAATGCGGCCGGCCCCACCACAAGCTCGCGGTTTACCAATGATGCGGCCCAACTAATTGAACAAGGTATAATCAAGATCTCCATCGGCAAAGGCACCATGGGCGCGGCCGCCCAGGAATCCATGCGCGGCCGGGGCATATATTTAAGCGCCGTTGGAGGCTGCGCGGTTACCTATAAAAACATGCTTGAGTTTATCGATGTCAAATGGCTGGATTTGGGCTATCCAGAAGCGGTTTGGATATTTTCGGTACACAACCTGGGCCCGCTGGTTGTATCCATCGATTCTCACGGCAGATCATTGATGGCGAAGGTACTGGAGAATGTATCTCATAACGCCCTTCGCGTATATGAAAAAGAAGGTCTTGATCCGGACAAAAGGTATACTCAGTATCCTCAGACCTTTGCCGGGCTCTCCCTGAACGAGGTGCTATCCACAATAAAAGTTTAGCTTTAGTGCTTGTATAAATTTACAATAAGGAGAAAAATCATGAAGATAGTACATTACTCTGACATTACTCCTACTCCTTATGAAAGCGAGACGGCATCGAACGCAATGGGACGAGTATGTATTGGAAAGGATGACGGTGCAAAAAACTTTTGCATGCGAGTATTCGAACTGGGGACTGATGGCAGTTCAGCCCATCACAAACATGACTTTGAGCATGAGGTTTTCATACATCAAGGTGAGGGCGAAGTAGAAATAGATAAAACAATCTCACATGTCAGGCCTGGGACTGCTATATTTATACCGCCTGGTGTTATACATCAACTTCGAAACACAGGAGCCAAGCCTCTAATTTTTGTATGTTGTATTCCTGCAGGATATCCTGAGCTTTGACAAATCTCTAGTATCCATCGTGGCCATTTTTTACTGTGAAGGAAATTTATGCTGCTTTTAAAACAATACTCTATAAGCCACCTAGAACTCAAAAATCGAATTGTTATGGCCCCCATGTCTTGTAACATGACCAATGAATATCAAGTTACAGACCAGATGGTCAGCTTTTTTGAAGAAAGGGCCAAAGGTGGTACTGGATTAATAACAATTGGAGATGGGATTGTTGATGTCCCTTTAGGAAATAATGTTAAAGATAGCTTAGCTATTGATGATGATAAGTATATTCCAGGCCTCCGATCCTTAACACGAGCCATACATAACCATGGTGCCAAAGCTGTCATGCAACTCTCTCATGCAGGTCGACGTGCAGGTCGTATAGCTCAAAACGGCTGCCTGGAAGTTACCCGTGGGGCTATTCCGGTGGCTCCATCGATCTTGCCTCACCCAGTGCCCGGTCAAGTTGTTCCGCATGAGTTATCTCAGGAAAATATTGCAAACCTGATTCATAAATTTAAGCTAGGTGCACAGCGGGCTATGGAAGCAGGATTTGATTCAATCGGCCTTCACTGTGCCCATATGTATCTCTGCGGTCAATTTTTATCTCCTTGGTCCAACTTGAGGACAGATGAATATGGCGGTTCTATATCTTCACGAATGCGTTTTGTGCTTGAAATTATTCGCAACATTAAGTTAGTAACAGGAAGTCGTTTACCATTGATAGTTCGGGTCAACGGTGAAGAGCCGCCGGGAGGGAACTCTCTTTCAGATATACAGGAAATAGCTGCTCGATTGGAGATCGCTGGTGTAGACGCTATCCATGTCTCAGTAGGCTACGGAGCCCCAAGCAAGGATATAATCCAGACTCCATCGATAACGCCGATGCGTTCACCAGATGGATGCATTGTGCATTTAGCAGAAAATATAAAAAGCTCTGTTTCCATACCTGTCATTGCTGTCAATAAATTGGGAGATGTACATTTTGCTGAAAATGTTTTGCGAGAAGGAAAAGCGGATATGATTGCTCTTGGGAGACCATTAATCGCTGATCCTTTCTTACCCAATAAGGCAGCTTCAAAAAAATATAAAGATATCAGGCCATGTATTTACTGCAATGAAGGTTGCATCAAAAATGTGTTGGAAAATGATGCCCCTATTTCTTGCAGTGTCAATCCTGAAGTTGGATATGAAAGCCAAAGAATAAATCACAAGTTAACAAATAAAAAAAGAGTTTTGATTTTAGGTTGTGGACCATCTGGGTTACAATGTGCTCTATCTGCTGATCAAGCAGGGCATGAAGTATTTCTTTATGAGAAATCTAAAAATATAGGTGGTGACCTACTGCTGGCTTCGTTACCAATTGGTAAGCAAAAAATTGAAATTTTTAGACGATATTTGGAATATCAACTTTATGAATCAGGGGTCAATTTGTACCTGTGTCAACAGTTAACACAAGATGCAATAAATGCTATATCTCCAGATGTCGCAGTGTTAGCAACTGGCGCTCACCTTGTTAAACCACAAATTAAAGGTTTGTCTTCACAAGATTACATCATTCCTGCTGATATACTCAGGAGTAATAGTGATATCAACGGCAATCGTGTGTCTATTATCGGTGGAGGATCAGTTGGCTGTGAATTGGCTGAATTTTTAAGCAAGCAAGGAAACGAGGTCACTATTATTGAGATTGATCAGGTGATTGCACGAGATATGGAGCGTATTAACAGACTGGCATTAATAGATGCACTTGAAAATTGTAGTGTTCATATAATGACAAATGCAAATACAATAGAATTTAAAAATGGAGCTTTGTTAGTAGATTACATGCAAGAAGTGAAAGAAATTCCAACAGATATCGTAATTTCTGCATTGGGCAAAAAATCAGCCAAGGATGATGTTGATAATATGATTTCATCAAGTGTTTCAAGAGTATATTTCATAGGAGATAAAGCTAAGTCTAGAGGTATATTGGATGCTATAAAAGAAGGACACAGAGTTGCCTATAATATTTGAGATAAGTAACAAAATTATATACTGTTTTCAGGTCAATAATGGTAGCACATGAAAGACTGGTGGCAAAGATTTAGTGCAAAACATAAAGGCTTGAAGGGTAAGTAAAAATAAACCGAGGTAATAAATATTTTGGAGTTGAATGATGCATAAAGTCAATATATCAGAAGTTCCAAGCAGACAAAGAAATGGTTTGACTTCATATATATTGCTTCAACATGAAGATATTCCAGGATCTAACTTATCAGTTACATGGGTTAATATTGCAAAAGGTTCTTCTCAAAAACCTCATAGTCATTATCCTGAACAATCATATATAATCATACATGGCCAGGGCAATATATTTATCGGCAATGAAAGGACTAGTGTTGAAAAAGGAGACCTGGTATATATTCCCTCAAACGTAATTCATTATATTGAAAATACTGGTGACAATAGTCTTATTTATATTTCTACTGCAACACCTTCTTATAATTTTACAAATATGTATGATGCTGGGGATTTAAGCTGAGGGGCTTACGATTTGCAATAGCATCTGACTATAAATATCAGACAATTAGGCTGGTAAGCCATAACTTGGTTTTTGATTGCTGTGAAATGCTAAGCGCTTTGATAAATAACTTATATTGCAAAGGAGATATTTTATGGAGGGAATCGATCAAGTTGCATACTTAATGGCCATTGCTGCCAGGACAGCTCCAAAAAGTAAAGGTGAGGATTTTATCCGAACCCAAATCCTACAGGGTCAAAGTATCCAGGAATTAGCAAATGCCATGGTCAGTTTCGGACAACGAACCGGGAAAAAGGACTTTGACCGAGATGCGGCTGGAGTAGCCCGTTCACAAGCAGTGCTCCTTGTTGGATTAGAAAATGCTACGCCTGTAGGCCTGAATTGTGGGGCCTGCGGATCTGTGGACTGCAAGACCATGCAAGAACAGCCCAAGGTTCAAGGAGAGTTTAATGGTCCGATCTGCTCTTTTCGACACTTAGACTTGGGTATTGCTCTTGGTTCAGCTGTAAAAACGGCTAGTCTCTTCAACGTCGATAATCGAATCATGTATAAAGTTGGAGCAGTAGTTAGAGATATGGGCCTCGTGGATTGGGAATTCGTTATAGGTATCCCTCTCTCTGTAACTGGCAAGAATATATTTTTCGATAGATAATCAATTCGCATAACAACATTAGTAATTAATAAACTCGTGAAATATCAGTACCCTTGTTATAAATTTTATTTTTCGCTTTTTGAAAAAGATTTCTATGTCATTTCCTCATGCAGATGTATTGGTCCTTTGCATTGGTTGCAAACCAGGTTTTTAATTACTTCTGCCTAAGATTTGAACCGCAAAGGCTGATGTGGCAGAATGCAGGCATAATTCGTTCTGCAAAATCTTTACGCAGGGCACTGCTGGAGTTGGATGTTCTGGCGGAAAGGATCGAAAGGCATGCAGCCAGCTCCAGGGCCTTGATCAAGGCCCTGGAGCTGGCCAACATGATGCTGGTAGCGGAAACTATCATCCGTGCAGCCCTGGTCAGGGAAGAGAGCCGAGGTTCGCACTACCGCAACGACTATCCAGATATGGACCAGTCTTGGAACAAACATATTTTCCAACGTCTTAAAGAAAATGAGCTAAGGCTGGATTGGAACTAGGCCTGAACAGTGCATCTGAAACCACAAGGCTTTAAAGGTACTTTTCGTGATGGAAAAAACCTCTAGTACTCAAAGTAGTTGGATCAAAGAACGTATTTTGACTTATATTTCCAGTTCACCTCGGAATACAATGGGAGACGAAACCGGGGAACCCGCATGGGATAATGCACTTGTAGGCTTCGGATCTGGTGCAGATAAAATGTGGCAGCAGTACAAGGAATATATTGGAGCATTTCACTGGACTCCTTGGGAGATTTTTAATCAGTATCACCCTAATGCTTTGAGCAGACCAGAAGAGCTGACTATCATATCTTGGGTGTTGCCCCAGCGTGAGGTGGTTCGAAACGCCAATCGCCAGGCCATAAAGAATCCATCCCCCGAATGGGCAAGGGTTAGGGTTAATGGAGAATATTTTAATGAAGAATTGCGTCGATACGTGGTGCAATGCCTTGAAGAGGCTGGCTACCCAGCTGTAGCCCCCATATTGACTCCAGTCTGGAGTAGAGTTAAGTCGGAACAATTTTCCTATGCATCTACATGGTCTGAACGGCATGTAGCCCACGCTTGTGGGCTTGGCACTTTTGGTCTCTGCGATGGATTAATTACTCCAAAAGGCAAAGCAATGCGTTTAGGATCAGTTGTGGCCAAGGTCTCTATCCCTGCAACCGAAAGGCCTTACACTCATCATCAAGCCTATTGCCTCTTTTTTACAGAGGGTACCTGCGGCAAGTGCATAGACCGTTGTCCAGCAAGGGCAATAACTGAATCAGGTCACGACAAGGAAAAGTGCCGTCAATATTTAGCGTATACTAAGGATTATATAAAAAAGAACTTCGGATTTGAAGGCTATGGCTGTGGGCTATGCCAAGTGGGTGTGCCTTGTGAGGCTAGTATTCCGGCTAAAGCTACAAACAGGGCTTGAAAAGTAGCTGAAAAGAATCACAAATGAAACCTGAAACGAAGACTTTTAACTCATCTTTTCAGGTAAATATTCGGCGTGAAAACTTCTAATTTACAATAATTTAAAGATTTGTCACTTAAGTCTTTCTAACGCTTAATATTTGGAGATCCAAGATGTACAGCAGTACTTTTACAGGTAAATTATATCAAACTACTTCTAAATACAAGAACAAATATGCGTTTATGTTTTTTAGACAGGGGCAAGTGGAAACAAAGCTCAGTTTCTCTGATTTAGATATAGATACGAACAAATTAGCAAACTATTTATTTTATCAATATGACGTAAAAAAAAACGATCGTGTTTTGTTGTATTTACCAAAAAGCATAATTTTTGTTAATATATATTTTGCTATTCAAAAAATAGGAGCTATTGCTGTCCCATTAAATCCAGAATTTAAAATGCTAGAATTAACTTACTTTGTAAATAATTCAGATCCAAAGCTTATTGTTACAGGGTTAGAACAAGAGCACATTATGAAAAGTATAAATTCTAATGCTCAAACTCTGTCTGTTGATACAAACATTAGTTATCAAGGACTTCAGTTTTTTCAAAATAGCTCTGATTCCTTTATGCCAGTTCAATTAGGTATGGATGATCCGGCACTTATAATTTATACATCAGGGACTACAGGCAAACCTAAAGGAGCTGTGCTCACACACAGGAATTTGGTATCAAATGCGGAAAACATTATCCAGGTCTGGGATATCACCAAACAGGACGTAATGTGCCACGTTTTACCCCTATTCCATGCTCATGGCCTCTGTTTTGCATTACATGCTCCTTTTTTAGCCGGTGCTACCATTATTCTTTTAGATAGATTCCAACCAGAATCCACTATAGAACTCCTGTCCAATAAAGAAAAATACAGATGCTCTATGTTCATGGCCGTTCCAACAATATATCAAAAGCTTTTAGAGTATTTGGAAACGGATGATACACAACACAACTTCGAACATATTCGGCTTATGACTTCTGGTTCAGCTCCTTTGTTGCCTAAGGATTTTAAACGAATAGAGGCCGCCTTTGGCCATGAACCAGTAGAAAGAGAAGGTATGACCGAGACAAATTTGAACTTTACTAATCCGGTGCACGGGACAAAAAAGCCCGGGTCAATCGGGATGCCAATACCAGAGCTAGAGGTCAGAATCGTTGATCCGGAAACTCTAAATGATGTGGAACAAGACCAAGAGGGAGAGCTCTGGCTGAGAGGCCCGAATATTTCTCCCGGCTATTGGCGTGATCCGGAAGAAACGGATAAAGCATTCTACAATGGGTGGTTCAGGACTGGTGACTTGGGTAGCGTTGATAAAGAAGGGTATTATTATTTAAGTGGAAGGCTTAAGGACATCATTATTTCCGGCGGAGAGAATATATCTCCTAAGGAGGTAGAAGACGTTATAAACCAATATCCTGGGGTTCTTGAATCCGCTGTTTTAGGGGTTCCTGATGAAAAATTTGGTGAGCGTGTGGTGGCTGTCGTTGTTAAGCGTGATGATCGGGAGATAAGCATAGAAGAAATGCAAAATTATTGCCGGAAACAGATCCACAAATGGAAATGTCCTAAGGAGTTTCTTTATGTTGAGAACCTTCCCAAAAACATTATGGGTAAGGTTCTAAAGGAAGAGCTAAAAGAGTCTTTTCTCTAAACACAGGGTTGTATGACTTATGTTAGAACGTATCGCAGAAGGAAGGGCAGAACTTTGGCGCTACCCTTTGAGCCAACCGGTGGGCGGATCTGGCTTGCAAGAGGTAAAGCTTGTTGTCGTGGAGATTGAATTGTCCAACGGCTTAAAGGGACTTGGTTTTAGCTACATTTTAACCGGAGCCGCTGAACCGGCATTAACAGCGGCCCAGCACATTTTAAGCAACACCATTATTGGGAGCAACTTTGTTCACCCTTTAGCTATGTGGAGAAAGTTGAACAAAACCCTCAACCGGGTTGGGAAAGGCCCCAACTACATTGCCTATGCAGCCATTGATACATGCCTTTGGGATCTATACGGCAAGTTTTTGGATCTTCCCTCCGGAATTGCTATGGGTGGCGAGCCTTGTACTATACCTGTTTATGGCAGCGGCAACTTTCATGCTCACCAGCTTCCTGAAGAAGCGGCCCAGGCGGCTTTTGATTACGCCCAACAAGGGGTAAAAGCGGTCAAGCTTAGGGTTTCAGGCCAGCAAAAGGACGCTGAGGTTTTACGTGCAGTTCGTGAAGCTCTTCCCCCTGATGTTTTCATCATGCTGGATGCCAATGAGCGCTGTGATCTATGCCGCGCCCAGTGGTTGGTGGAAGAGAGTGCTAAAGCTGGCGTCCTTTTCGTAGAGGAACCTCTTGCTGCAGATAATGTGGACGGCTACAGAAAGTTGGCCGCAGCTTCCCCAGTAGCTATCGCCACTGGTGAGCATCTCCAGGGAAGTAAGCAAGGGGCTGTCTTTGTAAAGGACGGCCTGTGCTCAGTAATTCAGCCCGATCTGGCCATGATGGGTGGCCTGACAGAGTGCTGGCGTCTCACCCAGCTGGCCGAACACTGCGGCATTGATGTAGCTCCGCACTTTTTGCCCTCCATATTCATCCATCTTGCAGCGGCTTCACCAAACCTGACCTGGCTTGAACACTTTCCCCTCCTTGAACCCCTATTTAAAGAACCGCTAATGATGGATGATCATGGCAACATGAGCCTACCGGAATCACCAGGTATAGGTATAAAGTGGGCTGATGGAGCCCGCGAAGAATTTTTGGTTAATGTGTAATTCTTTATAGATGCCAAGATTTAAAAATTAAATTTGTTAGTTATTCTCTACTTTCACCCATTAACGAAGGTGTAAAGTCAAAAGTCAAGTGTGATAGCGGGTTATTGGCGTACTAATTGTAAGCGTCCATTATCTGCATTGTATGGCTCCTGCTTTTGCTTGTTTTTCCAGTTTATGGCCCTAACTTCGACTGTATTGTTATAATTAAAATTAAGTGTTATTTCGTGATCACGGGGCTATGGCTTCCTATTCGGCATAACTAATGAAATAATACAACGTTTTTTTCCTGTTTGGATCATTTTGGGAAAAATTCTGCTTGCATTCTGGGTGACGTATAACATCCTAATTTTATCGAACAAATAAAATTTAAAGATTTGGAAAAATAATCATAAAAATATTGACAGCTAAATAATAATCAGTTACGGTAACGGTAACAGTAACAGATGATAAATTTAACCTATTATTGAAATTGTTTCATGGTTGATGAGAATAGCTATGTGTGGGCTAGATAACAGAAGATTGTTCGCCCGGTTTATGGCTGCTGCCTGATCAATAGATAGTATTCTGATCACACCACAAATTGATGTTAATCTATTTTAATAGGATGATAATAATACGAAAATTGATTGGCTATACAAATGTAACTTTTCAACAAATGGCGAAGTAATAAATTCAATGAATAATTTCATTTGCATTATAAGGTGTTGATATGGATTTAAAGTTAGGTATTAAAGTAAAACTAAAAAGGCTTGAGAGAGGCTTAACCCAAGACACATTGGCAACCCGTGTAGGATTTACCAGAAGCTATATAAGTTTAATTGAAAACAATCGAAAAATTCCTTCAATAGCCGCATTATATAAAATCTCCAATGTATTGAATGTGTCTTTTGATGATTTTTTTGGTACAGACAATCAAAACATACCATCATCAATAACCAGAAACTTATTTCAAGTTGACTTATGCAATCATTATGCGTTAGGGTATGGTTATAAGGTATTGTTTTGTGACAAAATGAACAAGGTAATGGATGTTTTTATGATTAAAATATCTAGTGCTTCAAAAACAGCTGTACTATCACATGGTGGTCAAGAATTTTTGTTTATATTATATGGCATTTTAAAACTTTATCACGGAGAGCAAGAGCATATCTTAGAAAGAGGTGATTCAATATATATAGACTCTTCACTAAAACATCAATTTGAAAATGTTGGTTCTCAAGATGTTTACTTTTTAAGTGTTAATACAAATAAGTTTTAATTTAGCTAAAGGAGTTTATTATGACTAATAGTACTACAAAGATGGCAATTTTGCAAACAGCTAATCGAGTGCTTACTGGATGTAATTCCATTGAAAAAATTGGGGAAGAAGCGATAAGGTTAGGCTCAAAGGCTTTAATTGTTACTGATCAAAATATAGTAAAATCTAATGTAATTGATAGAATAAAATCAATTCTTAATTGCCAAAATTTTGATTTTTCAATATTTGACGAGGTGACACCCGAACCTCATATAGAGTTGATTGATAAGGGTCTCAATCAATTAAAGCTAGAAAAAGCTGATGTTATTTTTGGTATTGGTGGTGGAAGTCCAATGGATGTTGCAAAAGGTATAAGTGTTGCAGCTACTAATCCAAAATCCATCGAAAAGTATTTAGGCGCAGATTTGGTTGATAATGAGCCATTGCCAACTATATTGGTTCCAACTACTTCTGGCACAGGAAGTGAAGCGACAAAATATGCAATATTTACTTATAACGATATGAAACAAGGAATTATTGATCAAAAAATATATGCTAATGTTTCTATTATTGATCCAACACTTACAACGACAATGCCATCTAATGTTACAGCCTCTACAGGTATGGATGCATTATGTCATGTGATCGAATGTTATACATCACTTGCCGCAACTCCAATAAGTGACTTGATTGCCAGAGAAGGACTCCGGTTGATTGCAAGAAGTCTTAGGTGTGCTGTTTATAATGGCAATGATATTGAAGCAAGAAGTGACATGTCTCTAGGTAGTTTTTATGGTGGTTTATGTCTAACTAATGCGAGCGTAACTGCTGTTCATGCCTTGTCTTTTCCTCTTGGAGCTGATTACCATATACCACATGGAATAGCAAACGCAATTATGCTACCCTATATAATTCGATACAATTGCTTAACAAGCATCGAAAGATTTTATGAAATATCAAACATATTAGATGAAAACACAAAATCCATGTCACTTAGAGATGGAGCCTTAAATGTATTTAATTCGATCATAACGTTGCTTAAGGACATAAACTTACCAACAAAGCTTAAAGATGTTGATGTACCCAAAGAAGCAATACCATCAATGGCAGATAGAGCATTATCTGTTCAAAGATTGTTGACAATGAATCCAAGGACCATAGGAAAAAACGATATTATTAAACTTTATGAAGAAGCATATGAATAATTAAATATATTGACTTGATATATACTTATTAGCGGCATAAATCACAGTAATGCTAAAAAATAATATCATATTGGATGTAATAACATTTTATTTTGTCAATATATAGCATGCGTAAACATAATAATTAATTATTTTAAAACAACTATTCGTGGTGATTCTGCAATATTATAACATAAAGCTGATTTTATTATGAAGATATGTACTTTTATAGATACAATGAATGATTGTATAGGTAAAGTATGTAGTTTGTCTATACTGTTATTATGCTTTATTGTTGTTTATGAAGTTGTAAGGAGGTACGTTTTTAACAGTCCTACCATTTATGCTTTCGAGCTGACAGTAATGATATTTGGATTTCATTTTATGCTAAATGCTGCTTATACACTTAAGGATGACAGTCATGTTGCAATAGATATTGTTCACAATTTATTTTCATTTAAAATAAAGATTGTTATCGACTTAATATCTTATTTATTATTTTTCTTTCCTTTCGTGACAATAATATTTTATAAAAGCTCTATGTTTGCTTATGTATCATGGGCTGAACTAGAAAAAGCAGGTAGTGTTTGGTCTCCTCCTGTATATTATATAAAAACTGTCATTCCAATTACAATGTTTTTGCTGCTATTACAAGGAATTTCAAATATTATTAAGAAATTGACTATACTTATTAAAGGTTAGAAGTATGGATTTATCTTCCGAAGTTATATCAATAATGATGTTTGCTAGCCTATTTGTAGGGATCCTCATGGGGCACCCTTTGGCATTTGTTTTGAGTGGATTAGCTTTGATTTTTGGTATATTAGGTTGGGGTACAAATGTTATATATATGTTTGTTAATAAAATTTACGGAGTAATGAACAATTATGTTTTAGTTGCTATACCATTATTTGTGCTTATGGCACAGTTTTTGGATAAGTCAGGAATAGCTGAAGAATTATTTAATGCTATGCGATATTTACTTGCGCCTATAAGAGGTGGTCTGGCGATTTCGGTCATACTTGTATCTACCTTATTTGGAGCTTGCACTGGAATCATAGGTGCCTCTGTCGTCACAATGGGACTCGTCTCATTGCCAATCATGCTAAAACATGGTTATGATAAAAGATTATCATGTGGTGTTATTTGTAGTGGCGGTTCCCTAGGTATACTTTTACCACCAAGTATAATGTTGATTGTCATGGGTCAAGTTTCAAATGTCTCTGTTGGCAAATTATTTGCCGGTGCTATCATACCTGGACTTATACTTTCTACCTTATATATAACATACATTTTGATTAAATGTTACATCAATCCGGATGTTGCCCCTGGGTTATCTGATGATGAATGGAATAATACAACATTTTTAAATATATTTATTTTGGTATGTAAAAGTTTAGTGCCTGCCTCTGTATTAGTCATTGGCGTACTTGGAAGCATTTTTGTTGGACTGGCTACACCTACAGAAGCCGCCGGAGTGGGCGCCCTTCTCTCTTTTATTTTAATGTTAGTTTATAGAAAATTTACATGGTTGAAATTGTATGAAGCTACCATTCAAGCCACGAAAATAACATCGATGGTTATTCTCGTATTAGTTGGTGCAGCATGTTTCTCCGCTGTATTTATGGCTGTTGGCGGAGGTAATGTCGTTGAAAACATTATATTAGGCATTGGATTTGGTAAATGGGGAACATTTATCGTGATGATGCTGGTTTTTTTTGTTTTGGGTCTTTTTATAGATTGGACTGCAATAGTCATGATAACTTTCCCTATATTTGTTCCTATAGCAGAACAGATTGGTTTTGATAAGTTATGGTTTGTGATTGCCGTAGCAGTTATGTTACAAGATTCTTTTTTAACACCTCCATTTGGATATGCTTTGTTTTACTTAAAAGGTGTTGCTCCTCCTGAAGTTAAGACTAGTGATATTTATTGGGGTGCTTTTCCTTTTTGGAGGTTAATGGAGCTTGGATTAATAATAGTTTGTATATTCCCTCAAACAGTGTTGTGGTTGCCTAACGTATTAATGAACTAAAAGTATTAATTTATGCTTTGAATTATTTTATAAAGTTTAATTATAAAGTCAAAAATAAAACTCTTTACTATTCAAATTATATACAATATAACTCATTACTTATAAGAATGTAGTCTTTTATCACATTATAACGAATAAAGGAGGCTTTGCCTATGATTTAGCATTCCTAAACAAACGTTTATGTTCACTTTAACCTTTTAAGGGAGTACAAAATGCGACACCAACTCAATCGCAAGTTATTCGGTATGTTTATAGTTTTAGTTGCTATATTTTTTAGTTGCAATGTTTTAGCGAAAAATTATAATGTAAAATTAGTTACAGTATGGCCAGAAGGATTAAAGAACATTATAGCTGCTGACTATCAATTTGCTAAATATGTTGAAAACATGAGTGACGGACAAATTGATATTACCATTTATCCAGCTGGTGAACTTTGCGAACCTACAGAAGTTTTAGATATGGTAAGGACAGGCACAGTGCAAATGGGCGTTGATTGGCCCAACTACTGGAGTGGTAAAAATACAGCCTTTGATCTTATTGGTAGCAATTCAGTTACATTCTGTGCTGAGGATTACCTTATATGGGATTATCAGCACGGTGGTATAGAGTTAGCTAATGAATTATATGACAAATATAATTGTAAATGGTTTCCACATTATATGGCTCATATGGAATCTGGAATTCGGACAAATAAACCTATCAACACTTTGGAAGATCTTAAGGGCATGAAAATAAGACTTGCAGGGCTATTGCCCGGGGAAATATTAAAAGAACTAGGTGCAACACCTGTCACAATCTCGGTTTCAGAATTATATGAAGCTTTACGAAGAGGAGTTCTTGATGGCGCGGAATTTAGTAACCCTTCTAATGACAAGGATTTTCATTTTGAAGAAATAACAAAATATTGGAGTACACCTGGATGGCATCAAACTAGTTCTCAACATGGCGTTATAATTAACAATGATTTTTGGAATGAATTGCCTGATTACTTGCAGCATATCATTCAAAAAGCTGCTATGGCCACTCATCTATGGTCATATGCCAAATTAGCATATGAAGATGCTGAAGCAACTAAGTTTTTTCAGGAAGAAGGTATAGAAATTACAAAACTTCCAGCCAGTGATCTAGAAAAAATTGAAAAAATAAAAAATGACTTACAAGTTAAGCATGCTAAAAAAAATCCTATGTATGAAAAAATTCTAAATTCACACATCCAATACTTAAATCACATGAAAGAATACAGAGAAGCTTCCGAACCATTTTCTTTCGGAAGAAACCCTGAATACTTGCCACAAATAAATTAAGACAGCAGATTAATGGCCAATTTTGCAAAATTGGCCATTAATCTATTTCCATAGATTTACAAGGAGGCATTATATGCTTGTACTTGCAGATAAAACATTGTTACATTCTCAAGCCTTTATTAATGGGGATTGGTTATGCAATAGTAATAATAAATCTATAGATGTTTTAAATCCCGCTACACAATCTACCATTGGCAATGTTCCAGAACTTTCTTTTGATGAAATTAATTATGCTGTAGAAGTTTCCTCGAATGCCTTTTTATATTGGAGAGCTTTGACGAGTAAAGAACGTTCAGAAATAATGTTCAAATGGTATGAAATGGTATTAAAAAATAAAGATGATTTAGCAACAATCTTAACTACTGAGCAAGGAAAACCAATTCACGAGGCTAAGGGTGAAATAGAATATTCCGCCTCCTTTATCAGATGGTATTCAGAGGAAGCTAAACGCACATATGGAGATACCATACCAGCTGTTGCAAATGATCAAAGAGTCTTTACAATTAAAGAACCGATTGGTGTTTGCGCTGCATTAGCTCCTTGGAATTTTCCAGCTGGAGCTTTGCTCAAAAAAATTCCGCCTGCCTTGGCAGCTGGATGTACTCTTGTCGTAAAACCATCAATTCAAACTCCTTTTACTGCCTTAGCTTTTGTTGATCTTGCGCATAGAGCTGGAATTCCTGCAGGTGTTTTGAATATTGTTACTGGGAATTCTTCTCAAATAGCTAATGTTTTACTAAATCATCCTGCTATTAAAAAAGTTAGCTTTACAGGATCAACAGATGTTGGAAGGAGTATTTATAAACAAAGTGCTGAAACAATCAAGAAATTGTCCCTCGAATTAGGCGGAAATGCACCGTTCATCATATTCAACGATGCTGATATTGATGCAGCAGTTGAAGGTACAATGTTATCAAAATTTAGGCACACTGGACAAACTTGTATATGCGCTAATAGAATTTTTGTCCAAGATGGTATATATGATCAATATTGCGAAAAATTAGTAAAAGCAGTAGAAAAACTTAAAGTTGGCAACGGATTTGATGAAGGAGTAAGTCAAGGCCCATTGATAGATTATAGTGCTTTAGAAAAAGTTGAAAATCACGTTAAAGATGCAATAAGTAAAGGTGCCCATGTATTAATTGGTGGTACACGCCATAATTTAGGTGGCACATTTTACAATCCGACAGTAATATCAGATGCTAATGAATCAATGCTATGTTTTCATGAAGAGACATTTGGTCCAGTCGCTCCTCTTTATAAGTTTACTAATGAGGTTGATGTAATTAAGCTAGCCAACAAAACACCATATGGTTTAGCCTCATACATATATTCAAGTGATGTGAATCGAATATTTAGAGTTTCAGAAGCTCTTGAATATGGCATGGTGGGTTGTAATACCGGTGCAATATCTTCAGCAAATGTCCCATTTGGGGGTATAAAGGAATCTGGTTTTGGTAAAGAGGGGTCATATCATGGAATTGATGAATATATGAATATAAAATATATTTGTATTGGAAATATAAAAGAATAAATACATTTAAAATGTGAGGGATATATGCCTTTAACTATAAGCGAAAAGATTTTGGCAAGTCACGCAGCACAAGACTCAGTAACCCCCGGTGAGATTATCCAAGTAAAAGTTGATTTCGCTTTTTGTAACGATATAACAACCCAATTGGCAATGGATTTCTTTAAAGCTACAGGTGCTACAAAGGTCTTTGATCCCGAACGAATTAGCCTCATACCAGATCACTTTGTTCCGAACAAAGATGTGCAGTCTGCGGAGCAAGTTAAAAAAATGCGTGAATTTGCTCATGAAAACAAGCTTCCTTATTATTTTGAACTTGGCAAAATGGGCATAGAACATGTTTTACTGCCAGAGCAAGGTTTAGTTCTCCCTGGGGAGGTGGTTATTGGTGCGGATAGTCACACATGTACCTATGGAGCATTAGGGTCATTTGCTACGGGAGTAGGCTCATCAGATCTAGGCGCTGCTATGGCAACTGGGTATGTTTGGTTGAAAGTTCCAGAATCTATGCGAATTGAATATACGGGAAAGCTAAAACCTTGGGTTGGAGGTAAGGACCTGATTCTATATACTATTAGTCAAATTGGCGTTGATGGAGCTACTTATAAGGCATTAGAATTTACGGGAGAAGTAATTGGATCGTTAGATATGGATGATAGATTTACCATAAGTAATATGGCTGTTGAAGCGGGTGCCAAGGTAGGCATTATACCTCCTGACGATATCACAAAGAGCTACGTAAAAGAACGAGCCAAACGTAATCCAACTTATTATTATTCTGACCAAGATGCAAAGTATCAAGCTAATATCACATGGGATATTTCAAATTTAGAACCCCAAGTTGCATGCCCTCATTCCCCAGGGAACGTCTATCCAGTAGGAGACCTGCACCATATTCGTGTAGATCAAGTGGTAATCGGATCTTGCACCAATGGCCGGATAAATGATCTTCGTATTGCAGCAAAGATTTTAAAAAACCATAAAGTCGCTGACAGTGTTCGTTGTATAATTTTTCCTGGATCACCCGACGTCTATTCACAAGCCTTACGTGAAGGGTTGATTGAAATATTTATGGATGCGGGAGTTGCTGTAAGTACACCAACCTGTGGTCCTTGCTTAGGTGGCCATATGGGCATTTTGGCATCAGGTGAGCGTGCCATTTCGACTACTAACCGAAACTTCATAGGGCGAATGGGCCATAAAGATAGTGAGGTATATCTGAGTTCGCCTGCTGTGGCTGCAGCTAGTGCGGTCAAAGGTTATATTGCACATCCAGAATATGTTATAAAGTAAGGAAAGCTAAAGGTGAATTTATGAGTATTCAAGGGTACACATGGAAGTTTGGGGATAACATTGATACAGATGCTATAATGCCAGCAAAATACTTAAATATTTCAGATTCAAGTCAACTTGCCATGCACTGTATGGAAGGTATAGATCCATCTTTTGCCAATAAGGTGTCGCATGGTGATATAATTGTTGCCGGAAAAAACTTTGGATGTGGTTCTTCCAGAGAGCATGCCCCACTATCAATTAAGAAGCTTGGAATTAGCGCAATAATAGCTTATTCCTTCGCTAGGATTTTCTACCGAAACGCATTTAACATGGGACTACCAATTATAGAATGCTCTGAAGCTTTTGATAAAATTCAAGAAAATGATCAAGTTGCTATAGATCTTGAAAATGGAATCATTACAAATCAAACACAGAATGAATCTTATAAGTTTCCTGCATTTCCAGAATTTATGAGATCTCTTCTTCAAGCAGACGGATTGTTATCTTACATCCGTCAACAAGTTAGGGCAAATGTATAATTATCAACAAGCAAGTTATCAAGAGAGGATCTGCAATGACTAATTCCAGCTACCAAATTGCGTGTATTCCCGGTGACGGCATTGGGCCAGAGGTTGTGAGAGAAGGGAGAAAGATTTTAGAAACAGTTGGTGAAAAATTTGATATTAATTTTGAAATAACAGAATATGATCTTGGTGGCGAACGTTACTTAAGGACTGGTGATGTCTTACCCGAGCATATTTTAGAAAAACTTAAAACATATGATGCAATTTTACTTGGTGCTGTTGGCCATCCAGATGTTAAGCCAGGCATATTAGAGAATGGATTGCTGTTAAGAATGAGGTTTGCCCTAGATCAATACATAAACTTACGCCCTGTGCTTTTATTTCCAGGAGTCGAGACTCCTTTAAAAGGAAAGACTCCTGAAGACATTGACTTTGTTGTAGTAAGAGAAAATACAGAGGGCCTTTATTCTGGATCTGGAGGTTTCCTTAGAAAAAATACTATCAATGAAGTTGCTATCCAAGAATCAATTAATACAAGGATGGGTGTTGAACGTGCAGTACGATTCGCTTTCGAGTACTGTAAAAGCCGTAATAAGAAAAATAAGGTGACATTATGTGGCAAGACCAATGTTTTAACTTTTTCATCAGACCTTTGGATGCGTGTTTTTGATGAAGTTGGGAAAGAATATCCCGACATTGAAAAGGATTATGGTCACGTTGATGCAGTATGCATGTGGATGATTAAGAGTCCAGAATTTTATGATGTTATAGTTACAGACAATATCTTTGGTGATATCATTACTGATATTGGGGCAATTATTCAGGGCGGCTTAGGTGTTGCAGCAGGTGGAAATCTTAATCCACAGGGTGTGTCCATGTTTGAGCCAATTGGTGGATCAGCACCAAAATATGCAGGAAAAAACATTGCAAACCCAATAGCATGTATCAATGCGGTACAAATGATGCTTGAGCATCTAGATTTGTCTACTGCCGCAAGTGTGGTAGAGTATGCTTTACATCAAGTAGTTAAAAACGACATGAAAGGTATGTCGGCTGGGAAGATGGGTTATACAACAAGTGAGATTGGCGATTTAGTAAATAAATATATACTTAAGAAGAGCTAAACGAAGTCATAAGTTATATTGAAACAGTTGGATAATATATTATCCGATATATTACATAAAATTTGTTTGGAGGAAGTCATGATTGAAGTTAGATTCCATGGCCGCGGAGGCCAGGGGTCAGTGACTGCTGCAGAGCTTATGGCTCAGGCAGCAATTTCTGAAGGTAAATATGCGCAAGCATTTCCCAGTTTTGGCCCTGAACGTAGAGGTGCTCCAGTAACTGCTTTTTTAAGAATATCCACATCACAAATTTTTTTGAGAGAGAAGATTGATTTTCCAGATGTGGTAGTTATATTAGATCCCAGATTGCTTGAGCTCGTTGATGTTTTCCATGGACTCAAGAAAGGAGGAACCATCATAGTTAACTGCTCAGCTGAATATAGAAAAACTTTGGCAGAAAAGGAAAAGTATTACCGAGTTGTAACTGTTGATGCTACACGAATTGCTTTAGAAACAATTGGCCTTCCTATTGCTAATACTGCAATCATCGGGGCACTAGTCAAGTCTCTTGGCATTATTGACATTCATTCTTTAGAAAACCCACTTTATACTCGTTTTGGTAAGCTTGCAGAAAAAAACATTAATGCTTTAACCAAAGCTTATGAATCAGCCCATGTTGCAAATTCGGTTTTGGATTATGAATTTGAAAATTTAGATAAGAGATCTTCCTTCTCGGAAGTAATTAAAAATGAAGCGTTAATGGGATGGAGAGAATTTGAGATTGGCGGCGATATTGTCAAGCCCTCAAGTTCAAGAGATTTCTTGACTGGAAGTTGGAGAATGTCTGGCCGGCCTATCCTCCACCAAGAACAATGTAATAAATGCGGGTTATGCTGGATTTTTTGTCCTGAAGATGCTTTTGATAAGGATACTGATGGATTTTTGATATGTGATTTAAATTATTGCAAAGGCTGCGGCATATGCGCCCAAGAATGTCCTAAAGGTGCCATTGAAATGGAGGAGGAGGCATGAGTTCAAGAATAGGATTGGAAGTCTCATTGGCTTTAGCCGAAGCAGTTGGTGTAAGTCGAGCCGATGTAATTGCTGCTTACCCTATCACTCCTCAAACCCATATAGTGGAGCACTTAGCTGAGCTGGTTGCTAATGGCGGACTTGATGCAGAATATGTTGCTGTGGAATCTGAGCATTCGGCTATAAGCGCCTGTCTTGGCTCATCCGCCGCTGGTGCCAGGACTTTCACGGCAACGGCTTCTCAAGGGCTGGCCTTTATGCATGAGATTCTTTTTATCGCCTCGAGTATGCGATTGCCCTTGGTTATGGCTGTGGCTAACAGAGCACTTTCCGCTCCCATCAATATCCTGGCTGACCATTCTGACGTAATGCCCGAACGTGATATCGGATGGATTCAACTTTTTGCTGAAAACGGCCAGGAAGTGCACGATATGACCCTCCAGGCCTTTAAACTCGCGGAACACTCTGATGTGCTCCTGCCAGTCATGATCAATCTTGATGGCTTTTCTCTTTCACATATGATTGAACCGGTGACCTTAATCTCCCAAGAGGAAGCAGACCAATTTTTGCCCGCTTGTACCCTCGAGCCCAGACTTGACCCATCACATCCACGTTCCCTCGGATCATTTGGGGGGGGTGATGTCTATACCGAGATAAAAAAGCAACAGGACGTAGCTCTTTCCAATGCACCAAAAGTACTTAATGGTATTTGGGCGGATTTTTCCAGTCAATTTGGACGATCCTACCAAGCTGTCTCAACATATAAAATGGACAAGGCCGAGATTGCTTTGGTCACAATGGGAGCTGTCTCGGAAACCGCCCGCAGCGCCATAGACCAGCTTTGGGAAGAGGGAATACATGTAGGCTTGGTTCGAATACGCCTTTGGAGACCCTTTCCTATTGAGGAACTTAGATCTCACTTAAGTTCAGTTTCGAAGGTTGCAGTTTTAGATCGAATGCTCTCACCAGGCTCCTGCAGTGGGCCGGTTGCCTTAGAAGTGAAATCCATTTTATATGGACGCACAGACCAACCTCAAATTTATGGATATGTTGCTGGTCTTGGTGGAAGGGAGCTTAGCCGCAGGACCTTCCATGAAATTGTGACCCGCTCCATTGATGCAAAGGGATCAACTGAAACCTCAATATTATTAGATGTGAGGGAAGTATGACTCAAGAAAGTAGCATTCAATATGATAAAGTAAAAGCTAATGAAATTCCTGAATTTGAAGCTTTGTCTTCTGGCCACCGAGCTTGTCCCGGATGTGCAGAAATGCTTGCATTACGACAAGCAGTTAAGGCACTTGGTCCAAATACCATCATGGTGAGTGCAACTGGATGCATGGAGGTGGTCACCACTCCTTTTCCACAAACAGCATGGAATATACCCTGGATGCATGTTGCCTTTGAGAATGCAAGCGCCGTCGGATCTGGAGTCGAAGCAGCAAGGAAAGTGCTCACTCGAAAGGGGCGACTACCTGATAGCTGTACGAATATTGTTATCATGGGCGGCGATGGGGGCACATCTGATATCGGTTTTCAATCATTGTCAGGGGCATTGGAAAGGGGTCATAATTTTCTATACCTATGCTTTGATAATGAAGGTTATATGAACACAGGTGTTCAACGTTCCTCAGCAACGCCTGAATATGCCTGGACAACGACATGTCCTGTGGGCAACCAATGTTCAGGGAAAACAAGTTTTAAAAAGGACCTCCCTGGCATTATGGCAGCCCATGAAATACCATATGTGGCTACAGCTTCTCCTGGGCACCCCATGGATTTGATGAACAAAGTGAGGAAGGGAGCTGCAGTCAATGGACCAGCTTTCATACATATTTTCTCGCCATGCCCAACAGGATGGCGAATGGCCGCGGAGAAATCTATTGAGGTGGCAAAATTGGCTGTAAAGACAAATATATATCCCCTATATGAAATTATCCATGGAAAGTATATTTTACGTAAAACTCCCCAAAATCCTCCCCCAGTATCAGAATATTTTAAAATCCAGGGTCGCTTTAAACACTTATCTGAAAGCGAGGTAAATGCTGTTCAAAAACGAGTGAATCAAAAAATAGCAAAGCTTATTTACTTGGCTAGTGATCAAACGGCATAATCGCAACAAGCATTTTTCAAATTAGTTTACTTAAATCAATGACTAGAGGAAGCCCATGAGTAAATTGACTGGTGCGGAAATTCTGCTCCGTAGCTTGATAGATCAGGGGATTGAACATATCTTCGGCTACCCCGGAGGCGCAAATCTACCAATTTTTGATGCACTTTGCGACTCCAAGAAACTAAAGCACATAATTGTTCGTCATGAACAGGGTGCCGCCCATATGGCGGACGCTTACTCCAGGGTTTCGGGAAAGCTTGGAGTCTGCTTGGCCACCAGCGGTCCAGGAGCCACAAACCTAGTCACTGGAATTGCAACAGCTTATCTTGACTCTTCGCCATTGTTGGCCATAACCGCACAAGTTGAACGTAGATTGATAGGTACAGACGCTTTTCAGGAAGTAGACATTCTTGGGATAACCTTGCCTATCACCAAACATAACTTGGCTGTTATGTCTGCTGACGACATTGCCTCCAGTGTCCAAAAAGCTGCCTGGATAGCTCAAAGTGGTCGTCCTGGCCCGGTGTTGCTGGATATCCCTAAGGATGTGCTTCAGGACAAAGGTGAATACAGCAAAGGAATGAAAGTCCATATAGAAGGTTACAATCCAATTACCCAGGGGCACCTTGGGCAAATTAAAAGAGCTGCCAAAAAGCTCACCCAGAAAAAGAAACCAGTGATTATTGCCGGGGGGGGGATCAATCGGGCCGGGGCATCTGCAGAATTGATGCAACTTTCCCGGCTGATCAAAGCACCGGTTGTATATACGCTTATGGGTAAATCTTCTATTCCTGAAAAGTATAATCTAAACTTGGGTATGCTCGGTTTGCACGGTACGAAAAATGCGTCTAAAGCTTTATCTGAAGCCGACCTTATTCTGGTGGCTGGCATTCGTTTTGGTGATAGGGCCATTCAATCATATGAGAAGTTTGGTCAAAATGCTGATGTTATCCAGATTGATGTTGACCCTGCTGAGGTGGATAAAAATGTTAAGGTAAACATTCCGGTTGTGGGTGATGCAAAAAACATTTTGCAAAGGTTAAATGAACTACTTCAAACTGATTACGGACTTGATCAAAATATGAGTAGTACTCAATCAATTGGATCTGCAAGCATTGAGGAAGATGTTGGAAATAGATTTTGCATGCCAAACATAGTCAAAACCATCTCCGATCTTAATGAAGATTTTATTGTAGCAACAGATGTGGGCCGGCATCAGATGTGGGCTGCAAAATATTACAGGAGCAGTAAACTCGAGCCCAGAATGTTTGTTACTTCGGGTGGCTTAGGGACGATGGGTTTTGGCTTACCAGCTGCTTTAGGGGCAAAAATGGCTTTTCCAAGCAGGAAGGTGCTTCTGTTTACCGGAGATGGTAGCATCCTTATGAAAATCCAAGAGCTGGACACATCCTTTCATCATGGACTTCCTGTCATAATTGTTATACTTAATGATCAGTGCTTAGGCATGATCCATCAGTTACAAAACTTGCACTATAAGAAAAGATACAAGGACTGCGAGTTCCCTCACAGGGTAGATTTCATTTCTATAGCTAAGGGTTTTGGTCTTGCTGGTGAAATGATCGACAACTTGGATCAACTTGAAAGATCAATAAAAAGAGCAACTGAGTCTCAGGTAACTTATGTTATTGATTGTAAGCTTGGCGAACAAATAAATATTCTTAGTCAAAATAATAAAGATTAGGTAAATGAGTTATGCAAAAAACCTTATCAATACTTGTAGATGATACCCCAGGGGTACTAGCAAGGATCGGTGGTCTTTTTTATCGAAGAGGTTATAATATAACATCCTTATCTGTAGGGCAAACCGAAAGTCCAGGTAAAAGTAGATTTACCGTAACATTTGAAGGAGATGAGGCAACAGCTGAGCAAATAAGAAAGCAAGCACAAAAGCTTATAAATGTAATTAAAACATCTGAACATTGTTCTGATAACTCAGAAATTAGGGAATTTGCTTTAATTAAGGTTAACTTTATCGAAAGCAATAAAACAGAGGTTCAACATTTAGTGGAGTTTTATAAAGGTAAAATTATTGACATCTTTGACGAAGCTGCCATTATTGAAATAACAGAGGAAGATTACCGTATTGATAAGCTTATGAACAGACTAAGTCATTATGGTATAATTGAGTCACTTAGAACTGGAAAGGTTGTTATGTTTCGAGGGAGCAAATCAATTAATAGTTCTAGGAATAAACATCGAAGTATTGAATAGTTATGGATATATATTTTAGTTGTCGATATCAATTTTTAACATTTTAAATAATTAAGGGAATTTTATGCCTGTTTACGATACATCTGAGCAAACTGATGTAGAGAAAGAGTACACAATATTGATCTATTGCGAAAATGTACCTGGCGTAACGTCAAGCATAATTAATTTATTCAGTAGGTTGGGTGTTAACATAACGTCCCTCATAGGTGCAAGCAGTGAAAAAGACGATATTTACAGAGTGATCATTAAATGTATTGCAACGTCAAATAGCCTCGATAAGATAGTAAAACAGTTGCATAAATTGATAAACATAATAAATGTTTTGGATTCGTACACTACTGAGTTTATAGAATATGAGATGTGCTTAGTTCGTATATACTATAACGACAAGATTTCTCCGGAATTGTATCAGGATATATATCATTTTCGAGGACAGATTATATATATATCAGACAAAGCAATTACTGTATCTTTCAGCGATAACCCAGATAAATTGAAAACAATAACAAAAATGATGAACAGGTTTGGTACTTTAGAAATTGTAAATTCAGGGGTAGCAGTCATGGAAAAAGAAGGAAATGAATTTAATACTTCCTATGTAGCTTGAATATAAAATTATTCGAGCTTATTCATCACATTTTGATAAAAGGTAATAGTATGAGGTATCAAAATCCAAATTGTGCTTTGTGCCCGATTAAGACATCTGAACGTATCTGTAAAATAGAAGAAGGTAAGTATCCTCCTTTTTGTCCAACAGTATACCACAAAGAGGTAAAATCAGCTTCCACGGAGGAATACTCTGATTCAGTTATTAATGAATTTGCAAGACAATCATCTATACAGGAGAGCGAAGCATACGGTAATAAAGATAAAGGCTACGAATATGTTAAACCAATTAAGCCCCGTATTCAAGAAATTATCGAGTTTGCCGGAAAAATGAATTATAAAAGACTTGGTTTGCTTTTTTGTATAGGACTTCACGAGGAAGCTCAAAAAGTTGGGAAATTGCTTAACTCAAAGGGCTTTGATTTGATTTCTGTCATCTGCAAAGTAGGTAGAGTGCCAAAGGAAGATATTGGAATTAATGATGATCAAAAAATAAGTATCGGAAAACATGAATCAATGTGTAATCCAATACTTCAAGCTATGATTGTTAACAAAGAACAGACTGATTTCAATATCCTTTTGGGTTTATGCGTTGGACATGATTCACTAGTTTTCAAATACGCAAAAGCTCCATGCACTGTTTTGGCAGTTAAGGATCGATTACTTGGGCATAATCCGTTGGCAGCTATATACAACCTTCACCATTATTACCGTTACTTGAATGATAAATAAAAGATAAATTTAAATTTGGAATACATAAGCCATGTGGAGGGTTTTCAGAGCAAGATTCATTAAATATCAGTGGGTTATATTTATATTGCTTACTGTTACGCATATGCTTATGGCCATGTTTTTTTATTCATGGGGGCCTCTTGGACCAATAATAAAAAAGGAGATAAGCATTAGCAATAGCCAATTTGGCTTTTTAGTTTCTGCTATGTACCTCTCAATGACCATTACATCTGTTCCATCAGGTATTTTGACAGACAAATATGGTTCAAAGGCAATATTAATTGGATGCATAATATTAACGAGTTGTGCGTTTACTTTATTAGCGGTCAAGTCATCATTTATTCGTATACTCATCGCGTCATTACTGGGGGGAATCGGTTATGGCATGATAAATCAAGTTACTATCAAGGGCCTTATGAACTGGTTCGGAAAAAAAAAGCGAGCCACTGTTCTAGGCATAAAACAAACAAGTGTACCTATAGGCGGAAGTTTGGTAGCAATATATATCCCTTTTTTTGCAAATTTTGCCAGTTGGAAAGGAGCAACATTTTTACTTGCAATTATAGCATTCATTCTATTGATTTTGAATATAATATTCTACATTGAAAATCCTGTTCTTCAGCACATCGAAAGTTCTAAGAATTTAGCGAACACAGATAAGAATTTAGCTATATACTTAATAATAACAAAACCTTTATTTATATTTATAGTTCTTCTTTCTGCTTTAATGGCCATTTGTCAAGCTTCATTTTCTTCATTTTTAGTCATATATGTAATTGAAAAATATTATTTTTCTGAATTGGTTGCAGGAATCTGCTTAACTATTGCTTTAGTTGGTGGGATTTTATCAAGAGTTGTATTTGGTTACTTAAGCGATCGTGTTTTAAGTTGCGATAGGCTTATCCCCTTAGCTATGCTTGCATTTATTGGTACTTTGAGTTCCATATTTCTTATTTTGATGCCTCAAAGTGTCTCTTCATGGATAATGTATCTTGTTTCTGCCTTGTTAGGGGCTGCCTTTATTGGCTGGAATGCCTTATTCATTACCTTAATCGCCGAAATTGCTGGATATGAAATTGTTGGATCCGTTATTGGAATAGTACTTACTCTTATATGGGCAGGAATGATGGTTGGTCCAATGGTGTTTGGTATTGTTGTTGACACTTTAGATTATTATATAGCTTGGATGATGGTTAGTTTGCTGTCATTTATATCTGGTTCTGGTTTTTTTTTCATTCGAAGGTATTACTATGATTATATCTACACTGAAAACAAAGTATGATAAAAATACATATGTAGATTAAATATTGAATGAAGCAAAAAAGAGGAAAATCATGAGTATTAGCAATGAAATTGCACAATGTATTACTGAAACCAATCTTAATAACATACCTCTCGAGGTTCGAAAAAAAGCTAAGCTTTTGCTCATTGATTGGCTAGGAGTAACTCTTGCCGGAGCAAGAAGTGAGTTGGGACCAGTGGTACTAGGCTATCTTAATGAATGTGGACAAAGAGGCCCTGCCACCCTTCTCGGATATGATATAAAATATGATATTCTTAGTGCTAGTTTTGGTAATGGTGTTTTTTCCCATGCTCTTGATTTCGATGACTACGACATGGAAACCGTTCTCCATACAACAGCACCTACCCTACCTGCGCTTCTTGCAGCTGCTGAGTATACTGGCACTGGTGGAAAAAAAATCCTCATGGCAATTATTTTAGCACTTGATATCACTCTTCGTTTGGGAAAAGGCGTTAAACGCGTTCACTACAATCGCGGTTGGCACATTACCTCAACAATCGGTCGGCTAGGCGCTGTGGCTGGGGTGTCAAAAATCATGGACCTTTCAAACGAGGTCAGTGTCAATGCCTTGGGAATCGCAGCCACTTCCAGCGGTGGTCTTCGGAACGTGTTTGGTACTATGAGCAAACCATTTCACGCCGGAAAGGCAGCTATGGATGGGTTGATGGCTTGCTTCCTGGCCCGAAATGGCATGGATAGTGATGCCAATATTTTTGAAGGTAAACACGGTTTTTTTGACCTATTTACAGAGTCGCCAGATAAAGATGTTATACTTAATAGCCTCGGAAAAGAATTTTTTCTTCATCAAATTTCTTTTAAAACTTATCCAGCGCCACTTTGAGTGCATTCGACCACAGATCTCATGGTTGAGATCCGAAACCAAGAAAACCCAGTTATTTCTGATATAGAGAAAATTGAAATTGAGATAGACCGATTGCCTCTCGATGCTGCTGGTATTAAGGATCCAAAAACATTACACGAGGCAAGATTTAGTGTCTATTTTATAGCTGCTCTTGCACTTCGTGACGGTCAAGTGACTATGGAAAATTTTACCGATGAGAAGGTTAATGATTTAGAGATAATTGCACTCAAAGAAAAGATTTATGCAACCGGGCTTAACAATGTCGCATTGAGTTCCAAGGTTCGAGTTATTATGAAGAACGGAAAAGTATACGATCGATTCACACCCGGGCCTAAGGGCTCCCAAGAAAACCCATTTACCACTGAAGAGGTAGAAAACAAGTTTAAAATAACAAGTGGTCTCTCTTTGAAAAAGGCTGAACAAGTCATAGATCGGATTATGAATATTGAGGAATTATCTTCGGCGAGGGACATTTTTAGCCTATGTTGAGGCTCAGTCTATCCATTGGCTTTTATTTCTCAATATCGTTCTTCTAAAACGAATAGTTTTGTAGTTGTTTTCTTTTAACGAATAAATTATATATAATTTGTCGGTGTGCAATGTCTAAGGCAATTTTTTTTGTTGTGTTTGAGTACACCTTGCTATGCACTAAAATAGCATCAGGCAACTTATATACTAATGAACTTTTCTCGGTATTGCTATACCACATGAATACACTTGGCTAATAAAAACATGAGGCCGCTTTTATATTCGCCTTGGACCGTTGTGCAGAGTATTTTTTATACAACATGAGGAGAAGCATGAGATTAAAACAAATATTAAAAGAGATTGCATTTCATAATTCAATGGATTACTTTGGTGTAGCTCCAATTCATAGATGGAATAATGCTCCAGAGGATTCACAGCCGCAATATCTCTTACCAAATGCAAAAACTGTAGTAGTAATGGGAATAAAAATTAGATCAGGTGCAAGATATGGAAACAGATTAGCTTATAACGGTAATAAAATGGCGATATCTATTTATATGAATTCGGGGTTTCGGTTTTTGAATAATATGCTTGATCAGGCCTCATACTTTATACATAGAAATTTAAATGATAATGGATTTTTATCATTAGCATTGCCAGCAGCACACCCATATCCATATTTCGGTGAGTTTATTTTTGAAAAAACTAGATCAGTAAATCTATTTTCTAATAGACATGCAGCTGTATGCGCAGGAATTGCGGAATTTGGTTGGAATACGCTTGCACTTACCCCAGATGCGGGACCTCGTGTAAGGTATATTTCTGTCATAACAGAAGCAGAATTGGAACCAGATGAATTAAGAAGAGGCACGCCTCTCTGTAACAAAGAAAAATGCCAAGATCCTTTAATTTGTGCCCGAATTTGTCCGATGAATGCCATCAGCTTAAAAGAAGGACAAGAATTGGAAATTGAAGACATGACTTACACTTATGCTAAATTAGATCGACCTAAGTGCTTGTGGGGTATCTCGGGCTTAAGAAAAGCGACCTTAGGAAAAAAAGATTGCTATATGCCAGAAGAAAAGACTTTGGACGCATATTACAAAGCCCTCTCAGAAAAGGACTTTATGGAAAATTTTGAAAGGCTTGGAGACGGATCAATGTGCGGCAGGTGTATTATTGAATGTCCAGTTGGTGAAACTAATTAGCAATAGCCAGGGTTTCCGTGTGAGTTTTTCGAATTAACACCGCAATGATTATGTGTCTGGACTTGGCCACCTCATAACCTCGGCCCACGTCTTGGCCCAAAAGATGATAGAGGCTGCTGCTCATAAGGTTGAGCTGCAGATCGAGATTCACCTTCATGGCTACAGCTGATGACAGGTCATCCATAATATTCACCGATCCAAGCACCTGGACCTGCTCCATGATCTGGTCAAAGGGCAGACGGGTCAGGTAAGGCACGAAGAGAAACAGGCCGCCAGAATTGGTCCGAAAACCGCGGGGATAATGCTTCAGACTGCGGACATCGGCGTTTTTATGCTATCTCTGCCTTGGTTTTATCAAGTCTTTCCTCATCCCGTCTCCTGGGAAGCTTGGCAAAGCCTTCATCATTGAGGATCTGAGAAACAGCCGGCGGAATGAGACTGATCCCATGCTCTTTGAGGTGATATCTGATGTCATTGATGGAGAGATTTATCTTGCGCAAGGCAATGACCTTGACCCGGACCTTGTCATTTTTTTTGTGGACACATGGACTTTTTAAGGCGGGCAGAAGAACAGTTGATCGAAGTGGTTTCGGAACTGGTGGCAGAGGACCCGGAAGCTGCCAGGGGTATACCCGAGGCTCCTGGCCGCTTCGCCTGAAGACAGGTCCCTCTTACTGTTGGCTATGCCGAGTTCTATTTTCATCCAGATCTGTCACCGAATAAAATGATGAAAATCGGACCCAGTGCTACGATCAATCCAATTGACATGAATGCCGCCCACCAAGACTGAAATGTGGTTCCTCCTCCGGTCAAATCCAGGACCAGCCCAAACGCAAGGGGACCAATAAAGGCTCCTGCAAACCCAAACAGAGATTGCAGGGCCATAGTCAAACCCAAGCAATCTGGCTTTGCTGATTGGATAGTGGCAATGTGCAGGGTTGCGGATTCTCCCTGTACGAAAAGGAAGTAGCCTGCACAGAGCAGGGCCAGCCAATGATAAGGTAAAAAGGACATATAGCCCAGGGTGCAGGCATATAGGGTTGAGCCCCACATGATAAGGCTTAATACCCGGTGGCGTCCAAACTTGAAGGCCAATTCAGATCCGCCTATACTGGCCCACATAGCAACCAGGGCCGTCAGGGAGACTACTGTAGAGGGATTAAGCAATTTGGGGGCTTCTCCTGGCTGCTGAGTGAGGGCAAAGGATAGAAAAGCCACCATCCAAGAGCGAGCTGCAAACAGTTCCCAGGTATGAGCAGTGTAGGCCAGGATATAGCCCATGCTCTTTTTGTTGCCTAAAACAGGCCTAAAATCCAGAAAATGACCCTTCTCAGCCTGCTTTTCCTTCGGAGCTTGAGGCCAAAGCAGGTAAAGTACAATAATCATGGACAGAACCGCGGTGACAGCTGCAAAGCCAAAGGCCCACCGCCAGTCCAGGGTTTCTGAAAGCAAGCCTGTAGCAAAAAAAGACAGAGCAGTTCCCAGGCTGAAAGATGCCGTATAAAAAGAGATTGCCCTGGGTTGATGCTTTTCATGCAAGCGGTCCACCAAGGCCTTTAAGCCTGGAATGAATGTACCGGCCAAGCCGAAGCCGGCCAGACTACGAAAGATGAGGGCAGTCCAAAAACCCTCTGCTAAAAAGGCAAATCCCAGGGCACCTGCAATGCCCAGTATTGAGGATCCCAGATAAATCCGTCTGGGATCAACTTGATCAGTTAATCCTGCCAAGATGGGTACAGATATAGTGTAAGCCGCAAAATAGATACCGCTGATCCAACCTGCTTCAGTATTGCTTAGATCCCAAAGGGCCATGAAATGAGGCAGTAACGCTGGAAAAGCAAAAATGCCCACCATATTAAGAATTTCAGCCAGGCACATGGCCAAGGTTAGCTTGGCAGCTGAACGAGCATTTTGATACATTACCGCTTCCTTTAAGTTGAATGACAAGAGCTTCCTGGACATTATCATAATAGGGCTGGGGGTAGATGAGAATTGGGCAGTAAGTGAGGGAACGTTACGCGTTTTTTGTAAACCTTTTCGCCTGCTCCCTGATCGTATACCATGCAAAGCAGTCATCAAAGGTGCAGTTGACGATCGCACAGCGCAGCTTGAGCATATTGTTGTAGTTAGGGACGAGCCACCAAGCTCCAGAAGAACACTTGAGGCGGGTATGGCAAATAAATTTCCTCGCTGATTCGATGCCTCCGCTTCCGATGGGGTAGCCTTCGAATCGGGCCTCTTTGTAGTTCATCCTCTTTTTGTTGTTAGACAACTACTTGATCGTCTTGTCAATCTGTTCTTTGACATCTGGATCCTGAGGCTGTACAAGTTTGAAACCGCCTATGACGTGGCTCACTCCATCTTGAAACGACAAACGGGCCATGATGCTCTCAATCCAAAGCTCGAGTTCTACGCCAGGCAAGCCAGGGGCCGATCCTGGTAAAATGCCATGTACTTTTAGATGGGCTCCCACGATGATCCGATGATCCGGTAGCTCTTGTAATCATACCGCGACATCAAGTAGTTCCAAAGCGTCTCCTCGGAAGTGCGCCTGACCATTCGAAGCTCAATGCCTTGAAAATCCTACCAAAACCCGCAACAGGGTCGGTGCAGGTGCTTGGCGGTAGGTCCGGAGAAATGTAATAGAGCCTTCTGGGATTATTGGAGACTCCGCACCTGGCCGGAGGCAACGAGACAAGTCCTTTGCGGAAGGTTATAAATGACAGCATCATGACCAGCCCCCCGCAGATGATGATCCAGGGATGGAGGCGCATTTCCCGCAAGGCAGGGCCAAGATGATTCTGCCCCGCCATACGCAAAAGGTGAAAGCCGAGCATGCACAGGCATAAGGCCAGGGTGTAGGCCGAGACCTGGCCTACAGTGACCCCCATCTTATCGGCAACCGCTCCAAAAGAATAGAAAAAGGCAGCCAAGACGGCCAGAAGTGCCCCTGGGTTTGTCTTGGGAGCTTTTAAGGAAGGTATTCCACAGGACGTGAAAAAGGGCGCTGGCCAGGATAAAGAGAAGACCTTTGAGTGTCACGGGAAGCCTCGTTTTGGTGCGTCATAGAAAAACTGTCCAAACGAGGGAGGTAACACAGGGACAAAGAAGAGACAATAAAATAGTATTCAGATATGCCTTCGGCATATATCGTATGAAACTAGATATTAAATTACTAGGCTGTCCCCTTATAACATTACGGAATAATAAGAGGATGGCCGGAGCCATAAGAGAAAGACGTCCCCAGGGAGGACCCTGGGAACGAAGAGAAGAACTTCAAATTAGAATTTCGCTCTGATTGCTTGCCCAATGAAACCTTCTTCTGTTTCATCGGGGGTTTCGGATTTCGATATTCGTATTTCGAGTTTCCGCGTCGTTGCATAGTGGGTCAAATTTCAAAAGAAAATCAACATGAGAAATTGCCAATAAATGGGGCGGAACTTATAAGACGCGGTACTAGATTGCCCGGAGAGTCTGATACCGGTGTACTCGAATGATCTGGGCCGGGCAATGACGGAGGGGCGCTTCATAAGTTTCTTGCCAGATCAAACTGGCGTTTTATTTTAACAAATCAGTAAAATAGTGTTCAGCGCAGCCAAGGGTTGCGCTGAACACCATTTTACATTTCCTGCTCCAGCCAGTGTCTTATTTCCGGAGTGATGGAGTGGACTCCCCGTAAATTGCCAAAATTCCGGCGCACGTTTTCCTCCAAGGACTTGGGAATGGTCACATTGACCAGTTCCTGAACCTGTTCGGAATTGCGGCGCAAAAGACTTATCCGGGGGTGCTCCTCCCAGGTATTAACCACAAAATAGTAGGACTCATCGTGTTTTGAGCGAACAGGAGTACGTTCTCCCTTCCGCCAGTTATTCCCCCACTCTAAATACATGGTCACCGCCTCTTCCGGACTCATGTCCCAGTCGATAGGAAGAAATCGATATTTGCTGAGTTGACCCATGGTTGCCTCCTTTGTATTAATAAATAGAATAATAATTTTTACTGATAATGTCAAATCCTTTTCGTGTTCACGCGAGCTTTGCCTTTGGCGAGGTGAAATTGTGCCAGGTGTCCCTAGTGCCTTGACACATCTGACGTTTCGCAAACAAAGAACCCTCCCCTGGCCCCTCCCTCCCGCCTGGAAGACAGGCGGCAAGGAGGGGAATCAGAAAAAGAAAGGTTTCATACCGATACCGGGCAATGCATATATGACGCTGCACTAGGCCTGTTGTTTAAAGAAGGCGAACCATTCTGGGGAATCATCCCAGACCATGGAGGAGATGGGGAGTAAGGGCAACGGGTCGATGAAGTGCACCCGGTTCCGTTTGGTCAGTTCCGGCCAAGTAAGATCGTAGTTTTTGGGGGTCTGCAAAAGGCCCAAAGACAGGTGCAGGTGACAGAGCATGCCCCAGGGCTTGGCAAATGTTCTGGTCCGACCGATTTCCTGGCTGGATTCAAGAAGAAGCCCTTCCTCAATGTCCGGATGAGGGTCTATGTGGGCCAAAAGAGAAATCCATTCTTTACTTCCCCTCTGGTCCAGTCCATGGCTTATAATCACGGATTGGCCTAAAAAATCGGGGATCACGGCCGCCACCCGGCCTGGAGCTCCAGCCAGGACCGGGCTATTCGCCGGCAGAGGCTTTGGAATTCGGCCAGGCACTTGGAGCAGGCAGAGATCCAAGCCTTCATGGGGGCTGGGCCGTTGTCCGTGGGGGGACCACCACTTGCGCACTGAGTCGAAAAGCATGCCCGGGTGGAAGACGAAGGAGAGATGATCATCATACCCGGTGAGCTCAAGGGGGGAGCTTAAAGAATAAGGGAATGTGGACATGATAATGATTCGAGTGTGCTGGCCACGGAAAACAGCAGTCACGCGCAGATGCTCGTGCCCTGACCTATGTGACATGTCGCAATGAAAGAACCCTCCCCTGTCCCCTCCCTCCCGCCTGAAAGACAGGCGGCAAGTAGGGGAACCAGAAATAAAGCGGATTGCGCCTCGATGCGACAATAGCCTCCGCTTCCCACCCGCTTCGCACCGACCACCGACTACAGATCACTGTCTTCCCAGCCTCTCTTCTTCCTCTTCCTCGCATGAAACTGGCCGTCAGCGGCCAGCGGCGGCGCTGACCTCTGATCTCTCGCATGAAACTAGCTTTACCTGGAAGATGCCAGCCCGGCACTCAATTGCAGAAGCTATCGGTGTATCTTGAGTGAAAGCCTTACATCTCCAATTGAGTGCCGGGCCATCCCTCTTTGTAACCAGTTTCATATTGGATCAAACTGGCGGCTTCTTACGAATAACAAATTACGAGCCCGCCAGAGGCAAGGCTGACATCTGTCCTCTGATCTCTGTCCTCAGTCCTCTGTCCTCAGTCCTCAGTCCTCTGTCCTCAGTCCTCAGTCCTCTGTCCTCTGTCATCTGTCCTCTGTCCTCTGTCTTCTTCTCCATTCTCCGGCAAAATCCGATCAAAGCAGACCACGGTGCCGCCGTTGTCCATGCTCACCAGCTTTACCCCCTGGGCCGCCCGGCCGCAAATACGCACATCGTTGACTGCAAAGCGGATCATTTTGTTTTCACTGGTCAAAATCAATACTTGATCATGTTCAGAGACCATCATTCCGCCCAGAACTGATCCTGTCTTGGCCGTGGGTTTGAGGTTGATGATCCCTTTGCCTCCCCGGGCCTGAATCCGGTAGTGTTCCAAAGGGGTGCGTTTGCCGAAGCCGTGCTCGGTCACGGTGAGCACTTCAGCACTCTTGTCCTGGCCGATGACCAGGCCGGAGACCACCTCGTCCTGATCGCGGAGAAAGATCCCTTTGACCCCGGAGGCCTGCCGTCCAGTGGGCCGGATGTCCTGACAGGGGAAGCGGATGGCAAAGCCCAGTCGGGTTAAGAGCATGAGTTCGTCGTATTCAGTAACTTCACGGACAGCCATCAGTTCGTCGCCTTTGCGCAGGCTAAGAGCGATAAGTCCGTTGGCTCTAAGGTGCTTGTACAGTTCCACCTCCGAGCGTTTGATCATTCCCCGCTTGCTGATAAATACAAAGTAATTGTTCAGGTTGAGATCCCGCTGACTCAACGCCGTAGCCACGAACTCATTCTTTTGCATATCAATGAGGTTGGATATGTGCGCCCCTTTGGCCCGGCGGCTGCCTTCCGGGATCTGGTATACCTTGAGCTTGAAAACCCGGCCCAGGCTGGTAAACATCAAGAGATTTTGATGATTGCTGCTGGTCAGCAGGGCTTGGACATAGTCGGAATCCCCCAGGCTGGACCCGGACATGCCTTTGCCTCCCCGTCTTTGCTGGTTGTAGCTGGAAACAGGGGTACGCTTGATGTATCCCTTGCGGGACAAAGTGATGACCACCTCCTCGTCGACGATCAAATCCTGGATATCGATTTCGCTGGGATCATCGGTTAAGAGCTGGGTCTTGCGGGGAGAGGCATAGGTCTTTTTGATCTCCGCTAACTCATCCCGGATCACTCCGCGCAGCACCTCAGCACTATTGATAATGCTCTTTAAAAACTCGATTTGCTTGAGCAGCTCTTGGTATTCCTCCTGGATCTTGGATTGCTCCATATTGGTCAGGCGCTGCAGACGCATGTCCAGAATAGCCTGGCTCTGGACATCGGAGAGCTCAAAGCGGTGCATGAGTTTTCCCTTGGCCTCAGCCGGATTGGAAGACCCCCGGATGATGGCCACCACCTCATCGATATTGTCCAGGGCAATGCGCAGACCTTCCAGGATATGGGCCCGGTGTTCGGCCTTCTGCAGTTCATACCTGGAACGGCGCAGGACCACTTCCTTGCGGTGCTCGATGAACAGTTCCAGGAATTCCTTGAGGTTCAAAAGTTTGGGCCGGTTCTTAACCACAGCCAGGAGATTGATACCAATAGAGGTCTCCAAGGCCGTATACTTGTACAAGGAGTTGATGATCACTTCCGAGATTGCGCCCTTCTTCAGGTCGATGACGATGCGAATCCCAGTCCGGTCCGATTCATCCCGCAGGTCGCTGACCCCTTCGATCTTGCGGTCGTTAATCAAGGCCGCAATCTTCTGGATCAAATTGGCCTTGTTCAGGGCATAGGGGATTTCAGTGACCACAATGGATTCCAGCCCCCGGGCCCGCTCCTCGGTATGCAGCTTGGAGCGGAGCTTCACGCTCCCCCGGCCGGTCATGTATGCATCGCGCAGACCTTTGAGTCCGAACATGAAGGCCCCGGTGGGAAAGTCCGGCCCCTGGATCCAGGTCATCAGATCGCTGATCTCCAAGTCCGGGTTATCCAGGAGGGCCAGAGTGGCGTCCACCACCTCGGCCAGATTGTGGGGCGGGATGTTGGTGGCCATACCAACGGCGATGCCGGACGCTCCATTGACCAGGAGATTGGGCACCCGGGTGGGCAGGACCTCGGGTTCATACAAGGTGTTGTCGTAATTGATCCGAAAGTTAACCGTGTCCTTGTCGATGTCGGCCAGGAATTCTCCGGCCAGTCTGGACATGCGCGATTCTGTGTACCGCATGGCCGCCGGGGCGTCGCCGTCTATGGACCCGAAGTTACCCTGACCATCCACCAGGGGCTGGCGCATATTGAAGTCCTGGGCCATGCGCACCAGGGCGTCGTAGACCGCAGCATCGCCGTGGGGATGATACTTACCGATAACATCACCCACAATCCGGGCCGATTTCTTGTACGGCCGGTTATAGGTGTTGCCCAGGTCGTGCATGGCGTACAGGATGCGGCGGTGCACGGGCTTCAAGCCGTCCCGGACATCCGGAATGGCCCGGCCGATGATCACGCTTAAGGAATATTCCAGATAGGATTTTTTGATTTCTTCTTCAATACTGACAGTTGGTTGCACGATGGACCTCTTTGGGGATCAGGTGTCAGCCCCGCCTCTGGCGGGCTCGTTATTAGTTATTAGTTATTCGTTATTCGTTATTCGTAAGAAGCCGCCAGTTTGATCCGAGATGAAACTAATTTTTTGGAGCTTTGTCCAAAAAAATTAGATATCCAATTCTTCCACAGCCAGGGCGTTTTTCTCGATGAATTCCCGCCTGGGTTCCACGTTTTCGCCCATGAGTTTGCGGAATAAGGAATCGGCTTCCTCAGCCTCCTCAACCCGGACCTGGAGCAGGATTCGGTGTTCAGAGTTCATGGTCGTCTGCCACAGCTGTTCCGGGTTCATCTCCCCCAGTCCCTTGTACCGTTGGATATTCAAACCCTTGTCCGCCAGGGACAGGATGGTGCTCAGCAAAGAGAAAGGTGATTCCGCAACGTGTTTTTCTTTTTTGCTATCCACAATGGTAAAGGAACGATCCGGACTGATGACCCCCAGTGTGTGCCATAACTCATAGGCTTGCCGGTACAGACGGGAATTAAAGAATTCCACGCCCAGCTTGACTGTGTGCAGGTTCAGGTCAGTAAAATGGATAAAGACTCGGGTGACTTCTTCCACTTCTTCCTGGATGACCTCCATCTCCTGACCGTTATCGAGCATGAGTTTTCGAAAGGCCTCTTGTTCCGGAATCTTGTGTTCCGGATCGAATACGGCTGGAGTCAGCTGTTCCCCGGTGCTTAACATAGCCGCAAAGAGATCTTTTTGCAGTCCGATGTTCACCGCGTCCTTGAACCGGTTTTCCAGCTCCATGATCCGGTGCAAAAGATCAACCAGCTCCCGGCTGCGGTAACCTGCGCCCGATTCGGCCTGTTCCGGGTCCGAGCCGGGATAGACCGTTATTTCTTCGCTGATCCGGTCCAGGAGATAAGCCTTGAGTTCCTGGTCGGAGGAGATGAATTTCTCGAACTTATTCTTGTGTACCCGGTACAGCGGAGGTTGAGCTATGTACAGGTACCCGTGGTCAATGAGCTTAAGGTACTGGCGGTAGAAAAAGGTAAGCAGCAATGTGCGGATATGGGCCCCGTCCACGTCCGCATCGGTCATGATGATGATCTTGTGATAGCGCAGTTTCTTCAGGTCCAGCTCGTCATCTCCGATCCCGGCCCCCATTGCGGTGATCAGGTGCTGAATCTCTTTGTTTTCCAGCATCTTGTCAAAGCGGGTCTTTTCCACGTTCAAGATCTTTCCCCGCAGGGGCAAGATGGCCTGACACTTGGGATCCCGTCCCTGCTTGGCCGAGCCGCCGGCTGAATCCCCCTCGACAATGAACAGCTCGCTCAAGGAAGGGTCCTTGGTCTGGCAATCGGCCAGTTTTCCGGGCAGGGCGGAATCGGACAGGGCGCTTTTGCGGCGGACCAAATCTTTGGCCTTGCGGGCCGCTTCCCTGGCCCGGGCCGCATCCACCACCTTTTCGACCATCACCTTGGCGTCCTTGGGGTTCTCCTGGAGGTAGGAGCCCAGGATTTCTCCGCAAATGGTGGCCATATACCCGGTCACCTCACTATTGCCCAGCTTGGTCTTGGTCTGGCCTTCAAACTGGGGGTCTGGAAGCTTGACGCTGATCACCGTAGTCAGGCCTTCCAGGACGTCGTCGCCGGAAATGCGCTGCTGCAGTTTTTTGGGCAGGTCGGAACCCTGGATATAGGTGTTTATAGTCCGGGTCAAAGCGGTCTTGAAACCGGAAAGATGGCTTCCGCCCTCTTTGGTCCGGATGTTGTTGGCAAAAGAAATAACATTGTTTTTATATCCGCTATGGTACTGCAGGGCGAACTCAATGATCACGTCCTGCATTTCTCCATGGCCGAAGACGACATCGTGGAGGGGAGTCTCGGATTCGTTCAAGTGCTGGACAAAGGATCTGATTCCGCCCTCGAACTGAAAGGCGTCTTCTTGGCTGGTCCGTTCGTCAAAGAGATGGATGGCCAAACCGCAATTTAAGTAGGCCAGTTCTTCAAAGCGCTTGCTGAGCATCTGATAGTTGAGCACCAAGTCCTCGAAAATGGCCTCGTCCGGGCGGAAGTGCACGCTGGTTCCGGTTCGCTCCGTGGGGCCCTTGTCCTGGAGGGTGCAGACTGGATGGCCCTGGGCGTATTTCTGGTAGTATTTATGGCCGTCCCGCCTGATGGTCACTTCCAGGGACTCGGACAAGGCGTTGACCACGGAAATGCCCACCCCGTGCAGGCCGCCGGAGACCTTATAGCTTTGATTGTCGAACTTGCCTCCGGCGTGAAGCACGGTCATGACTACTTCCACTGCCGGGCGGTTCTCCTTGGGGTGGATGTCCACGGGTATGCCCCGGCCGTTGTCGGTGACTGTGACGCTGTTGTCCAAATGGATGGTCACGTTGATCCGGTTGCAGTACCCGGCCATGGCCTCGTCGATACTGTTGTCCACCACCTCGTAGACCAGGTGGTGGACACCGTTGGTGTCCGTGCTCCCGATATACATGGCCGGGCGCTTGCGAACAGCACTCAGGCCCTCCAGAATGGTAATGCTTTCTGCGTTGTAGAGGTTGGTTTGCATATGGTTTTAGTCCATGGGTTCGTCGGTGTAGTAAGTTTCTTCGTCTATTTGTACCGGCATGATGATTACCAGATAGTCGGGGTCATCTTCTCCGGTTATCTTACACGGGCCGTTGCTCGATGTAAATTGAAACTCCACAATCGGAGACTGAAAGTGATTCAGGACATCGATGACATTTTTGGTTGGGAAAATGATTTTATCCAATTGTCCAGTAAACTCAATAGGTAGTAATTCAGTCGCTTCTCCGGTGTCCTGTCCTTGAGAGTAAATAATCAATTCTTGATCGTCAAATACAAAGTAAGAGCAGCGTTGAGTCTCGGTATTAAAAATGAATAACCGATCCAGAGAATCCATAAGTTCTTCTTTGTCCACCCGCATGTGAGAAGTTTCTCCCTCGAAATATGTAAAAAATGCATTATAGTCAGGGTAATGATCATAATTAAGAGGGAGGCTGAAGATCTCGGTCGTGCTCTGATTGGTGAAAAAGAGGCGTTTCTGGTTAACTGTAAAACGGATGTTTTTGTCCGTTAGCCATTTCTTCAGTTCAACAAGGTAGCGTTTGGCGATCAAGATGCCGCCTTCACCCAGTAAAGGATGAATCTCGGAATGGGCCAGACTGACCATGGCGAACTGGTGTCCGTTGAGGCCGCAGACCTCGATTTTTTCCGAATCGGGCAAGGGAGTCATCTTCATAAAATGCATATTGTCCGTGCTTTCGTCGGCAATGCAAAACAGGATGTGGTCGATGAGGTGGCGAAGCTCCGAACCGGACCAACTGGCGGCACTCTCAGCAGGAAAGGGCGAGAAGGGCTGAAACCAGGTGACGTCGAAAAGAGGCAATTTATACTTACGTCGGCCCTGCTCCAAGAGGAGGGTCTCTTCATCCGTGCGGAAGGTTATTTCTCCTGGCGGCAGCTTACGCAAAAGATCGTAGAAGCTACGGCCTTGCACACCAACCAAGCCCGGTTCGTGGCTCTGGACCGAATACGAACCGGAGAATTCCAGTTTAGAGTCCGTGGACATGATATTCAACGAGGAATCCGTGTTTTCCATCCAAATCGTGCGTAAAAAGGCGGCTCCTGTCTTGGCCGGGATAATGCTGGCCGCCTTTTGCACCCCTTCCAGGATCTCTTCTTTGGTTACTGTTACGTGCATGGAAAAAGGTCTCCTTTGCCGGATTTATCAGTCATAAAACGTAAGCCTCCAGCTAAAGTCATAAGAGGGACTCCTTCGATTTTTCAGCGCATTGTTTCAAAAGGGTTTGCACTTGGGATTTGAGTTCCGGTCGATCTTTCTGCAGAGACTGGATCCTCTTGAAGGCGTATATGATGGAGCTATGATTGCGGCCCCCGAACAAGGAACCGATGTGAGTGAAAGACGCGTTGTGCAGGAAACGACAGATAAAAATAGCGACTTGCCGGGCCAGAACGATTTTTTGCTGCCGGCGGTGGGAAGTTAATTCTTCGACCGTGAGGGAAAAATGGGTGGCTACTTGGGACATGATCTCCTCACAGGACAGGGGCTGCGGTTTTCCGGTTCCGGCTTGGTCTATGAGCTGGGAAATGTCTGGCCGATGGGTTGAAGAACGGAGATCGTGTTGGGCCACGAGCCTGAGCAGGACCTGGGTGATGGATTGAAAATCCGTGCATTGTCTGGCCAGGGCGAGTTGTTCGCCTTCGGACAGATTCAGACCGCGGTGCTCGCTTTCCTGTTGAACAAACCGCCCTCGGATGTCCAGGTCCGGGCTTTTCAAGTGCACAATGATTCCCCCTTCCAGTCGGGAGCGGAGCTTGGGAATCATTTCTCCGTCTTCGGGAATCTTGTGCAGACAGGTAAAAACCATGGGCATCCCTGTTTCCTCCAGGACGTCATACACCAGGAGGAGTTCGTCCTGGAGGGTTCGGGATTTTTCGATCCGCTGCACATCGTCGACAAGTAAGGCCTGGGCCATGCACAGCTCGTTGCGGGCCCGTTCCTTGTCTTCGGCCCTCAGGCTGGATATGCTGAAAAGGTCATCGCAAGTAAGGGCCAATACGATACCGGACGTGTCTTCATCCAGAAGGGAATTGGCCATGGCCAGCAGTAAGTGGGTTTTGCCGCAACCCCTGGGACCGCAGATGAGTAAGGGCGTGGTCGGCCAGCGGGACTGGTTAAGGAGGGCCTTGGCCGTCAATACTTGATCCCGGTTCTTGTCGTTGTACAGAAAACCCTGGAAGGTGTGGCCATCATCCCCCTGAAAAGGCTGAAATAAACGCTCTTTGGGTTGGTGCTGATGGGTTTGATTGTGATACACAAAACCGGATATGCCCGGTACGTGATCCAAGATAAACGCTTCAAAGTCTTTTTGCAGGTACTGCCTGAACCAGTCCTGGAAGTAGGTATGGGGAAACTGGATCATAAGGGTCCCGTCCGACTGGGCCTCAAAGCAGACGGAGTTGACCCAGGAGGGATTGGCCTGGGTGTGCGAGGGCTGGAAATGGGCCTGAATGATCTGCCGCAACGTCCTTTGATTCCAGTCTGTCATAGGCGCACTCGAGTTGAAAAAGCCAAAAGCATCCATCATTATCCGAGAACCGCTGCCGCCAGTTCGGGTAAGACCTGTTCCGCAGGGGCGTCGAAGCGCACGTCGGTGATGTCGGCATAATAGGTTCTGCCCAGATTGATCTCGATGATTTTTCCTCCACTGAGCTTTACTTGCCGGGGCAGAACATTGGCCGGGGCTACTTCACCGGAGGTCCCGGTGATGATCAGCACGTCCGTGGATTTTATAAGGTCCATGCTTTCCTGGTGGGCCCGAGCAGGAATGGCCTCGCCGAAGAAGACCACATCCGGCCGGATCAAGCCTCCGCAAACCGGGCACCAGACCGGAATGGACTGGGAGGATTGGGCCAATACTTCCTCCTCCGGGCGGTCAACCCCACAACTGTGGCAATAAAAGCGTTGAAAGTTCCCGTGGTATTCAATGACCAGGCTGGATCCCGCTCTCTGATGCAGGTTGTCGATATTTTGGGTAATCACCCCGGTCAATCGGTTGTTCTTCTCCAGTTCGGCCAGGGCTAAATGAGCTGGGTTGGGCTGGCTGCGGCCCAACAGATCCACGGTCTCCAGCATGAATTCCCAGACTCGGTGAGGATTGTTTTCCAGGGCATGGGCAGAGGCCACTTCAAAGGGGTCGTATTTGGACCATAGACCACCGGGGCTGCGAAAATCGGGAATTCCGCTGGCCACGGAGATTCCAGCTCCGGTGAAGGCCGCCGTTGTTTTGCTTTCCTTGAGAAGGGATGCGGCCTTTTTCAGCAGAGTGCTGTCCAGTCCAGAAACCATAGACAACTCCTTGACATAAAATATGGTGCTTACGCACAACGAAGGATATATAACAGGAATTGGAAAGAAAAACAAGTCTCAACAAGATTTCAAGGGGTTGAAATCTTGCACGAACTGTGTGAATATTCAAGCCACGCTCAGATTGAAGGAAAAAACCATAACGAGGGCATTATGATGCAGCATATTCTGTTGGCGTTGCTTGGGATTGGGGTAGGGGTGGCCGCCTCCTTTACCGGGTTGGGAGGCGGCTTTCTGATGGTCCCTTTGCTGTTGTTCATGGGCTATTCAGCCCAGGAGGCGGTGGGGACCTCGTTTGCGGCCATACTGGTCATTTCCCTTTCGGCCTTAATCGCCCACAACAAATTGGACAATGTCGATTATCGGGCCGGGATATTGCTGGGAATAGGCGGGATTATCGGGGCTCAGATCGGGGCCAGGCTGGTCGAACACGTCTCCACTCAAGGGTTTAAGAGGATATTTGCCTGTATCCTGGTGGCCCTGGCGGTGTACATGTTTAAGAAGTAACCGCTGCGTAAGCCTCCTGAATGCGCTGGGCTACGTAGTCCACTTCTTCTGGCTCTGAAGAGAGCAGGTCGAAACAATATCCGTCATGACCAAGGAGTCCTCCGGGGACGATATCCCCGCGTTCCTCCGGGTCGGTAATCATGTCAGCGAAAAAGCAGACCGAGAGCCAGCGAGCATCGGGATCGTCGTCTATGATGTCGATCATGGCCATGAGCTCCCGGGTTTGGCCCTGGGGCTTGCCTCGCAGGGAATAGCTCACCCCGGGCCGGGCCTTGAAGTCCAGTTCCAGATCCGAGAACCCAGTCAGCAAGTCAGCCAATTGGAGGAAAACGTTCTTCATCTCTTCATTCGACCATTGGGCCAAAAATTCGTTCATTTCTTGGGGATACGCTTGGTTCATTCGTGCTCTCCTTTGCGGGTCACCCCGGTCAGTCTTTTATTGCCCCGGCCCTGCCTTTTCGCTGCTAAAGGTGATAAAACAATCTGAATTCTGAGCCAAATTTTATCGGATCAGAATTCAGCGCTGGGCGAAACTGGTGATCTCTTTATGATAGGCCTTTATTCCTAGGGCCATGCCCCAGGCCATGCGCTTGAGATAGGCGAAGTTTTGCAGGCGTTTGCGCTCGGTTGGGTTGGTTAGGTAGCCGGTCTCCACCAGAATGGCTGGCATCCGGGCACCCATAAGGACGTAAAAGGGGGCTCTGCGCACTCCGTGGTCGTTGACCTTATAAAAGCGGCGGTTGTAATCCAAAGTAGCATGTAAGACCTTCTGGGCCAGGTTTTCCGATTCTTCGATCTTGGAGTTCAGCATGAGATCGGAGAGGATGAGCTGTAAGTCGCTGATTTTTTTTGCTGAAACCGAGTTCTCCCTGGCGGCCACCCGCACCGCCTCCTCTGAATTGGCCAAATTGAGGTAGTAGACCTCCAGACCGTGGATCTTGGAGCTGGAGTGGGCGTTGACGTGCAAGGATAAAAAGAGGTCCACGGACTTGGCATTGGCCATGGCTGTGCGTTCCTCCAGGGGAATAAACGTGTCCGTAGTCCTGGTATACAGCACATTATAGCCCTTTTCTTCCAGAATCTCTCCCAGGATCTTAGCCAGACGCAGGTTGATGTCTTTTTCCAAGATGCCGGAACAGACTGCCCCCGGGTCTTTCCCCCCGTGCCCCGGATCGATCATGATGGTCTGAATGTCCAGGCCGAGTTGCTCGATGAGGCTGCCGGAGATGGATTGTCCCCCTTCCTTGGCCGCCTGGGCCAGGGCTTTTCGACTTTTTTGTTCCCCTTCCGAGGGTTTGGGGGCGTAAACGTCCACTACCACTCGGTCGGGGTTTTCCAAAGCAAAAACCCGATATGTATCCAAGGCATTGACGTCCAAGACCACCCGAGTTTGATTTGGGCGATACTGGCCGATGCGAACTTTGCGCAGGATTCCGTCATTGATGGACAATTTCTCCTGCACCTCATCGTCCAGTCGGGTGTTGAGCACATCCACCACCACCCGGTAAAACGGCTTCTCAATGCTAGGGTCCGGTTTGAGGAGCATGTCTTTGTATCCGGCCTGGGAGTTGAGGTCCAAGACCACCCGGGAATACTCATCGCTACTCCAGTGGCGTATGGTCTGCAAGTGGGCTGGATCAGATGTGGTGGACTGCTTCCCATCCTCTCTCCCTTCCCCCTGGCTTGATGCCTTCCAGGAAGAGATTTGAGAAGGGTACTTCCCTTCAAGCTTTTCCAAAAGGGCTTCTGCTTCAGAGGTTTTATCCCCTTTCGGATGATTGCGGCGGATATCCGAGAGTAACAAGTAGGCCTGTTCCGGGTCGTCCAGATTGTGGAGGAAGACTTTGGCCTGGAAGAGCTTGGCATCATCGGTCCAGCTGTGGGAGGAAAACTGGTCTCCCAGCCGCCTAAAATACTCCACTGCCTGCTCGTAGTCCTCGCGGGAGAAAGAGCGTTTGCCCAGTTCCTGGAAGGTGCGCCCTAAATAGTACAAGGATTTCGGGGCAACTGAGCCTTTGGGGTTTGCCTGGTAGGCCTTTTGGAAGTGGTTTGCCACCTGCTGCCAAGAGGAACGGTACTTGGCCTTGGCCGGGTCCTTGCACAGGTCGTGGAAGGCCTGCCAGCCGGCCTGGAACTCTTGGGTCGGGTCGGCTCCCAAGGCCGGAGTGCAGAGCAGGCAAAGGACCAGAATGAACTGGGCCAGGAGGGGGTACCTTAAGAGGGGCATAATCATGTCAACTCGAATCTCAATGTTTTCTTTTGAGAGTAATAAAAGAGTAAGCATGTGGCAAGGGCGAGCTGGGGAGGAGGGTGGTTTTAAGGTGTCAGCCTTGCCTCCGGCAAGTCTGACATATTTTTTGCCCCAAAGCGGGCAAAAAAGAAAGAATTTGCCGGATTGATCATATATGAAACATACCAAAAGAACCGCGCTCAATTCAAAATTGAGTGGGAGACAACCTCAGCTCTCAGGGTAGGGGCAGCCTAGGCGTCTTTCGCCGTATGGCTGCCCTCTCCCTTTTCGTTCCCAGGGTTTATCCTGAAATTTCTTTCATTTCACCGGGATCCTCCCTGCCTGCCCCTGCCCGCATTGCCTGCGGCAAAAGCGCTGCAGGCGGGGGGACGTCTTCCTCTTATGGCTCCGGCCATCTTCATATTATTTCGATATATTAGCACTACAGCGACAGTTCGGGCATGAGCAAACCTTGAAAGAGCCAGGCAGGCGCCTGGCGATCCCAGAAGAGCCAGGCAGGCGCCTGGCGGTCCCAGAATGGCCAGGGTGGCACCTGGCGGTCCAGGAGGCAAAGCTTTGGGATCACAATCTGTCGCTGTAGGGTTAGAAGAAGATCGAAAAGTACGCTAATTTCTAGTTTCATGCGAGCTTTGCCTCCGGCAAATCTGACTTACTCCACAGTCACGCTCTTGGCCAGATTGCGGGGTTGATCCACGTCTTTTCCTAGATAGACGGCCATTTCATAGGCAAAGAGTTGCAGGGCGGGCAAAAACAGAAAGCTGTTCAGTGGACCCCAGACCTTGGGTACTTCCCATACGGTATCCAGTCCCAGAGCGGCCCCCGGATGGGTCAAGGCCAGGATGGGACCGCCCCGGGCCTGGACCTCCTGCAGGTTGGCCAGCAGTTTGGGGAGCAATTCATCGGCCGGAGCCAGGGCAAAGGTAGGAAACTCCGGATCGATAAGGGCGATGGGTCCGTGCTTCATTTCCCCGGCGGCATAGCCCTCAGCGTGAATATAGGAAATCTCCTTGAGCTTGAGGGCCCCTTCCAGGGCTAAGGGCATATACATCCCTCGCCCAAGATAGAAAAAACTACGGGACCGGCTGAAATCCTTGGTCAACCTGGCTGCCTGTTCCTGCATCCCGGGCAGGGCGGTTTGCATGATCTGGGGCAAATCACGCAGGCCGGTGACTACCTGGTCCATAACTTCCGTACTCACAAGGGATCGCTTCTGGCCCCAATAAAGGGCCAGGAGCAGCAGGGCCACCATCTGGCTGCACATGGCCTTGGTCGAGGCCACACTTATTTCCGGCCCGGCTTGGGTATACATCACAGCATCCGACTCCCTGGCCACGCTGGACCCCAGGACATTACACAGCCCCAAGACCTTGACTCCTTGTTCGCCCGCAATGCGCAGACCGGCCAAAGTATCTGCGGTTTCTCCGGATTGGCTGATGGTCAAAACCAGGTCGCTCTTCCTGAGGATGGGGCTGCGGTAGCGAAACTCAGAGGCTATATCGATCTGAACCGGGATCTGGGCCCACTTCTCCACCAGGTATTTGGCCCACAACCCGGCATGATAGGATGTGCCGCAGGCCACGATATGCAAGACGTCCGGGATGGGCAGCTCCTGAATTTCATTAAGCACCACCTGGTTGTGGTTCGGATCGATGCGACCGGCCAGGCAGTCCCTGATGACCTGGGGCTGCTCCATGATCTCCTTGAGCATGAAGTGTCTGTAACCGCCCTTTTGGGCGGCCTGGACGTCCCAGGCAATATGCTGCACTTTTTTATCCACTGGTTGCATGGTCCCGAGGTCCAGGACCTGCCAGGAGTGGGGGGTCATATGTACCAGTTCCCGGTCCTCCAAAAAGACCACTTCCCGGGTGTAGGGCAAAAAGGCAGGGATATCCGAGGCCACAAAGTTTTCTCCGGTTCCCAAGCCCAGGATCAAGGGGCTGGAGTGCCTGGCGGCCCAAATCTCCTCCGGATTCTGCACATTGATGACCGCCAGGGCATAGGAGCCCTCTACCCGGTTTAAGGTTTCCTTGATGGCCTGGGGAATGTCTCGGCCCTGGTTGAGCAAACGGCTCATGAGATGGACCAATACCTCGGTGTCCGTCTGGGAAGTGAAGACCACTCCATGGGATTGCAGCTCTTCTTTTATAGAATAATAATTCTCAATGATCCCGTTATGCACTAAGGCCAGCTGGCTGTCCGTGTCCCGGTGGGGATGAGCGTTTTCTTCCGTGGGCAGCCCATGGGTGGCCCAGCGGGTATGGCCCAGACCGGTAGTGGCATGGACCACGTCGCAGGATTCGATTTTGGCCGCCAAACTGTCCAGTTTGCCTTGGGCCCGGATGGTCTCCAGCTTTTTGTTCTGGATATAGGCCACGCCGGCCGAGTCGTAACCGCGATATTCCAGCCGGCGCAGTCCGTCCATGATCACCGGCACGGCCGGCCGATGTCCACTGTAACCGATTATTCCACACATGGGATGGTCTCCTTTGATAGATTCTACGTTTCTTCCTCGATCAAACTGGCGGCTTCTTACGAATAACAAATAACGAATAACCAATAACAGGCCGCCAGAGGCGGCGCTGACTTCTGTCCTCTGTCCTCTGTCATCTGACAGCCCTGGCCACAAACTCCGGCCACAGTTGAGCCAGCTTGTGCAGGGCATGCCCGCGGTGGCTGCGGCTGGATTTTTCTTCCCTGGTCATCTCGGCCGCTGCCCGCCCACTGGACAGGTCGATAAACAAGGGATCATAACCAAATCCCTGCTCTCCCCGCGGCGACTTGGCAATCCTGCCTTCCCAGCTGCCATCCACGACCAGCTGCGCTCCATTGGGGGCGCAGGCCGCGAGGACACAGCAAAACCTTGCCCGGCGGTCGTCTCTCCTGAGATGGGCCATGGCCGCTAAAAGTTTGGCATTGTTCTGGGCATCTGTAGCTTTTTCGCCACTGTATCGGGCTGAATAGACCCCCGGGGCTCCGTTCAGGGCATCCACCTCCAACCCAGAATCGTCGGCCAGGGCAATGCAACCGGTGCTTTGGCATACATACGAGGCCTTGTACAGGGCATTGGCCTGAAAAGTCTCCCCGGGTTCGGGAACAGGCCCGATGGACGGGTAATCGTCCAAACTCAAAACATGCAATTCTGAGTCCATTTCAGCCAGAAGATCTTTGATTTCGTCGAGCTTACCTTTGTTTGTGCTGGCCAAGACAATGTACATGACGTCTCCGGTTTCAGCTTTGCCCAAGACAAATCTGAAATATCTTATTCGTATAACCGTGAACCGTGAACCTGAACCTTTTAACCCTCAAGATCCCTACTCCTCTTCAACTTTGGCCTCCCCGGGCCCTCCCAACCGATTGCCCAAGGCATCCAAGCCCTCCATACTCCGAATATGGATGTCCCGTTGGGGATACGCGATTTGGATCCCGTATTCCCTGAAGATTTTGTCGATGTCGTAGCGAATATCCGACTCGGCCATCCATCCGTAATCAATGGAGGCAAAGAAATACAAGGTAAATTCGAGGGCGCTGTGTTCAAAATCGGCAAAGCGGACAAAGGAGGCCGGCACTTTTAAGACCCGGGGATGGGTGTCGGCAATATACATCATCAGTCGGCGGACCAATTCGATATCCGTTCCGAAGGCCACTCCCACCCGAACCTTTCGACGCAGGATCTTGTCCTGGCGATGGGTCCAGTTGGTGATTTCTTCGCTGATCAGCTTGGAATTGGGCATAAGGATGGTGGCCCGGTCAAAAGTCTGGACCTCTGTGGTCCGGATATTGATCTGTTTGACTTCCGCCCACAAGTCCCGGATTTGAACCACATCTCCCGGCTGGATGGAACGGCCGAAAAGGAGGATAATTCCACTGATAAAGTTGTTAAAGATGCTCTGCAGTCCAAATCCGATACCCACGCTGAGTCCACCAGCGACTACGGTCAGGCTGGTCAGGTTTAGGCCTAAAAAGGCCAGGGCCAAAAGGATGTAAATAGCCCACACCCCGTAGGTAATCAGGATATTCAAAGAACCGACAGTGCCGATGTCCAGGGATTCGTGCAATTCAGCTGCGCTTTGGAGCAGGGACTTGAGGACCACCAGGCCGGAACGGGCCAGATAGAAGCCGATGAGGACGATAAGTAGGCGGAAGAGGTTAATGGACAGAAAGCCCCAGCCAAGTTTGAGCTTGGAGAATTCATTTAAGAACTGAAAATCGCCCATGGTCATGCCTAGCCAGAGGATGACAAAGGAGAAAGAGAACAACCACAGGATGGGCATTCCAGCCCCCTGGACCAAACCGCGGCCCAGAAAACCCCAGGTATTTTCTGGAAACTGACTGAGCTTATTGCGTAAGAGCCCGGTGGTGCAGTTGCCAATCTGGAGGCAGACGCAGAAGACAAACCACAAGGAGGTCAGGAGCAAGCTTATATGCACCCATCCGGCCAGGGTGAATAATATGAATAGAGAAAACAGGAAGATGGTGATTCGATACAGGACCCGTTCCAGCTTAACTTTGATTCGGGCTTTGTGTCGTTTAAAAAAGACAATAAAAATAATGAGTAAAATGATCCAGAGCACAGCGGTCAATATCGGGGGAAGGATGATGTTTTGCAGAATCAGGGAAAAGGCGAAAGGAAACCACATCAAACGCAATGGATTGGAATAGAACTCGGATTCATCGACCATGGAGAAGCGGATCAGCCACAAAAGGAGGATGAGTCCCCAGCCCAAGATGATTTGCCCCAGGGTCTGAAAGATCAAAGATTGAAAGCTGCTTTGAAAAAAGGTATTGGCCACGAGTATGGACAGGGCCAAGGATATAAATAAGGGGGCCGGGAGCAAACGCTTGAGGGGCAAGTCGTCGGCTCCCCGGCGTTTTTTGATAATGGCCGTAAGGATCAAGGAGACAACGCAAAACAGGGAGAAAAGACTGAGGACCTGCAAAAGAAAAAGAGACCAGTTAAAGTTACCCAAGACGAACAGGTGGGTATACACGGGAAGATTTTGTCTCCACTCCGTAAACTGGTCCTGGATCGCCCCAAGGCTGAGCTTGAATACGGAGAAACTGGGGACAAGAAAATACTCTTTCCAGGACCTTTGCAGGTCTTGGCTGACCAGTTTTTCAAATTCCTGGATTTGTCTCTTCATTTCCTGGGCTGGCTGCAGACCGCGGTCCAACTGTTTTTGCAAGGCTTGAATGCTGATCAGCAACTTGCCGATCTCGGAGATTTCCGATCTGACCTTTTCCGGCCCTACAGCCTGAGGAGAAAGAGCGAGCTGGTTGCGCAGGTCTTTTTGCCTGCTCTGGATTTTGTCCTCCAAGGAGAGAAGCTCGTCCTGGACCTTGGTTGCGGGTTGAAGGGCATTTTGGAGGTCCTGCTGGAGTTGACCTGCGTTGCGTTTCAGGATGACCACTTCTTTGAAATTATTCTTGATAAACCCTTGAAGCCGAATCAGGACATTCAGTCGGTTGGATAAACTCGCCATATTCTGGTCTAAATCGGCCAGAACGGAGGGCAGTTTGTTTTGCAGACGGTCCACCTGGCTCTTTTGTTCCTGAAGGGCTTCGCGTTGGGCCTGGAGCAAAGATTCCAGGGATTGTTGCTCCTTGGTTGCTTGTTGGGAAACTTCTGGGGAAGGAGTTTCCTGGCTGGCGCTTTGGGCCTTAAGGGGGACCGGGATGAAGGTCAAAAAAAGGCCCAATGTACCGATCAGGAGGGACAACACGATTGGTATTCTCCATGCCGGTAACCTGGGGGGTATGCGCAACAGGACATGTGTGCGCAAGATGTTGCAGACAGCAGGCATGACCAGATCCTCTTTAAGGGGGAAATCCCGATTGGGTCTTTTTGACGAATGTATTATCAACCAGACATCAGTATAAGGTTCAAAGTTCATGGAAACAAGACAGGGTGAGAGTTCTTCAACCCCCGGTTCGGTCCGGGTCTATACTGTAAGTTTGGGCTGTCCCAAGAACCGGGTGGATACCGAAAACATGCTCGGGCAGTTGGGTGATGCGTATCAGCCGGCTTCCGAAGCATTAGAGGCCGATGTGATCCTGGTCAATACCTGCGCATTTATTCAACCGGCTGTGGAGGAATCGGTTCAGACCATCCTGCACATTGGCATGGATCTCAGCCATGCTTCCAAGCGTCCTTTGCTGGCGGTGACCGGATGTCTTCCCGCCCGCTATGGGACGGCCGAACTGGGCAAGGAATTGCCTGAGGTGGACCTTTGGCTGTCTTTGGAGGAACAGCCCCTTTTCGCTAGGCGTCTTGCTTCTTCTTTCCATCTTCCCCATCCGGAGTCCTCCAGATTACTGACCACGCCGCCTGGATATGCCTATTTGAAGATCAGTGAAGGATGTGAACATCGATGCGCTTTTTGTACCATCCCTTCCATCCGGGGTGGACTTTGCTCTGTGCCCGTGCGCGAGGTGCACAAGGAAGCCGTGCGCATGCGGGATCTGGGCGTGCGTGAATTATGTCTCGTAGCCCAGGATTTGTCGGCTTACGGCCGGGATTGGGGATGGGGAACCAGCGGGTTGTGTCGAGTGCTGGACTCCCTTCTCGGAGTATCCGGGGTGGATTGGATCCGGCTCATGTATTTGTATCCCACTGGCTTAAGCCGGGAATTGCTCCAATATATCTCCCGGACCGGAAGCCCCCTCCTTCCGTATATAGATGTTCCCTTGCAGCACGCGCATCCCGATGTATTACGCCGTATGGGCCGCCCTTTTGTCAATGATCCGCGTCGGGTTGTGGATCGGGTATATGATATTATGCCTCAGGCCTGCCTGCGCACCAGCTTGATTGTCGGTTATCCTGGAGAGACGGAAGCTCATTTTCAAGCTCTATTAAACTTTATTCGCCAAGTGCGCTTTTGGCATGTGGGCGTGTTCACCTTTTCTCCTGAGGAGGGAACAGCCGCGGCTGGGCTCTTGGACCAGATTCCTGAACATATTAAGGAACAGAGGCGGGCGGAAGTCATGCACCTTCAGGCCGAGATCAGCCGGGAGATTATGTCTGGGTTCGTGGGACAGACGTTGCCGGTCCTCATCGATGCCCCTGAACCGGAGTGGCCGGAGCTGTTTCAAGGCCGGGCCTGGTTCCAGGCCCCGGAAGTGGATGGGTTGACCTATGTCAGTAGTCAGGAAGCCGAGCCGGGGGATATGGTCCAGGCCGAGGTGGTGGACAGCATGACCTATGATTTGTCCGCCTTGGCTGTGCAGGTCAGGCCTGAAGGGGGTCGAGGATGAAAATTTATTTTTTGCCTCCCTTTCAGTTGCATTAAGGGCCATGATCTGATAGAAGTCTTCAAATTTTGCCGTGCTAGGGGGTATGAACTGAATGCACACAACACAACCAGATTACTTAGGCGACCAAGAGATGAATTCCGAACACGAAATGTCCATGGACGAGACCGACTTTGAGGCCGCACTGGAGAATTATCTCCATTCCGACTTCGGTGAGCTCGAAGACGGGAGCATCATCACCGGAACAGTGGTCAAAATCGGGGACGAACACATCCTGGTGGATGTGAATTTCAAATCCGAAGGTCAGATTTCGGCTGAGGAATTCAAGGACCGGGACGGGAATGTGACGGTCAGTATCGGGGACAAGGTGGATGTCTTTGTGGTTCACAAGGATGACATGGAAGGGACGATTTCCCTGTCCCACCGCAGAGCCAAACGGATGAAAGTTCTGGATGAACTCGAGGCCCTGCAGGAACAGGAAAAGAACGTTAAAGGGACGATCATCCAGAGGATCAAGGGCGGATACACGGTGGAAATCCAGGGCATTGAGGCCTTTCTGCCCGGATCGCACGTGGATTTACGTCCTGTGCCGGACATGGACGCCCTGGTCAACCAGGAGTTTGATTTCCGGATCTTAAAGATCAACCGCAAGCGGAGCAATGTGATTGTTTCCCGCCGGGTCATCCTGGAAGAAGAGCGCGAACATCAGCGCGATCAACTTTTGGATACCTTGGAGGAAGGCCAGGTTCTCTCCGGAAAGGTCAAAAACATCACCGAATATGGAGTATTCGTCGACCTAGGTGGGTTGGACGGTCTGCTGCATATTACGGACATGTCCTGGAAGCGGATCAAACATCCCAAGGAAATGGTTCAGATGGGCGACTCTCTGGAACTAAAAGTCCTGAACTACGACCGGGAAGGACAGAAGGTTTCCTTGGGCATGAAGCAACTGGTCTCCAATCCCTGGGATGGGATCGCCGAGAAATATCCTCCGGAGCAGCGGTTCACCGGTAAGGTGACCAATATCGTGGATTACGGGGCCTTTGTGGAGCTGGAGCCCGGGGTTGAGGGTCTGGTTCATATCTCGGAGATGTCCTGGACCCGTAAGCTGCGCCATCCATCCCAAATGGTTCATGTAGGCGATGAGGTGGAAGTAGTCATCTTAAGCGTTGATGCCGATCGCAAGCGGATCTCTTTGGGTATGAAACAGGTCCGGCCCAACCCCTGGGATCTGGTCTACGAAAAGTATCCAGAAGGAACGATCCTGGAAGCGCCGATCAAAAATATCACCGATTTCGGTATCTTTATCGGCATTGAGGAAGGTATTGACGGGCTTATTCATGTTTCCGACTTGTCGTGGACCAAAAAGATCCATCATCCGGGCGAGATGTTCAATGTCGGGGATATGATTCAGGCCAAGGTTCTGACCGTGGACAAGGAAAACGAAAAATTCACCCTGGGGGTCAAACAGTTGAGCGAGGACCCCTGGCTGCAGATTCCGCAGATCTACCCAGAAGGGACCACAGTCAGCGGGACCATCACCAATATCACGGATTTTGGTCTGTTTGTGGAAGTACAGGAAGGAATTGAAGGTTTGGTTCATCTCTCTGAGCTCAGCCCCAAGAAGATCAAGAGCCCGAGCGAGCTTTTTGAAGTGGGCCAGGAGGTGACGGCCAAGGTGATTCGGGTCAGTGCGGACGAGCGCCGCCTGGGCCTGTCCATCAAGGCCTACGTGGAAGAGGAAGAGCGCAAGCGGGCTCAGGAGCAACGCGGTGGCGGAATTCCGCCCACCGGCAGCAACCTGGGCGATCTCATCCGCCAAAAACTGGAAGACGAGGAGAGCTCCTCAAACGATGACCAATAGGTTCAGCCAAAGGCATCCCCTGCTCTTTGGACTGTTTCTTGTATTTGCGGCCGTGGTCCTGACTTTTGGGGCCATGGCCTTTTTTTCGGCCCTGCGCAGTGGCGATATCGGCTGGTTTGCCTCCAAGGTGGGCATTGTTCACATTCAGGGGACTATACTCGACTCCCGGCCAACCACGGATTGGATCCACAGGTTGGATGAGGATGAATCCGTTCAGGCCATCTTGCTGCGCATCGATTCACCAGGCGGGGTTGTGGCCCCCTCTCAAGAGATTTATGCGGCAATCCGCAGGCTGGCCCAAAACAAGCCGGTTATTGCCTCCATGGGGGCAGTGGCCGCATCCGGGGGGTACTATATCGCCTGCGCCGCTGATCAGATCGTGGCCAACCCGGGCACTATAACCGGCAGCATCGGGGTCAAGGCCCAGTTGATGTCTATTGAAGATCTCTTGCAGCGGTTGGGAATAAAGGACCGAACCGTGACCAGTGGCCGGCTCAAGGATGCCGGCTCTCCCACCCAGGCCATGAGCCAGGAAGAGCGGGCCTATTTCCAAAAGCTGGTCGACGATCTGCATGAACAGTTCGTGCTGGCCGTGGCTCAAGGCCGGAATATGCAGGTGGAAAAAGTACGCGAGCTGGCCGACGGGCGGGCCTATACCGGACAGCAAGCCAAGAAGTCAGGGCTGGTAGATTCCCTGGGAGGCATGCAGTCTGCCCTGGACCGACTTCGGGACATGGCCGGAATCACCGGTCGGGTCACATACGTGGAGGGACCGGAAGAGCCGTTTAGTTTGTTGTCCTGGATCCTGGGTCTGTCCAGCGAATGGTTGGGGAGGAAAACAGTGACCGGGCAGCAAGCCGTCTTTTCATATATATATTTGCCCCAAAGCGGGCAAAAATAATGAATTGCCGGATTGATCAAGGATGAAACATCCCAAGAGGACCACGGTAGATTCAAAATTGAGTGGGAGTTGACCACTGCTCTCATTGTAGGGGCAGCCTAGGCGTTTTTCGCCGTAGTTTGCCTGGTGAAATCGGGGCCCCACTGGGGTATTTCACTGGGTGGCTGCCCTCTTCATCTTGCCTTCAAAGGCAGGCCCTCTTTGTTTTTGAGCGAAGTTTCATACCAGGGATCAGCCCCGCCGCTATCCAGAAGTTACAGGGGCTTTATTCCTGCTCCAAGTCCCCGATCATGTGCTCTTCACGATTCTTTTTTTGCTGGTCAGCGACTTCCAGGACCGGATCGAACCCGGGCTTAAGAAACAGGGAATAATAATACTCCCCATACTCCCCAGAATCGTGCATCTGGAAGTTGAAGGGAGAAATGATAACTTCAGTATTGATCCCCAACTCCTCGAGATCTGAACGGATCTTTTCAGCCATGTCCAAGCCCCAGGCAAACCCCTCATCGTTATAGGCATCCAGATCCTGGGTGATATTGGGATCGGCCAAGTGACAGACCAAATCCACTTCCTCGTTTTGCAAGGGATCCTTGGGGGTGTCCGAGTGGACAAAGATTTCGATCACCCGCTCATCCAATTCCGCAATACGAGCAGCCGCTTTTTTCAGTTTTTCAAAGCTGTCCTTCATACCTTCCTACCTTGGCCTCATTGCATATGTCATACATTCTTTCAGCCCGGGTCATAAAAACCCTCGAGCTAAAACCTGGAACACAGCCAAAACACCTTAGGGAGAAGATTTGAGGTTCCCATGAACTGAGGACCCGCTTTCAGGAGTCACCATCTTGTCCATCTGTTCCCCAAGCGTCTCAAGTCGTCTGAATCTAATCCAGTTTGGTTTTTGAGGCAAGGGGGGGAGAGGCGGGCTGCAGGACTTTTTGGTTCTGCTTTCCATTTTCAACAAGAAAATTTCTCTGAGCGGTTCAATTCTTTGCCGAACCAATTGGGTTGCGGGCGTAGCCCGCTTTACGATGAAACGGGTCCGAAATGGGCTCTTCCCGGCACTCACTTCCAGGAAGGGCTCGTGTACTATGCGAGAACTTTCCAGCTAGAAGTGAGTGCCGGGAAGAGCCTTGGCCCCCGTACAATGCCGCCCTTCTCCGAAGGGCAGGCCATTGGCCACTTGGCGGGTTGGTGTCACTCCTGGAATCAGGTCACTGCCCTTGATCCAATTTTTGCTGCTCGGCAATGGCCTTATGAATTTGATGGACAATTTCGTCCAGTTCCGAGGGTCCACCGGTTTCAAAAAGAGCGATTTGCAGATTGACGGCCCTCTGGATGAGAGGCTGATCGGTATTGAAATACCGTCTCCATACAGCGACAGCCTCGGACAAGCGGTCTTGCTTGACCAGGCACAGGCCTTGATGGAGTAAGGCGAAGGCATCGTGGGGAGTTTGGGCCAGTATGTCCGCAAACACCTCCTCGGCTTCGGAGTCTCGGCCGGTCTGCAGAAGGCAATATCCGAGTTTGCACCGGGCTTGCACATGATCGGGACTTTTGTGCACCAAGGCTTGCAGCTTGGTCATGGCTTCCGGGTACCGGCCTTGGATGATCAGGCGGTCAATAGCTTTGGACAAGGGATCGATTCCAGTAGGAAAGGCAGGAGTCGCGTCCTGGCGCAGGCGGCCGGTCAGGGCCCTGAAGATGTCCCGCCGGGAAAAGGTGCGTTTGGGGAAAAACGAGGCCATACAAGCTCAATATGATGTCATATAGGTGCCGGTTCAAAGACCGGGATAAGACGTAAGGAGCCGCATTCGAGTAGCTCCCCTGGACCAATGTGTAGCCTGGAACAGCCTGCGGAGCAAGCCTTTGATATCCTGAAGCCTATGTGCCTTCATTGTCTGGCTCTTGGTTGTTGACTTGGATGTGCAGAAAGACCTTTACCAGGTGGGGATCAAATTGAATGCCGGCCCATTTTTCGAGTTCGGCCAGGGCCTGGACCGGGGACTTGCAGGTGATATGTTCATCCATCTGGGTCTGCAAACATGTGCACACTAGGCACACAAAGTGGAAAGCGTTTGCGAAGATAATGATGATCCGAAACAATGTGAAATCATATGACATGGATTGAAATTTTATTTTGACAACCGACAAAAAAAGCTTTAAATGGAAGGCATTCAATTGTGTAAATTTTCACAAGGACTGGGGAGGTCTGAATTGAGGCGAAGGGGGTGATTATGAAGGAAAAATGAACAACATACGACTATACACAAGGAGATTATGCTCTCCAAACAGGCGGTTGCCGCTCATTTGCCGGATGACGCCGGACGAATGTGATCGACACGTGTGTGGAAAAAATGCATGACCAAGGAGTAAGTGCATGAAATCGTTATGGGCCAAGAGAAAAACCATTCTCAAAGGATTGGGGTGGACCTTGTTCGTTGTCCTGGCTGTGGTGGTCAGCGTAAGCACCATCCATGCCGCGAACGGTATAGAGCCCATGGGCATAAGCCCACTGATGTTTTTTATTGGTATGCTTTTAATCTGCATAGCAATCGGTGTGTTTGCCGTATTGGCCGGAGTTGGGGGCGGGGTCATTTTTACTCCCCTGTTCATGGGTTTTACGCCCATTGATTCCTATATCATCCGCTCCACAGGACTTTTTGTGGCCATGGCCGGGGCCCTGGTAGCGGCCAGGCCTTTTCTGCGCCGGGGAATAGCCAATATCCGGCTGTTGTTCACCGGAGCTGTGCCTTATACTGTCTTTGCTGTGATCGGAGCCCTTCTAGCCGGATATATCCAGGCTCACATGGGCAAGGGCGGCGAGGCCTTCATCAACGGCGCCCTGGGGATCATTGTTATCGGCATCGCCATGCTGTTCATCTTTTTCGGCGGAAAATCGGAATATCCAGAAGTGACCCATATGGACAACTTTTCGACCAAGCTTGGCTTGGCCATGCCCTACTACGAAGCTTCCCTGGGCAAGGTGGTGGACTATAAGCTGACCCGGGCGGCTCTGGGGTTGTGCCTTTTTTGCGGGGTAGGGCTCATTTCCGGTCTGTTCGGTCTGGGAGCCGGCTGGGCCATGGTCCCGGTCTTCAACCTGGTCATGATGGCTCCTCTGAAAGTAGCCGCCACCTGCAGCAAGGTCATGATCTCCATAGGAGATACGGCCGCGGTGTGGCCGTATATCGTGGGCGGGGGCATGTTTCCCCTGTTCGCCGTACCCAGTATGATCGGACTTATTATAGGCACCCTGATCGGGGCCAGGATCATGCTCAAGGTCAAAGCTGGATTTATCCGCTACCTGATAATCGCGGTCATGTTATTTTCCGGAATCAGGCTGGTCCAAAAGGCAATCGGTATGCTCTAGGAGGAAGACCATGACAGAAGAAAGACAAGCTCCCAAGCCGTTACTTTCAGGCGTAATTTACGGTGAGTTCGCCTACTGGATAGCCCTGATCGGGATGTGTGTATCCATTGTGGGCATCATTTTGTATTTGATCGGCATCAATCAGTTTTTTGACCCCCAGGCTGTCCTTGACGGCCTGTTTGCAGGTAAAGATACCGCTGTTATTTGGAAAGAAGCAGCCAACTCCGAAGTCATGCACGGCCACTGGTACTTGCAGGTTTTGGCCAAAAGCGACGCCATCGCCATGCTAGGCATTAGTATCTGTTGTTTTGCCGGTGTCATTGGAGCCTGGGGATCGGTGGTGGGCATGATTGTTAGCAAAGAAAAACCCTACATCTTTCTGGTCTTCGCCCTGATCATCGCCGTGATTCTGGCCATGTCCGCAGGTGGACTGATTTCAGTCCACTAATAGACAGTCGCCCGGTTCGGCCCAGTTTAGATCGATCCTCCGGACCGGGCGGCTATGCAGAGGTCTGTTTCCCATAGACAGAGATGAGGTATTGCTTTCGAGCAGAATTACTGTATCTGGATTTATCCCCTCCCATATCTTCACCTCAAACTTACTTTGACCATATATTCCCATCATCGCCATACTCTCTAAACAGTGCAGTCTCCATCATAGGATCACCACACAGACTTTCTATCCTCCGGGCAAAGCGTTGAATTTCGCTCATCTCCGCAGCAGGAGGTTGCTTGACGGTTTCCGGCCGGACCATTTTCTTGTGGCTTAAAGATTCATAAACATCCTCTATCTCGTCGACCAGGAATTGTGTATTCAAGTCAATAAAATCACGAATCCGTTGCTTATGTTTTTTCAGCTCAGATTGACCTAAGAGGTGGGCATTTAAGACCCTCTGGATAACAAACATGAAGTTTTTGAGTTCATCTTCGCTGTATCCTTGGTCAAAACAATACGGGGCAACCACTTGGACAGCATCGGACAGTATGTATCTGTCTCTGGTTCTGATCGAGAAACTGAGTACTTGAAACATGAGATACGTAAACCAGGTTACAAAAGAAGGATTTCGGGACGCAAGGGTTGAGAACGTTTGGGACTGATTATCCCTTAATATACCTTTCAGGATGTCGCTGACCACTTTTTCCCGACTCTCCTGCAAGGCCTTATGGATCAACATACTCCGTCTTTGAGGCACACGCTGGCTGATCATATTTTCATTGCGCAGTCTCCAGTTATTAGGATGAGTCCACCTGTTTTCAACCAGGAAGAGCAAACGGCGAAGAATCTGATATCGCGGTGTCGGTTTCCATCCCAGCCTTTGATAGGTCAGATCCGCATTAATGTTCAGTTGCTTATCTATATATTTGGCCATCCATGGGCTTTCAAAGGGCTCTTTGTTCACCATTCGAAACAAGAGATTTTGGACATGCAAGCCGCACCAGGCCAAAAGCTTGGGTATATGAAAGGCCTTGTGTTCCCGGACAAAATGGTATTTGGTTGCCGCTTGAAACAGGGCCTTGTGAGATGTGGCCCCATTGGGGCTGAAATTGTACACCCCGTATGCAGGGATGTTGGCCCTGGCGGTCATGATTATGCATAAGGCATCGATGACATCATTGACATGTATATAGGGAATGGCGAACTCTCCGCGCCCGCCCAGGGCCCTGGACAAAAGGGAAGGGGAAAGCCAGGTCTGCAAAAGGGAATATAAAGGAGGGAACTCACACCAATCGCTGTATACCGCAGCCAAGCGGATTATGCAGGCCTGCATGTCCCCTTTGTGTTTGTCGATGATTTCTTCCGCCCGTCTCTTGCTTCGGGCGTAGGGGAAGTCAGCGGAAACAGGAGTGGATTCGTCGACAACCTGTCCCGGGGGAGTGAATTCACAGGCAGCCAAGGAGCTGGAAAAGATGAATTGCTTGGCCTGTAAAATATGTGCCAGATCCAAAACGTTTTTGGTCCCCTGGACGTTCGTTAATTCATAGGCCGGATTGTCCTTTTGGCTGAAGTCGTAATATCCGGCCAAGTGTAAAACCGAAGCAATGCTTTCAGAAGGTGGAATAAGCCGGCTGACTCTATGCATTTCCTTTGGTTCGGAGATATCCGCCTGGATCCAATGAATATTTGGGGAGGATTGTATTTCAGCCTCTTTCTGGGAACGTCTGGCCAAACAAAAGAGTTGAAATCGGTCACATAAGGCCAAAACCAGGTGGCGGCCGATAAAGCCTGAGGCTCCGGTGATGAGTAACGCACCTGGACTATTCAGCATTGTCGTGTTTTTCCTGTTCACCTTTACTTCTGATAACTCTCAAGGATGTACTTGGACTTCATATGAATTATCAAGATAAAGACCGATGTGCAAGCAGAATTGACAGGTTGGCTGATTGGATGGTATGTATTTTTAATACGGGAATTTTTTAATTCGCACGAGGTAACTTGCCATTTGTTTGTTTTGGTCGGTACCTGGCGAAAGGTATTTTTCAAACGGAGGATATGACTATGAAAAAAGGACTACTGTTTGCGTTGGCGGCCATGATGCTATGTATCTGCAGTTCTGCCTGGGCCGAGAAAGGACAAGAGGTGCGTTTAGTTCAGGTCAACTGGACCGGGGTGACGGCCAAGACCGAAACGGCTGCCTATCTCCTGGATAAGCTTGGGTATGATACCGATGTGATTACCGCTTCCGTGCCCATTATGTTTCAGAGCTTAGCCCAGGGACAGCGAGATGTGGCCATGGGTCTGTGGTTGCCCACCCAGAGGGAGATGATCCGTAAACATATGGTCAAAGGGGATATTGACCTGGTGAACACCAACCTGACCGGGGCCAAGTACACCGTGGCTGTGACCAAAGAAGCCTTTGATTCCGGTGTGCAACACTTTGCCGACTTGGATAAGCACAAAGAGAAGTTCGACGGGACCATTTACGGCATTGAGGCCGGGAACGACGGCAACGCGGTGATCTTGGACATGATCGACGACGATGCCTATGGCCTTGGAGATTGGGAACTCTTGCCTTCCAGTGAGGCCGGCATGCTCACCCAGGTCAAGCGGGAAGTCAGACGGGACAATCCCTGGATCGCTTGGCTAGGCTGGGCTCCGCATCCCATGAATTTAAATATCGACATGGAGTTTTTGCACGGGGGGGAAAAATACTGGGGTCCCAACCAAGGGGCAGCTACCGTGCGCACCATCTGCCGGACCGGGTATGCCTGGAAAAATCCCAACATCGGTCAATTCTTTGAAAACTATATCTTTACAGTGGAAGAACAAGCCCAGATGGGCGAGTATGTGATCAATCAAAATATGGATTATCAAGAAGCCGGAATCAAGCTGATCAAAGAAAACCCGGAACTCCTGGAGCGCTGGTTCGATCAGGGCGGAACGTATACGACGGATGTGGTCAAGACCGCGGACGGTGAGCGTGATGCCCTGGAGGCCGTGAAAGAGGCCATGGGACTGTAAGTCAGAAGACAGAGGACAGATGACAGATGACAGATGACAGAGGTCAGCCCAGCCTCTGGCGGCGGCCGCCAGTTTGATCCAGTATAAAACTGGCAAAGAGGCAGGGCTTGGGGTCAAGCCCGCCCTACGGAAGAGCCTTGGCCCCGTAGGCCGCCCTTGCCCTCAAGGGCTGGCCCTCTTTGTTCATAACCGTAGTTTCATACGAGAGGTCAGAGGCCAGCCCCGCCTCTGGCGGCTGGTTGTCTGTGATCAGTTATTTGTTATCAGCAAGAAGCCGCCAGTTTGATCCAGTAAGAAACTGGCGGGTGGGTGGTAGGGGCGAATAATCATTCGCCCTCTTGGGTCAGGCTTATCTCTTCGTTCCCAGGGTCCGCCCTGGGGACGTCTTTTTCTTGTGGCTCCGGCCACCTTCTGGTGCAGAGATGCTTGCAATGCTCGCATCAAGGAGTCAGGCTGGAGCCTGGCGATCCCGGACGGCTAAGCCAGTGACCGGGGTTGAATCCAGTCTCAAACGTAAAAAAGCCGCCGGGAAACCCCCGGCGGCTTTTTTATATGCATCAATTAAAAATTACGCCGGGGTCTTCCCCCGGCGTAATTTTTATAGGCAGCCCAAACAGCGCTTGTACATCCATTCATAGCCCTGGATGTCGATATCCCGGGGATTGCCCGGAGTCTGCGGATCACCGTAGGCCTCCTTGGCCAAATGGGGGATCTCTTCTTCCTTAACCCCCAGGTCGGCCAGGGAAGGAATACCGGTATCTTCGGCCAGGTCGTACACGGCCTGGGCCCCCAACAGGCAGGCCTCTCGGTCGCTCAGGCCCGTAGTTTCCACGCCCAGGGCCTCGGCCACCCGACGGAACTTTTGCGGTCGGCCGATCCAGTTGTATTCCATGAATGCGCCCAGAGTGGCTCCCACAGCTGGTCCGTGGTGGATTTCCGGTTTGATCCCGCCCAGGGTCTGGGTCAGGGCGTGCACCGCCCCGGCGCTCTCTGTACCGTAGGAAATTCCGGCCAGATGGGCGGCCATGGCCATGTAGTACCTGGCTTCCATGTCCTGGCCGTTGCCCACGGCCCGGCGCAGGTATTTGCCGCAGTACTCGATAGCTAACAGGGCAGCGGCATCGGTGTGCGGCTGGGCGAAATGGCAGGTGTAGCATTCCACGGCATGGCACAGGGCATCCATTCCGGTCCCAGCCGTGATGTGCGGGGGCATGGTCACGTGCAATTCCGGATCCACGATGGCAATGTGCGGGGACATGAGCGGTCCGCCCACATTGAATTTGAACTTGCGGGCCGGGTCGGTGATGACCGCCCAAACCGTAATCTCACTGCCGGTTCCGGCCGTGGTGGGGATAGTGATCAAGGGAGCGATACGCCTCTCCAGATCCCGCTCGGCCGCTTCCCAGTAAAGGACATCGCCGTCATGGGTCGCTTCCACGCCCACACCTTTGGCCGTATCCATTGAGCTGCCGCCGCCCAGGCCGATAAGGCCGTCGCAGCCTTCTTTTTCATACTGCTTGCTGGCATCGCCCACTGTGGATACGTAGGGGTTGGGCACCACCTGGTCAAAGACCCCGTAGGGAATGGAAGCCTCTTCCAAGACCTTGGTTACCCGGTCCAAAAGACCGGCTCCGACCACACCTGGATCGGTGACGATGAGTGGTTTTTTCACTCCCAGTTCACGCAGGGAGTCGGGCAGGGAGGCCAGAGCCCCTACCCCGTGTTTGGCCTTGGTAATACACTGAAATTCTCTGAGGTTGTAATAGTTGTCCATGGTGGACCTCCTTTGTTCTGTTGGGTTGTCGGTTTATATAAATAAAGTTACCTGTTGTCAGTTGTCAGTTGTGCCGGATCATCTCTTCGTTCCTAGCACTACAGCGACAGATTGTGATCCCAAATCTTTGCTCCCCGGACCGCCAGGTGCCACCCTGGCCCTTCTGGGATCGCCAGGTGCCACCCTGGCTCTTCAAGGCCTTGGTCATACTCGAACTGACGCTCCAAACCGCACGTTTGATCTTTGATCAAACTGACTGTCTGCGACTAGCGTTGGGACTGATAACTACTCTTCATACAAGTATTAACTGTTTTTCTCAAACCCCGACAGATCCTGCACCCCCACCCTTTCCAGGGTATCCGTGGTAGGCCGGCCGGTTTCATCCCACCCCCGCAGGAAATAGTAGTCCTTTAACATAAAAGCCATTTCTTGTGCGGTGAAATGGTGACCCTTGTTCGGACCGCTGGGCAGCGGGTCCTGCACAAAGCGCTTGGGCAAAGTGTCGTCGGCTGGATCCAACCCTTCCCGCAGGTTGAACTGCCGGGTCAGGTTCCATATCTTCTCCCCCAGGCGGTCAAATTCCTCGGCAACATGGGGTTCACCTGTAGCCGCACTGAGCAGGGCGGCATAGGTTTCAGGCTGAACGCCGAAGCCTCCGAAGTCACACTTGACCAGGGCATCGATTCCGGCCAGATAGTTCTGCATCTGGATGAGCATGTCCGCCTTGCCCTCCAGGGCCAAAGCCTCCACCGGCTTGCCTTCCCACTCTCCCCCGGTCACTTCCAAAGGCGCAGGCAGACCCCGTTGGTGGCAGCCACCCCGATCCGCGGTCATATAGGCCAGTCCGGTTCCGGTTGCACCCCGAGGCCCCCAGGCCGGAGATTCCAGTCCCTTGACGTGCTGGGCAAAGGCGGAGGCATCGCCGCCCAGGGCGGCTGCGGCCCGCTTGACGCCCTGGGCCAGGAGCTTGCCCAGGTCGTTGTCTACAAAGGCGATGGACCGGATCAGGTATTCCGCCGCCTGCACATTGCCGAATTCCAGGGTGATTCCGTCCGGGGAGTCGATGAGCCCCTTTTCTCCGGCCTCCATAGCGAAACCAATAACCCCGCCCGTGGACATGCTGTCCATTCCGAACCGGTCGCAGAGCTTGACCAGATGGGCCACGGAGCGGACATCAGAGATGCCCAGGTTGGAGCCCATCAGGGCCGCGGATTCATACTCCACGATATCGGTGATAAATCCAGCATACTTGCCGGTGCGTACCGCGCCCATCTTACTGCACCGGATGGGGCAGCCCAGGCAGGCGGCGCTGTTTAGCCACAAGTGCTTGGCCTGGCCCACGTCACTTAAGTTGGAGGCCTGCTCATAGGTCCCGTCTTGAAAGTTGCGGGTGGGCAGCAGCCCGGTCTCGTTGGCGAAATCCACGGCCGGGGCTGTCCCGCCGTCCTTCATGGCCTGGACGTCTTCAGAGGCGTCCAAATCGGCGTTGGCCTGGATCACCGCGGCCCGGAAGGCTTCCGGGTCGTGAATGGTCACAGTCTTTGAGCCACGCACTGCTATGGCCTTGAGCTGTTTGGAGCCCATGACCGCCCCGGCTCCGCCCCGCCCGGCCTGGCGGTTATATTCGCAACTGATCAGGGAGTACAGGACCCGGTTTTCTCCGGCCGGACCGATGCTTAATATCTTTACTGTCTCGTCTTTGAGCTCGGACTTGATAGACTCGTTGGCTTCCAGGGCATCTTGACCCCAGTGATGTTTTGCCGGGCGAATCTCCACCTTGTCGTCGTCGATCCACAGGTAGACGGGTTCCTGGGCCTGTCCCAGGACGATGAGCCCATCGTAGCCGGCGTATTTGATTTCTGGAGAGAAATAGCCTCCAAAATAGGAGTCCAGAAAGGTCCCGGTCAGCGGGGACTTGGTCACCACACACCCGCGCATGGACGGGGCGCTGGTCCCGGTTAAGGGACCGGTCATGACCATGAGCGGGTTCTCCGGTCCAAAGGGGTCGACGCCCACGGGAGCCAGATCGGTCAGCAGCTTGGCCCCGAACCCCTTGCCCCCGAGGAGGTTGGTTCTCATCCATTCCGGAACCTCCTGCGTCCATGAAGACTGGGAGGTCAAATCGACAAACAAAAATTTTCCCATATAGGCCTTAGGCATGTTCACCTCCCTGCACGATAAGCTCCAGGGCCCCAGTGGGGCAGGACCTGACACACAGAGGATCGCCGTTGCACAGATCGCATTTCACCGACTTTTCGGTCCGGGGGTCTTGAACAATGACCCCCCGCGGACAATACGAAGCGCACAGGCCGCATCCTATGCAGGTGTCCGGGTCGATGACCCGGGCCCCGGTGTCCTCGTCCAAGCTGATGGCCTGGACCGGGCAGACGTTTTGGCAGAACGGATTCTGACATTGTTCGCAAAGAATAGGTTCATGGACCAGATTTTCCCGCCTGTGCTCGATGCGCAAGGCAGCCAATCTGGGGTTGAACCCCCCGCAGATCCGCTCCGAGCAGACCAGCTGGCAGATTTCGCACCCGGTACACAGGTCGAAATGCGCAATCAGGCGCAGCCCTTGAGAGGTTTGCAGTGTTTGAATCATAAAATATCCTTGGAAAAAGGTTTGATTGCACAGACAGCCGACGGTTCTGTTTGGAAAGAACAAAGAACCATACCATAAAAAGTGGTTTGGTCAAGCCATATTTGAAAAATCTTAGTTGTTTAAACAACAGATATGCAACATGGTCAATTTATGAGGAGTGTAAGGTAGGATAAGGAGGTGAAAGGCAATAATTGTGTGTTAACCTTATCTTGATTTCTGTATCCAAACTCTCCTGTTTCTCCTTGGCAAGCTGGCTTTACCCACACTTTACAGACCCAGCCTTTCGATATTGTTTAAGATCCCGTGGGTTAAACGCTTTGTGTACTCCAGGTCCTGATCCGAGAAGTCCTGAAACAGCTTGGCTGTGAACTCCTCCACCAGTCGGGTCAGAGGTTCTTGCAGCGCCCTTCCTTTATCGGTCAGATAGAGATTGGTCCGGCGTTTATCTTCCAGGTCCGGTCGGCTCTCCACCAATCCTTTCTTGGCCAGCAGGTTGACGATGCGGGAAATAGTGTACTTGTCCCGTCCGGTCTTGTCTGTGACTTCGGTTAAGTACAGGCCTTCCTTTTCCCACAGGCAACACAGAACCGACCACTGTTCCGGGGTGACCCCCATATCGGCCTGGTGCAGGGCCCGGTACAGGGCGGTCTTCATGTGCATGGAAGTCCGCACAATAAGATAGTAGGTGGACTCATGCAGAGGAAAGGCGGAGTGTTTGGTGGTCATAAATGTCCTGATGCTGGATTGTGTTTTTTTATCCAATTGATCGAGTATTCAAAGGATGTCGACCTTGATTCTATTCTTATAACCGTGAACCGTGAACCTGGAACCTTGAACCCTCAAGAGAATAAATGAGAGCTTTGTGTAGGGCAAGCCTTCCCTACCCCGCTTTCTTGCATTCAAAATGCAGGTTGAAAGGATCGTCCGGGATCTCCCGAACAGCGATGTCCACAAAACCTGCCTCCTCGAGCATGGCCACCGCCTTCTGCCGGCCCCACATCATGCCCAGGCCGGCCCCGTTGTCCACCAGGCCCACCGGCATGCAGTGCATCAGGCTCACGGTATACAAAAAAGGCCCCATAGGGTGATCCGCATTGTCCGCCAGTCGGCTGCTGGCGGCGATATCCACCATGGACAAAATACCGTCCGGCTTGAGCATAGCTCGGATTCCGCGCAAGGCGGACAAAGGGTGGCTCTGGTCGTGAATGGCGTCAAAAGCGGTCACATAGTCGAAGACATCTTGCCACTGCTCATCGCCGGATAAGTCGGCCGCGTCCTGGAATACGAACTGGACGTTGTCCAGGTTCAGCTTTTCGGCTTCTTGCCCAGCCCAGGAGAGAGCTTTTGCATCAATGTCCAGGCCCATAAATCGGCTGGCCGGGAAGGCCTGAGCCATAAGCAGGACGGCCGTTCCCCGCCCGCAGCCAAGATCGCAGACCTGGATTCCGGAATGCAGGCGGTCGATGATCCGCCCTTTGGCCACTGAGGGCAAAAAGGAATCCACCAGGGTCTGTCTGTGCTTGGCCTCGGCCAGTTGGGCCATGAACTCCTGGAAGTCGGGGTAATGATCAAAGCTCACCCCCTGTCCGGTGAGAAAACCTTGGGCAACGCACTCATAGGCGGACTGAGCAAGCAGAGGAATTTCCTGGGTGTAGACTCCCATATTGGCCTGCCCGGCCCGCTTGGTGATCAAGTCGGCGTGCTCCGGGGGCAAAAAATACAGATCTTCACCCTCTTCCCCAGGGAAGAGTTCGACCACCCTGCCACAAACCATGACCCCCAGCCATTCCCGGATGTAGCGCTCGGAAAGTCCGGTCTGCTTGGCAATGTGCTCTATTGGGGCTGGCCGACCGATGTTATCCAGGGCATCGAAGAGCCCTGTCCGGTACCCCAGTCCCATGGCCAGATTCAAGGCCCCGTAGTTGAGTATGTCGGTCATTTTGCGGGCAAAGGCTTGGCCTTTGCCGGGGGAATCGGTCATACGTCCTCCTGTCTAAAATTTTGCAGCTTTGGCATCAAGGCTGCAAA
>JAXHMO010000008.1:0-78599 GCA_034521385.1 Desulfovermiculus sp.
AAGAGACTGAAAAAGGCCGCCGGAAAATAGCAAGAATCACTTCTGCCAGCCTCATCTGGTATGGACCGGGAAGATAGTAGGTGGGTGGCGGGCAGCAGACAAGGTATCAAAATTTGAATATCACAAAAGGAGGATGTACCTATGGCCGTTTATCTTGTGCAACATGGCAAGAATGTGTTCAAGGAGCAGGATCCGGCACAGCCTTTGTCCGAGGAAGGCCGGGCAGATGTGGAACTGGTGGCTGAAATGGCCCGCAAGACCGGTATTCCAGTGTCGGGGATTGAGCATAGCCCCAAGCTTCGGGCTCGACAAACAGCTGAGATCTTCGCTCGAGTCCTGGGAGTTCCCGGCGACTGCAAGGAGCGGGAAGGAATCAAGGCCCTGGATGATCCGAGACCGGTGGCCGAGGGCTTAAGCAGCCGGGACAACCTCATGCTGGTCGGCCACCTTCCTTTTATGTCCAAGCTGGCATCGTACCTGGTGGCCGGGGACCCGGACCTGGCCATTGTCCGTTTTCAAAACGGAGGTATAGTGGGTCTGGATCAGGGGAAAGAGGACGAGGGATGGGTTATCTCCTGGACCTTGTTTCCAAGTCCTATGCTTTAAAAACAAAGCCGAAATTCAGTAGACATTTTGCTCCTCACCAGTACCGTCATAGATGACAAGGTCCACTTACTCACCTGAGATCGAAAATTGACATTGCACGAAAGAAAGAGATTCGAACCAAACGAATTCGGCGAACATGGTACGTCACGCAGCTGATTCCCTCTCTCGTGCATCATATTTATCGCCACTCCACCTGGAGCTCTTTACGCGGTGGAATGCGGCGGTATGTGTACTGGGGATACCCAAGCATGAGGGCGGCGTATACCCGATGGCCTTCAGGCAACTGGAGGAAATCGTTGATTGGTTGGTGCTCCATGGTCGCGCTCATGAAAAATCCCGCCCAGCAGGCCCCCAGGCCGAAGGCCGGAGCTGCGGCCTCGACGGTGGCCGCGGCTATGCAACAGTCCTCCACCGGTTTGATCCCGGTGTTGGGAGCATGGGCCACGAGGAGACAGGGGGCACCGCGGTGGATGATGTCCCAGCCCTGCTCATAGGCCTGCACAATATCCGGCTGAATCTGTTTGGTCCGCATCCAGTCAATGACCATGGCCGAAAGCTCGGCCACATCGTTTGCATTTTGCAAAACAATCCAGTTTACGGGCTGGACGTTCTTGGCAGTTGGGGCCCACCTGGAAATATTGAGCAGTTCTTCTAGGGTTGAGGGTTCCACTGCTTCATTTTTGTAACTCCGGATGGAACGCCGGCTGCGAAAGAACTGCACAACTTGCTCCCTGGATACAGCAAGATCCCGGTGGACTGGATCGCAGTCCTCTGGGCCCAAGCCGTTGACTGTAATGGCTGCGCCTGGGCAGAGGGCAATGCAATGCCCACAGTTGATGCAGCCAGCCTCGGCTCCCGCAGCCACAGTCGGCACTCCGTTTTCACTAGGGGCAAAGATACCGAAGGGGCACTCCTGAATACAAAGCCCATCTTGCAAGCATTTTTCGCTATCAATGATGATCTTGTTCATTTCACTTTCCTTTTATATTACATATGTTTCTTGCCTTGATCAGCTTTTTCCCTGGACAAGGTGCTGCTTCAGGGGATAGGGAAAAAGCGGTCCTGTCAAGCTTGATTTCAGTTCTGCTGTGGGCGGAACCTTTGACAAATTTGAAATATTCTTTGCGCTTGGGCGGAAAAAGAGCATGTATCGTTTGGGTATGTTTTTATGAAGACGAACAAGAAGATATTGGGGTTACTGGGCACTGGACACGGAATTACAGATGTGAATCAGGGTGTATTACCCATGATGCTGGCCTATCTGCAACCGGCTTTTGCCTTAAGCCAATTCCAGGTGGGGCTGGCCGTGCTGGTTTTTAACGTCAGTTCATCTGTGATTCAGCCGGCCTTTGGTATTTTCAGCGACCGGGTCCGGGCTCCCTGGCTAATCCCTCTGGGCTGCTTTTTGGCCGGGCTGGGTATGGCTGGGACCGGGATCAGTCCGAATTATCCGCTCTTATTACTGGCCGTCTTGATCAGTGGACTGGGCATTGCCGCTTATCATCCCGAGGGTTCCAAGTTTGCACGTTATTCCAGCGGAGGTAAAAAGGCTACCGGGATGTCTGTATTTTCTATAGGCGGCAATCTTGGTTTTGCGGCTGGACCAGTACTGGCCAGTTTCTTGTTTGCCTTAGGCGGGTTGAGCGGATCAATCGGGCTGTTGGCCTTAAGTGGGACCATGGCCCTGCTGCTATGGATATACATGTCCAGCATTGTGGCCACGGAAAAGACTTTTAACGAATATACAGAACGTACCCAGGACAAGGAACATAAGAGATCGTTTAATATCCGGTCCAAAGAGGTGGTCATCCCGGTGACTTTGCTCACCCTTGTGGTCATCATCCGTTCCTGGGTCCACTTTGGTATGGTCACTTTTTTACCCCAGTACTATGTCAATTATTTGGGGCAGAGTGCCGGATTTGCTGCTGTGCTGACCACCGTCTTTCTTCTTTCCGGAGCAGGGGGTACGCTGGTGGCCGGTCCTTTGGCCGACCGTATCGGCCTTAAGAATGTGATTATAGGCTCGATGCTGGTCCTTATCCCGTTGATGTATCTGTTTACTTTGGCCACTGGTTACATGGCTACGGTATTGGTAGCCCTGCTCGGCTTTGCCGTAGTGTCCACCTTTTCGATCACAGTTGTTTTCAGCCATGAATTATTGCCCTATAACGTCGGGTTGGCTTCAGGAATCACCATGGGGTTAGGCATTGGCATGGGAGGAGTGGGCGCTACAGTACTGGGGTGGGTGGCGGACACATGGGGGCTGCCCATGGTTTTTCAAGTCATGATTTTTTTGCCCCTGCTGGCCCTTGGATTGACTCTTTTCCTTCCTCGACGCTGAGTAAATACGCGGGTCAAAGTCCTGTTGTCCAGACGGACTGAATGAACGATTATGGAAAAGGCTATGGAAGATTGGCCGGTAATGTACCGGTCAACAGATATTTGTATCCAGTGGGCACAGGATCAGCCAGCAAAGAGGCATAGAAATGGTCTTGCACTTGACTGGAAAATATAAACTCCCGGAAACTACCAGGGCTGCTCATGCCTGGAGTACGATCTATTAAAGGAGATCTTCATGCGCTGGAAACAATTCTTTACCCCTGTAGAGTCGGTGGATGTGCAAAAGGCTGCAGAAATAATCAATGCCACCTCAGCTCACGATTTGAATATCGTTGATGTCCGCCAGCCCAAAGAGTATGAGAAGGGTCATATCCCCGGGGCCAAGCTGGTCCCTTTGCCGGAACTGGATAAACGGTTGGAAGAACTGGACCCGGAGAAGGCCACAGTGGTGTACTGCGCGGTGGGAGGGCGAAGCCGGGCAGCCGCCCAGATGCTTTCCGGCCAGGGCTATACGGCAGTGTATAACCTGAAAGGGGGATTTAAAGCCTGGAACGGGGAAGCTGCAGCCGGACCGGAAGTAGATAGTCTGGAACTTTTTTCCGGTTCTGAAACCCTCACAGATTTGATTGTTGCAGCCTACGGGCTGGAGTATGGCTTGCAGGAGCTCTACGAATCCATGCAGTCTCAGGTGGACAACCAAGAGGTAGGTAAACTTTTTGAGAAGCTGGCCAAAATCGAGAAAGGCCACAAGGAACGGTTATTTCAAGAATACCGGAAACTGAATGCAGAGATGGCCAATCGGGAAGATTTTGAGCAACAAGTGGTGGTCAAGGCTTTAGAAGGTGGCTTCACTACAGAAGAAGTTGTGAACAGGATGAAATCGGTTCAGGATTCAACCTCAGGGATCCTGGATGTGGCCATGTCCATTGAAGCCCAGGCCTTGGATCTCTATCAACGGGCCGCAGACAGCCAGCCGGATACAGAGGGCCGGGACTTTCTCAAGCAGCTCGTGGATGAGGAAAAGTCCCATTTGGCCCAGCTGGGTCGGCTCATGGATCAAGTCAGCTAAGATATTTTTAAGGGAGAAATTATGGGCAAACGACTGCTCCTTCTCGGTGGCGGGCATGCGCACATGGTCACCCTGAGCAATCTTGGAAAACTTCGTAACCAGGGGCATGAGGTCACCGTGGTCCAGCCGGATGACTACCATTACTATTCAGGCATGGGGCCGGGCATGCTGGGTACAATATATGCTCCGGAAGAGATCCGCTTCGCCACCCGGCAGGTGGTGGAAAAGCAGGGGGGCATATTCGTTCGGGCCAAGGCGACGGAGATCATGCCCCAGGAGCGAAAGGTCCGCCTGGATAACAGCCGGGAACTCAGCTATGACGTCCTGTCCTGCAACGTGGGCAGTGCGGTGCCTGCAGTCCCAGGCCAGGAGATTGCGGCCTGCTTTTCGGTGAAACCCATCGCTTCCTTGCTCCAGGCCCAGCAGAGGGCTTTGCAACTTGTTGGCCGGGAAAAGGTTCGGCTGGGAGTTGTCGGGGGCGGGCCAGCTGCATTGGAGGTGGCCGGAAATCTCCACCGATTGATGCACGATGCAGGAAGCAGTCAGGTCCGGATCACGGTTTATGCCGGGCGCAGGTTTCTGTCCAAACTCCAAGAGCCGATCCGGAAGCTGGCGGAAAAGAATTTCACCCGCCGGGGGATAGAGGTGATCGAACGTGGGTATGTACGCCGGCTGGGCCAAAACGAGGTAGAGTTGGACAGTGGCCAAACCTTTGCCAGCGATTTGACCTTCCTGGCCCTGGGAGTCAAGCCCTCGTCTTTGTTTGAGGATTCAGGGCTGCAAACAGGCCCGGACGGAGGACTGTTGGTCAATGAGTATCTGCAGCAACCAGATCATCCGGAGATCTTTGGGGGAGGGGATTGCATCTTCTTTGAAAGGCAGCCCTTGGACAAGGTCGGGGTGTATGCCGTACGGGAAAATCCTATTCTGTTTCATAATCTGGAGGCATCCCTGAACAAAACGCAGCTCCGGACTTTTGATCCCGGGGGAGATTACCTCTTGATCTATAATCTCGGAGATGGGACCGGCATTTTGCATAAGGGCAAGCTGACATTTGGAGGCCGGCCGGCCTTCTGGATCAAAGATCGGATCGACCGTAAGTTTATGAAGCGGTTTCAAGCCTTGGAATGAGTGGCCTGATCAGAGCTCTAGTAGTTTGTCTCAATAATTTTATTCTGTTAATTGGTAATGCTTACATTAAAGGTTGCCAAAGTAGCAAACTAAACATTTGATCCAGGGTACTAGTGCCTTGGCACAACTTACGTCTGGCAAAAAAAGAACCCTCCCCTGGCCCCTCCCTCCTGCCCAAAGCGGCAGCAGGGAGGGGAATCAGAAAAGAAATGGATTTTTTATGATATGCGACGATGAAGACTTGACTGATCACTAGTGCCGCGTCAATTTTATATTGTCGTATTTCAGGGGCAATCCGCTTTGTTTCTGGTTCCCCTCCTTGCCGCCAGTCTTCCAGGCGGGAGGGAGGGGACAGGGGAGGGTTCTCTCATTGCGACATGTCACATAAGTCACGGTACTAGGGCCAATTGTGTTTTTTCCTACTTTTCTTTGGCCCGCAGACGGTCTTTTAAGTTGCAGATTCCACACCGCTGCCCGTAGGTAGGCTCTCCGCACTCTTGGCAGATCCCGAAATCTGCCTGCGGCTCTGTGTTTCTGGCCTGGAAGTTCCTGTCTTCTGTCCTGGGTCTTTTGTCCTCAATCCTCTGCTCTGGGTCCGCTGTTTCTGGTCCGGCGGCCATTTTGTTGTCCCGGAGATAGGAATAAAGGAAACTGCGTTTGGTCCCGGGCATGGAATTTTCTAAAAGCTCCAGGGCCTGCTTGAAGGTGTGGGACGTGGCCCCCCGGGAAAAGGAGCAGGTCTTCTGGACCGGGGTTATGCCGCACAGCTGGCAATAGGCCAGGAGTTCCTTGATCTCCAGGCGATAAAGGGGCTTGAGCTTGGCCGGCATGCGCGGATGGGGGGAGGGCAGATACGGGTATTGTTTGTATACGTGTTCCAGTCTCTTGCCCACCAGATTGCCTAAAAGCCGCCCAGCCTCATCGTCCAGGTTATGACCGGTAACCAGGGTGTCGAATCCTTCCCGGACTGTAAGGCGATTGAAGAAGGCCCTTTTCAGGCGGCCGCATAATGAACAGGTCTTTCCCCGTAAAAGGAAATGTACTTCAGGGATGGAGTAGCCAAAAACCTCCTTTAAACTGTACTCGCTCCACTCCAGTCCCCGGGAGGAGGCGAACTCGGCCACGGCTCGGCTGGAGGCAGGAGAGAATCCGGAAATTTCCAGGTTGATATGCAGACCTTTGGTCTGATAGCCGAGGTGGTGCAAGAGATCCCAGACAGCCAAGGAGTCCTTTCCACCGGACACAGCAACCATGACCGGTCGGGCCTGGAATTTGATTTCTTTGAGTCCTCTGGTCACAGCGGTGCGAACAAAATGGAAAAAACAGTCCGGGCAGAAGTTGGCGTGATGGGAGGGAAGGTGCACTTCGGCCTGTCCCCGACAGCGATTGCACTTCGCCCCCCGGGACAAGGGACGTTCAAGATCCAGGGTTGGTTGGTTTTTCTGCCGGGCCAACTGAGGCGAGCTCTGAGCTGGTTTACTCTTTTTCATTCCCATTTCCCATAAGTGGCTGAAAGATCTTAAAAGGCAACTCCAGGGTTCGGCGCATCAAGTCGACGAGTTCCTTGCTTACGGCCTGGGGAGACAAAGGGATAACCCGGGGATCATCCCAGGAGCCGGTGATCCGAACCGGAATAGTCACCAGATTCCCGCGGGTCAACCCGCTGATCAAGGGTATTATTTTAATCAGCCGATCTAATGTCTTAAACGGAGCTACCAGTACGGTGAGTTCCACACTCTCCTTCTGGAGGTCAATGTGACCTGCAAATCCCATTTCCAGACTGTGCCCATGCACGATGCCTTTTTCAATAATAATGCGACTTCCTTCAAACCCGGCTGTACCCTGCAGACTGGAAAAACGGATTCCTCCATTTTCCAGGTCGGGTAGACTGCCGAAAAGCATCTCGGTGCTGTTGAGGACCTCAATGAGTTTGGCCAGGAGGCTGAATCTCATTAACCGTCCGTCGCTGACGCTAAAATTGAGTCTTCCACTCAAATTGGAGGTCAGTTCCTCGGGCTTGGGAGCCATTCCCTGGACATGACCGCGCAGATTCAGGGTCCCGGTGGCCACATCCTGGGCCGGGAGCAAACAGGCCAAAATCGGAGAAAGTTCCAGGCCGGTGGAGGAAGGAGCTACGGTAAAATGGGTCTGGTCCGGCTGAAAAGTTATCTTTCCGGGCACGGAAATTCCGCATAATGTGGTCTGCTCCAGGATGTGCACGTCGACAGGGTCGTCCGGAACAAGGTTCAAGGTCAGGTGTAATGGGGAAAAGACCCGGTCTGTATGCCGGAACTCGGCTATTCGCGTGCTGATTTGGCCTTGAACTGAGCTCAGCTTGGATGAGGTCTGGGAGGCTCCTCCCCAAAGGTCCCTCAGAGATGCCCATTGGGATTGGATCCAGGACCATTCCAAGGTGTGGGCCAGGATCTTCAGGTCCACAAGAGTGGAGTCGTTCTTTTGAGGCTGTATGTATCCTTCCAGGGCGAACTCCTTATTATCCCAGATCAGATTTGACTGTTGGATGCCTAAACCCTCTTGCGGATCTACGTTCAGGCGGAGGCGGGAGACAGTTAGGGGAAGTCCATCGGCTCCCAGATAAAATTCAACTTCATTAACTCCCAGATGGCCGCTGATTGAGTCTATCCTCCAGGGAGAGGTATACACATCGGCTTGCAGGTCTCCGGAGATAAAACCCTGATCTCCGTCAAACCAGGGGCGACGAAATATGCGTTGAACAGTCGGGGTGCGCAGTTGTCCAGAAAAGGCAAAATTGACTTTTGATTCGCTGGCTTGAGCGGAAACCGAGGTCTGAAATTCCTGGTCCTGGATCTGGAATTGATGGATATGTATCTTCTCCGGTCCCCAGGCTACATGGGTTTGAGCACTGAGGTTTGGTTCAAAGTCGAGTTGGGCCCGAAAATCGAATTCACGGTTTTTGAGGTGCTTGAACTGCCCTTTGCGGATGGCCAAAGGGGCCTGGAGAGTGAGGGGGGCGGGAATATCCATGAGCCTGTGGACCATTTGGGTACTGTCCGGTCCCAGGTCTGCGGAAAAAGACAGCTGCAGCCCAGGTGTTTTCCAATCCAGGGGCGATCCGGGCAGACTTCCGGAGACTTGGGCCTGGCCGTCGTCAAAGTTAAGGGCTAGGTTGCGTACTCGGCTCTGTTCCTGACTCCAATCAATCTGCCCCGAAGACAGGCTTATGGACTGATCAAAGGCTGGATGTTTGGCCCGGACATCATCAACCTGGGTGCTAAAAAGAAGCTTGTATTCCGAAGGAGAGGCAAAGGGCAGGTGCAAGGAGGCATCGCTTACTTCGGCTTGGCCGGTGAGCTGGACTTCAGAGATGACTCCCTGTTTGCCCATGAGAAACCCTTGGATCCAGGGCCAGAAAGAATCCAGGTCCAGCCGGCCATTCATATTCTGTATATCCAGCTCAGGGTCTTTTCCCCAGGACAGGTGGGCATTGGTCAGTTGAGTTTTGCTGTCTCCCAGATCGGCCTGAGCCGATGTCAGGACAAGTCGATGATTGGTGATATGCAGGGTGTTACCCTGGACTGTAACCGGCCAGGGGAGACGTTCGTGTCCGCCTTGGATATGGAACTTTTCGGCCTGGATGTCGAACTTCATTCCCTGCCCGGTTTTTTCCAACCCCAGCCGTCCTTGAAACTGACCCTGAACAGGAGCCAGTCCGTCCAATTCACGGAGAAAAGCTTTGTCTTCAATCGTCTTATGTAAAATTGAAGGGACATCATCCACCGGCCCGGAAATCTGCGTAGATAAGGCAAAGGGTCTGTCTTCCCTGTCTTCCAGACCGTAGCAGAAGCTCCCTTCCCACCCTTTGGCCCGGTCCATGCGGGCGGAGAGGCCGGATCCATAGAGGATTTTGTCTTTGACCCAGGCGTATCCATCGGCCTCTTCCAGGTGCAGGTCGAGCTTGGGGATGTGCACGGTGCCGTTTTGTATGGTCGCTTGCAGGATAAGCTGTTGTTTGAGTTCATCGGCTGTGGAGCCGCGGGTGGATACATCCACCCGCGGGAAATGTCCGGCCCTGACTACCTTGAATAGTTTATTAAAGAAATCAGAGTTGGGGAAGAGATCCATACACATCTGCCCCAGGGAGGGGATATCCATATCTCTGCCCTGAAGGCTCATCTGCAGCCATGGGTCCATGAGATCAGTGGTCAATTCACCGGAGAGGAAAAATTGCGGGCTGCCCAAACTCAGGCGCTGGATGGCGGCAGTGAGGGATGAACCATGGACATTCAGCTCGGTTTTCAGCTGGAGGCCCTGGAGATTGTGTTCTGCATCCTGGGTACACAGGAGAAAATTTTCCGAGGATACGGAAAGTTGGCTGTCCACCTGGCGAGTATCCGGGGTTGAAAATGCGATGGTTACATCTAATCGGTCTGTCTCTGGCCACAGGGGAAAGTCGGAACCACCCAGAAGATCGACTACCTGCTTGGCCTGTAAATCCTGGAGGTTCAGTTGACCTTGAAGCAGGTTTTGTTCTTGTAATAGCTGGACATGCAAGGTCAGATCGGAAAATAATTTTGAACTGGTTTTGAGATCCAAAATAAATTGATCAGAACGAGTCAGGTCCGCAGAGATGTCTTCCAGGCTCACATCCCGTCCCATGAACGAGATGCGGGCCCTTCCTGAGTGGACATGCATCTGAGCTCTTGGAGGGAATATGCTGGAGAGTAGTTGGGCCAGATCTCGGGCCTGAAACACTTTTATTTCCTCTTCCATGACAGGGGGAACGGTCAGATCAAGTTGGGGCCGGGTGAGGACAACGTCTCTAAGACGCAGTTTCCCCCGGAGCAACTCGGCCAGGCTGGGCCTTAGCTCTATGCCGTCAGCTTGCACCTCTGCCAGGTCAGGCATTTGGACGTGAACATCATGCACAAGGAGTTTTGGGGTAGGAAAGAGGTCCAGTTTCAGACCTCCGGCCCGGACCGGGAAGGGCAGAGACTTGGTGAACTCCCGGACAACAACCTGTTGGACCTGGGGACTATTTTTGAGGATATGGTCGCCGATCAAAAGAGTCAGCCCGAAGGTATATCCAAGAAAAACCACTGTGGCCATAAGCCAGCAAATGATGGACCAGTAAGTTGGTCTCCTGTTCTGTGTTCTGATCATGAATACCCGCGGAAAATAGCATTGCGTTTGAGTGCTCCAAAGAGGCTCGACCCACAAAGAGTATTCTATTTCAGGACCAAGCTGCTGTCATCTCCCCATTGTCAACTCCCGCAGCTTGGTTTGATCTTGAACCAAGAATGTGTATACTTCCTGATCTGGAGCCATGATGGCAATCAGCTGAGATGTCGGCTGAATACTTGTTCTCAGGTTTAAAAAAATAAGGAATGACGGATGATGAAAAATATGTGGCCAAAGCCCTTGCTCTTGGGATTGGTTTTGCTGGTCGTGTTTCCTTTTGTCCATCTCTCATCGGTTTGGTCGGCGAACACCGATGTATTGGAGCGGCTGGAAGGTAAGATCACCCGATTTACTTTGGACAACGGATTGACCTTTGTGGTCATTGAGCGGCATCAGGCCCCGGTAGCCAGTTTTGTGACCATGGTCAACGTGGGCAGTGTGGACGAACCGGCCGGGCGGAGTGGGTTGGCTCACATGCTGGAACATATGGCCTTTAAGGGCACTTCTCGGATTGGAACCACGAACTGGGAGGCGGAAAAAGACGTCTTGGGCAAGCTGGAAGATGCCTATACAAAATGGCGTCAGGCCCAAACTGCGAAAACTCCAGACCAGAAAAAAATACAGGAACTCAAAAGTCGGTTTGTGGATCTGCAAGCTCAGGCCCAAGAATTCGTCCGCCCCAATGAGTTCGCTTCCATTATTGAGGCCAATGGGGGTACGGACCTGAATGCAGCCACCTCCTCGGAATACACCATGTATTTTTGCAGCCTGCCGACAAATAAGGCGGAATTGTGGTTTAGCCTGGAGTCGGAACGTCTGCGGGATCCTGTGTGGCGGGAGTTTTTCACTGAGAAGGAAGTGGTTCTGGAAGAGCGGCGCATGCGGGTGGATTCAAGTCCCATCGGCCGGCTCATGGAGCGTTTACTAGCCGTCTCCTTTTTGGCTCATCCCTACCGGCAACCGATCATCGGCTGGGAATCGGATATTAAGGCCGCTCTGCCCTCGGATCTGACCCGGCTGTATGAAAAGTACTATGTCCCGGAAAATATGGTTTGTGCTGTAGCCGGGGATGTGGATCCGGAGCAAATCCAAGCCTGGGCGGAGAAATATTTCGGATCCTTGTCTCCAGGTCCCAAACCCAAACAGAAAGAGACTCGGGAACCAAAACGGTTAGGGACCAGGAAGGTAGAAATATCCAGTCGAGCCCAACCGGTTTTGGCTCGAACCTACCCCGGTCTGAACCGTTTTGATCCACAGGCCCCGGCATTGGAGCTGGCCAGCGATATCTTAAGCCACGGGCGGACCTCGCGCCTCTATGCCTCTCTGGTGGAGGATCAGGAACTGGCCGCCCAAATAGGAACGTATTCCGGATATCCTGCGGATATCGATCCCGGACTCTTTCTGGTCTTTGCCCTCCCCAACAACGGGGTTTCTCTGTCCAAATTGGCCCAGGGCATAGATGAGCAACTGGCCCGCATGCGCAAATCAGATGTCTCCCAGGAAGAATTGCAGAGGGTAAAAACCAGGGCTCGGGCTCAACTTTTGCGGGGGCTGGACTCTAATCTCGGCCTGGCCCGGACTCTGGCCAAGGCGCAGCTTTTGGAGGACGACTGGCGGGAGGCCTTTGGGCACCTGGAACGGCTGGAAGCTGTCCAGCCTGAGGACATTCAAAAAGTTGTTGACGAGATTCTGGTTCCGGAAAAGATGGTCGAAGCTCGCCTCGTTCATGAGGGGAGGCCAGGAAATAGGCCCGATGGGCAGGAAAAGGAATAAACAGGAGCGATGAATATGCCCCGAATTGTTACAATGCTGGGTGTGGTTCTCGGACTATGCTTCCTGGCGGTTGCGTCAGGTTGGACCAAGAGCCCGCCTCATTATTCGCAGCTCACCTTCCCTGAGTTGTCTGATTGGCCACATGTGGAGCCCCAGACCTCTTCCCTGCCCAACAAGGCCCGTCTTGTGGTTATTCAAGATCACGAACTGCCTTTGGTCCAGATAACAGTTGTGGTCCGGACCGGGGAAGTCTTGGTGCCCCAAGGTCTGGAGGGTCTGGGGCAAATTATGGGCGAAGCCCTGCGCAGCGGGGGGAGTGAAACGTATAGCCCGAATGAGCTCAACAGCCTGCTGGAAAACAAGGCTGCCGACCTGTCGGTTTCCGTTGATCTTGAGTCCGTCCAGGTCAAACTGAATATTTTGCGGGAAGACCTTCAGAGCTTGCTTCCGGTACTCAGCGATCTCTTGGCTCATCCTCGTTTCCCTGAGGATAAGATCGCCCTGGCCAAGAAGCAGGTTTTGACTGAAATTGCCAGACGCAATGATAATCAACAAAAAGTGGCCTTTCGGGAGTTCCAGCGCCTTGTATACGGCCCTGAGACTGTTTATGGCCGATTGCCCCAAGTGGAGACCGTGCACCGAATCGAGAGAAAAGATATCCTCCGCTTATACCAGCAAGGTTTTACAGGAAGCAATATGCTTATTGGAGTGGTCGGAGATGTCCAACCGGAGGAGATAAAAAACGTAATGACCGAAAGCCTGGGCAGTATTCCGACAGGTGAGCGAACTGAATTGGATTTCCCTGCGCTAAAGATCTCCAAGCACTCCAAACATACGTTTATTGATATGACCGGGGTCAATCAGGTGTCCATTCTCATGGGTCATGAGGGTGGACTGCGCCAGGATGAGGACTATGCCGCTCTGCAGGTCATGAATTCCATCCTCAGCCAGGGATTTAACAGCCGCTTGTTTCAGACCCTGCGCACCCGGATGGGGCTGGCTTACTCCGTCTATGGGCGTTATGGGAGCAATGTCTTCTATCCAGGGGTTTTCTTGGCCGGACTGAAGACCAAAAACACCAATATGCTCCGGGCTGTCCAGGCCTTGAAGAAAGAAATCGTGGCTTTGCATGAGGATGGGGTAACCAAAGAGGAAGTGCAGCGGGCCAAGGAGGAATTCCTCAACTCCCTGGTCTTTCGCTACGAGACACCGGCGGAGATTCTCGATCGACAGTTACACTACGCCTACCGGGACATGCCTTTGGACAGTTTTGAAAAACTGGTCCAGGAAATCAAAGAGGTCCGGGTCCAGGATGTCAACCGGGCCGCAGCCCAGCATCTGCACCCGGACCGGTTGCAGATGCTCATGGTCGGCAATCGGGATATGGTTCAGGAGCAGCTCACTGAGTTTCCGGATCTAGAGGTTGTGGAGCTGGAGGAGTAGATATTGAGTGTTCGGTGTTCAGTGTTCAGCTTTGCCTCTGGCGGAAGACCGCCGGTTTGATCTGATATGAAACTGACAAAGAAGGCAGGGCCCGGCACTCACTTGCAGTTTGAACGTCACTGCAAAGTACAAAAGCCCGGTCTACAAGTGAGTGCCGGGCTGGCCCTCTTCAGGGTAAAACCTTGCTTCATACGAGCGCACCCCATGGCTGCGCTGAAAACTGTTTATATCTGGAGCTTTGCTGCTGAGACTAAATTTACCTGGGAATAGGTGGTCATGGATTTATGATTTGGCCTTATTCCCTGCCGCCCGCTCAAAGTCCTTAAGCCGCTGTGCATACGGGGGATGCTTGAAGAATGCGGATCCGGAGACCAGGACATTGGCTCCGGCCTGGACGATGCTCCCGGCATTGTCCAAAGTGACCCCGCCGTCCACCTGGATGTGGCAGGAACAGTCCTTGTTGCGGATCATTTCAGTCAGGTCGGCCACCTTGTCCAGGGCAAAGGGGATAAATGATTGGCCCCCGAAACCCGGGTTGACGCTCATGATCAAGATCATATCCACCTGGGGCAGGACGTAGTCCAGAACGGACAACGGGGTATGCGGATTAAGGGCCACAGCACACTGAGCCCCCAGTTCCCGGATCCGGCTCAGGGTTCGCTCCAGGTGCAGGCAGGCCTCGGCGTGCACGCAGATCAAATCGGCCCCGGTCCGGGCGAACTCGTCTACATACTGGTCCGGGTTCTCAATCATGAGGTGGACGTCGAAAAACAGTGTGCACTTTTTTCTGCAGGCGGCAATGACAGTCGGGCCCAGGGTTATATTGGGCACGAAGTGGCCGTCCATGACATCCCAATGCACCCAACGCAGGCCAGCCTGCTCCAGGTCTTGTAACTCATTTTCCAGCCGACTGAAATCCGATGACAAAAGTGATGGGGACAGAATAAAATCGTGAGCGGGCATTATCACCTCTGTTTTTTCCATCATGAGGACCAGCAGGGAGGCAGGAAATGATTGACTCCTGACCAAAGTCCTTTTATGCGAAAGCGACAGGTGCTTGCAAACTGTGTGAACCCTTGTATGCCCACTTTCTTTTTTCCGTCAAGTAAGGAGGAATCATGCCGTCCCGCAGGGAACTTGCCAATGCTGTCCGCGTCGTGAGTATGGATGCCGTGCAAAAAGCCAATTCCGGCCATCCGGGAGCGCCCATGGGCATGGCCGACATAGCCGAAGTACTCTGGAACGACTATCTCAATCACAATCCCCTAGATCCGAACTGGCCCAACCGGGACCGGTTTGTCCTGTCCAATGGTCACGGATCCATGCTTTTGTACTCCTTGCTGCATTTGAGCGGATATGATGTGAGCATGGAAGATATCCAGGCCTTCCGCAGCCTGCATTCCAAAACTCCAGGACATCCGGAGTACAAAATGACTCCCGGGGTGGAGACCACCACCGGTCCCCTGGGCCAGGGCGTGGCCAATGCCGTGGGCATGGCTATTGCCGAGCGGGTTTTGGCTGTTCAGTTCAACCGGCAGCAGTTTCCAGTGGTTGACCATTTTACCTACGTCTTTCTCGGTGACGGATGCATGATGGAAGGAGTATCCCACGAGGCCTGCTCCCTGGCCGGTACATTGGGTCTGGGAAAGCTCATTGCCTTGTATGACGACAACGGCATTTCCATTGACGGCAAGATACTCTCCTGGTTCGGTGACGACACCGCCAAGCGTTTTGAGGCCTATGGCTGGCATGTGATCTCTGGAGTGGACGGGCACGACAGCCGGGCTGTGCTCCAGGCCCTGGACCAGGCCCGGGAGGTAACGGACCGCCCCAGTTTGATCTGCTGTCGTACGCAAATCGCCTTTGGTTCTCCCCAGCTGGCTGGGAGTCACAAAGCCCACGGCGCCCCTCTGGGAGAAGATGAAATCCAGGCTGTACGCCGGGAGCTGGGCTGGGAGCATCCTCCCTTTGTCCTACCCAAGGAGATTGCTCAGGCCTGGGACGCCCGGGAGAAGGGGGCCAAGGCCCAGGCGGAGTGGGAAGCCATGTTGGCCCGTTACGCTGATGCATACCCGGACCTGGCGGCTGAGTTCAAGCGGCGAATGGCCGGGGAGCTGCCCCGGGAATTTTTGAACCTGGCCTGGGAAGCGGTGCACGAGCTGCAATCCAAAGCCCAGGTCATGGCTACCAGGAAAGCGTCCAAAGTGGCTCTGGAGGAACTTGCACCTCTGCTGCCGGAACTTTTCGGCGGGTCGGCAGATTTGAGCGGTTCCAACCAGACCATGTGGTCCGGGTCCCGGCCGGTAAGCAAGGAGGGCTGGGAGGGCAATTATCTGCATTACGGGGTGCGGGAATTCGGTATGGCGGCCATTATGAACGGTTTGACCCTGCATGGGGGGCTCATTCCCTATGGGGGAACCTTTCTGGTCTTTTCCGATTATGCCCGAAACGCCATGCGTCTTTCCGCCCTCATGGGGATACGGGTGGTCTATGTGCTGACCCACGATTCCATCGGCTTAGGTGAAGACGGTCCCACCCATCAGCCGGTGGAACACGCTTCCTCCCTGCGTTTGATGCCCAACATGCACGTCTGGCGGCCATGCGACACAGTGGAAAGCGCGGTGGCCTGGACGTCGGCCCTGACCCGCCAGGGTCCGAGTTCCCTTCTTTTCTCCCGGCAGAGTACCCAGCACCAGGAACGTAGTTCGGATAGAGTCCAGGCCATAGCCAAGGGCGGATATGTGCTGTTTGAACCCCCGACCACTCTTCAGGCCATCATCCTGGCCACCGGCTCGGAGGTGGAGCTGGCGGTTCAAGCGGCCAAGAATCTGCTAGGTCAGGGATATGCGGTCCGGGTGGCATCCATGCCCTGTTTTGAGGTCTTTGAGGGCCAAAGTGATGAATACAAGGAGAGCGTCCTGCCGACAGGCGTGCAGGCCAGGCTGGCTGTGGAGGCCGGAAGCTCGGATTTGTGGTATAAGTATGTGGGCAGCAAGGGCCGGGTCTTAGGAATTGACCGCTTTGGCGAATCAGCCCCAGGACCGGATCTATATACCTTCTTCAACCTGACCGTGGACCGGGTGGAGGAGGAAATAAAGTATTTGTTGAAATAGATACAAAATTAATGAGATTTCAGGTTGTTTTCCGTCAGATAAATTTTATGGTCCGAGCCTTGAAAAGGCTCGGGCCATAAAATTTAATTGATTTTTTTCAGTTCAAAGAGTTTTTTCTGCTGCATGGATATGATGTGGTAATACTGGTTTTGGGGCACATAAATATAGGGGACGTCCTCAATACGCCGGTAGAGGAAGTGAGCCAAGATCATCCGGTTCACGGCCCGATGTCCGACAATGACGATATTGTCCGCATTACCGCTTAAGAATAATGCCTTTTTCACTCCCCGGTCGATCCGGGTCCGCATGCTCACGTACCCCTCCCCCTGGGGGTAGACGTAGTTGTATTTGTCCATCAACCGTTCGTAATACACGTCAGGCTTTTGGGTCTTGATCTGTTCATAGGTCATCTCTTCACAGATTCCAGCATCGATTTCATTGAACTCCTCCAGTTGGATCAGAGTGCACCCGCAGGATTGCTTGTCGCAAATGGGCTTGGCCGTGTGCCACGTGCGTTGCTTTTGGCTGCAAAAGATATAAGGCAAGGGGGTGGACTCGAAGGTATTGCTCAATCGGAGGGCCTGCTCTTGGCCTTTCTCGGTAAGGGGCGCATCACCTCCGATGCGCTCCACGGTATTGTCCGTGGTCTGTCCGTGCCGGACAAGGAATAGGTTCTTTACGTAATCGGTAACCAGGAGATCGCGGAGCTGTTCAAAGTGGGGCAGATGATCATTGAGCCAAAATTTGAGGATCTTGTTGTGCAGGGAGTCTACCTGGATGTAGTTGGCTTCATCCTGAAAGGGACTGGCGATATGTTCGTAGTATTGAATACGTTCTTTGAAACTGGCCACCGCATCTTGGTGGGCAAAATGGGCGAACTCCGGGAGGCGGGCCTTACGATTGATATTGGCCTCCAGGATCTCCGGGTCTGAGTTGACGGTTTCGATGAACAAGACGGGGTGGTCGGTGAGCATGGAGAGGATGAGTTCTCGCCGTTTGCGGCTGACATTGGTGGCATCCAGGATGGCCACATCCCCGCCCTGGTGGATAAATTGGGCTGCGTTCTTAATATTGGTGATCGCAATGTGCTCCCGAAGGGCCGTTCCTTGGGTGTTGTTGGGGTCGTAAAAGTCGGCTCCAGCTGTGTTTCGGTCAATGAGCTGACGTCGCAAATCGCCGTTGTTAAAGATTTCAGTGGCGATGTCGCTGGCCAAAAAGCTTTCTTTGATCCGGGCCGCGATGGTTGATTTTCCCCGGGCAGGGAGCCCGGTCATGACAATATACAGTTTTTGGGTGGTGTTGGGCATTGTTCCTTCTGCTTTTGTTAGTCCATGAACCTCAAGAGATCTTTGAGACGCATTTTGGGGCCGGAATCCAAGCGGTTCAGGCCCAGGGCCTGGGCCTGAGCAATGGCGGTATCCCGGGTTCCTCCGGGCAGGGGAGCACCCAGCTCTGGGAAGGAGGAGGCCTGCCCACAGGGCCGGTATTGGTCCATGATATTTATAAAGGTGTCTCGGGAGACCTCATTGGCTACAAAGGATAGCCAGTCATGGGTCCCGGCCAGATCGTCGGGCATGAGCAGGTGACGGACCAAGAGCCCGCGGACCGCACGGCCCTCTTGATCCAGAACCAAATCGCCCACTTGTCGGTGCATTTCCAGAATAACTTCCCTGGCCCGCTGAGGGTAGTCTTCGGCCTGGCAGTAAGTGCGGGCAGGATCGGGATGAAAGAATTTGGTGTCCGGCATGTGGATATCCACAATCCCTTCCAGCAGGTGTAAGGTCTCCACCCGGTCGTAGCCCGATGAATTGTAGACTATGGGCAGGTGCAGGCCAAGCTGCAGAGCATAAACCAAGGCCTCCAGGATTTGGGGAACCACATGGGAAGGGGTGACCAGGTTGATGTTTATGGCCCCTTGGGCTTGCAGGTCAAGCATGACCTGAGCCAGTTGTTCGGGCTCCACCTCCTGCCCATTTCCTGGGTCGTGGCTGATATCAAAGTTCTGGCAAAAGAGGCAGCCCAGATTGCAACCGGCAAAGAAAATGGTCCCTGACCCTTGCCTGCCAACCAGCGGGGCTTCCTCCCCGAAATGGAGATGGGCCGAGGCCACTGAGGCCAGACGTCCGGTTTGGCAAAAGCCAAGCTCCCCCTCCAGCCTGTTGACCCGGCATTGCCTGGGGCATAGAAAGCATTCGGCCAGGGAGGATACTGCTTGTTCTGCCCTGGCTTGCAGCTGGTTTATCCCCAGATGTTTATATGCTGGCGTCATGGCTGACTCCCCGCTGAAGTTCAATTCAGAGGACAGCTTGCCTTGATCCATATAAGAGGTCAATATTCAGCTCAGATTCTACATTTCATCCTAGATCAAATTGGGCCTCCGTGGCCAGAGGCGGCGCTGAACACTATAGCCAAATATCCAAAGGAGAGAGCATGGGCATCATGTCTGCCAGCGGGAGTTTTACCCGATACCGGATTGTAGAGGAAGTGCCCCAAGGACTATGGCTGCAGATCCAAGACCGGCTGGTCCAGGACAGTTTTCAGGAGATTGAGGACACAGCCGATGAATTTGCCTATGGCTGGGTGAGCATCGAAGATATGCTGGATTCCGCTTGGGCCTCGGGTACGCCGTTTAAGGGAGAGTATGTGGCTTTTGCCTTGCGCCTGGATACCAGACGCATCCCGGCAGCGGTATTTAAAAAATACTATCAACTTGGGCTCCAAGAAGCCATGGCCAAGGCCAAGGAGCAAGGAAGAAAGTTCGTGGGTCGGGAAGCCAAGAAGGAACTCAAAGAAAACGTCAAGTTGTGGCTTTTACGCCAGATCCTGCCGGTTCCGTCCGTGTTCGACGTGGTCTGGAACATGCAGACCAATCGGATTTTGCTCGGATCGACCCAGAATACGGCCCGGACCCTGTTTGAAGACCTGTTCACCAAGAGTTTTGAACTCCACCTGGAGCCTTTGACTCCCTTTTTTCTGGCCGCCCATATGGGTGGGGAAAAGGTCAAGGAAAAGTTGGAAGCCTATGAACCTGTTGTTTTTGTCTAGCCCTTAGCCCGGGGATGAGTTTGATCGTATATGTGGGCCAGATGGCCAAGGCTGAGATGGGTATATCGCTGGGTAGTGGATAGGGAGGCATGGCCCAGGAGCTCTTGGACCGAGCGCAGATCGGCCCCGGACTCCAAGAGGTGGGTGGCAAAGCTGTGCCTCAGGACGTGCGGGGAAATGGACTGGGGCAGCCCGGCCATGGCGGCCAGGCGGTCCAGGACCCGATTGGTCTGCCGGCGCTGCAAGCGTTTTCCCCGTTTCCCCAGGAAAAAAGCCGGTTCATCAACTGGGGCCGGAAAGGCGAAACGGTGGTCCAGATAGCGGAGAAGACGTTCCCTGGCCTTGGTGGTCAGGGGAACGATACGTTCCTTGTTCCCTTTACCGGTTACTCGGACCGTGTGCTGTCCCAGGTCTACGTCCTGCATATCCAGATTCACTGCTTCACTGATGCGCAGTCCGGAGCCATACAAGAGCTCGGCCAGGGCTACATCCCGAAGAGCCTGAGGGTCGTTGCCGGCGGCCTGATCCAAAAGGGCAAAGACTTGGTCCACATTCAGGCAAAGGGGATGGGGCTGGGAATGTTTAGGATTTTTCAGGCCACCACTGGGGTCGGCGTCGATGATGCCCTGTTTGCGACAATAACGAAAGAACCCCCGCAGACAGGAAAGTTTGCGGGAGATGCTGCTTTTGGCCGTGTTTGTCCGGTGCATGTCGGCAATAAAGGCTTGGAGCAGGGAGCGGTTGATACGTGCTGGATGGTCCAGGTTTTGCTGCCTGGAACGTAAAAAAGCGTCAAAACGGCGCAGGTCGTTGGCGTAGGCCTGAATTGTGGGAACAGACAGTCCTTTTTGGGTCTGAAGATAGATCAGGTAATCGCAGGCCGGTCCGGGGAGATCGGTGAATTCGGGGTCCATGGGCATCGTGCCTTTAGCCTTGGATTGAGCGGAAGGTGAGATTTGGCCGCGGAACATACTGAACATACGGAATATAAGGATAATCGATAACAAATATTTCAGATTTGCCAGAGGCGGTGCTGAACCCTGAACGGTCAAACCAAGGCATAGTACATCCCGTTTTGCTGCCTGACTACCCCTTTGAGTTCCAGCATGAGCAGTATTTGGCTCACTTTCTGGCTTTCCCAGCCCAATTGCTGGGTCAGCGTGTCAATGTGTACTTGGGAATCGTGAAACAAGAGTCGGGCCAGGTCCCGCTCCTCTGCGGCCAGATGGTCAAGATCGGGGGGCCTCTGGTGTGCCGATGACTCGGGCCGGGTTTGGGTTGTGTGGTGTCTCTGGGATGCACCTTGCCTTTCGGCCAGCTGGGGGGCCAGTTCCTGCAAAATATCTTGGGCCGAACGGGTGAGCACCGCTCCTTGTCGCAGGAGCTCCAAGCATCCGGCGAAGCTGGGGGTGGTGGCCTGACCGGGGACGGCAAAGACCTCCCGGTTGTGTTCCAAGGCCAAACGGGCGGTGATCAGACTGCCGCTCTTTTGGGCCGCTTCAACAACCACCACTCCCAGACTCAGGCCGCTGATGATCCTGTTCCGCCTGGGAAAGTTGTGGGCATCCGGTTCATTGCCCGGGGCGAATTCAGAGAAGATCAGGCCCTGGTGGTGAAGTTGTTGCCACAGGTCTTTGTTTTGAGGGGGATAGATCATATCCAACCCGGTGCCCAAGACGGCGATGGATCGGCCAGGGTGTCTGAGGGCGCCGATATGGGCTTGGCGATCGATGCCCATAGCAAAGCCGGAGACTACGGTCACTCCGGCCTGTCCCAAGCCGGAAGCGAGATTGCGGGCCATGGCCTGACCGTAGGAGCTGCACATCCTGGCCCCAACAATGGCCACGCCCGGGTTGCGCAGGAGGCTTCTGTCTCCGGACAGGTAAGCATATAAAGGAGGATCCGGGATCTGACGCAAGGACTCCGGATAGTCCGGATCGGTATACAACAGGACTCCGTCCTGACGGCGCCGGACAAGCTCCCACTCCTGAAGGGCCGGGTCTCGCCACTTTTCCTGAAGGAAAATATCTGCTACTGAAGGGCGCACGAGGTGGTCCCGGGTCCAACTCCCGGCCATACTCACGGCCTCTTGGGCCGACCCGTAGGCGTGGATCAGTTTTTTGCCTGTCTTGGGCCCTAAGCGATCTGTATGACGTAAGGCCAGGCAGGCCCAATACTCCTGAGCACGTTGTGTGGGCTGTGTACTGGGCATAGGTTTGTATCTTACGGCAAGAGGCCTTTTTTTTCAATCTGGAGTGAATGATGGATGTGTATTGTTCCCTCGGCCTTATTGTGTGCATTGTCTTGATCGGGATGGGACTGGCGGTTCAGGCCGGAGCCGCTACCATAGCTTGGATGAGTCAGATCGGGGCCTGGGCGGTACGAAAGCCTTTTTGGGACAAGTTTGGACTGCAAATGCTGGGCCTGAGCATGACGGTCTTCGTCGGAGCCGTCATCTGTGTCTTGTTGGCCGTCGGTTTGGGATATGTCTGTTTTGATCTGCAGCCGAACAAGATGGTGTGGGAGTTGCCCTGGTTGGCTCTGACCTGGCCCTTGGGCGGGTTGGGATTGGGGTTGCTCTTTTCCTTTGTGGCCGTTAAGACCTGGAAACCTCTGAAGAGGCGCAAGGGCATACAGGCGGTACTTCTTATTCCGGCCTGGGCCTGCTTGTGGGCCGGGATGTATGTGGGCCTGAATCAGGCCTTCGGGGGGCAGTTCTCCCTGGGTGCCCAAACCGGTCTTCCCTCTCTTGCGGCCCTTTGGAAACCGCCGTTGTGTTCTGTGTGGGCCTTGCTGGCCGGACAGGCCCTGGCTGTGGGCCTGGGTGGTGCCGGGACGTTGGGTATGATCTACCTCCTGGTCCGACGTCAGGCTGAGGATTACGGTCGGGACTACTACCGATTTGCCCTGCCAGCGGCAGCCAAATGGGGAGTCCTGCTTCTGGGTCAGGCTTTTTTCCTGGCCTGGGTGGTGTACAGGCAGGTTCAGGCCGCCTGGCTGCTTCCCCGGCAAGAGATGATTTCTTTAAGTGTTGCTCTGGGGGGTTTTGTTCTCTATGGACTCTTGCTTATCGTCTTTGTACGCAGTGCCAACCCCTTGCGGGCCAAGGCCTCGGCCTTGGGTGCCTCCATGTGTGGAATCGCAGCCGGAGCGGCAGCAACTCTGAGCCAGATATGGCTGTTGGGCTGGTGAGGGCAAGTCAAGGTAAATGAGTTCTCCCTGAATATAAAAGATCAAATAGATCAAGCTATTGAGCTTTGGAGGATAAAAAATGGAAGAGAAAAATACAGGATATATGTTTGAAACCGGGGTGTACAGGCCGCCCAGTGAGGGAGGGAGCAATTCCCTCCTTTTGCGCTTTACCCGCAATTGTCCGTGGAACAAGTGTGCTTTCTGCGCCATGTATAAGACCGAGAAGTTCGAAAAGCGGCCAGTGGAGGAAATCAAGGCAGATATAGATGCCATGGCTGCGATTTGTGATGAGATCAAGGAGATCAGCCAGCGACAGGGCATTTCGGGAATAAGCAGAGGAGCGGTGGTGGAGTTTTTGGGCCGCCATCCTGAACTGGAGGAACATCCGGGATTTTCTATGCTTTTATCTTGGCTGGTTTCCGGTGGAGGCACCGCCTTTCTCCAGGATGCGAACACCATGATCATGAAAACCCAGGACCTGATCGAAGCCTTGCGGCATCTGCGCCGTAAGTTTCCGTCCATCAACCGGGTAACCACCTATGCCCGCTCCGGAACCATTGCCCGGAAATCCCCGGAAGAGCTGCAATCGATTCGGGAGGCGGGCCTTGATCGGCTGCACATCGGCCTGGAATCCGGAGACGACGAAATACTCAAGCAGATTAGAAAAGGTGCGGATTCCCAAGTGCACATTCAGGGTGGGCGTAAGGCGGTGGAGGCCGGATTTCAGGTTTCCGAGTACTGGATGCCCGGATTGGGCGGTACAGAGCGTTGGGAAAGCCATGCCCGAGAGACCGCCCGGGTCTTAAGTGAGATCAATCCCCACTATATCCGGTCCCGACCCTTTCGTCCCTTACCGGGAACGCCCATGTATGAGCAGTATCAAGAGGGGACCTTGCGCCTCCTGACTCCGACAGAGCAGCTGCAGGAACTTCGATTGACTATGGAAAATCTGGAGGTCACCTCCAGGGTCTGTTTCGACCATATGGCCAACTACTGGCGGGGGCGCGGCGGGGGCCTGCTTTTTTCTCACGATTACGAAGGTTACAAGTTCCCGGAACAAAAAGCGCAGGTCCTGGCCTTCATCGAGGACGGCCTGCAATATGGGCAAAAAGAGCCGGGGTTTTTAGGGCTCTAGTACCGTGTCTTATAAGTTCCATCCAGTGTAGTGGCGGTTTGAAGTATCGACTTTTCTTTTCAGGTTTAAACCATTATCCAACGACACGGAAATACGAAATACGAATATCGAAATCCGAAACAATCAGAGCGAAATCTGTTGTCTTTGTTTTCATTCTGAACGAGTCTTAGAGTGAAGAATCTCTTTTGCAATGAGCTCTGCCAGGACTTATTGAAAGGAATACATATGCAAGATGTGGTTATAGTCAGTGCCTGTCGAACGGCGATTGGGGCCTTTGGGGGCAGCCTCAAAGATATGAATGGCGCGTCCCTGGCTGGTGCGACCATGCGGGAAGCGGTGCGCCGAACCGGGATTGAACCGGAACTCATCGACGATGTGCGTTATGGGTGCTGTATGGAGCACCATGATACCCTGAACGTGACCCGAGTGGCTGCCCTGATGGCCGGCATCCCGGTATCGGTTCCCGCGGCAACAGTGAACCGGGTATGCATCTCGGGCATGGAAGCCGTATTGTCCGGCATGGCCATGATTCAGGCCCAAATGGCCGAGATCGTCCTGGCCGGTGGGGTTGAGCACATGTCCGGGGTGCCTTATGCTTTACCTGGGGCCAGGTGGGGATACAGGCTGCAGGACAATCGGGTTGAAGATGCCCTAATTCATGCCCTGCACGCCGGGTCCCATCATTTGCCCCTTTCAGATGATGCTCCGGTGGATATTACCCAAGAATCATTTCGGGATTTTGTGGGCAAACCATATATCATGGGTCATACTGCCGAATTTGTGGCTCATAAATACGGATTTAGTCGGGAGGAACTTGATGAAGTGGCCCTGCGCAGCCACAATAACGTCCAGAGGGCCACGGAACAGGGTGAATTTCAGAATGAGATCGTGCCCGTGGAAGTGCCCACAAAGAAAAAGGAAACCCACGTCTTTGATCAGGACGAGCACTTTCGGCCCAACCTTCGTCTGGATGATCTCAAAAAACTCCGTCCGGCCTTTGTGCCCCTCAAAGGCACGGTCACAGCCGGAAATTCCAGCGGAATCAACGACGGCTCGGCCGGAATGGTCATTATGTCCGCGGCCAAAGCCAAAGAATTGGGCCTCACACCTTTGGCCGTCATCAGGGCTGTGGGCAAAGGAGCCTGTCATCCTGCTGTCATGGGCCTTTCCCCAGTTCCTGCGGTCAAGAATTTGCTGGATAAAAGCGAATACTCCCTGGGAGACTTCGAACTCATTGAGCTCAATGAAGCCTTTGCCGCCCAATATCTGGGTTGTGAACGGGAGCTGGGCTTGAATAGGCAAATCACTAACATCAACGGCTCCGGCATCGGACTGGGGCACCCCATAGGGGCAACCGGGGCCAGGATCATGGTTACCCTTCTCCACACCTTGCGGCGCAAGGGACTCAACCTGGGATTGGCCACCTTGTGCGGCGGTGGAGGGGTGTCTATGGCCTGTGCTTTAGAGATCCTCTCCTAATGAGGTCTTGGGGGACATAAGACTGCTTTTCCCAAGGCTGGGCTGGTTATGAAACCTTAAACCAAAAGGACACATTATGCGCACCATGCCGAAATTTTATCAAAAAATGCAAAATGAGTATCAGGATGTCATGCAGGCAGTGGACCAACTTGGAAAAACGACCAAAAATGCTGGACCACTGGATGAGAAGCAGGCCCAGCTGGTCCAATTAGGGGCGGCTGCTGCATTGCGCTCTGAGGGATCGGTACACAGCCACGTCAAGAGGGCCCTGGATGCTGGGGCCAGCCCCCAGGAGATTCGCCATGCCTTGCTGGTGCTTATCTCAACCATAGGCTATCCCAATGTGGCCGCAGCCATGTCCTGGGCCGACGATATCCTGGACTAAGTTCGAAAAAACCTCAACCCATTATATGCTGCATTGATGACCGATACCAGGGGTAAGAGAGGTGAAGCGTACCGCTTTGCCTGGCAAAATTCGATACAGGCCATAAGGAAAGATGACTGGGATGCCCTGGCCCTGGAGCTGCCCACGCCATTTTTGAGTTGGGATTGGCTGCGCCTTCTGGAGGAATCCGGTTCCGCCTCCCCGGCAACCGGCTGGCATTCCCAGCATCTGGCTGTATACAGCTCCGGACGCCTGGTAGCCGCAGCTCCGTTATTCATTAAAACTCACAGTGATGGGGAGTTTGTCTTCGATCAGTTCTGGGCTCAGCTGGCAGCTCGAATGCACGTGGCTTACTTTCCGAAGCTGGTGGGCATGAGTCCGTTCACCCCCATAGGGGCTTACCGGTTCCTGATGGATCCAGGAGGGGACCACAGCCAGTTGACCCATCTTATTTTAAGGGAGATAGAGGCTTTCTGCAGGGCGAACCGAATCAGCGGCTGCCACTTTCAGTTCCTGGATCCAAAGTGGGGTGGGGAACTGGCCGATGGGGGATTTGCAACCTGGGTTCATCCGGGGTTTGCTTGGGAGAACCAAGGTTATGAGAGTTTTGATGATTTCTTAGCTTGCCTGAAGTCGAATCGGCGCAAAAACATCAAAAAGGAGCGCAGGAGTCTGGCCCAGCAGGGGATCCGGGTTGAGGCATATAGCGGTGACTGGATCCGGGAAAGGCATCTGGTGTGGATGTATAGGTTCTATGAACATACCAACTACAGATATTTTCCCTGGAGTTGTAAATATTTGACCAGAGATTTTTTTCTGGGACTCACGCATGAACTCAAAAGTCACCTTTTGCTATTGGCCGCTTTTCGGCGGGACGAAGAGAGACCGGTGGGCATGTCCATGCTGGTTTTCAAAGGCAGACAGCTCTTGGGCCGATACTGGGGAGGAGAGGAGGGGATTTCCTTCTTGCATTTCAATCTGTGCTATTATGAGCCCATCAACTGGGCCATACAACATAAAATGTTGCGCTTTGATCCCGGCATGGGCGGTGAGCACAAGCTGTACAGAGGTTTTCAGTTAGTACCCAATTACAGTGTCCATAAGGTATATGACCCGGGATTTCAGCATGTCCTGAATATTTCCCTGCAGGAACACAATGTCCTTCAACAAAGGCGCATGCAGGAGCTGAACCAGGGCAGGTCACCTTCCGAAGTATAATACGCTGTGTCACAGCCTGCCCAAGGCCTCTCCGGAAAGACAGCAAGATTGTATTGTGGGTGGGAGGCTGGTATCCCACCCACGAGTGGAGAACTTAATACATCATTCCACTGACATACACCCCAGCCCCGACAAAGAGATCGGTTTCCGGAACCCTGTAGATGTAGGTAATCTTTTTTTGGGGTGTACTTTTCCCTGGTTTAGGCCACATGTATTCTACCCATCCTTCGCCTTTGGTCCGAGCCAGATTGACGAAATGGACAAAGAGGGCCTTATCGGTGGGATCGGTCATTAAGAGGATGTGATCTCGTTTGGTTAATTCGGGCATAAATGGATGGGCCAGCATCTTCCCATCCAGGTTCATGAGGAAGACATAGGAATCTTTCCATACAAATGGGCCGTTTTGGTCGCTGAGTTGTTCGATGGCTGCCTCCACTCCCTTGGAGTTTATCAAGGCGGCTGCTTCCCGACATTTGATGACACACTCTTCCTTGGAGGCTGCATCGTTGGCCATGGCTGGGCCTGCGAGGAAGAGGGCCAGCAAGACGGTTAATAAAGTCAATGCGCGGATCATAAACGTCACCTCCTGGTCGTGAAGGTCCCTCGCTCAGGCGAGATCCTTCTTGATGAACACGAATGCTTTGATATTACCATATGTTTTTGATCTTTCTCTACAACTATGCCACAATCCCTCGTCCTGGTCCATTGGGTCCTAGCTGATCCATGGTTTGCCCACGGGGAGCACGTCGCGGCCGAAGACCTGGGCGTAGATGGCATGGGCCATCATATATAAGGCGGAAGCTGCACAGAGCATGAGCTCGTATCCGGCGATCACGGTAAAGGCCGGGTAACCGAAATGAGCGATGTCCAGGAGGATAAAGCCGATAAGCAGGAGGGTGAAGGTCACCGCCATGGCTGTATGAATTCGCATGGCCGGAATCCACATTATGAAGGTGTATAAGGTCCAGCTGATCAGAAACCAGCCCACATCTGTGCCGCTGGAGTGGTAGATATTAAAATGGTTGAGCATGAATATGACCCCAAGGGCGATCCAGAAGGCCCCATAGGAACAAAAGGCACTGAACCCAAAGTTGTTGCCCACGTGGAACTCAAAGTATCCAGCTATCAGCTGGGCCATACCTCCAAACACAAAGGCCATGGCGATTACAGGACCGACATCGCACCAGCCGACGTTGTGAAACTGCAGGAGCATGGTTGTAATGCCGAATCCGGCCAGTCCGACGACTGCTGGATTTCCTTGCGGTGCAGCTGCATGGGCCATATGTATCCTCCTTGTAAAGAAAAAAAATAATACTACTCGCAACCTGAATATGCATCGCAAGAACCATTCCAGAGGTATTATTTGCAGGAGATACAATATTTTAAATAGGTTCAGTTGTGAGAAGATGACGAAAGCTCATCGCGATCGAGACATTTATGCCTCAATTGGATGGAAGAAGCCGTACTCATGGATGATGGACCAAGGGAAATGCTTTTTGGGGTATATGTGTCTCGTTGTGGGCTCCTATGGCTCAAGGGTGTTGGCCTTTCGTCCAGGCTTTCTTGAATCTGGTCTCTGTCCGGAACTTTGGACCGAGGAGGGATGTGATGCTTGGAATCATTATTCGCTGGTTGGCCCTGACCATAGCTATTCTGTTATGTGCCTATCTCATAGATGGCATTCAGTTGAGCGGCTTCTTTTCCGCTTTGGGTGCGGCCGCTTTTTTGGGTATCTTAAACGCCCTGTTGCGACCCTTGTTGATTTTGATCACCTTGCCCATTAATATTCTTACCCTGGGACTGTTTACCTTTGTCATCAATGCAATTTTACTGCTCATGGTTTCCGGGGTGATTTCCGGGCTGGAAATTCAGGGCTTCTGGTCCGCCTTGGGTGGAGCCTTGATAATTTCCTTGATAAGCTGGCTGTTAAGTTCATTTATCAGCGATAAGGGCAAGGTGGAGTATATCGAACTGAGGAAACGGGGCGATCGCTGGGAATAGTCATGGGGAACATATGAATAGACATCGGTTTGTAGCTACCAGGGAAGACAGCCTGCTTCTGATAATCGACGTGCAAACAGCCATGCTCAAGGCCATTGCAGGAGGGGAGGAGATTGTTCAGCACAGCAAGCAATTGATTCAAGCCGCCGCGATGCTTATGGTTCCGATTTTGATTACAGAACAGTACAGAAAAGGGCTGGGCGGCACCCACCCGGCGGTGCTAAAGCACATTGAGTCGCCGAGAATTTTTCCCAAGGAGCATTTCAGTGCATGTCTGGAAAAGGACTTTGTGCCCACTGTACGTTCACTGGGCAAGCAAAAGATTGTGGTTGCCGGAATTGAAACCCATGTTTGTGTTTTGCAGACGTGTCTCGATCTGCTACATGCAGGGTTTGAGGTCCACTTGGCGGCCGACGCTGCGGGGTCCAGACGAGGGGAAAACCGGGATTTGGCAATATCACAGCTTCGTCAGGCCGGTGCTGTGATCAGCTCTGCGGAGATTGTTATCTTTGAGTGGGCAAAACGAGCGAATACCGACGAATTCCGGAAAATTCTTCCTATCGTCAAATAAGAAAACATCCATCCAGGAATACTTCTTTTTTTAAACTGTCAAGGAATCATTGCCGGATCTCCGGTTTATTTCGGTCTCTTAGCTGCGGATTTAAAGCGGGTTTTTGACGACTTTATCAGTACGCGAAAGAAAATGGAGGGCAAAGTGGGTGCGGCCTTCGCTACTTCCGGCCATCCCACTGGGGGCAAGGAAACCACCATGTTCTCCATCATCCAGGCCCTGATGATTTATGGAATGGTAATTGTCGGCGATCCTATGAGTGCCAGCGGTCATTATGGGGTGGCCTGCAGCGGAGAGCCGGATGAAAATATTCTGGAAAACGGGCGTAAGCTTGGGGCCCGGGTGGCTGAAGTGGCTGTCAAGTTAAGTTAGGGGTAATTTGGGGAGCGCTGGTTTGAGGTGTCTTCCCTCTTCTGACCTGGTATCTCCCAGCACAGAAGACAGAGGTTTTTCAGTTACCTGATTACCACTTCAGCGAAACGTTTGTTTTTTTCGTCATTCCCGCCCTGGAACTGTTCAAACTGGGTGATCAGTTTTTACTTATGTCTGTCGGGAAGCCGTTTCTTTCTTCCAAGACCCATCTGAACTTTTGCAGATCGACCTGGATAGAGGCTTGCAAAGCGGTCAGCCTCTGGTAGGCATAATAGAGGTAATCGTCGAGTCGGCCGTAAATATCAGGATAGGCTTGGGCGTAGACCCTATCGGCAAAAACACCCAGTTTGACCGGTTCATATATTATTTGAACCGTATGTCCTTTCTTGAGGCGATCAAACAAAGGGCGGATGTGTTCCGGATAGAGGCGGATACAACCGTGGGTGGCCAAGCGACCTACAGACCAGGGGATATTGGTCCCATGCAGGCCGTAGTCGGATCGGCCAAGCCCGATCCAGTAGTTCCCCAGAGGGTTTTCCGGGCCTGGGGCCATGATCTTGGTACCGTATTTTTCCTGTAAAGAGATGGGGATATACCAATATGGGGTCTTACGTTTTTCACCCACGGGAAATGTCCCCACCGGTGAAGGGTTTTCGCGTTTGCCGATCCCCAATGGATAGGTCTGAACCAAACTGACCTTGTTTTGTTCAATGAAATGATAGAGCCTGAGTTCCGGAAGGTTGATGACGATATCCGCTGTGCCTTTTTCCGGAAGTATCCATTGCCGAGGGATGGTCAGTTCTCGGCCTACAGGAGGCAGCCAAGGATCGATATCCGGATACAGACGGTGCAATTCCAGGTAGCCTAACCCGTGATCCCGGGCGATATCCAGCAGGGTCTCTCCGTCATCTACCGTGTGCTTTTCCAGGATACCCACTAGTGCTCGGGTGTTTTGTGCACAGGTTTCTTGGCCCGGGCAAGGATGTATAGAAGAATAAGCCCCATTGGCAGCTAAGACTGGAAGAGGCATCACGAAGCTGCTGGCCACGAGGAAAGCGAACAGGAGAATAAGTTCTTTTGGACTGCTTGGGCAGAGGGGGAGCATGATCTTATCTAAGCCCCATAAAGAACGGGGCCTGTCATGGCGAATACGACAAGACCCCGTTATAGTCGTTTCCAAACGCATCAATTGTTGGTGGACAAAGTACACACTCCAGTCGTATCTGACAACTGATTTTTTATTTACTGGTGACTTTGTCAAATATTTTTGAAGACTTGTCAGCCATCCGCTCAGCCTTCCGTGCAGACATTTCAGCATCTTCAGCTGCTGCTTCCGCCCGCTGGGCGCTTTGCTCAGCATCCATGCTGCACTCATCAGCGGCCATTTCTGCAGCCTCGGCCTTTTCCAGGGCCATGTTGGATGTGTCCTCAACTTGTTGCACCCTTTGCTCCAAATTTTCCAGCTGGGATGTGGTGGCGCATCCAGTCAAGAAAAGTCCTAGCAGGAGCAAGCAAAAAATCGTCCCTACCCATTTGTTGTGTATTACCTTTTTCATCCTCTACCTCCTTTTGCAATGGTGTTTATCGATTCAGAATTTGCAACTTTCGCTGGTCAGGTAAAAGGGGATTCATGCAACCACCATTACGATTACATATTTTCTTATATTAGACCGGAATAGGACGGCTTGTCAAGCCTTTTTACAAAGAATGCGCAGATATGTAGCCTGGAGGGCGCAGCAGGGACTCTCTTTCAACGTCCTTTTCAGGGGGGTAGGTTACGATGCGAATCTTTTCCCTTGCGTCTTGATGGAAAACAAGGTAGAGTAGCTACAAAATGGCTAGCCTTATGTAGCTGGCTTTGATCTCAAAGCTTGCTTCATTTGGCTGGTGTCTGGTTCAAAACGTAAAAAAACGTGACAAAGGAGGAGTCGAGATGAGAAAAGCAGCTTTATGTGTAATGGCTTTATGTTTGGTGTGTGTTTTGGCCTCCCCCGCGTCGGCAAGAGAGTTCATAGCTATCGGGACAGGAGGAACAGGAGGTACATATTACCCCTATGGCGGAGCCATGGCCAGTATCTATAACAAGAACATTGACGGGATACAGGCCTCAGCAGAAGTCACGGGTGCCTCGGTGGAAAATACCAGGCTGCTGGCCCGAGGTGAGTTGAACCTGGCTATGGCCATGAACGATGTGGTCTATCAAGCGGTTCATGGTGAGGGCGATTTTAAGAGCCCTGTTGCGGTGCGGACCCTTTTTGAAATGTACCCCAATGTGTTCCATGCGGTCACTCTGCAAAAACATAAAGACATAAACAACATGCTGGATTTGAAGGGAAAAGAGGTGTCAGTGGGTTCTCCAGGCAGTGGAACGGAAACCATGGCCAAGCTGATTTTGAGCTCCCTGGGCGTTGAGTATGATGATTTCGATGTGCATCGGTTGTCCTTTGCCGAGAACACCCAGGCCTTAAAGGATAATGTTATCGATGCCGGGATCTGGTCCGTGGGTCCTCCAACCTCATCCATCATGGACCTGGCTACCACACATGACATCAAGATCATGTCCTTCACTGAAGACCAAATGAATAAGGTTGTGTCGGCCCACCCCTATTATTCAGACTGGAAGATAAAGGCCGGCACCTATGATGGGCAGGAGAAGACCGCACGCACGCCCAGTGTGTGGAATACGGTCCTGGTGCACAAGGACATGAGTGTGGACATGGCCTATAATCTGGCTAAAGTGACCTTTGAACACAGACAGGACTTGCAGGATGTGTACATTGGGGCCAAGGCCACCACTCCGGAAAACACAATTGCCAATGCCGTAGCTCCGCTGCATCCGGGCGTGATCAAGTATTTTGAGGAGCTGGGCCTTGATGTGCCGGAGGATCTGGTGCCATCTGAGATGAAGTAGCTTGGGCCCGCCCATTCTTTTAAACTTAAACAGCATCCCGGGTTTGCCCGGGATGCTGTTTTCGTGGGTTGATCGCAGTCTTCCGAGGATTTTTTGTTTATGCAGGAGCAGAGGTCAGCGAACAAACTCAATGTGGCCATACCTGTCCCGGCTCCGGTGACTATAGTATGCTGCATGTTATTACTGCTCTTGATCCCAGCCAGCTGCATGGGTGGTCAAAAGACTGATCAACAGCTGGTCATCAAGCACGGCCAGACCGGAGAGATAGCTTGGTCCAGGGATATCTCCGACGGTGAAGAATTTTCCCTGCGGTATATACATTCCGTGGATAAGCTTCCTGTTTATGAATTCTATATGAATAAACATGGCCAGCTGGTTCTGACCGGCATCAAGGTCATAGACTTTGGGGCGGGTCTTGACTATACAGGGGAAGGGGATTTGCGCATGGAGGGCAAATGGACCTACATAGAGAATTTGAACAGAAAAATTGACTCCCTCCCTTTACGAGTTGGCTCCATAGCCGATCATACCTTGATTTATCGGGGTAAAGAATTTCACCTCTGGGATTACTTTCCTACGTTCACTCTGGTGCGAATGGAAATACGATAAGAAAGGGGCTCGTTGAGATGTCAACAACCGATGCACAATCTTCAGGTTCAGCAAATTTTATTACCACCAAGTTCATTCTTCTTGTCGCCCTGGGCCTTTCATTTTTCCATTTGTACACCTCAGGTATATCCATGTTTACGGCATGGATTCAGAGGGATGTCCATCTGGTCCTGATGATGATGATGGTGTTCCTGGTCCACCCTTTGCGAAAACGAACCAATCCCACTGTATTCGACTGGCTCCTTATTCTCCTGTCCATCGCTTCCGGCCTGTATATCATTTTCTTTTATCAGGAAATCGTCAACAGGCTGGGAATCCCGACCACTGCAGACCTGGTTTTCGGAGGGATCATGATCGTTGTGGTCCTGGAGGCCACCCGCCGGGCTACAGGCTGGGTCCTGGTCGGGATTGCCCTGGCGTTTTTGGTCTATACCATGGTCGGGCCCTGGCTTCCGGGCCTGCTGGCCCACAAAGGCTATTCTGTCCAACGCATCATTTCCCAGATGTATTTAACAACCGAGGGTATCTTTGGCATACCTCTGGGCGTCTCGGCCAACTATATCTTCTTGTTTATCTTTCTGACCACCATGCTGGAAGAGCTGGGAATGGGCAAGTTCTTGCTGGATCTGGCCATGTCGGTCATGGGCAGGTTTACCGGTGGGCCGGCCAAGACGGCAGTGCTTGGCAGCGGGCTGATGGGATCCCTGACCGGCAGCGCTGTGGCCAATGTTGTGGGTACCGGGGCTTTTACCATCCCTTTGATGAAAAGAAGCGGCTATACAGCTCATTTTGCTGGCGCTGTTGAAGCCTGTGCGTCGGCAGGCGGACAGCTCATGCCCCCGATTATGGGCGCGGCGGCGTTCATTATTGCCGAGTTCTTAGGCATTCCGTATATCCATGTGGTTATAGCAGCCATTATCCCGGCCTTACTGTACTATCTATGTATCTTATTTGCCGTGCATTATGAGGCCTCCCGTCTCGGCCTGAAGGGTTTGCCCCGCAAGGAACTGCCTTCCTTGAAGAGGGTCCTGATGACCGGGGGGCATTTCTTACTCCCTCTCTTCGCCCTCATTTATTTTCTGGGAGTTGTGCAGTATTCTCCCATTAGGTCAGCCTTTTATGCGATCATCTGTATGTTCGTTATCTCTTTCGTCAAGTGGCAGTCCAGAATCAATTGGACCCGGTTTAAAGAGGGTTCGGTGGCTGCGTCCAAAAGAACCATCACTGTGGCCATGGCCTGTGCCACTGCAGGGCTGGTTATCGGGTGTATCAATCTCAGCGGATTGGGCTTGAAGATCTCCTCCCTGATTATCTCCGCTTCCGGCGGTGTTCTTTGGATAGCCTTGATTTTGACGGCAGTGATGGCCATCATCCTGGGTATGGGCCTGCCGGCCACAGCTGCCTATATTGTGGCCGGAACCATGGCCGCTCCGGCTCTGGTCAAGATGGGCCTGTATCCGCTTTCGGCTCACTTATTTGTGTTCTACTTTGCCATTATCTCGGCCATAACCCCGCCGATTGCCTTGGCTGCTTATGGTGCATCGGCTATAGCTGAGGCGGATCCATTAAAAATAGCGGTTACCGCCTGCAAAATTGGGATTGCAGCCTTTATTATTCCCTTTATGTTCGCTTATGATCCCTTGCTTGTGGCTCACGGCAAGTTGATCAATATCTTGTGGGCTTCAACTACGGCCATTATTGGGATTGCTTCTCTGGCAGGGGGGGCGATCGGGTATGTGTGGAGGCCAGCCAAATTTTATGAGAGGATCCTTTTTATGGGTGGATCGCTGATGCTATTATATACGAGTATATACAGCGATTTTATCGGCATACTGGTCATAGCTTTTGCTTTGACAATACACGTCCTTAGAGCAAGACGTCAGGAGCGAACCAAGGCATCAGCATAAACCTCAAGCCTGTTTCAGCTTCCGATACAGGGTGGATTGATCCACTCCCAGCTTATCGGCTGCTGTCTTTAAATCACCATAGGTCTCAATGGATTTTTTGATGAATCTGACTTCAAATTCCCTGACCGCTTGTTTGAGGCTGGTTTGGGGATGGAAATAATTATGAATGAGATCTGATGGTCCATTGATGGGAATGTCGCTTCGATCGATTTCCTTATTGTTGTGCACGACGACAAAACGTTCAATTAAGTGGCGGAGTTCCCGGACATTTCCCGGCCAGGCATAGGCATACAGTGTGTCGATGGCTTCTCGTGTGAAGTAAATATTCTTGTTGTATTTTTTGGTGAACTTCTGGACAAAGTAGTTAATCAGGGGAATGATGTCCTCTTTTCTTTCCCGTAGCGGCCCAACGTGAATAGGAATAATGTTTATTCGGTAGTAGAGATCTTCCCGAAAATCTCCGCTTTTGACCATGGCCTCCAGGTCCCGGTTGGTGATGAAGACAAAGCGGACATCGATCTTCCGGCTCTTGATCCCTCCCACCCGAGTGATCTCGCTATCCTGGAGAACCGCTAAGAGCTTGGACTGGACATTAAAGGACAGTTCCCCGATTTCGTCCAGGACCAACGTCCCTCCCTCGGCCAATTCAAGAAGTCCGGGTTTGCCTTTGGGATTGGCATTGGTAAATGCCCCCCGCTCATAACCGAAGAGCTCAGCCTCCAAGAGATTGTCCGGAATGGCCCCGCAATTGATCTTCAAAAAAGGACCTTGGGCGCAATACTGATTGTGCTTGTGAATGAGTTTGGCCACCACCTCTTTGCCCACCCCGGTCTCCCCGGTAATAAGGATCGGTGTCTTCACGTCCCCAAGCTGGATAGCCATGCGGACAATTTCTTTCATAGATTTGGATTTGGCAATCAAATCTTCTTCCTGCAGCAATTGCTGGTGCAGGGTTTCCAGCTTGTTTTGATACTCCTTGCGTTGTTCCTGGGCTGTTTTCAGTTCCTCGGAGAGGCTTTGAATGTCAGTTAAGTCCCTGACCGTCGTAACCACCATTTCCACATTGCCCTGGTCGTCAAAAACCGGATTTCCGGAAACCAGAACTTCCCGGTTGGTCATGGTCGTGGCTTTCAGGGAGATGGTTTTTTTTTCTTTGATGACCATGGGGCTGACAAACTTGGAAATATACCCTTGCTTTTCCAGGTCGGCAGTGTTTTGGCCTAAGACATCCTCCGGCTTGAGACCGGTGATTTTTTCCCAGGATCTATTCACCCTCAAGGTGACCCCTTGGCCGTCAGTTATATACAGGCCATCATATGTGGACTGAAAGATCATGTTCAGTTCTTTGGTCAGGCTCTTGTAGGAATCGACCTCAAAGATATTCTTTTCAAATTCTGAATAGTGCTGGAATACGGAAACCACGGCAATGATTTCGCCATGCTGCCAAAAGGGCCATCTGTGGACGAAAAAGACTTTATGCTTGTACTGTTTGCGTTTGCCGTACTGGGTGACTCCAGACCTGAAGATTTCTTGAAATTCTTTCCAGGCTATGGGATTTATAGAGGCAAAATTCAATGTATGCAGCGTTTCCTTGGGGTACCCCAAAAGCCTTTGGGCTTCACGATTGCTGAACAGAAATGAGCCTTCCCGGTCGATGACGATGAGGCCGAAATGCAAGGTATCCAAAAGATATTGGAGGGAAATTGATTGGTTCGTAATACTGGTGGGCATGGTCTGACCTACAGCTATGAATGATTGATTGATTTGAAAGAATGCAAAAGATTTGCAAAATTGCAAATGTTTGTCAAGGCCCTGGTGAAAATAAGGGATCCAAGATGGTTGAAGGAAATTATCATGAAAAGTGTGAGGTTCGGAGGCAAACGAATGATGGGTATATCCCAAAGAGGCAACTTTGTAAACTTATTGCAAAATTGCAAAGAATAAAAATTGATTTACTCAAGTCTTGATCTAATAAGCTGATATCATGACTTTTGATTTTTAGGTCTAATATTTGCATATAGATTGGCAAAAACAGCATACACAAACTCAAACCTTTCAAGCTAGGGGGAGGCAATGGACTTTTCATGGACTAAAGAACAGGAAATGCTTCGGAAATCAGTACGCGAATTTGCGACCAAAAAACTGGTGCCCAATCTCTCCGAGTGGGATCAGGAACACCATTTTCCCTATGAGGAAGCCCTCAAGCCCATGGGTGAGCTGGGTTTTTTCGGCACTGTCATCTCAGAGGAGTACGGAGGCGAAGGCATGGGCTTTGTGGCCTCCACCATCGTGACCGAAGAGATCGCCCGGGCGGCCAGTTCCCTGCGGGTGCAGGTCAATATGCAGGAACTGGGCTGTGCCTACACCATCTACCGCTACGGAAGCGAAGAACTGAAGAAGAAATATATCCCCAAGCTGGTGGAGGCCGAATACGTGGGCGGGTTTGGGATTACTGAGTCGGATGCCGGATCCGACGTGATGGCCATGCAATCAACAGCCGAGGACATGGGTGATCACTGGCTGATAAATGGCAGCAAGACCTGGATCTCCAATGCCCACGTGGCCGATGTCCTCATTTATTACGCCTACACAGACAAGGACAAGGGGTCCAAGGGTCTGTCCGCCTTTGTCATCGAGCCCAAGAACTTTAATGGGGTCAAGACCACCAAGCTGGATAAAATGGGCTCCCATTGCTCACCCACCGGGGAAGTCTTTCTGGACAAGACCAAAGTACCCAAGGAAAATATCCTGGGTCAGCCCGGAGACGGGGCCCGCATCGTTTTCAGTTCCTTGAACCAAACCCGTCTGTCCGCAGCAGCCGGGGGCGTCGGTTTGGCCCAGGCCTGCCTGGACGAGATCGTCAAGTACTGCAAGCAACGCAAGCAGTTCGGTAAATCTATCGGCGACTTTCAGATGAATCAGGAGATGATCGGTCAGCTCTCAGCCGAGATCGAAGCCGCCCGGCTGGTGGTGTACAAGGCGGCCTACAACAAGGATCAGGGCAAGCTGAACAACGGACTGGATGTGGCCCAGGCCAAGTATCTGGCCGGAGAGGTGGCTAACAAGGCGGCCAATTTCGCCATGCGTATCCTGGGAGCCTACGGCTATTCTACAGAATATCCGGTAGAGCGACTGTTCCGGGATATGCCCACGTACTATATGGTGGAAGGATCGGCCAATATATGCAAGATGATTATCGCCTTGGACCAGCTGGGCGTGCGCAAGGCCAATCGAGACAAGTAAGATGCGAGGGCAAAAAACAAGTTTAAACCAAATAGAGAGTATAAAATAAGGAGTTATTATGTCCGAAGAAATCAGGTCCCCTCTGGCTGGTAAGGTATGGACGATTACAGTTAATGAAGGAGACACAGTCGAAGAGGATGATGAAGTTATGGTTTTGGAGGCCATGAAGATGGAGACACCGATTTATTCATCTGTTGATGGCACCATCAAAGAGATCAAGGTCAAGAAAGGTGACGCGGTTGAAGAAGATGATGTTTTAGTGATTATTGAATAAATCGGAAACGAGTTTACAAGACAAGGTGGTTTTTATGCATAAATACTTTAAAAATATGGACCTGTTGGGTAAAGCCTTGAAGGACAAGGTCAAGCAACGGAGTCAGGATAATCTACAGGAAGTGGAGCAGGCAGAACAAGAGGTGCAGGAAGTCAAGGACAAGATCAAAGAATTTGGCCTGCCTGCTGAAAAAATTAATTCCAGGGGGCAGCTGACCATTTGGCAGCGCCTGGATATTCTGGTTGATGAGGGGACATGGCGTCCCCTGCATATGTTGTACAATCCGGCGGAGAATGACGATTGTACTACCAATATAGTGGATGGTCTGGCCCAGATCAACGGTCGGTGGGCAGTAGTTGTCGGGTTTGACAACAAATATATGGCCGGGGCCTGGGTCCCGGGCCAGGCGGAAAATATCTTTCGGGTTACTGATCTGGCCAAGCGACTGAATGTCCCTCTGGTCTGGGTAGTCAATTGCAGTGGGGTCAAGCTTCCAGAGCAGGAAAAGTTTTACGGAGGGCGCCGGGGATCAGGAACCACCTTTTTTCGGCATGCAGAGCTGGAGCAGATGGGACTCCCTGTTTTGGCCGGGATATATGGCACCAATCCGGCCGGCGGGGGATACCAGGGGGTGAGTCCAACTATCTTATTCGCCCACAAAAACTGCAATATCGCTGTGGGTGGGGCTGGAATCGTCAGCGGCATGAGCCCCAAAGGCTATTTTGACGTGGAATCGGCCCAGGAACTGATTGATGTGGCCAAGCAGCACAGAGAGACACCCCCTGGCGGCGTGGACATTCACTATGAGGAAACCGGTTTCTTCCGCTATGTCTTTGAGACAGAGGAAGGTGTCCTCAAGGCCATGCGGGATTATATGAATAAGCTCCCGGCCTACGATCCGGAGTTTTTCCGGGTCGACGAACCTAAGGACCCCAAGTTTCCGTCTGAGGACCTGTATTATCTTTTGCCGGTCAATCCCAAACGGACCTATGATTTCGAGCAGATCCTGGCCCGGTTGGTAGACGGCAGCGAACATCAGGAATTCCGCCCGGACTATGGTCCGGAAGCGTATACCGGACTGGTCAAGCTCGACGGAATGCTCTGCGGATGCATCGGGAACCGACAAGGCATTATGCCCAAGGGATATCCGGAGTATGCCGATTATCCGGGAATTGGCGGCAAACTCTACCGTCAGGGATTGATCAAGATGAATGAGTTCGTCTCTTTGTGTGGCCGGGATCGAATTCCCATCATCTGGTTTCAAGATACCAGCGGGATCGATGTGGGCAACATAGCTGAAAAGGCTGAACTCCTGGGCTTGGGGCAGAGCTTGATCTACTCCATTCAGCAGACCGATGTGCCCATGATGCTGGTTACCCTGCGCAAAGGCTCGGCTGCTGCCCACTATATCATGGGCGGTCCAACGGCCAATCGGCACAATGCATTCACTTTGGGAACTGTGGCCACTGAGATATACGTCATGCACGGGGAGACCGCGGCAGTGGCCACGTATACCCGGCGCTTGATCAAAGATCAGGAGGCTGGAAAACCTTTGGACCAGACAGTGGATAAAATGAACGAGCTGGTTCAGAAGTATCACGATACTTCCCGGCCCATTTTTTGCGCCAAGACCGGACTTATTGATGAAATCGCCGCTTTGCGGGATCTGCGTAGCTATATGCAGGCCTTTGCCGGAGCTGCATATCAAAACCCCAAATCGATTTGCCCGCAGCATCATCTCATTACGCCTCGCGTCGCCAAAGGGTGATGTCCTTGCCTCGTCCATAAAGCGTAGAAAAGGTGGGCCGCGCTCCTTCTTTTCTGCGCTTTTTATGAACGCCTCTTATTATAGTTATGGATGATTATGCAAAATCGGGCTGATGCAGCCTGAAAGGGGAAAATTATGTGGCCAGCGATTGAAATCAGCATTGCCGGAATCTGTGGTGTGATGTTCGGCATCTTTCTTTTGTATTGCACGGTTCGATTGTCCGGATATGTATCAGAGAAAATCGATAAGCGAGGCAAGACAGATGGATAATTTGTTTGAACTTATCAATATGTCCGGCTTCTTGTACATGACCCCCAAGATGCTGGTCATGTGGGGTATTGCCGGTATTTTGTTTTATCTGGCCATAGCCAAGCAGTTTGAGCCCTTACTCTTGTTGCCTATCGGGTTTGGTATACTTTTGGCCAACCTGCCTCTGACCGGACTTATGGAGCCCGGTGAAGGCCTTATTTGGCGATTTTACCACTACGGCATCCAATGGGAAATCATTCCTCCCCTGATTTTCTTGGGTGTAGGGGCCATGACTGACTTCGGCCCGGTGTTGGCCAATCCCAAGCTACTTTTCCTCGGGGCCGGAGCGCAAGTTGGGGTGTATATTACCTTTTTTTCCGCGCACCTCTTTGGTTTTGATCTGTCTGAGTCGGCGGTGATCGGGATAATCGGCGGAGCGGACGGCCCGACCACCATTTATTTGGCGGCCAAAATGGCACCGCATATGCTGGGCAGTTGCGCAGTGGCCGCCTATTCTTACATGGCCATGGTCCCTATTGTGCAGCCTCCGGTCATGAAACTCCTGACTACCAAGAAAGAGCGGGTCATCAGGATGAAGACTGAGCGGAAGGTGGGCAGGCTGGAGAAGATTCTTTTTCCCTTCCTGGCTTCCATTGTCATTATTCTGCTTATCCCGGCTGCAGCTCCGCTCATGGCTATGTTTATGCTGGGCAATGTCTTTCGGGAATCCAAGGTGGTGGAGCGACTCAGCAATGCGGCTCAAAACGAGCTGATGAATATCGCTACAATTTTCTTGGGTGTGCCCGTGGGCGCAACTATGAATGCCGATCAGTTTCTGCGTCCGGACGTGATCTTCATCTTCGTCCTCGGACTCATTGCCTTTATGATCAGCACGGCCAGCGGGGTGCTCATTGCCAAGTTTATGAATCTGTTCTTAAAAGAGAACAAAAAGATTAATCCATTAGTTGGAGCGGCCGGCGTGTCCGCCGTGCCCATGGCTGCCCGAGTGGTCCACTCGGTGGCAGCCAAAGAGGACAAGAAGAACTATCTCCTCATGCACGCTATGGGACCGAACGTGGCCGGAGTCATCGGCACGGTCATGGCTGCGGGGATCTTTTTGTCTCTTATCCAGTAGAAGCGGAACAAAAGCCAGGGGGCGTCAAAGTCGGGACCTCTAACCGCCGACGCCCAGTTTAATCGAGTTTGAAACTGGTCCGGCACTCACTTCCCTGAAGAGGGGGCAGGGCTTAGGGACAAGCCCGCCCTACGACTGAGTCTTGGCCTCAAGGCCGCCCTTGCCCCTAAGGGCAGGCCCTCTTTGTTTTGAAGCGAAGTTTCATTAATCGAAAATGAAATATGGGGATTAGAGCCAAAGGCATAAATTGTTTTGAAGGGGTGTACACAATGAAGGGAAACGGAAGTAAGGTTACTAGCCTCAAAGAGGCGGTAAGCAAGTTCATATTCAATGGGGCCCATATATCCATTGGCGGGTTTACGGTGAACAGGAATCCCATGGCGGCCGTCCATGAGATCATTCGCTCCCAGGTCAAAGACCTGCATATATATGTCCATTCCAATGGGCAGGGAGTGGATGAACTTATCGGGGCCGGGTGCGTGAAGAGCATTGAAATCGCCTATGGTGCCAATGGCCGGTTCGCTCCGACCTGCGTGCGGTTTCGCAAGGCAGTGGAGCAAGGGGCTATCCATATCGAGGACTACACCAATTACCAGATGAATCTGCGTTTTTTGGCCGGGGCCATGGGAGTTCCTTTTTTGCCCTGCCGTTCGGCCCTGGGGACGGATATCGTCAATACATGGGGATTCTCCGAACAAATGCGGGCACATGATCCCAAGTTTCCGGATAAAAAGCTGGAGGTCCTGGAAAACCCCTTCGGGCAGTGGGCGGATACCTCCAAGGTTGTCTTGGTCCCGGCCATAAATCCGGATTTGACCTTTATTCATGTCCAAGAGGCGGACAGTCAAGGCACGTGTAAGATCATGGGTCTGAGTTTTGGAGATGTGGAGCAAGCCAAGGCTTCCAAACACCTGGTGGTTACCTGCGAAAATCTGGTAGATACGGAAACAATGCGTAAGCACCCGGAACAGAATCAAATTCCGGGTATATACGTGGATGCTGTGGTTCATGTGCCTCATGGGGCCTTTCCTACGGCCTGTTATCGATTTTACGACTATGAGCCAACCTATCTGCACGAATACTTCCGCGACGCTCAGGACGACGTCTCAAACGAAGAAAACAGGCAGCGCTACGTGTACGGACTGGAAAGTCATGCGCAGCTCATGGATTTGGTGGGCAAAGATCGACTGGACACGATAGCAGCTGATCCGGAAACAGGTTATGCAGTGAACCTGCAGCGGGTATAAGAGCGGGTATAAGGCCAGAGTTCAGAGGACAGAAGACAGAGGACAGAAGACAGAGGACAGAGGACAGAAGACAGAGGACAGAGGACAGAAGACAGAGGACAGAAGACAGAGGTCAGATTTGCCGGATTGATCAAGGATGAAACGTGCGGTTTGGTAAGTAGGGGCGAATAATCATTCGCCCTCTTTGGCCGGGCTGGAGCCTGGCGATCCCGGTCGTTATAGAGTGTAAACTAACCCAGAATAAACAATGCTTTGAGGTTAAATGGAGCAGAAAAATTATGGATTATACACCACGAGAAATGATGGCCATAATGGCCGCCCGAGAGATAGAAGACGGGTCCATTGTGTTTTGCGGTACCGGGATATCCATGTTGGCGGCCATTGCGGCGAAAAAAATCACCTCACCCAATTGTGTGATTTTTTTTGAAACCGGTGCCGTGGATTCCCGGCTGGATGAAATCCCTTTGGTGGTTTCCGATCCCAGGGTCATGTACGGTGCATCGTCTACCACTGGGATGTTGGACGCCTTTGCCGCCATGCAGAACAGGATCATTGGCCAATACGTGGTAGGCATTCTGGGGGCCGGGCAGATAGATAAGTTTGGAAACTTAAATACTACCTGCATAGGACCTTATGATCATCCTCGTATCCGTTTTCCTGGAAGTGGAGGAGGGAGTGATGTGACCTCTTTTGTGCCCAAAAGTATCATCTTCATGCAACAACAAAAAAGAAAATTCGTCAACAAACTTGACTACTTGACAAGCCCTGGGTATCTGGATGGTCCGGGCGGCCGAGAGAAAGCAGGTCTGCCTCCAGGAGGACCGTCAGTAGTTATAACCAATATGGGCACTTTCCGTTTTGACGACAAAAGCAAAGAGATGTATTTGCAGAGCACCTATCCGGGTATTCGAACCGAGCAAATCGTTGCTGAAATAGAATTTGAGGTGGATACTTCAAAGGTGCAGGAGGAAAAACCTCCAACTGAGTATGAATTGCAAATTCTGCGAGAAAAATGTGACCCGCACCGCCTGATATGCAACTAAGCTCGAGGTGTTTCCTCTATGACCACCCACTGGCACGTCACGCACTGCGGGAGAATGGATCATGGCGGCTGTAATCTGCAGATTCAATTGAATAACGGACGGATTACATCCCTTAAGGGGAATCCGGACGGATATCTCAATGCCGGCTATATTTGCCCCAAAGGGCGGGCTTTGGCCGAGGTCCATGATCATCCTCAGCGTTTGACTACACCTTTACTGCGAACAGGAGAACGTGGGGAAAACACGTGGCGTAAGGCCGAATGGGAAGAGGCCTTGGAAGTCATTGTCCGCAATCTAGACCGGGTTCGGGCAAGGGACGGGGCCAGATCCGTGGCCTTTTGCCAGGGTATGCCCAAGGGATTGGAACATTTTGGCCTCATCCGGCTGGCCAACACCTTTGGCTCACCAAATGTCGTGGCTGTTCAGGATGTCTGCCACGCTCCCAGAGAATTGACAGGTAGAGCTATGAGCGGCTTTTATCCTGTAGCTGATCTGCACAACCCCACTGAATTGATTCTGCTCTGGGGGAGCAACTCCCGGGCTACCAACGAGGAAGGAATCATCAACTCCCAGCTGACCACCCGCCTGAAGGAGGGAGCCAGGCTGGTGGTCATCGATCCGAGACGGACGGAACTGGCCCAAAGGGCCGATCTCTGGTTACCGGTCCGCCCGGGGATGGACCATGCTTTGGCCTTGGGCTTTTTGAAAGTCATCACCACCGAAGGCCTCTGGGACAGAGAGTTCGTCACCGCCTGGACCGTCGGCTTTGAAGAGCTTAAAACCTATCTTGCCGATATATCCTTGGACTGGGTAGCCAAGACGACCGGGGTGGATCAGGAACTGATCCAGGAGGCGGCCAGGGCCTATGCCCAGGCTACTCCGGCCTGCCTGGCCTGGGGGAATGCCGTGGAGCAGATCCCCACTGCCTTTGATACTATCCGCTCCCTTATTTCCCTCATGGCTGTTTGCGGCAACCTGGACGTGCCCGGAGGAAACATCAAGGCCCAAGAGCCAAAGACCCTGCCTCCAGGGAAATTTGTGCGGGCCGATCTGATCCCGAACAAGGCTGAGACCATCCTGAACGCCGCCTACGGTCTCAGCCCCAGGTTGATGACAGTCCCTCCGGCTTTTTTCCGCAGAGCTGTTCTGGAAAAGGAGCCCTATCCAGTGCGCGCTGCCTACATGCAGTGCACCAATCCCCTGCTTACATACGCCGATGCCCAGCTGACCTACAAGGCCTTAACCAAGCTGGAATTTCTGGTTGTCTCCGATATTGTCATGACCCCTACAGCAGCCCTGGCCGACGTGGTCCTGCCTTCGGCCAGTCACTTCGAATTTGACGATATCGGACACTACGGTTTGGGCCACGGCCTGATCCTGGCCCGGCCCAAGCTGATGGATCCTCCGGGAGAGTGTCGTCCGGACATGGCCATCATCAACGACCTGGGTTTGCGACTCTGTGGACAGGATCTATGGTTTGATGAGTATAAACAGATGCTTGAAGAGCTTTTGCAACCGAGTGGCCTTGATTGGGAGGCCTTTGTCCAGCAAGGGATGCTTAAAGGGCCGGACCGCTACGGCCATTTCCAAAACAAGGGTTTTGCCACTCCTTCGGGCAAGGTGGAGCTGGTTCTGAGTTCAGCAAAATCCCTGGGAGCTCAAACATTGCCAATCTGGACGCAAGAACGGCCTGAGCCGGACCAGGACTATCCCCTGGTCCTGACGAGTGCCAAGAGTCCCAACTACTTGCATTCATCCTATCGCTGGGTGGACAGCTTGCGCAAGCGCGAGCCATGGCCCAAGGTTCAGGTTCATCCGGATGCTGCCGCCCGTTATGGCCTGGAACAAGGGGAAATGGCCAGGATAAAGACTGCTGCCGGAGCAATCGAGCAGATGGTGGAAATCACGGACCAGGTCCAGCCAGAGGTCGTATGCGCCGCCCATGGGTGGTGGTTTCCGGAGTTGGAAGGGCCGGAGTCGTGGCAAATTGCCAATTTGAATTGTTTGACGACAGTCCACGACTTGGGCCGTCAGTTCGGTACCCCCAGATTGCGGGGCATACCGTGCCGGATTGAGCCTACGGCGAGGAAGCCAAGAGAAGAGGGCGGCGATGCATGGTGAATCAGACCATGGGTTAGCATTGGAGATGGCCTATAATGGGTAACTTTTAACTCTGTGAGGACACGCCTATGTACGACGTATTGACCCCCCCAGCCTGGAGCAGTCTGTTCGGCATTCCGGGCTGGGTCTTGGCTGGACTGATCACAATTCTCGGCCTGGCTTGTTTTGCCTATATCATCATCATGCGCTTGATTCCCCTGGTCAAAGGGGCCTCTGATCCGCGTTTGGACCGGCCCGGGCAGCGGGTGAAAGACCTTGTGGTCTATTGGCTGGGGCAGTACAAGCAGCCCCGGTATATGCTGGCTGGGGTACTGCATATCGTCATCTTTTTCGGATTTCTCATCCTGGCCATCCGGTCCATCTCTTTGGTCATCATCGGGTTTTCTCCGGACTTTGTCTTTCCCGGCCTGTCGGGGACCCTGGGGGATGTGTACAATGTGCTCAAGGACTACGCGTCCACCCTGGTGTTTCTGGCCTGTATTGTGGCCGGGATCCGGCGGGGAATGTATACCCCGGAGCGGTACAAAGTGCCGCCCAAATACGGTCAGGACCACACCTTTGAAGCCATATTCGTATTGGGCCTGATCGGGGGCCTGATGGTCTTTGAGAGCCTGTTTGAGGCCGCTCACGTGGCTGCCGCAGATATGAGCCACATGCCCGCCCCTTTAAGCCTGGGCTGGTTTTTTTCCCTGCTTTTGTCCCCGGCCCCGACGGGCTTTTTACAGGGCACGCACGTGTTTTCCTATTTTGCCCACGATGTGATCTTTTTCTTCTTTTTGTGCTTTTTGCCCTTTGGCAAGCATTTCCACGTGATCACCTCCATATTCAACGTCTTCTTCCACAAGCTGGACAAGGGCAGGGTCAAGCCGGTGCGCTGGGGTGTTTCGGACCAGGAGCTGGACGATGTGGAGAGCTTCGGGGTCAAGTACTACGAGGACTTCACCTGGAAGCATATGCTGGACTTCTACACCTGCGTGGACTGCGGGCGGTGCTCGGATAACTGCCCGGCCACCCACGTGGGCCGGCCTTTGTCCCCGCGGTTTATCTCCATCAAGTCCCGGGATTATATGTTCGAGCACTACCCGGTGGTTGGGGACATGCAGGGCCGGGAGGCGGTCATGGGCCGGATATTCGAGGAGGACGAGATCTGGTCCTGCACCACCTGCGGGGCCTGCGAGGAAGAATGCCCGGTAATGAACGAATACATCGACAAGATCGTGGATCTGCGACGGGGTATGGTGGACGAAGGCCTGGTGCCCCAGTCCCTGCAAAAGCCCCTGTCCGCCCTGGAGAAGCGGGGCAACCCCTACGGGAAGACGGAGAAGAAGCGACAGGAATGGACCAAGGCCTTATCCGAAGAAGGGCTGGAAGTCCCGGTGGTCAGTTCCAAGGCCCCGGCCCGGACTTTGTACTTTGTGGACAGCGCCACATCCTACGACGAGAGATTGCAGGACCTGGCCCGAGCCACATCCCGGATCCTGTCCGCCTGCGGTGAAGAATTCGGCATCCTGGGCAAGGGGGAGAAGGACAGCGGTCACGAGGTGCGCCGCTTCGGCGAAGAAATGCTCTTTCAGAGCTTAAAAGAGCACAATACCCAGGCCATCCTGGACAGCGGGGTGGAAACCATTGTCACAGCCGATCCCCACGCCTTAAACGCCTTGACCAAGGACTACCAGGGCCTGCCCCGGGTGGAGCACATCGCCGAGTATATCCTGGGCCAGGTACAGGCGGGCAAGCTGACCCTTTCTCCCCTGGAGGACCAGAGCGCAGTGTATACCTACCATGATCCCTGCTACCTGGGTCGGCACAATCTGCTCTATGACCCGCCTCGAGAAGTTTTGGACGCCATTCCTGGCCTGACCCGGGTGGAGATGGAGCGTTGCCGGGACCGGTCCTTTTGTTGTGGCGGGGGTGGGCTTATGCTCTTTTACGAACCGCTGGAGGATCAACGTATGGGCCAGGTGCGGGTGAAAATGGCCGAAGAGGCCGGGGCCACGGTGATCGTGACCGGGTGCCCGTTCTGTCTGGTCAACCTGGAGGACGGGGTGAAGACCAGCGGCCTGGAAGGCAAGATAGAGGTCATGGACCTGACCGAATTGGTGGCCAGGCAGATCGGAGGACTGAGGACCGAGGACAGAAGACCGATGACCGATGACTGAGGACAGAAGGCAGAGGACAGTGGACAGAAGACCGAGGACTGAGGAATAGGTGTGTTTAGCGGGATGAAGTTTTCAGGTGTCAGCCTTGCCTCCGGCAAGTCTGACATATTTTTGGGCCAAAGCGCCCAAAAAAGGGAAATTTGCCGGATTGATCAAGGATGAAACGTGGGGTTTCAGCCAGGGGCGTGAGAGGCACCCCTTCTTCGTTCCCTGGGTGGATCCCGATGAAATGGAAGAAATTTCACACCCATTAAAAGGCCCTCTGTCAAGAGAAAATACTCCCCTGTGGCAAGAAAATTCTTTCTTTTTTCTTGCAGAGGAACGGACCGTTGTTGTGCCGTCGAGCCGAGTCAGCCGCTCTTTGACAGTTCCCGTTATTTCTTTTGGACTGGTTGCAGTCTGTATTTATTGACTGCACCACACACCCATCAGGATCTAGGCCAGATTGCTTAATATCAGCTTTTCATCTGGCCCCAATCGTCATTATGACGATCCAGAAAATCTTCGGTTCCATGCCATGTCCAATTGTTCAGGATTCATGGTTGTTAACCAGTGATATCGTGGCTCATGGCATGGGCAGTCAAACTGCCGGCATTCGGCAATATTGAGGAGAAAATGGCTGCTAATCAGGACATTGGTTTTACCAGTGAAACTTTGAGCTGGCCATCTTCTCCAAATTTAGGAAAACATCTTTTTTGGTTCAAAGGGAACATTATCTCGCATGATGAAGTAGGCAGCCCGGCTCATCTTGTGAGCCAGAGCACCATGAGCAATCATCCGATTGGTCTTTGACATTTTCTTTTCAAAAAAGCGCTTGGCTTGTTGGTTGCACATGCGGGCGTGCTCTGCAGCTTCTGAGAATGCCCATGCCAAGTATCTGTTCCCGTTTTTTGTATTACCTTTCCCTTTGTTTTTATTGTTGCTTGTCCACTTGCTGTCAACCTTGCGACAATAGGAGGCGTAATTGCCAACCTGCTTGAATCGATCTACAGGACCTGTTTCAAGTAATATTGTTAGCGACAAAATAGGACCTACACCAGGCATGGTCATTAAGTTGAGGTATGTTGTATTGCTTTTGATTTTATCCTTGAGGCTCCTTTCTACAAACTTAATTTGCCCACTAAAGTTATCAATGGATACCTTGTCCATGGCTGCTCTGAGCATGAGATCTTCATGCCCACTGAGCATTTCGGTTATGTCCTCTTGAGAAAGTTTTTTGATATTTTCAGCAGAAATTCTTTGTCCTAAGTTGCGAGCTATCATGGACTTTAAACTTAAAATAATAGCTGTACGCATATTAACGAGCTGAAGTCGTTTCCGGCAAAGATCTCTGGTTGGCCTCTCTTCCTTGGGATAGATGTAACCCTTAGGTAGTATGTCTAACCTGTTCATTTCAGCCAGCCAAAAGGCATCATCTTTATCATCTGAATACTTGAGGCCCGAATATTTCTTCATTGCAACAGGATTAGCCAAGTGAACCGTATATCCTTGATCCATAAGCAGGTCGACTATCCAGTACCAATTATAGGTAGATTCTACAGCAATAGCAGCTAAGTCTGGCTTGAATGGCTCAAGTGTTGATAATATTTTTTCAGGAGAATTTGGCAACTTCTTGTAAAATATCCTTTTGCCGGTTTCGTCAATAATACCCCAAAAATTATTGTTTGAATGGAGATCGTTTCCAGCATACAATTTCATAAGGCACCTCCAGGCTAGAGTTTTTGCTTCTCTTTTTGTATAGCCGAGGCTTAAATGCTTGGCTATACTTGGAGGTGCCTTTTAGATGATTATCAGGATAAACCCTGGGAACGAAGAGTGAAGATGGCCTGCCCTCTTAGTCAGTTTTATATTAGATCAAACTGGCGGCTTCTTACGAATAACGAATAACGAATAACAGGCCCGCCAGAGGCGGCACTGAACACTAAACACACACAACAAACCAACGCCAGGAGGAAGTATGAACATTCTGGTCTGTGTAAAGCGGGTACCGGACATGGCCGAGAATGAGATTGAGATCAACGCGGCCGGGAACGATATCGAGCGCGACGATCTGGTCTACTCGGTCAATGAGTGGGACAACTACGCAGTAGAAGAGGCCATTCAGCTGCGGGACAAGCTGGGGGGCAGCGTGACCGTGGCCACAGTGGGTGGCGAGGATTCGGAAGAGGTCCTGCGCCGGGAGATGGCCATGGGTGCGGACAACGGGATTTTGCTCTCCGACGAGGTCTTTGCCGGTTCCGACGGCCAGGGCATCGCCCGGATCTTAAAGGGCGTGGTGGAGAAGGGAAGCTACGATCTGATTCTGACCGGAGCCCAGGCCGACGAGGGCGCGGCCCAGGTGGGTGGCATGCTGGCGGCTATGCTGGATTACCCTTATGCCTCCTTGGTCAATGGCATTGAAGTCTTGGACGACTCCAAGCTGAAGGTGGGCCGGGAGATCGAGGGGGGCAACCAGGAGATGAACGAGATCGAGCTGCCGTGCGTTTTGTCCATCCAGACCGGAATCAATGAACCGCGATATGTGGGCATCCGGGGGATCCGCAAGGTGGCCTCGGTGGAGATTCCGGAGTATTCGGTCTCGGATCTTGGTCTGTCCGAGGGTGAAGTCGGCGAATCTGCAGCCAGGGTCAAGCGGGTGGACTACTTTATGCCGGAGATGGGCGAAGGAGCCGAGATCCTGGAAGGTGACACGGAGGAAGTTGCGGCCAGGCTGGCTGAAATGCTCAAGGCCAAAGGAGGGATCAAGTAATGAGCCAGATTTTTACCTATATCGACCATCACGGAGGTCAGGCCGGGGACAGTGCCCTGGAGCTTCTGACTGCGGCTAAAAAAATCGATTCCAGCGCCCAGGTCACTGCCGTGGTTTGCGGCAGCGGTTCGGAGCTGGATCAGGTCTGCCAGGAGATGAGCAAATACTACCCCCAGGTGTGGAAGGTGGACAAGGCGGATATCAGTTATCCCAATGCCGAACTTTTGCGGGGCTACCTGGTGCATATCCTGCCTGCTGACGGCCTTGTCCTGGCCGCCCACGGGACCTTGAGCATGGACCTCATGCCCGGGCTGTCGGTGAAGCTGGACAGCGGCTATGTGGCCGATGTCGTGGATTTTGAAGGCCTGGAAGGCTCGACCTTGAAGACAATCCGCCAGGAGTTTGGAGGCCAAGCTCATGCCCATGTGCACTGCGACGTGAGCCAGGGAGCGGTGATCACGATCCGGCCCGGTGTGTTTCCCCCGGATGAGAGCGCTTCCGCCTCTGGTGAGGTGGTGGACAAGTCCGCAGACGCCGGCGAAGTCCAGGCCAAGCGTAAGTACCTGGAAGTTTTGGAAGCTGAGATGGGGGAAGTGGATATCACCAAGGAAGATATTCTGGTTTCCATCGGTCGGGGCATCGGGGAAGAAGAGAACATCGACGAGGCCAAGGAATTGGCCGAGGCCATGGGCGGGGTTGTGTCCTGCTCCCGTCCGGTGGTGGACGCCAAGTGGATGGAGAAGTCCCGCCAAGTTGGGACGTCGGGCCAGACGGTCAAGCCCAAGGTGTACCTGGCCATGGGCATCAGCGGCTCCTTCCAGCACATGGGCGGGGTGAAGGGCAATCCGTTCATCGTGGCCGTGAACAACAACCCCAAGGCGCCGCTCTTCCAGGTGGCCGAGGTAGGCGTAGTGGCTGATATGTTGGAGTTTATGCCTGAGCTGAAAGACAAGGTGGAAGAATTAAAATAAATACCCAAGGCGGCTGTACAGCCGCCTTGGGTATTTATTTTATCGGATGCCGATGTCCGATTGCACAAGGATGCCCAAGGCAGACTCAGCCTGTTGCTCCGAGGGAAGGAGGTACAGGCAATAAATACATAAAAAAGGCGGCCGTTGCGGCCGCCTTTTTTATGTCTAACTCTTTATAATTCTTTGTTCTTGCTGACTTCATGTATGAAGCTAGATTTACCTCGAAGAGGGCCTGCCCGGCACTCACTTGCAGTTTGAACGCCCCTGCAAAGTATAAAAGCCCGGCCTACAAGTCAGTGCCGGGCAGGCCCTCGCGGCCGGCGGCAGAGGCGGGGCTGACCTCTGATCTTTGATCAGGGTTTTTCCAGGGTCATGGCGTAACCCATGCCCCCGCCGATGCACAGGGTGCCCAGTCCCTTGGACAGATTCTGGCGTCTCATACCCATGGCCAGGCTGAGAACAATCCTGGCTCCGGTGCATCCGATGGGGTGGCCGATGGAGATCCCGCTGCCGTTGGGGTTGGTCTTGGCCTCGTCCATACCTAATTCCCGGATACAGGCCAGGGCCTGGGAGGCAAAGGCCTCGTTGAGTTCAATCCGGTCGAGGTCATCTAGGGACCACCCGGCCTTGTTCAGAGCTATTCTGGTGGCCGGAATCACGCCCAGGCCCATGTAGGCCGGATCGATGCCACCTGCAGAAAAACTCTTGATCACAGCCAAAGGCTCAAGGCCCATGGCCTCTGCTTTTTCTCGGCTCATGAGCAGAAGGGCGGCTCCGGCGTCGTTGATCCCGGAGGCGTTTCCGGCTGTGACCGTGCCGTCCTTTTTAAATACTGTGGGCAGCTTGGCCATCTTTTCCAGGGTGGTGTCCATAGGCCGCTCGTCGGTATCAAAGACAATGGGATCCTTTTTGCGCTGGGGAATGTTCACCGGTACGATCTCTTCTTTTAAAATTCCGGAGGCAATGGCAGCCCGGGCCCGGTTATGGCTCTCCAGCCCCAGCTTGTCCTGTTCCTCTCGGTTGATATTGTACAGCTCGGCGATATTTTCAGCGGTCATGCCCATGTGGTAGCCGTAATACAGCTCCCACAGCCCATCATGGACCATGAGATCCCGGGCCTCGGCATTGAACATGCGGGCCCCTTCCCGCAGCTTGGGCAAGGCGTAGGGAGCCATGCTCATGTTCTCCATGCCCCCGGCAATAATCACCTCGGCATCTCCAGAGCGGATGGCTTGCACGCCCAGGGCCACGGCCTTCATCCCTGAGGCGCAGACCTTGTTGATGGTAAAGGCCGGAGTCTCCTTGGGCATACCGGCATAGATGCTGGCCTGGCGGGCTGGGTTCTGGCCCTGCCCGGCCTGAAGGACATTGCCCATGATTACTTCATCGACTTCTATTTCCTGATGGGAATCCTCCCATTGTCTATGTTTCGCTTCCAGATCGATGATTCCGGCGTCTTTGAGCTTATCCGGAGCGCTGTCCAGCATGGCCTGGGTGCCCTTGGGTTTGAGCCTGGCTCGGTTCAAGGTTTCCCGAATGCATGTTGCGCCGAGTTCGGCTGCAGGTACGGTTTTCAGGGCGCCCAGAAAGTTGCCTACTGCGGTCCGAGCTCCGCTGACAATGACCACGTCCTTCATGATATGCCTCCTTTACAATTGAATATAGACTCGTGGCTAACGTTGGGAGTGCTGATAGCACGGAAATCAAGGAAAGGGCAACTGATTGCGTGGAGGGCAGAGGGCAGGCCATCCTTGTCCTCAAGAATAGGCCTTATTGTTTGAAGAAGAGATGCGGTGGCTTTTGGGTAGGATGGGCTTGTCCCTAAGCCCTGTCCTCTTCTCCTGCTCAAAGGGGCCAGCCCTTGGGGCAAGGCCCCACCCGGAAAACCCCGACTTTCATATCGCTCCCATGCTCTGCGGGGGAGCCTGTCTTGACCGCTCCGGCGGTCCCTTGAGTGGGCGCAGGGCGTTCTGGAGCAAAGTTCTCACCCCGGGATTAACAGCCACCCGCTCTGCCGATTGATCTGTCATACTTGTGATTCCTGAAGGTAGCGGGCAATGCCGCGTTTTTTGATTCTGCGCTCCAACATCATGGATTCAGACCTGGTGGCGCACTCCAAGGTATGGACAATGTGCCAAGGTCCTTTAAAGCGTTTGGTGGTCTTCGTAAGCTGATAGGACGGGTCGTTATGCTGTGCAAGCCTCTTTTGAAGATTATCAGTTTGTCCGCAATAATATCGGCCAGTTGATTCGCTTTGCAAAATATAAACGTAAAAGCTCATAAAGAAAAAAAAGCCCTGAGCACAAAAGTCAGGGCTGAATTCTCATGGCTCCCCGGGACGGACTTGAACCGCCAACCTAGTGGTTAACAGCCACCCGCTCTGCCGATTGAGCTACCGGGGAACATTTTCTAGCAAAGATCTTCAGATCCGGACTTGAACCGCCAATCACGCTGGAAGCGTGATTAACAGCCACCCGCTCTGCCGATTGAGCTACCGGGGAACATTTTCTAGCAAAGATCTTCAGATCCGGACTTGAACCGCCAATCACGCTGGAAGCGTGATTAACAGCCACCCGCTCTGCCGATTGAGCTACCGGGGAACATTTTCTAGCAAAGATCTTCAGATCCGGACTTGAACCGCCAATCACGCTGGAAGCGTGATTAACAGCCACCCGCTCTGCCGATTGAGCTACCGGGGAACATTTTCTAGCAAAGATCTTCAGATCCGGACTTGAACCGCCAATCACGCTGGAAGCGTGATTAACAGCCACCCGCTCTGCCGATTGAGCTACCGGGGAACGTTGCGAACAGGAAGAGATATAAACAAAACCAAATCTACAGTCAACCCTTATTTTTTTCCGCCCGGAGTTTTTAGGCTTGATCCGGCACAAGAAACAAGAGCAGATAGAATGGGGACGTACTCCCAGACGATCTGCCTCCACAAAGAGAACCAAATAGCCCGGTATTTTGGGTTTCCTGTCTTGACACGATAATCGAGCAAAACTAGACTTATGTTCCATGCCTTTCTGTCCGGTAGATGAGCTGTCTGCCCTTTGCAGTCCGTAATTTTCACCGTTTTCTTGAAAACCTCTATGAGGAGGAGCACTCATGGGAGTCCGCTTGGTGCAGCCTACCCCGTCCGCGTACTCGTATCCCTTGTTGATTAAAAACCTCATCAAGCCTGCTCAGATATATTTCCCTGAGCGGGAAATCATCTATCGCGATCAGCACCGGTATACCTATCGGGAGTTTGCCGCACGGGTGAACAGACTGGCCAACATGCTTGAAGGCCAGGGAGTCAAGCAGGGAGATGTGGTGGCGGTCATGGACTGGGATAGCCATCGCTATCTGGAATGCTTTTTCGGCGTCCCCATGCTGGGGGCGGTCTTGCACACCGTGAACATCCGCCTCTCGTCAGAGCAGCTCCTGTATACCATAAATCACGCCCAGGACGACGTGATCCTGGTCAATGCCGAGTTTTTGCCCTTGCTGGAGGCAATCAAGGATGAGCTGGAAACAGTGAAGAAGATCATTGTATTAACTGATCAAAGTGATCAACCAGAGTCCCCGCAGACCAGCCTGGACCTGGCCGGGGATTACGATCAGCTTCTGCAAAGTGCTTTGGACGAATACGAGTTTCCAGACTTTGACGAAAACGCCATGGCTACCTTGTTCTACACCACCGGGACCACCGGACTGCCCAAAGGGGTCAACTTCAGCCACCGCCAACTGGTTCTGCACACATATGGCATGCTTTCCGCCCTGACCTCCTTTCCTGGTTTCAAGGTGGACGTTGAGGATGTATACATGCCCCTGACCCCCATGTTCCATGTCCATGCCTGGGGTATTCCGTATTTTTCCACCATGCTGGGGCTCAAACAGGTCTACCCTGGCCGGTATGATCCGGAGATGATCCTGAAGCTGGTGACCACGGAAGGGGTCACCTTTTCCCATTGCGTGCCCACCATTTTGCACATGCTGGTCTCCAGTCAGGTCATCAACTCCCTGGATTTGTCCAAGTGGAAAGTGGTCATCGGAGGCTCGGCCCTGCCCAAAGGATTGTGCAAGGCGGCCTTGAAACACAAGATCAATGTGACCACTGCCTACGGCATGTCCGAAACCTGTCCCCTGCTCACCGCTGCCTTGCTTAAGCCGCACATGTGGGAATGGAGCGAGGAAGAGCAGGTAACCATCCGGTGCCGCACCGGACTGCCCGTCCCCAATGTCCATCTGGAAGTGGTCGATCCCATGGGTACCCCAATGCCTCACGACGGCAAAAATACTGGAGAGGTCGTGGTCCGATGTCCCTGGCTGACTCAGAGCTATTTGCACGACCCGGAGAAAAGCGAGACCCTGTGGCAGAACGGCTGGTTGCATACTGGCGATGTCGGATGCATAGATACTGAGGGCTATCTGCAGATCACAGACCGGGTTAAGGACGTGATCAAGACTGGTGGGGAATGGATTTCTTCCCTGGAGCTGGAGGACATCATCAGCCAGCACGAGGCGGTCAGCGAGGCGGCGGTGATCGCGGTCCCGGATGAGAAATGGGGGGAGCGCCCAGCGGCCATGGTGGTCCTCAAGCCTGGTTACAAAGACCAGGTAACTGAAGAGGATCTCATGGCCTTTTACCAGAGCTTTGTGGACCAGGGCCGATTGCCTAAATACGGCCTTCCCAACCGCATCGATATTGTAGATTCCATCCCTAAAACCAGTGTGGGGAAGATGAATAAGAAGGATATTCGTAAGATGTACCAATAAAAAAACCGGCCCGGGCATCTGATGCCCGGGCCGGTTTTTTTATAAATAATTTTTTGCACTCGCAGCTATCTCAGATCCACGGCCAGGATGGTCAGGTTGTCTGTGCCCTGCCGGATGTCCAGAACTTCGTGTCTGAGCCTGTCCACCGCTTCTTCGGCAATCAAAGCATCGCCTATTGTATTGGCTACCTCTTGATTGCTCATTGTGTCAAAAAGTCCGTCGCAGGCGGTAATGAGCCATTCATCCGTATTTGAACGCTGCACGGTCTGGACAAAAGGGCTGAAAGTAACTCCCACCTCTTGGAAACCGGCGTCGCCTAAGCTGCGGGTGGGCATAAGCCCGGAGAGGCCGTGCATAACATATGAGCCTTCAATAATGCCCCCGGCATCTAAAATTCGCTGCCGTTCGTCTTCATTGTCTACCCGGTGATCCCGGGTCAATTGCCATGCCTTTCCGTTTCGAATGATGACCACCCGGGCGTCGCCCACATTGGCTACCGCCAGTTCCGTGTCTTGGAGGAGAAAGACGGCTGCTGTGCACCCTGAGGGTTCAGACAGGAGATCGTGGCCCAGGGATTCCAGAGCGAAGACCAAGGCATTACCTTCGACCTGTCCGGAATTGATGGCTTTCTGCACCAGTTCAGGAAAGTGGCTGGCCGCGTATGAAGCCGCCCGGGATCCGCGATGTCCATCGAACACAGCCCCTAGTATCCAGCCCGGAGCGGTGAAATCCGGGATCAGGACATGGGTGTCTTCCATCCTCAACCGTGGGCCCTGTTCCGAGATGTAGGCTGTTCTGGGCATAAGAAAAACCTCCGCCTCAGCACTATGGCTGCAGATCATGTCTGCAGATTATGATGGAACCCTCAAACCGGGAATCACAGACCAAAGAGGGCAGGCATTACGCGAGGACACGCAGCACTGCCCCTTTACCAGAGGAGCCAGGGTTATCTACCAGACCGGAACATATCCAGGGTCTCGACATCACCCGAAAGCCTCCGAGTAGGGCGATCCTCTCCGAGGTCAGCCCTCTTTCTCCTTCCAATTTTCCAATCCCAAAATCCCTTAATTCCACAATTCCCCATCTTTAAGTCCCAGCATTCCGGCATCCCCTCAATCCAGTACAACAGCGCTCACCCCATGATCCCGCAGGGCCTGTTCCAGCTCTGGAAGATAGTCCTGAGGCCAGAACTGGAATATGCAGGCAAAGAGTACCGTGGCGTAAACCAGACTGGCCACGGCTACGTCCTGCTGGGACCAGTCCTCGTTTTCCACGGCCGATTGGGCCATATGCAGAAAATAGGACCACAAATGCGGCTCCAAGTTTTCCAACAAATCCACTACCCTATCTTCGTGCTCCCCCTGGGCCCAGCGATCCCAGATGCGGTCCATGAATCCGGCTGGCAGGCTTCTGGCCGGCTGGCCGCAACGCTTGCGAAAGGCCCGAATGGTGGCGGCGACAGCAAAGGTGATGGCCGGACGGGTCCGGCCCAGGAGGTCCTCTTTGCTCTTTAAAAAGGGAAAGATTTCAGGCAAAAATCCTAATTCTTCGGCCAGATTTTGGGGCCCGAAGGTGTCTGGATTGATTTCAGCCAGCACATTTTGATCGATAAAGGTCATGAAAGCTTCTCCTGCACAGCCGAAACTTTGCTTTGCAAACGGCCGGACTGGCCATACCGGTAGTCGACTTTTAGACTCATGGATATTCTGGTGCAGTCCTGGGCCAGATCCTGGAAACAGGCTGAGACCGTCTGCATGACCTCCTCCCATTCGCCTTCGATGCAGGTGCCCATGGGGCCAAAGTCATGAGCCAGGCCACTTTGTTCAATGATCTTCACCGCCCTGGCCACATAAGGGCTCAGACTCACTCCCTTGTCCAAGGGAAATAAGGATAATTCGGCAATCACGCTCATATATTCTCCGTTCTAAAAAAAAAACATAAGTTAGAGTTTGTTTAGCATCCCAGCATCCCAACATCTTATTATCCCAGCATTCCAGCATCCCAGCATCCCAGCATTCCTTCCCCCTCACTCACTCATTCGATTTCTTCATTGTATTTCTATACCAATGCAAGACAATAGAGCCAAGGATCAATACGACCAACACCAGGGTGAAAAGTCCCCAGCGTTGTTGGGAAGCGGTTCCGCCTAGAATAACGATGGGCAAGGCCAGCAGACCCTGCACCGCCCAGGTCAAACCCATGTAGGATACAAAGGGCAGGCCAGTCAAAGCCAGGATATAGTTTTTCATCACATAGGGTGGGCCAGGGATAATAAGGAAGAGCAGCAGGAGCTTGCCCGGCTTGGCGGTCAGAAAGGCGGGTGGACTGTATCCCCGGGCCTGCATGACCTTCAGGATGACAGTCTGAAAAAAGGTCTTGCTGATCAGATAGCACAAGCTGAGATGCACAGGCATGATCAGCAGGCTGACTCCCGCTCCCCAGGCAGTACCGAATTTGATCCCGGCCAGGGCCAAAAATGGGCTCATGGGAAACCCAAAAACCGGAAGCACACCCATGAGCAGAAGAAACAACCCGGGATGGATATCGTGGCGTAAAAAGGCGTATGCGGTTTGAATAGGTTCCTGCCCTTGGAACACAGTGAAGGCGGCGATCAGGACAAGAATTGCGGCCAGGGTGAGAGAATATTTCAGGGCTGGGTTGGACATTTGGGCGATGGAACTCCGATGATATAATGGAGGCAGGTCAAGGCTTTTTGGTCCTGCTGCTCATTGTTAATAATTTCAGTTCATTTACTCTGTATCCGGATATCAGCAATTTGGTTTCTGGCACCTTACACCTGAGAACAAAATTGCCGTGTGTCTCCTCACTTGTTTGCCCCAGAGGCCGAATCGTCCGCACATGATTCTCACCTTGTCATGAGAACAGGCCGCTTGTCGATATCCACATTTTCTCACCTGTATAAAAAGTATTCATCGGAATTGGAGTATTGGTGGTCATGGTATCAGCAGGCATGGTTCTGGCACAACAAGGGATCAACCCAGGACAAGGATACAGCCCCCAAGGCCAGGGGTGGTTCTGTCCCTGGGCCGCTCAAGAAATGGGACCGGTTGATTAAACTTTGACTTCACCAGGTAGTTTTCATGTCTTGGTTGGATTTTTGGGCGAGGACATAATAGCCGTTAGGCTCCAATTATCCTGAATCAACCTGTCCCAAAACCAGAATGAACTTCTCAACCAGAGGCGGATAGAACTGTGTTCCCGCGCAGCGCTTAAGCTCGGCGATCGCCTCCTCGTGGGGCATGGCCTGTCTATACGGCCGATCACTGATCATAGCGTCATAGGCGTCCACGATAGCCAGTATCCGGCTAGGTAAGGGAATTTCAAAACCTTGCACTCCCTGTGGATACCCTGTGCCGTCCCAGTTTTCGTGGTGTTTGAGGATACAATCCGCTATTGGCTTCAAGTCGGGTACGGATTGGGCAATGCGGTACCCGATCTCGCTGTGTTTTTTCATCTCCTCCCACTCCTCCTCGGTCAATGGTCCGGGCTTAAACAAGATACGGTCGGGTATGCCCACCTTGCCCAGGTCATGAAAACGGACCAGCAAGAACAAGTCGTTGGTTTCGTTTTCAGTCATTTCCGCGGACCGGGCCAAGGAGGCAGCCAGTTCCTGCAAACGCTCGTAATGGCCCTCGGTGTCAAAGTCCCTGGCCCCCAAAGTCCCGGTCAGGGCTTGGACGATGGCGCTGCGGGCGCTTCCCGCATGATGGATCTTGTCCCGGTACATCCGATCGTCAGCCTCCCGGAACAGGGATTGCAAATTGATGGGGCTGTGGTTGCTCACGGCAAAGCCGATGGACAGGGAGAGGGGAAGGCGTGGATTGTGGTTATTGTATTCCTGTACTGAGCTCCTCAGGCGTTGGGACAACATTTCCAAAATCTTCTGATCTGTTTCAGGGACCAAAACAGCGAATTCATCCCCTCCGATCCGGGCAATGACGTCGCTGGAGCGGAAGGAATTTCTCAGGAGTTCAGCCGTTTGGATAAGCAATTCGTCCCCGGATTGGTGTCCCAAAGTGTCATTAATGAACTTCAACCCATCCAGATCGCAGGTGAGGATGCCAAGCGGCATGTAGCGCCCATCCTGCAACCTGGTCATGGACTCCTCAAAGAAGTTGCGATTGTAGAGCCCGGTCAGGGAGTCGTGAAAACTCATATGCCGGAGCTCTTCTTCGGCTTTTTTGCGCTCTGTAATATCCCGAAAAGAGGTCAGCAACGCGGCCTGCCCTTCCCATTCTGTTTCACTGGTGCGCAACTCGGCCACTACCACACCCTGGTTTTCGGTGATAAGTTCGATTTCCGTACTATCCCCGGGTGTGAGGGGATAGCCGAAATGTTCACCAAGCAGCTCGGTTTCTGGGAGGCCAAACATTCCGGCTGCCGCCGGATTCATGAAAAGAATCACCCCCTGCTGGTCAACCACCATTATCCCGTCGGCGTTTAGCTGAACCAGCTTATCCAGTTTGTCCCTGGATTGGACAAGCTCCCGAAAAAGACTTTGATAGGGTTGCCTTAACACTACAGCGAAACATCAACTAAACATCGAGTCCTAGGCTTCTGGCTTGCGCTTCTCGTTTTTTTCGATGCGAGCGATAAGCTATGTGGTTCCGTTTCCTGATGTGTTTCATAATCTCTATCGTACCTTCACGGGTCAATGCCTCATCTTAAATATGGTTTGGACAAGCTTTTTGGCCTGGGGAATTGTCAGCTCAGGAGTTTTTTTTCAAAGCGTTTTTGGACCAGAATGAGAAAGTGTTGGGCCAGCATTACGTGGAGGTGCATCCCAAAATGTCCCAAAATTTGGGTTCGAGGACATACACATAGATGTCTTTGGTCCGTCCGTGATAGGTATAGGTCGATCCGGTTTTGGTGTACCCCCTGGTAGTGCCAAGAAACGTCCAGTTTGAGGCCTTGTAAACAGTTCCTCTAAAATGTCTTGAGTCGACAAAGGATTCGACAAGCCACAGGTCTTGGTGAAAAGCCTGCATCCAATCCTTTCTGATTCTTTTGAGATTTTGACTCAAGATATAGGACCCCAAATTTGGCATGTTCACCCAGGGAAAGATGACAAATCGACTGTTTGCGGCTACATGTCCCAGATATTGCCTTCGGATTGTATCGCTCCATCCGATGAACTGATCCCGGATTTTTAGGGTCAAAGCAGGAGCGCTCCAGGACAAAGCGGCCACCGGCCTCTCTTGAATGAAGGCAAGATATTTAAGCCGATAGCCCAAGAGTTTCTTATATCCCAGGTAATGATGGGCAGTCACCAAGTCATCCCAAAGGACTTCTGATTTGGTGCCGCTGACACACTCCAGGGCCACAGAGCGAAGCTTGTTCGATATGCCGGGACATTGTAGGCTATTCTCATCAAAGCTCCGGACCAAAGGGGATACACCTCCACCTGTGTGAAGATGAAAAAGTGCATCCTACCAATGGTCCGGAGCTTTGTCTGGTTACTTAACCTTTCGCTGTAGTGTTAAGAGACCGGAAACAAGGGCTTTGTAAATGAAGATGAAGGAGGTCAGCTTGAGCAGATGCCCTAAGAAGTTAAAAAAGCCATACACATCTGAATACAGAGTAAAGGAAAGTTCGGAGGCGATGGTGGCAGTGAAGGCAGCCAGCAAAAGCTTGAGGTTGTGGGGACTGAAATGTTCCCGTCCCTGCCAAAAGACGAATATGGCCAACCCCAGGAGTGTACATACAATATATTCGCCAATCACTTTGGTCAGAGTCAGGCCCTGTCCTGGCACGTACATAGTCGGAAACGTATCCAGGGGGATGATGAGGAGAATGAATGCTGCCGTAAGGGCGGCGTACCCGGCCAGGATAAGCCTCTCAGGAAGGACCTTGCCCTTGCTGATCAACAGGCCAACTGTGAGCAAAGACCCGCTTTCCAGGAAACGGGCCGCCATCCAGAGTTGGGTGGGAAGATCCGCTCCCCGCTCGGGAAATACCCCCATCCCGCTGTAGGCCAAGGTGTGCATGAGATCCAAAATTGCTACGCTGGCGTAGACCACCGCGATCAAAAACAGGGGATTGTTGGGGGCAATACGCCGGGTATTGAAGCCAATGGTGAATACGCTGATCCCTACCCCAACTGTAAAGAGCTCAACCATGGCATGGTACAGCAGATAATTGACACTACTGAGTAGGAACAGGGCTCCCGAGCCGAGCAGGGCCAGGAGAGCCAGAAGGACAGGCCGCAGAGAGTTGGACTGGCAAGAGGACTGCTCATTCATGTCCTGTTTCATTGTTCCCCTGAGTGTTGATATTGGATGTCCAGACCCTGCAAGACTTTTTCTTTTTCCGAGAGGTCGCCGACAACCTTGCGCAAGGGCAGGGGCAATTCCTTTAACAGGGTGGGGACAGCCAGAATTCGATACTCCCTCGCTTGCTCAGGATGTTGCGATACATCTATGACCTCAAGGCTATACTGCCCTTGGAGATGTTCTTCACAAATTCTGCGAATATTCTGTATAGCTTGCTGGGAGCGTGCTGTGCTCCCGGCCACAAAGAGGCGCAACTGAAAAAAGCTCTGGGCAGGGTTTCTGTTCTTCCCTGGTCCGGAGTTGTCGTTATGTGCGTTATTCATGTCCTTGAGCTCCATCCCGCAACTGTTTGCGTTGCCCCTGCATTTGCAGGTATTTTTCCTCTTCTTTTTCAGCTTCCCGAATGGCCAGCTCGAGTTCTTCTTCTTCCCCCTGGAATTGGGCCTCAAGTTCTTTGAATTTGGCCTCTCTGACCCTGCGCTTACGTTCCAGTTCTTTGCGCTTGCGCTCAATTTCCTCCAAACGTCGTTTGTGTTCCGCCTCTTCCTGGGCTTCCTGAGTGTACCGGGCCGTCCCGGTGATCAATCCGGCAGGACCTGCATACACATCCATAAGGGATATGCCTGCCTCCGAGAGCACAAATTCACGCACCTGATGGGAATGGGACATGCCGCGCGCTTTAAGCACATACAGCACCCGGTTGCGTTCTCCGGCATTCTCTATTGCCCGCAGAAGAATCCAGGTATCCATCAGGGAGGAGACGTCCGTGTTTGTGCCCTCCATGGGGTTGCCGCCGGTAATAAGTTCGGTGGCTACTGTGGTAATCCCCTGGGATTTCAACAAATCGATCAGGCGGGTGAGCAGATTCTTGACCTCTTCAGGGGACCCCAGTTGCAACAGATTGCTCACCGGGTCAATGACCACCACATCTGGCTGGTTCTGCTCAATAAGCTCTTTGACCACAAAGAAGTGCTCCTCAAGACCGTAGCTGGTAACCCGGACCGTATGAAAATTCAGCAACCCGTTTGCATACCATTTTTGAAGATCAATGCCGATAGATTGCATGTTGCGCATGATCTGGGCCCTGGATTCTTCGTAGGAGATATACAGTGCCTTTTCCCTGCGAGCACACGCGGCGTTTACAAAACTGGCATTCAAGCTCGACTTCCCCGTGCCTGCAGTACCGGAAAGCAGAATGCTTGAGGCCCGGTAGAATCCCTTGCCCCCGAGCATTTCATCCAGGCGGGGAACCCCGCTGGAGATGCGCTCCTTGGATACCGGGTAATCAAGCCCCAGTTCTGTGACTGCAAAAAGATGAATCCCGCGCCGGCCGATCAGGAAGGGGTAGGCGTTTGTTCCATGGCCGGATCCCCGGAATTTCAAAATGCGCAGGTGTCTGCGGGTGGTTTGTCCATGCATTGTTTGGGACAAATCCACCACACAATCGGAGACATACTCCTCAATCCCAAACCTGGTCAGACCTTGATGGCCGCGTTCGGCTGTGACCACTGCTGTTATGCCTCGATCTTTGAGCCACTTAAGCAAACGGCGAAACTCCGCCCGCACAATATGGGCGTCTGTAAAGAGGCCAAAAAGCGTTTCTACTGTGTCCAGCACGATCCGCTGAGCGCCGACATCCCGGATGGCGGCATCCAAACGAATAAACAGCCCTTCCAGGTCGAATTGACCGGCCTCGATCATTTCTTCAGGGGAGATGTGCATGGCTTCAACCGCGATCTTCTTTTGCCTGCAGAGCAAGTCCAGATCCCAGCCCAGAGAGGCCACGTTCTTTTTCAGGTCCGGTTCGGCCTCTTCAAAGGCCACAAAAACGCCAGGTCCCTGTTGCTCGGTGGCCCCTTCAATCAAGAATTGCATTCCGAACATGGTTTTTCCTGCCCCAGCGTTCCCGCTAACCAGGGTCGAACGCCCGCAGGGGAGTCCCCCGTTGGTGATCTCGTCAAACCCGGGAATCCCGGAGGGAACTTTTACCAGCATCTCCATCTGACTGTCTGCGATGTCCTTTCCTTGATCCATTGCCTCTCCTGTTCCGGAATTGAGCGATGCCGGCCATATCTCAACTTCCTATGAACGTAAGGTTTTCAACTGGCTGCGGACGGCTCCACAAAAAACCCTGGCCGTAGTCACAGCCCATCTCACAAAGTTTTTGCCTCTGCTCCTGCCGCTCCACTCCTTCGGCCAAAACCTCCTTGCCCAGATTGTGGGCCATGGCAATGATTGTCTGCACCAGGGTGACGGAGTCTTTGTCTTCCGGCAGGCCGTTCACGAATCCCTTATCAATCTTGATGATATTGATAGGCAGCTTTTGCAGGTAACTCAAGCTGGAATAGCCTTTCCCGAAATCGTCCAAGGCAACCCTTACTCCCCAGTTGGAAAGTGATTGCAGGATCTGTGACGCCCGGTCCACGTTCGTCATGAGGCCCGTTTCAGTAATCTCCACCTCCAGGGTATCCGCACGCACACCATGCGCTTCCAGGGCAGCCCTGACAACCTCTATGGTGCCCTCATCGTTGAGTTCCTGAGCTGACAGGTTTACAGAGGTTTTCATAAAGATGCCCTTCTCCTGCCAGGATCCCAGCTGTTTACATACCCTATGAATGACCCACTCGTCCACTGAGGCGATCATTCCTGTGTTCTCCAGAACTGGAATGAATTCCCCGGGTGAGACGATTCCCCTTTGGGGATGCTCCCAGCGGAGCAAAGCTTCCAGGCCCACAATGCGGCCGGTTCGGAGATCGATCTGCGTTTGATAGCAGAGAAAGAACTCTTCGTTCGTCAGGGCTTGCTTTAAATCGTGTTCCAAATGAAACTGTCGGGATATCCAGTCCTCTTGCCCTGCAAATTCCTGAATTCTGTGGGCGCTTTTCTTGGCCTCGCTCAAGGCTATATCTCCCTGCTTGATCAGGATGTCCGGATCAGTCCCCCTTTGGGGAAACAGGGTGAACCCGATATTAACCCCTGGATAGACCAGCCTGCCAGACAGCTCGAGCTCCCGACCAATTTTCTCCAGGATGAGAACCCCTAGTTTGTGGGCTCTCTCACCCGCATCCTTTCCTTCTGATAAGACCATGAACTCGCCTCCGGAGACACGGGCCACTGTATCTTCCTCACCTACTGCGTCACCTAAGCGCCGGGCTACTTCCCTGATAAGCTCGTCTCCGGCCTGTTGCCCCAGGGTATCGTTCACCTCTCTGAGCCTGGTTACGTCCACCATCAACAAAAAGCCATGGTCACTGAAATGTTCACATCGAGCAGTAGCCTGCTTCAGCCGATCGTAAAACAGTCTTCTGTTGGGCAGATCTGTCAGCTCGTCGTAATAGGCCAGGTAATAGATTCTTTCTTCGGCTCGCTTACGTTCCGTTATATCCCGAAATGATACCAAAAGGGCGGTCTGCCCGCTCCACTCCGTTTCCCGGCCCCGAAGCTCCACCACTCTGGCTTCCCCGGAGTTGGAGAGAAGTTCTATCTCAGTGTTCGAGCCCGGAATGAGGGGGTGTCCAAATTGCTCTCCCCAAAGTTCGTCCTGCTCCCGCCCCAGCATTTCAACGCCCGCCGGATTGACAAAGAGGATTATTCCGTCCTGGTCCAGCACCATGAGTCCATCTGCGTTTAACTGCACCAAAGTGTCCACCTTGTCGTGGGCGGTCCGCAAACGCTCTTCCGCCTCCTTTCTGTGGGTAATGTCCGCAAGGGAAAAAACGTTCTGTGCAGTGTCAGGGATCATGCCGACTGTCAGATAGCCGTGACGCACCTCTCCATTACGGCTCAGGAAACGGAACTCATAGTTACGGGGGGCTGCGTGTGAATCACGCCGTCGCAAATAGTGATATTCCTTCATCCACTCCACATCATCTGGATGCACGAAATCAGTCCAGGACTTTTTCCCTTCAATTTCATGCTTGGAGTATCCTGACAGCTCTTCGAAGTTCGAGCTGGCCACGGATATGGTGGTGTTCTCTTCAATAATGAGCATTGCCGAGCCAGAGGTCTCGAAAATGGTGCGGTAATAATGCTCCGACCTGCGCAGGGCTTCCTTGCCCTGCTCTCGCTCCAGATACTGGCCCAGCCTTTTCGTGATATTCTCGATCAGTTCGCGCTCTTCCCTCAAAAAGGGCCCCTCGTCACACTCAGGGGCCTCCAGCAGACAAAAGACCTCGATGCGGCCCGCCTTATTGCCGCTTACCTCGATATCGGCGGACTGCTTCCATGCTGTCTCCCGGAAACCCCAGGTCCTGAATGCCTCGCCATCCAGCAGCAGACGAGCGCAGGTCATATCCGGGTACTGCCAGGCAGGCGGGATAAACTCCACCGCGGATTGCATCAGCTCCTGCCGGGAAATGGCGGGCTGTTGTTCCATCAGCCTGGACAGGCCAGACAGGCAGTCAAGCTCCTTTACCCGCTTCTCCAGCTCCCAGGATTTTTGTTGCAAAGTCTCCTCGGCCTGCTTGCGCTGGGTGATATCCTGTGAAGATCCGACAATATAAACCGGTTGGCCGTCTTGAAAGACTGGAGTCAGGGTGGTTTGCCAGGTGCGTTTCCCTGCCGGAAGATCCAGGGTCTCCACGTAAGATATGGGAGCGGCCTCCTGAACGCATCTGCGATAATTGGCGGCCACTATAGTACCCAGCTCATTGCCCACCAATTCCTGCGGTGTCTTGCCCCGCAAGTATTCGCAGGAAAATTCGGTAGCTTGTTGGTGGGCTCGATTGTTCCGTACATATCGGAAGTGATCCTCATCCACAACCTGAATCAAAAACATGGCGTCTTGAGTGCTGTGAAAGACTTTTTCATATTCCATCTTGACTGAATTCTGTATTTCCTCAGCCCGCTTCCGTTCGGTGATATCCGCTGTATATCCCTGATAGGAGATATTACCGTCATTATCCCTCATCACCTGGGCATTGGTGGACACCCAGATGGCAGACCCGTCTCTCCTACGCAACCTGTATTCATAATTGACGATCTCACCGTATTGATCTAAACGGCGCTTGAACTCAATCCTGTCGTTCGGGTCGACATAGAGCTGGACGTCAATATCGGTGATCGAGTTGATAAGCTGCTCAGGATGGTTGAATCCATATATGCGCGCGAGTGCAGGATTGGCACTCAAAAATCGACCTTCAGGTGTGGATTTGAAAATTCCTATAGGGGCGTTCCAGAATATGTCATGGAGTTCCTGAAAACTGTGGGCGAACAGATAGGCATTGTTTGGTCTACCTGGCGAAGAATACGAGGGCATACAAGCTCCGGACCAAAAGCGGATTCTATAATAGGCTATTTATAAATTTACCTTCTTTATATTTTGAAGTCAATTTCATGTCACGCTTGCGTTGAAAGCTAGGGGTGGCGCAAGGGCAAGGAGTCAAAATGCTGGACAATTCTTCTCTTATAAGTCACAAGTCGACACACTTAGTAAACTTATGCTTCATGAAGGAGAACCATGCCAAATAATCAGCCCCAAGAACTTACCCTACGCGAGATGCTGGCCAAAGCCGGGATCACTCCAAAGAAGATAGCTGAAAAGGCCAAGGTTTCGCCGGCTGCCGTTTCCCTGGTCGTGGCTGGAAAGTCCAAGTCGTAATGGATCAAAGTGCCCATGTGATCAGGCAATATTTACTCAGGCTACTTATCCGTAGCTCTATGGACCTGTTCTATGAACTCGTCAAATGATTCCAGCCTCAGGGACAGATCAAACAGGCCGTCTAATATCTCTACAGACTAAATGGATTTTATAGAGTGTGTTGAGGGACAGGTCGAAAATGTTGACAGATCTGCTCACCTCAGGTAGAGTACTTCCAATTCGATTACCTGAAAGGACCTTGGAGGCTTGCAATGGCCCGAATGCCCAGATTTTTGATTCCCCATCAGCAGACTGCGTATCACGTGATCAGCCGGACTGCCCTGGACGGATATCCGCTTGGCGACCAGGAAAAGAGCCTGCTTTTGACCGTTATCCAGCAGCTATCAGCCGTCTATTTCTGCGAGGTATTGGGCTTTTGTCTTATGGGCAATCACTTTCACCTCTTGGTCACCATGCGGCCGGAGGGCGAGGTGACGGATGAAGAGGTACGGGAAAGCTTTCAGCGCAGATACGGGGACGAGTACACCCTCATGATCGGGCAGATTCCATTCTACCGCCAGAAATGGACATCTCTTTCCGAATACGTCAAAGAGATCAAACAGGGTTTTACCCGGGCCTACAACAAAAAGCGCGGCAGGAAAGGCACCTTCTGGGCCGAACGGTTCAAGAGCGTGATCGTGGAAAAGGGGGAAACTCTTATCAACTGCCTGGCCTATGTCGATCTGAACCCTGTCCGGGCCGGACTGGTGGACAGGCCAGAGGCGTACCGCTGGTCGTCCCTGGGCTATCGATTCGGGTCCAGTCCCAAGGATGAGTTTTTGTCCTGGAACTTGGGTCTGGAAGAGTATAATGAGAAGAATCCCAAACAACGACTTCGGCTGTACCGGGAGTTTGTCTATGCCAGGGGTGGTGTGGATACAGGGAAAGGCAAGATCCTGGATGCCGTGCCCCTGCCAGAATGCATGGAACGCTTCATTCAACGCACCCGTTTCTTCACCGATGCCGGAATCATCGGCTCCCGGGAGTTCGTCCGCCAGGGATTCGAGCTTTTCCGAGACATCATCCAGCCCAAGCGGGAACGTAAGCCGCACAGAATACAGGGCTTAGAGCAGATCTACTCTCTGAAGCGTCTGACCTGAACCCTGGACCACTCCAGTTTCTCTTCTAGTTACCCTCCCTACCCACTGCTGGCAATTCTACGAATTACAGTCTAAGCCAGCATTTCACTAAAGCAAACAAGGAATACTATGACCGACGAGCTTCGAGCTGACATAGACAGCCCTTGGAAGGACATCCTGGAAATCTATTTCCCCCAGTTCCTCTCCTTCTTCGCTCCGATTGCCTACGAAGAAATAGACTGGAATCAAGGCTATGAATTCCTGGACAAGGAGTTTCAGCAGATCTTTCCGGAATCATCTGTTGGCCGCCGGTATGTGGACAAGCTGGTCAGTGTCCATCGAAAAGACGGCACTGAAACATTCGTGGTCATCCACGTGGAAGTCCAGGGCGGAAAGGACCCGGATTTTGAGCAGAGGATGTTCATTTACAACTACCGGCTTTACGATTATTCTAAGACCAGGATCATGAGCTTGGCAGTCCTGACCGACAGCGATCCCAACTGGAGACCGAACAGGTTTGAACATGAACTATGGGGATGCAGGGTCAGCCTGGAATTTCCGTCTGTAAAGCTTCTGGACTATGGCCACAAATGGAAGGAACTGGAGCAAAGCGACAACCCCTTTGCCATTGTGGTCATGGCTCATCTCAAGACCCTGGAGACAGCTAAGGATACCCGGAAAAGGTTTGAGTGGAAGCTGAATTTGGTCACAATGCTCTATGACATGGGATACTCAAAGCAGGACATACAGGAGCTGTTTCGGTTCATCGACTGGGTTTTGACCCTGCCCAGAGGCTTGGAGAGGGATTTCAGGGAAAGAGTACACGAGATCGAGGAGGCAAAGAAAATGAGATATATGACCAATATGGAAAGGTTTGGGCGGGAAGAGGGAATTCAGCAAGGATTGTTGCTGGAAAAACAAAAAGTGCTGCAAAGACTTCTGGACAAGAAGTTCGGCCTCTCAGATCAAGAAAAAAATTTCATTTCCAGGCAGTTCGATCCGGACCTGCTGGACAAGGCCCTGGATGAGATCCTGTTTGCCAACAGCAAGGTAGAGGTCCTCAAGCACCTGCAATAAGATGTGTTGGGCAGTACGGGGCTTACAGAGGGCTAGAATGAGAGTGCTAAGGGACAGGTCGAAAATGTTGACAGATCTGCTCACCTCAGGTAGAGTACTTCCAATTCGATTACCTGAAAGGACCTTGGAGGCTTGCAATGGCCCGAATGCCCAGATTTTTGATTCCCCATCAGCAGACTGCGTATCACGTGATCAGCCGGACTGCCCTGGACGGATATCCGCTTGGCGACCAGGAAAAGAGCCTGCTTTTGACCGTTATCCAACAACTCTCAGCCGTCTATTTCTGTGAGGTTTTGGGCTTTTGTCTTATGGGCAATCACTTTCACCTCTTGGTCACCATGCGGCCGGAGGGCGAGGTGACGGATGAAGAGGTACGGGAAAGCTTTCAGCGCAGATACGGGGACGAGTACACCCTCATGATCGGGCAGATTCCGTTCTACCGCCAGAAATGGACATCTCTTTCCGAATACGTCAAAGAGATCAAACAGGGTTTTACCCGGGCCTACAACAAAAAGCGCGGCAGGAAAGGCACCTTCTGGGCCGAGCGGTTCAAGAGCGTGATCGTGGAAAAGGGGGAAACTCTTATCAACTGCCTGGCCTATGTCGATCTGAACCCTGTCCGGGCCGGACTGGTGGACAGGCCAGAGGCGTACCGCTGGTCGTCCCTGGGCTATCGATTCGGGTCCAGTCGCAAGGATGAGTTTTTGTCCTGGAACTTGGGTCTGGAAGAGTATAATGAGAAGAATCCCAAACAACGACTTCGGCTGTATCGGGAGTTTGTCTATGCCAGGGGTGGTGTGGATACAGGGAAAGGCAAGATCCTGGATGCCGTGCCCCTGCCAGAATGCATGGAACGCTTCATTCAACGCACCCGTTTCTTCACCGATGCCGGAATCATCGGCTCCCGGGAGTTCGTCCGCCAGGGATTCGAGCTTTTCCGAGACATCATCCAGCCCAAGCGGGAACGTAAGCCGCACAGAATACAGGGCTTAGAGCAGATCTACTCTCTGAAGCGTCTGACCTGAACCCTGGACCACTCCAGTCTCTCTTCAAGTTACCCTCCCTACCCACTGCTGGCAACGCAAGAGAGCGCTCACCAGACGATTGTATGCTGTTCGTTCAAATTTTATGGCCACTTAGAGGACGTGATTTGGTCGCTAAGCGCACTCTTCGCGACCTGAACTCAAAGGTTGAACTCTGTGCCCACAATTCTTGCTGCGGCATGAGAAAACATTCGCATATCCTGCCTGTCCCTTATGTGTCCTTCGATATATAAAGCAATCCGGCAGAGAAAATCCGGTCAATTCAACACAGGCTTTTTACGCCCTAAACCTATAATTGGAAATGGGTTGAATCAAAACTGGTATGGTGCATTTCTGAGGACTTAAACGTCATCAAGCGGAATTTCGATTTTGTGGGTCTCGGGCTGCATTTTCCCGATGATTGTGGCGTGGTAATGCTCTTCTTGCAGGCCCCGGTATAAGCTATAGCACATGACCAGCAAAACCACTGTGAAGGGCAGGCCCGTGGCGATAGACGCGCTTTACAGAGCGACCAAGCCCCCACCCATCATCAGGGCGGCTGCACAGGCCCCTTGGACAAGACCCCAGAAAACACGCTGGGGTACAGGCGAATCGAGTTTTCCTCCGGAGGTCAGGTGATCCACCACCAGCGAACCGGAATCGGACGAGGTGATAAAGAAAATGGTGACCAGCAGAACGGCGATGAAGGATGTTATTTTTGTCAGCGGATAACTTTCGAGCATCACAAAGAGAGCAGTGGAGACATCCTTGTTCACTGCGCCGGCGATGTCGGCACTCTCTGTGATTTGAAGCCAGAGAGCCGATCCGCCAAAGGTGGACATCCAGAGAAAGGAAAGCAGGGTCGGAAAGACCATGACTACCAGGATAAATTCACGAATAGTCCTGCCTTTTGAAATCCGGGCGATAAACATGCCCACAAACGGGGACCAGGATATCCACCACCCCCAATAGAAAACCGTCCAGGGATTTTGCCAGTGACTCCCTTCAGCTCCGAAGTACGTTTCCACCCAGAAACTCAGCTGGGGCAGGTTCTGGATATAAAAGCCAAGATTTTGGATGAAGGCTTTCAAGATATACACAGTCGGCCCCATGACCAGCAAAAAAAGCATAAAGAGGCTGGCGGTGTACATATTGGCCAAACTCAAATTCTTTACGCCCTTATCGAGTCCTGTGGCAATTGAAATCAAGGCCAGTAAGGAGATAATTCCTATCAAGAGCACGGCATACTCAGTCGATGTGGGGAAACCGAACAAGTAATGCAAGCCTGAAGACACCTGCTTGACGCCCAGGCCAAGTGACGTGGCCAGTCCGAACAGCGTGGCCAGGACGGACAGGACATCAATGACATTGCCCCAGAAACCGTAGATCTTGTCTCCCAAAATGGGATAAAAAATGGATCGGATGGTCAGCGGAAGTCCTCGATTAAAGGCAAAAAAAGCCAGGGAAAGTCCTACAAGGGCATAGATCCCCCAAGGGTGGATTCCCCAATGGTAATAAGTGAGTCCCAGGGCGCTCTGGGCTGATTGAGCTGTTTCAGGAAGGACGCTGAACATCGGGGAAGGAGTCATATAGTGAAAAATCGGTTCGGCCACACTCCAGAACATGAGCCCGATACCCATCCCGGCGCTGAGAAGCATGGCAAACCAACTGAAGGTGCTGAACTCCGGGAGTGCATCCGGTCCGCCAATTCTTATCTTCCCGAATCCACTGAAGGCAATGAGCAGCATGACGATGATGAAAAAGTTGGCCGCCAGAATATACAGCCAGCCGAAGGTGTCGCCGATGCCGTCAAGGAGAGTCTGGAAAAAAGCCCCGGATTGTTCTCTGAAGACAAGGGTGAGGACAATAAAGAGGAGGATCAGACCTCCGGAGATGGTGGAGACCTGGGGATGCAGATCGAACCCGAATCCAGCCCAATTCTTTTCACCAGGTTTATGCCCCTGGGATTCATCGTAATAGCTCGCTGTAGGAATGATTTGCAGTCCACGAAATGTTCGACGTTCATTGATGGCCTTCTTTTTCTGCTCTTCCCAGTGTTTCCTGGCCATTTCAATGGCTTTGTGCTCATAGGAGAGTTCCTTTTTCCTCTCGGAAGGCTGCACTTTCCTCTTTTCCTTTTTTTTATGCTTTTTTACCATATTTTCCCCGCTTCAGTCTTGAAAATTCAGATGATCAGTTAGTCAAATACCTCAAAGAGCTTCATTCACATTACGTCTATGCTACGGGCTTTGTCGTTCCAGCTCTGGGAATAACCTACTGTCTCATTTGCCGCCAAGGAACCTATTGAGTCAGCTGCCCTGTCATTGAACTCAAAGCTATCTTAGAAGGATCCGAACACTGAGCCAAGAGTAGCCACGAAGGCCAGAGCCACAATCGGCCCGGCCACCGCTCGAAGCGGGTTGAAATTGAATGGATTGAGCTGATAGGGGGAATAGAGCTGGGCTATGAAGTCGAACCAAAGGGCGGTGGGTGACCAATCGGCGCCCCAGGGATTGAAGGGGCCGGAATGGTACGGGCTGAACGACCCGTAGGAGCTAATGCAAAACCAGAAGTTCTTCAGGGCTGACTTTGCCCCCTCCGGTCCCTCCTTATCCAGGCCATGCGCCAGGACGGCACCGTTCATGGCTCCTGCGCTGGTGTCGCTTATCCCTTCGATCTGAAGCCTCCCGTCCTCGAGAAGCTCTTCCAGAACGCCCCAGGTGAAGGTGCCGTGGGATCCTCCACCCTGCAGGGCCAGGGTTACCTTTTTCAAGCCTGTTTCAGTCATAAACTCTCCTCACAAAGAGCTGTTAATCTTAACCATGTCACTGTCAAGGGATATATAATGCTATTGATAGCCGTTATGTCTATAACGTCAATGATGAGCAACACCGAATAAACGGCATAATATTTTTAAAAAACGATAATTGTTCAATGGCAAAGATGACAAATTTACCGGGTATTAGGCATCTACTCAATCATTTTGTTCGCCCAGTAATCAATGAATAATTGATCTTCTTGGGGTCCCGACGTTGAGTTTCATTCAAATTGTTCACTGAGTTCCTTTTTTGCGGTATGCCAGTCAACTTTCTTTTCCTCCCCGAAGTTTAGTTGTTGTTCCGTTTCCTGAAGAGTTTCCTGATGCCATTTGGGAGATTCGATCTCTTCATCTTCCTTTGACAAGTCTTCCTAAATAGCCTCCATTACTCTAAGCTTATCTTCTCTGGAAAGATGTCCTATTTCGAAAGTGTTTTGCATGTTGTAAACTCCATTTATTTTAGTAAAAAAATAACATCAACCTTCTCAAATGTCGTAAATTTCCCACCAGCGAACGGGCTCTTCAGCCGCAGCGTTTAGCTGTCGACTGAAAAAGCAATGTTATATTGGCTTATGTGACAACATGTCTAATATCTTGATAAGCAGGTTTATTAATCTGGATAATTCCCCAGTTATTTTGGATGCTTAGCCAAAACTGAGAACAGACAAACTGAGAACTGCTGCCCAAAGCTTTCGAAAGTTTCATCGCCATTTCTGCACTTATACCTCTTTTACCGCGACATATTTCGATTTTAAGAATGTAGCTCAAATGGGGTACATTGGCAAGGTTAGCAAGGAGGTCGTCCAGGGTAGATTTGTGCTCATCAAAAAACACAAAAATTTTATAAAATTACCCCTAAATCCTGGACAAGCGTTCAAAAGTTTGCTACAAGGGGCTCGCCATGCACATAAAGAGCCCCTTTTCATATTTGCCAAGCATAACGCTGCAACCAGTCGAAAGAGACCAGAAAGACCGGTTCAAGTCTTTGATGGCCAAGCATCACTATCTTGGAGCCTCACCCAAAATTAGTGAAACCCTCTGGTATGTCGCCACACACTCTGATCAGTGGGTTGCTCTGCTTACATTCTCGGCTGCCGCTTTGAAGTGTGCGGCCAGGGACCAGTGGATTGGATGGGAATATCGGCATCGGTTTGACCGATTGAAGTTGCTGGCAAACAACTCTCGTTTTCTTATCCTGCCGGGCTGGAACCTGCCAAACCTGGGCTCTCGTATCCTATCACTTTGTGCAAAGCGCATCTCTTTTGATTGGCAACAACATTTCGGCCATCCACTGTTGCTCCTGGAAACCTTTGTCGATCCAAAACGTTACACAGGCACCGTTTATCGCGCCTCCAACTGGATAGAGTTGGGGCTGACCAAAGGCTTTAAAAGAATCGGCCAAGGATACAGTGCCAAACCTTCATCCCCTAAGCTCATCTTTGTCTTGCCACTTCAAGCCAACTCCAGAAAACTTTTGTCTTGTGCCATTCTCAAGCCAACCTATCAAAAAGGAGAACCAAAAATGACTATGAATGCTGAACAGATGCGCTCGCTTCCGGAATACTTCACAACTGTAATCGATCCTCGCAGGGCACACGGATGTCGTCATCGAATATCTACAGTTCTGGCCATTGCATCAGCCGCCACCCTGTGCGGAATGAAAGGCTACAAGGCCATCTATGGCTGGGCTAATAACCTGGGGCAAAAGGCCAGGCAACGATTTCGGTGTCGCAAAGAAAAAGGAAAATATGTCATCCCCAGCCAGTTCGTTATACGTGATGTTCTGGTCCGGGTGGATCCAATCGAAGTAGATCAGGCCCTGCAACGCTGGAATGAAGACCAAGGCCTGACAGACACTTGCCTGGCTTTTGATGGCAAAACAATGAAAAACGCCATTGATGAAAATGGGCGGCAAACACATATTGCCAGTGTTGTTGGCCATGAATCCAAGGCCACCTACACCCAAAAAAAGTAGGTACTCTACCTGTAGACGAAAATAGCGAAGAAACAAAGCAAACAAACGAAATCGGGATGTTTATCCCAATCCTGGACCAAATAGAAATCTCTGGAAAAACTATCACCGCCGATGCTCTTCTTACTCAGAAAAAACTGGCCGAATACATCGTGGGGCGCGGCGCAGACTACCTTTTTACCGCCAAACAAAACCAGTCCACTCTCTACGCCGATATCAAGAGATCCTTCGTAAACCGAAAAGAACCTGACTGTTGTGTCCAAGACCCACCAGCCCATGGTCGAATAGACACTCGCTCCGTCTGGGTCACTTCTGAGTTAAATAAGTACCTTAAATTTCCCCATGTTGGCCAGGCTTTTTGCATACATAAAAAAACTGTGTATCAAAAAAGCGGGAAAATTGAGGAGAACACTTTCTATGGTATAACCAGCCATAGTCCGGAGAAAGCTGATCCTGCTAGAATACTACAAATTCATCGTGGACAATGGACTATTGAAAACAGCAAACACTATATCCTTGATTGGACTTATGACGAAGATAGAACTAGGATTAGAACCGGCAATGGTCCAGCAAATACCAATCGCTTAAGAGGTTTCGCCATAGGGTTACTTAAATCCAGAGAAGTCAAAGATATCGCTCAGAAAGTGCGAGACCTGCACCAAAGAGTCAGGCTCGTCTTTGATTATCTAAAAATGACCAAAAATTCTCGAAAAACTACCACAACATAAAGGAGAACAAATTTGCCGTGGGAGGTCGTCAACTTGCCAAACGCTTCGGTTTAGCGACGGGCCGCGGAGCGGAACATCAGCTGCAGTCTTGAACATGACCGGATCACAACCCGAAAGATCTGGACCACATCAGAGCTCAATGAGTACCTTGATTTCCCTGTAAAGCCTCAAGGTTCTCCTTGACAAGACATCCTTATTTTCTTACCCTTGGTAAGGAAATAACATACAGGAAGGAGTATGTCATGCCTGCAGCCACTGTGACCAGCAAAGGACAGATCACCATCCCCAAGTCGATTCGAGATGACATGAAAATTCAAGAAGGAGACAAACTTGATTTTTCATTGAACGAAGAAGGGGATATCATTATCAGTCTTGTGAAAAAGAAAGTGGATGATGTCTTCGGATTGCTTTACAGACCGGAACAAACCCCAATTACTATGGAAGAAATGGATGAAGCCATCGCAAGGAGAATGATGTCGTGAAGGCTTTAGATACCAATGTAATCGTCCGCTTCCTGGTTAAAGACGACGAGGCACAGGCAGAGATTGTTCGAAAGCGTCTTAAGAAAGCCGAAGAACACAATGAAGTTCTTTCAATGTTCCGGATGGGCTCGTATGAAATTAAGGGTTAACTTATAGGTTGATGGCTTTGCCTTCCGGGATCGCCAGTCACGCGCAGACGCGTGACTGGCTTCATTGACGCGAAAGTTCTCTAGAAGTCCAACAATCAAACTGCTACATGGCGTTTTTAAAGAGCTGCACAATATCCTTGACTGTGCCTACTCGCGGATTG
>JAXHMO010000009.1:0-8340 GCA_034521385.1 Desulfovermiculus sp.
GTTGCCCTATCCGATCTACCATCCCCTAGAGATCCTGAGTCTCTCCTATCATAACCGTTCATAGGACGGTGACATACCCAACGGGTAGGTTCGCATCTCAAACGTACGCCATCATTTCTGCTGAAGTACGAGCTCTATCAAAAAGGATTGGAACCTCGTTCTTTTGATATACATCAAGGAAATGGTTTGCTGTCTGAGGTAGCTTGACGTCAAACATTAATGAAGACCATTATCTTTTGAAGTCGTATCAGAGGAGGCATATATGAAATGCCCAGGTCAGGACAGCAGATTTTGGAAAGACGATGCCATATATGAGGCCCGTTGCCCTCAGTGCAGCCAGACCGTGGAGTTCTTTAAGGATGACACGGCCCGCAAATGCCCGCATTGCGGACAGCGGTTCGTGAATCCGGAAATGGATTTCGGCTGCGCCGCCTATTGCCAATTCGCCGAGCAATGCCTGGGGGCCTTGCCGGACGAGGTCAAGGAAAAGCAGCAGGATATGATCAAGGATAAGGTGGGCATGGAGGTCCGGCGCTTGCTCATGCAGGAACCCAAGGTCATGCAGCAGGCCCAGAGTGCGGCCAGGTATGCGGAACGTTTGGGCAAGGACGCCGGCGGGGATTTAGGGGCCATTATTATGGCCGCCCATCTCCTGCACGTACCGGTTTCCGGGCCGAGGCATTCGGAAACCGCCGGCCAGGACCGCCGGACCACGGCCCGTTCCATCCTGGAAAAGGTCGGAGCCGGAGAAGATGTGGCCGACCAGGTAGTTTCCATCCTGGAGGCTTTGTCCGCCGGTGGTCGGGAGTTGGAGCTAGAAGCCAGCATTGTGCACGATGCCCAAGTGTTGGCCAGACTGGAAGAGGAATGCAAGGCCTCTTCTCTACCCAAGGACGACATTGAACAGCGCATCATGGCTGAAATGATGACTGAACAGGGTCAAGATTTGGCCCGGCGAATTTTGCTGCAGTAATTAACGGAGCTGATATGCAAAAAGTCCTAGTAGCCATCATCGTACTCATTGCCGCCATTGTGGTTGGACGGCGTTTGTATAGGACCTTCAGGGGGGGATCGGATGCCTGCGGGTGTTCGGGCTGCTCCCAGTGTGAGGTGCAGTCGACCTGTCATTTAGAGCAAAACCAACATACAGATGAGAGGTGAAGGTTCAGATTTGCCGGTGCCCCCGCCAGATGCAGGGCTGAAATTTGATCAAGATCATAGATTTGAATACAATATTGTGTAGAGTCAGGACTGAATCTAAGTGAGGATGTGACTGGAAGATCATGGGTGCAGTTTAGGAACTGAATGTATTAAGCGTAAAACATACTTAAAAACTCGCAAATGCATCTCAGCCTTGAATCTGCAGGAAACAGGAAAACAACAGGAGGCGATTATGTTGGACATGTTTTGTTATCAGTGCGAACAGACGGCTAAGGGTGAAGGATGTACCAAGGTCGGAGTCTGTGGAAAGCAGCCGGACGTGGCGGCCATGCAGGACCTTTTGATCTATGTGCTCAAAGGCTTGTCCCAGGTAGCGGTCCAGGCCCGGGAAATGGGCATCACCGACCATGAGGTAGATGTGTTTACCTGCGAGGCCACCTTTGCCACATTGACGAATGTCAACTTTGATCCGGAACGTTTTGTCGAGTACGTCAACAAGGCGGTGGTGCTTCGGGAGCGTTTGAAAGAGCGGATCAAACAAAGTGCCGGTCAGGACGCCTCACTGTGGGAGAAGGCCAAGCAGGCCATCGGTCTGGCTGGCGAAAAGAGTGAGGTCAGTTTCCCGGAAGGCCCGGCCACCTTTATGCCGGCGGACTCTCTGGAGGAAATGATTCAGCAAGGACGGGAGCACGGTGTGGACCATGACCCGGAACCAAACAAGGATATCAAGTCCTTAAAGGACGCCCTGGTCTACGGACTCAAAGGCCTAGCCGCCTATGCCGACCATGCCCAGATCCTGGGTCAGGAAGACGAAGATGTCTACGCCTTTATCCAGAAAGGGTTGGCCGCCACCCTGCGCCAGGATCTGTCCCTGGACGAATGGGTGAATATGGTCCTGGAGTGCGGGCGGATCAATCTGCGGACCATGGAGCTTTTGGATGCGGCCAATACTGGAAAATACGGCCATCCCACCCCCACGGAGGTCCCCCTGGGACACAAAAAAGGCAAGGCTATCCTGGTCTCTGGGCACGACCTGCGCGATCTGGAACTCATCCTGGAGCAGACCAAGGATAAGGGGATTTACGTGTACACCCACGGGGAGATGCTCCCTTGTCACGGGTATCCGGAACTGAAGAAATATCCTCATTTCTACGGCCATTACGGGTCGGCCTGGCAGAACCAGCGGAAGGAGTTCGCCGAATTTCCGGGACCCATTGTCATGACCACCAACTGCATCCAGAAACCCCAAGAGGCGTACAAGGCCAACATCTACACCACCGGCCTGGTGGGTTGGCCCGGGGTGACCCACATCCAGAACAAGGATTTCACTCCGGTGGTGGAAAAGGCCCTGGAGATGGACGGCTTTGCTCAGGACGAGGACAAGGGCACGGTTATGGTCGGGTTCGGGCACAATGCAGTCATGTCCGTGGCTGACAAGGTGGTGGAGGCGGTCAAAAACGGCAATATTCGTCACTTTTTCCTGGTCGGGGGCTGCGACGGGGCCAAGCCGGAGCGTAATTACTACACCGAGTTTGTGGAAAAGGCGCCCGAGGATACAGTCATCTTGACCCTGGCCTGCGGCAAGTTCCGCTTTTTTGACAAGAAACTGGGAACAATCGGCGATCTCCCCCGGCTCCTGGATGTCGGACAGTGCAACGACGCCTACTCGGCCATCCAAATCGCCATTGCCCTGTCCCAGGCCTTTGAGGTGGATGTGAATGAGCTGCCCCTGTCCATGATCCTCTCCTGGTATGAACAAAAGGCCTGTGCTATTTTGTATACCTTGCTCTATCTGGGGATCAAAGATATTCGCCTGGGGCCCACATTGCCCGCTTTTGTCAGCCCCAATGTCCTGGATGTTCTGGTCAAGAACTTTGACATCAAGCCCATATCCACCCCGGATGAGGATTTGAAGGCGATTTTGGGTTCATAGTTCAGCTTTGCCTCCGACAAATCTGAAATATTTAAGCGCATTGGCGCTCAAAACATTGTGCCTGTGTTGTCAGTAGATCAGATCAAGAAATGCAGGGTATACTATAGGGACCCCAAACCGGGTCCCTATTTTTATGGGGTCTATGAATTTTTGAGGGACGGTTCCAAGATCTTCCCCCCCTTGCAGTGAATATTTTTTTGAGCTAAGCTTGGACCTATGGTTGGAGGATACAATCAACCAGTTTGAAGGAGGGAGCATGCGCAAGGTGTTCAAGCCCATGATCCTTATTATTCTGGGCATAATTATCGGCTTTCCTGTCTTTAGCATGACCTATTACACCATGGCCCGCACCTCCACCCCCCGGTTCTGCTCCACCTGCCATGAGATCGTTCCAGCTTATGAGGCCTGGAAGACCTCCAGCCACGTGAATAATCCCCAGGGCATCGTGGCCAACTGCATGGACTGCCACCTGCCTCCGCCCGAGGACACTGTGGATTTCTTCTATACCAAGACATTGCACGGGGCCAAAGACGTCCTGGCTCATGTGATGCATGGATCCGAGGCCTATGATCGCCCTGAGAACCGGCGGAAGGCCTATGAAAACATGAAAAATGAAAACTGCAAGAAGTGTCATCGCAATCTTCTGCACATGCCCTACAAACGGGGCGCCATGCTGGCCCACCGCTCAGCCCTCTACGGCCGGGAGCGGGAGGGCAACGAACGTAAGTGCGTGGACTGTCACAACAAGCTGGTTCATGTGAATCGGCCCTATTATGCCTACAAGGAGTTCCGGGCCCCTTACCGAGCACCCGGCATAGTCTTCAACTCCAAAGGTGAGGTCGAATATCCAACGCAATGGGGAGATAGGTTATGAACAAATGGCGAGGTATCCTCTGGGCTGTGATTCTGCTCACTGCTTGCATTGCTTTGCCGGGTGTTGCTCAGGAACAAGAGGATGAGCAAGGGCAACAGGAGGGGCAGGAAAAGTTGAAAGTTGAGAACTACATGAAGGAGCGGGACTTCCGGCTGACCCGGGCCATGCCGCCTGAGGCTGTGGCCTGTATCGAGTGCCACAAGCAGGAAAACCCGGGATTGTTCGCAGACTGGTCGGCCAGCGGCCACGCCCAGTCCGGCATCACTTGTCTGGATTGTCATCTGGCCGATCCCACGGACAAGGACGTGAGCACGTCCCATGAAGAGGTCTACAAAGAGGGGGACTCCAAGTGGGCCAGCAGAGAGTATATGGTGCCTGTGGCCGCGGTCGTCACCCCCAAGGACTGCTCCCGCTGCCACCCGGACGAGACCCAGCAGTATGCACGGAGCAAGCATGCCAACACCATAGAGATCATCTGGAAGATCGATCCCTGGCTCAATGACGGGATGAACTCGGACAATGAGCGCAAGACCGGCTGCTATGCCTGCCACGGCACCGTGCTCAAGATGAAAAACGGCTCTCTGGACCCCGACACGTGGCCCAATGTGGGCGTGGGCCGGGTCAATCTGGACGGTTCTCTTGGATCCTGCACTTCCTGCCACACCCGGCATCGCTTTTCCATAGCCGAAGCGCGGATGCCGGAGGCCTGCGACCAGTGCCACCTGGGACCTGACCACCCCCAGATCGAGATCTACAACGAGTCCAAGCACGGCACCATGTACCATGCCTATAAGGACGAGTATAACTGGGATGCCGCCCCGGGCATGTGGACCCCCGGTCTGGACTACCGCTCCCCGACCTGCGCTTCCTGCCATATGTCGGGATCTGCTGGGGTGAGTACAACCCATGACGTGACCGAGCGCCTGTCCTGGGAAACTCAGGCCCCGCTCACGGTCCGGCCTTCCGAGTTCAAAGCCTTCCCGGCCGACACCAAATGGGAGACCGAGCGGGAGAAGATGAAGGAGATCTGCATTCAGTGCCATAGCCAGAGGTGGACCGACGCCCACTACCAGGATTTGGACAAGGCAGTCGAGGAGTACAACGAGGTTTACTACAAGCCGGCCAAGGAGATGCTGGACGAGCTGTACGCAGAAGGGCTGCTGGATGACAGCAGGTTCTTCGACGAGAAGATGGAGGTGGAATTCTACGAGCTGTGGCATCATGAAGGCAGGCGGGCCCGCATGGGTGCGGCCATGATGGCTCCGGACTATGCCTGGTGGCATGGATTCTACGAGGTCAAGCACCGCTACAACGAGTTCATGGCTGAAGGTCGGCACATGCTGGAAACTGGAGAAAAGGCGCATAAATACGAGGACTTCCCCAATGCCAGCGGTGATACCACCAAACCGGAGGTGATCTTCGGACCTCAAGATTAGAGGTCAGAAGAATAGATGTCAGAGGTCAGCCCCGCCTCTGGCGGCTGGTTATCTGTTATCAGTTATTTGTTATCAGCAAAAAGCCGCCAGTTTGATCAAGGGTGAAACTGACCAAGAGGGCTGGACCTCGGAGAGGACCGCCCTACTGGAGGAGTTGCAGTAGCCACCCTTGCCTTCAAAGGCAGATCCGTATTGAGATAATAAAGAGGAGTCAGGGCTTTCGGCCTACGGAAGCACCACCAGTAGGCAGCCCTTGACCCCAAGGGCAGGCATCTTTGTTTTGACCATGGCTTCATACGATCGTTCACTAAAAACAAAGACTTATAATCGCAGGTTAGGTGTTAAATCTCGATGTCTGGACTTTTATGCCACGGAAAAAAGAGGGCTCACCCAGATCCAAGGGTGAGCCCTCTTTGTCTTAACTGACCTCTGACTTCTCGTATAAAACCAGATATTAAGCTACTAGACTGTCCCCTTATAACATTCCGGAATAATGAGAGGATGGCCGGAGCCATAAGAGGAAGACGTTCACGCCTAGGCGTGAGAGGATCCCGGTGAAATGGAAGAGATTTCACTGGATAAACCCTGGGAACGAAGAGTGAAGATGGCCTGCCCTCTTGGTCAGTTTCATATCAGATCAAACTGGCGGCTTCTTACGAATAACAAATAACGAATAACCAATAACAGGCCGCCAGAGGCGGGGCTGATCTCTGTCCTCTGCTCAAATATCCCTCCTCAGCCGCCAGCATCCTCCTTCCTCTCAATGTGCGGTTTGATATCCAGAATGGGTGTGTTGTCCAGCATGTCCACTCCCTTGACCTGAAGGACATTTCCTTTCACCTTGAGTACCTCCAGGACAGACAGACCGATGGGGTTCGGCCGCCGGGGGGAGCAGGTGCTGAATACCCCGAAGGCTTGGCCTTTATGCGGAGGCGTCTGGACCAGGAGCTTTTCGGTAAACGGTGGACTGTTGTGAAAATGAAACAGGACCACGATGCGCTGCCCGGGTTGGATATCTCGTAAGCCTTCTGTATATTGAGGATCTATCTCCAGGGTTCCCTCCACATCCGACAGGCTCCAGTGTCTGGGGATATTCGATTCCTGGGTGTGCACGGTCCCTATGGGGGTTAAGGTTACACTCATGGACCTCTCCTGTTGGCATTGTGTGTTATGAATTTACCAATATTCACATGCTGACCTCAATGTGTCAAATTTCAGTTTCGCTGCCGGCGGGACTGAAATTTGACACTTACCCGAAGAACCAATGCTGATGAAAGCCATTGCCCAAGTGCATCGATTTTGCTTCCCGGCCGTATTGAAAGCCGCATTTTCCATCCTGAGCCTTGCTCTGCTCAGTGGATGCATGGCCTTTGCCCCTCCGCAGCGTTCGGCGCAACCGGTGGAGTTCCCTACCGCCTTTGCTTGGAATATGAATGGGACCGCCCCGGTGGAGGCATGGTGGGAGGCTTTTAACAGCAGAGAACTCAACCGTCTGGTGGATACGGCTCTGGATGACAATTTCGATATCCGAGCCAGTTGGGCCCGGCTGCGTCAGGCCCAGGCCGTAGCCGCTAAATCCAGGGCCGGCCTTTTTCCTGTAGTGGACACCGGACTGGAGGGCAGCCGGACCCGAACCTATCGGGATAATGATTTGCTGTCGGACAACAAGTCCGCCTCCCTGGATTTGGCCGCATCCTTTGAGCTGGACTTGTGGGGTAGAATCAGGTCCGGATATACTGCCGATCAACTCAGTGCCCGGTCCGCTCACGAAGATGTACGAGCGGCAGTTATCTCTTTAACTGGGGAAGTGGTCGGCACCTGGGTGGATCTTTTGGCTTCCAGACAGGAAATGCAGGTAGTTAAGGAACAGGTCCAAATCAATGAACAGCTTCTCCGATTGCAGGCTACCCGATTCGAAAACGGGATGGCCACGGCCTTGGATGTCACCCAGCAGCAGGAACTTGTGGCCAATTCCAGGTCTGCCCTGCCCCCGCTTCAGGCCAGGGAGAGAGTGGCTCTGAACAAATTGGCCCTGCTTTTGGGGCAGGCTGACATGCAAACCGTATCCATACAGGAACAAAGCCTTCCTCAGCCGGTGTCTCAGCCGGAGACAGGGATTCCGGCCGAGCTTCTGATGTCTCGACCCGATGTTCGGGCGGCTTATTACCGGCTGCTCTCTGCAGATTGGGAGGTTAGTGTGGCCCGGGCCGATAGGCTCCCTTCCCTGTCCATTTCCGCCCGAACGGCTATGAGCAGCGACAGTTTCCGTCTGGCTTGGGGGGACTGGTTGACCAGGCTGGGGACCAATCTGAGCGCTCCTTTGTTCGATGCCGGAGCCAGGAAGGCCGAGGTGGAAAGGACACAGGCTGTGGTGGATGAGCGTTTGGCCGACTATTCGGCCGCTGTCCTGGAAGCGATCAAGGAGGTTCAGGATGCACTGGCCAATATCTCCGGACAGGAGAATCGGATCGCCGAATTAAAGGACGAACTCCGGGCTGCAAAGCAGGCCCGGAGTCAGGCCAGGCTGCGTTACTTGAAAGGTCAAAGCGATTATCTGAACTTCATTACCCAGCAGCGAAGTGTGCAAGGGCTGCAGCGCAATCTGATCACTGCCAGGACCGATCTTCTGTCCTCCCAGATTGCTTTGTACCGGGCCCTGGGTGGGGGCGGAGGAAACGGGAAGAACCGATTCGCCCCTTGACCCAGTTTTTTCAATACGTATATACAAGATTGATATTCCAGATTGACTTATCAGCAGAAAATCATAGATTTGCATGGGAGGCTGGAGATGGCTTTAAGTGTCCGGAATCCAAAAGCTGAACAGCTGGCCAGGGAGATTGCAGATTTAAGCGGTGAGAGCTTAACTCAGGCTATTATCCATGCCTTAGAGGATGGGCTCAATGGTTTGCGCAGTAGCCAAGGTCAGCATGATTTTG
>JAXHMO010000010.1:0-8700 GCA_034521385.1 Desulfovermiculus sp.
ATGTAGTGCCGAGGGCCAGCCCTCTTTGTAACTAGTACTGCGTCTCAAAAATGTTGCCCCATTTTTTGGCAATTGGTTCTATTTCATTTATAAGTTTATTTTAAGTCCTTCAAATTCGAATATCGAAATCCGAAATTCGAAACAATAGGAACAAATGACTTAAAAAAAGAAATTCAAAACACAGAACAAACCAAAATCCAGATATCATACTGTTTTATTTTGACTATTATTTCTTATTCGAATTTCGCTCTGATTGCTTGCCCGATGAAACCTTTAAGACACGGTACTAGTACCGCGTCTCAAAAATTCTGTCTCAATTTTTGGCAATTTGAGTTCTGGAAGCTATGCTGCTTGTTCAACACCTGAAGCTCTACCCAATACTTGGTTCTGAAATTGTTGGTATGCCTCTTTCGCCTTTTTCTGTCGTTGTGGACCGGGGTCTTCTTCTATTATCCGATTGATGTACTCTTGCTTTTCCACGGCCAGATTTTGAAGCTGATGCCAATCTTGTGATGGTATGAATTCGATATATTGGTTCGCTATGTTGGTCATAAGTAGTAGCTGACTTTTCAGAAACTTGGCATCCATTTGCTCTGTTTCCAAGGAAAGGAGATTGTTGAACCGCCGCACAGCCTTGCTGTGCAGACCTTCACCTGTGTATGACCATTGGAAGGGGTGGGCATAAAATTCATCCCATGTTCCAATAAAGCTCATGATGACTTCACACAGGTGACCGACTGAGACGAACTGTCCGTATTTGAGGCACTTGCTTTTTAAGATCCCAAACCAGATTTCAATCATGTTCAGCCAGGAGGCATGAAAGGGCACGAAGTGAACGACTATCCTTTTGTGTTCCGACTGCAGCCATTGGCGACGTTCAGGTCCGGTCTTTAAAGGTAAATAGTCCACACCACTGAGGTAAGCCACTGTTTGGCAAAAGTCTTCGTGATAATGCGAAGACAAGTTATCCATAATATAATGAATAGTGGCATCAGGGGGGTGCATCTGAACGTGGGTTGTGAAGACCTGACATAATGTGTGTCTGTTGTGATTATCGGTACATTGCCCATAAACTTTGCCTGTTGCTGGATTTAAGAAAGCGAGCAAATCAGTGGTCCCATTTCGGATATAGTCAAAGTCTTGAAGCTCGGGCTGATCAGGGCCCACTGGCAAGGTGGGCGTTAGGCGTTTGAGGGCTTGAATCCCAGTACATTCATCGAAACAGTAGAGATTTGGTAACTGCCTTGAATAACAGCTGATAATATGCTCCATTTTCGGAAAGAAGTCCGGATCAGTAATCTGAAGATAATATTTGCTCAGGTGCGGCTTCAAGGCATGTTCCTTCAGAATTCGCTGAATACTTGCCTTGCTGATCGATTCATTAAGGATCTCTGGATGTTCTTTGAAATATTTCTGAGCGTCGCGCAGGGACCATCTCAAGACCCCGGGGAGCGGTGGTTTTTGCTGGCAGTAAACAGCAATAACCATGAGTCTTGATCCTTCCCCATAGTGGCGTGGCCGGCCAGAGCGTTGGATATCAAGTAATGGGTCTGCATTATGAAATCTTTTCACCCATCTGCGAACTGTTTTGGGATGAGTGGCAGTGAAGATGGAAATACTTCGATGAGCAACCTTTTCTGTGTCCAAAGAAACGATGGCAGCTCGCTTTTGGAGCCTTTCTCCCATGGAAAGGCTGGGGGAATGGCTTTTAAAATTCTTCAGGAGAGCCAAGAGAAGCCCTTTTTTCATCAACAAGATGAGGTTTTTGAAGTTTTTTTTACAGCCTTTATCAGCTGAGGTAATGAGCGTTTGACCGGCTTAAGGCCCAACAGGGACAAGTGGTGCCGTATCGTTCGTGGCGAGAGTTCAAGCCCGCATCGTTCTTGAAGTTCAGCAGAAATCTTGTCGCTTGATGTCTGGCCATGACAGACAATGTCTGCTGCAAACTGCTGAATGATTTCCCTTTTGACAGGGGCAGGAACTCTGTAATCATGTTTTTGTCCTTGCCGCTTATCTCCAAGTGATGCCGCGCCTTCTTCCTGGAGTCTTCGCGTAAGGGTGCTCATATATGAGGATGTGACATTAAGGGCCTGAGCTGCTTCCCGCTTGGACAAGAGGCGATTATTGGCCATGGAGACAATAACAGCTTTGAGGAGCAAGGGATCATTGCGGGGAATTTTAAGTTCTCTTCCTGGAATACCGAAATCAATTACCAGAGAGTTATCTTCCTCTCTGCAAGATACTGGTGCTGGTTTTGGGGATTCCAGGTTCTTTGTAGACGCACATCGCCTGTCTTCTAAGCCTGCGATCCCGTCTCTATTGATGGTTTTGATCATGGACTTCACCGTTTCAGTAGGTATGTTCAGGCCCTGGCCAATAGAGCTTCGTTTTGCACCAAGCAAATACAAAGCGAAAGCCAGGATGCGCTGAACAACGCGGGGTCCAAGGAACTGCTGGGCTTGAGCCACCCGAGTTTTTGAGAGTTCAGCCGATAACTGGGGCTTCTGGCAATCTGGGAATAAGGTCTCCGTAGACATATTTGACCCACTTATCTAAGATTGTCTAGACGCAATGCATCATATATAAGCATTAATGAACATATTATGCCGCCAATATGGGTTATTTGTCAATGGGTTTTTATGCTTTTTATTTTGCCAATATTAGGCGCATAACTTTTAAGCCAGGGTACTAGTTTCATATTGGATCAAACTGGCGGCTTCTTACGAATAACAAACAACGAATAACGAGCCCGCCAGAGGCAGCGCTGTCTTCTGTCCTCTGTCCTCGGTCTTCTGTCTTCTGTCCTCATTCCTCTCCAGCCTGCTCGGCCAGGATCTCCTTGATCTTAGCCACAGCCCGATCTATCCCAGAGGGATCATTACCCCCGGCCTGGGCCAGATCCGGGCGGCCGCCGCCCTTGCCCCCGACTTCTTTGGCCACCTCTTGGATCAGGTCCGGAGCGGTAAAGCGATGGTGCAGATCTAAGCTCACCGAAAGCAAAAGATTGACTTTGTCCTCATTCGGTGTGGCCAGCAAAATGACCCCGGATTGCATCCTGGTCCGCAAGTCATCCATCATGGAGCGCAGGCTCTTCATCCCCGCACCCGGGGGCAAATCCAAAGACAAGGCCAAAGTGGGGATGCTGCCAATCTTCTCCACTTGACTGAGCACATCCTGTCTATTTCCGCTCAATTGACTGGCCTGCAGGGCCTCTTTTTCTTTGTGCAGGTTCTTGACCTGCTCCTGAAGTTCGGAAATCTTATCCGTCAGGTTTTCCGGGACAATCCGCAGGGCGGCCGCAGCCTGGTCCAGGTTTCGACGCTGTTTTCTATACAACTCCAGGGCGTTCCAGCCCGTGGCCGCCTCTATCCGCCGCACGCCGCTGGCAATCCCGGTTTCGGAAATAATGGTGAAGCTCCCGGCCTGGCCGGTGCTGTCCAGATGCGTGCCTCCACACAGCTCTTTGGTCACCCCGGGCACACTGACCACCCGGACCTGATCGGCATACTTTTCAGTGAACAGGCCCAGGGCGTCTTCCTCCCTGGCCCGCCCGAAAGACATAACCTCTTTGTGCAGGGAAATATCGGCCAAAATGTCCGCATTGACCTTGTCTTCAATCTGGGTCAGCTCGTCCTCGGTCAAAGGGTTGATGTGGGTAAAATCGAAACGCAGCCTTTGAGGGCTGACCAATGAACCGGACTGCTTGACATATTCTCCCAGGATCGAGCGCAGGGCGGCGTGCAACAGGTGCGTGCAGGTATGATTGCGGGCTGTGGCCACCCGGGGGCCCTCCTCCACATGCAGATTCACTTCCTGATCCTGGGAGAGAGCGCCCTTTTCAACCAATACCAGGTGGACAATAAAATCCGGGGCCGGACGTACGGTGTTGGTCACCCGAGCCAGGCCGGTTTCGGCCAATATATGTCCGGTATCTCCGACCTGCCCCCCGGACTCTCCGTAGAAGGGAGTCCGGGCCGTGATCATATAGGCCCTCTCTCCGGCCCTGACCTGGGTCACATCCTGCCCATCCAGGCCCATAAGCCCGACGATACGGCTAGAGGATTGCATCGAATCATAGCCTACGAATTCGGTCTTCCACCCTGCCTGCAAGTAGGCGGAAAAGCTGGAAGCCAAATCGATCTCTCCGCTTCCGGACCAGGAGGCCTTGGACCGGCGGCGTTGTTCTTGCATAAGCTGTTCAAAACCGGATTCGTCAACCTGAAATCCTTTCTTCTCAGCTACATCCTTGACGATGTCCACTGGGAAACCAAAGGTATCGTAGAGCTTGAACACCGTCTCCCCTGGAACGACTTCCCGGCCAGACCGGCTCACCCCCTCCAGTTCATCCTCCAGCAGGGAGAGGCCCTTGTCCAAAGTATGGCTAAAGTTCTCCTCCTCCTGGAAAACAACCTTGTTCATGAACTCTCCGGTCTTTCGCAGCTCCGGATAGGCCTCCCCCATTTCCCGCACGGTCTGGCCGCAGATCTCGTGCAGGAAAGGATCGGACAGACCTAAAAACCGGCCAAAACGAAAGGCTCGGCGGATAAGTCGGCGTAAGACATAGCCCCGCCCTTCATTGGCCGGAAGGATACCGTCGGCGATCATAAAGGGGACCGCCCGGCAATGATCGGCAATGACCCGCAAGGCGACATCCGTATCCGGATTGACCTTGTATTCCACCCCAGCCTTGTAAGCCATGCTCTGGATAAGGCCGGTGAACAGATCGGTATCAAAATTGGAGTATACTCCCTGGCAGACAGCGGCGACACGTTCCAGTCCCATACCGGTGTCGATGCTCGGTTTGGGTAGTGGGGTCATGGTTCCGGATTCGTCCCGATCAAATTGCATAAAGACCAGGTTCCAGATCTCCAGAAAACGGTCGCACTCGCAGACCCCGATTTCGCAGTCCGGTCCGCAGGCCATGTGCTCACCTTGATCAAAGTGCACCTCGGAACAGGGGCCGCAGGGACCGGTATCGCCCATGGCCCAGAAGTTATCTTTCTCCCCCAGGCGATAGATGCGCTCCGGAGGGAGTCCGGCCACCTTTTGCCACAAGGCCATGGCCTCGTCGTCGTCCTGGTACACGGTGGCGTACATCCGCTCAGCAGGCAATCCCAGTTCTTTGGTCAGGTACTCCCAGGCCAAAGCGATAGCCTGTTTCTTGAAATAGTCACCAAAGGAAAAGTTGCCCAGCATCTCAAAAAGGTATGGTGCCTGGCGGTTCGACCTACGTTTTCCAGGTCGTTGTGCTTGCCCCCCACCCGCAGGCATTTCTGAGAGGTGACCGCCCGTTGATAGGGGCGTTTCTCCTGGCCCAGAAAGAGCTTTTTGAATTGGACCATACCCGCATTGGTAAACAGCAATGTGGGATCATCCTTGGGGATGAGCGGAGAGCTGGGCACGATTTGATGGTCATGTTGGGCAAAAAAATCCAAAAATGAGCGTCGAATCTCTGCCGCGCTGATCACATTGAACTCCCTGTGGTCATACTTTTTTTCAGGAAATCTGCAAAGCTAGATTAAAAATTTCGTTCTCGAACAAACCGGGCTTCTATGTCCTCAGTCCTCTGTCTTCTGTCCTCAGTCCTCAGTCCTCTGTCTTCTGTCATCGGTCTCCTGTCCTCTGTCCTCAGTCTCCGCAGCCGTCATTTGCTCCGCCGGGGGCTCTTTCATGCCCAGGCGTTCCAGGAGCTGGTCTTCAATAGATTGCCGGATATCCGTATGTTCCTGCAAAAAGGCCCGCACGTTTTCCTTCCCCTGGCCCAGTCGCTCGGAACCAAAGGCATACCAGGATCCGCTCTTGTCCACCACCCCATGCTCAATACCCAGGTCCAAAAGCTCGCCTTCCCTGGAAACCCCGGTACCATAGAGGATATCGAACTGGGCCTCCCGAAACGGAGGAGCCACCTTGTTTTTGACGATCTTTACTTTGACCCGGTTGCCGTAGACCTCGTCCTTGTCTTTCAGGGATTGGATCTTGCGGATATCCACCCGCACGGAGGCGTAGAACTTCAAGGCGTTGCCGCCGGTGGTGGTCTCCGGACTCCCGTAACCGGTCATTCCGATTTTCATCCGGATCTGGTTGATGAAAATCACCGAGGTCTTGGAGCGGTGTATAGACCCAGTCAGCTTGCGCATGGCGTGGGACATCAGCCTGGCATGTCCACCCACCTGGGTCTCGCCCATGCTCCCTTCCAATTCGGCCTGGGGGATAAGGGCGGCCACGGAGTCGACCACAATCACATCTACGGCCCCGGAACGGACCAGAAGATCGCAAATTTCTAGGGCCTGCTCCCCGTAGTCGGGCTGGGACACCAGGAGTTCTTCCGTCTTGACCCCGATCCGGTGCGCATAGCTCACATCCATGGCATGCTCGGCATCCACAAAAGCCACCGTCCCTCCCAGCTTCTGGGCCTCGCTCAAGATCTGCAGGGCCAAGGTGGTCTTTCCCGATGACTCCGGACCATAGATCTCAATGACCCGTCCCCGGGGAATCCCACCGACTCCTAAGGCCAGATCCAAGCCGATACTCCCAGTGGGTATGACCGGGACCCGTTGATGGGCTTCGTCGGACAAATACATGACTGAGCCCTGCCCGTATTTGCGCTCGATTGTGGTCAAAGCAGTCTTGAGGGCTTCCTTGCGCAGATCTTCCGATCCCTGATTCTGTTTCCGGGCCATGGGGAACTCCAATAAAATTCTTGACGTGAAAAGACAATTACATAAGCAAAAGAAAAATTTTATCAGATCCGTCAGGCAAGGGCAATACACCATCCTTGCCCGCCCAGGGTAGATTTGTGCTCATCAAAAAACACAAAAATTTTATAAAATTACCCCTAAATCCTGGACAAGCGTTCAAAAGCTTGCTACAAGGGGCTCGCCATGCACATAAAGAGCCCCTTTTCATATTTGCCAAGCATAACGCTGCAACCAGTCGAAAGAGACCAGAAAGACCGGTTCAAGTCTTTGATGGCCAAGCATCACTATCTTGGAGCCTCACCCAAAATTAGTGAAACCCTCTGGTATGTCGCCACACACTCTGATCAGTGGGTTGCTCTGCTTACATTCTCGGCTGCCGCTTTGAAGTGTGCGGCCAGGGACCAGTGGATTGGATGGGAATATCGGCATCGGTTTGACCGATTGAAGTTGCTGGCAAACAACTCTCGTTTTCTTATCCTGCCGGGCTGGAACCTGCCAAACCTGGGCTCTCGTATCCTATCACTTTGTGCAAAGCGCATCTCTTTTGATTGGCAACAACATTTCGGCCATCCACTGTTGCTCCTGGAAACCTTTGTCGATCCAAAACGTTACACAGGCACCGTTTATCGCGCCTCCAACTGGATAGAGTTGGGGCTGACCAAAGGTTTTAAAAGAATCGGCCAAGGATACAGTGCCAAACCTTCATCCCCTAAGCTCATCTTTGTCTTGCCACTTCAAGCCAACTCCAGAAAACTTTTGTCTTGTGCCATTCTCAAGCCAACCTATCAAAAAGGAGAACCAAAAATGACTATGAATGCTGAACAGATGCGCTCGCTTCCGGAATACTTCACAACTGTAATCGATCCTCGCAGGGCACACGGATGTCGTCATCGAATATCTACAGTTCTGGCCATTGCATCAGCCGCCACCCTGTGCGGAATGAAAGGCTACAAGGCCATCTATGGCTGGGCTAATAACCTGGGGCAAAAGGCCAGGCAACGATTTCGGTGTCGCAAAGAAAAAGGAAAATATGTCATCCCCAGCCAGTTCGTTATACGTGATGTTCTGGTCCGGGTGGATCCAATCGAAGTAGATCAGGCCCTGCAACGCTGGAATGAAGACCAAGGCCTGACAGACACTTGCCTGGCTTTTGATGGCAAAACAATGAAAAACGCCATTGATGAAAATGGGCGGCAAACACATATTGCCAGTGTTGTTGGCCATGAATCCAAGGCCACCTACACCCAAAAAAAGTAGGTACTCTACCTGTAGACGAAAATAGCGAAGAAACAAAGCAAACAAACGAAATCGGGATGTTTATCCCAATCCTGGACCAAATAGAAATCTCTGGAAAAACTATCACCGCCGATGCTCTTCTTACTCAGAAAAAACTGGCCGAATACATCGTGGGGCGCGGCGCAGACTACCTTTTTACCGCCAAACAAAACCAGTCCACTCTCTACGCCGATATCAAGAGATCCTTCGTAAACCGGAAAGAACCTGACTGTTGTGTCCAAGACCCACCAGCCCATGGTCGAATAGACACTCGCTCCGTCTGGGTCACTTCTGAGTTAAATAAGTACCTTAAGTTTCCCCATGTTGGCCAGGCTTTTTGCATACATAAAAAAACTGTGTATCAAAAAAGCGGGAAAATTGAGGAGAACACTTTCTATGGTATAACCAGCCATAGTCCGGAGAAAGCTGATCCTGCTAGAATACTACAAATTCATCGTGGACAATGGACTATTGAAAACAGCAAACACTATATCCTTGATTGGACTTATGACGAAGATAGAACTAGGATTAGAACCGGCAATGGTCCAGCAAATACCAATCGCTTAAGAGGTTTCGCCATAGGGTTACTTAAATCCAGAGAAGTCAAAGATATCGCTCAGAAAGTGCGAGACCTGCACCAAAGAGTCAGGCTCGTCTTTGATTATCTAAAAATGACCAAAAATTCTCGAAAAAATACAACAACATAAAGGAGAACAAATTTGCCGTG